>JAGPFE010000040.1 GCA_018056705.1 Candidatus Hydrogenedentota bacterium | reverse complement strand
GGAGATGCCGGCGGGCACCTTGTGCATGGGCAGGCCGGCGACGTCCAGGGGCTGACCAAGGGCGTCCACGGGGGTGTAAACCCGTTCATGCAGCACGGCGCGGGCGTCGGTAAACCAGTACCGGCGCGTTTCTTCGAAGTCGTGGTCCTCGGAGGCGATCCAGAAGACGGGCAGGACGCGCTTGCCATGCCGCTCGGACAGCAGCCGGGCCAGCCGGATTGCCGTGACGGCCTTGTAGACCGTGTAGAGCGGTCCGAGGAACAGGCCGGGTTGCTGGCCCGTGACGATGACGGGCTCGTTGCCTTTCAGGGACACGGCGCTGCCGCCCAGTTTTGGCTGGAGGTCTTCCAGCGCGTCGCGCAGGCCCGCCGGCCAGGGATGCCGCGTGAACACATTCCACGCGAAATAGTCCAGCGAGCGCCCGAACAACTCGAGCACCCGCTCGTCTTCCCGCAGATACGCGTCGAACAGGGTAGTCATAACCGCGTGTTGTTACCTGACCAGGAACCGGCCATAGAGGGCGCGAACCATACCCATACGCCCCGTATTCGAATAACACCTTTGATATCATACCTTTTCCCCCTGATCACGCAGGAATTTCGGAATATGGACACGGACGCGCTGGATTACGAGTTGCCGGAGTCGCTGATCGCCCAATACCCGGCGGAACCGCGGGATACTTCGCGGCTGATGGTGGTGGACCGGGCCTCTGGCACCATCCGGGTGGACGTGTTTGCCAACCTCGCGGCGTACCTGCGGCCGGGGGACCTGCTGGTCCTCAACGACACGCGGGTGATCCGGGCCCGGGTCCACGCGCGCAAGACCACCGGCGGGGAGGTTGAACTGTTCCTGCTGACCGAAACGGAACCGGGCACCTGGATCGCGCTGGCACGGCCGTCGTCCCGGTTGCGGCCGGGCATGGTCCTGCAATGCGCGGGCGACATGACCGCGACCCTGGTCGACCGGGCTGGCGAGGGGAAGTGGCAGGTCCGTTTTTCGCGGCCGGACGTGGTGGCATGGCTGGAGCGGCAGGGCGAGATTCCGCTCCCACCGTACATTCGCCGGGATCACCCCGAGCCGCTGGACGCCGAACGGTACCAGACGGTGTACGCCGCGCGTCCGGGGGCCGTGGCCGCGCCTACCGCCGGGTTACACTTTACCGACCGGGTGTTCCGGCGGCTGGAAGAGCGGGGGGTGGACCGGGTGTTCATCACGCTGCACGTGGGCTATGGCACCTTCAAGCCGATCAAGACCGCCCAGGTCGAAGCGCACCGGGTCGACCCCGAGTCGTACGAGGTGAGCCCGGCCGCCGCGGCCCAACTGAACGCCGCGCGCCAGTCCGGGGGGCGGGTGGTGGCGGTGGGTACTACCGCGTGCCGGACCCTCGAGACCGTCTGCGACGCGCGGGGCGTGTTTCACCCGGGCCAGGGTCTCACCGACCTGTACATTTACCCCTCCCACGTGTTCCGGGGGGTGGACGCGCTGCAAACCAATTTTCACCTGCCGAAGTCCAGCCTGCTGGCGCTGGTGTGCGCGTTTGCCGGCTACGACCTCGTGATGGAAGCGTACCGGCTGGCCGTCCGCGAGCGGTTCCGGTTTTATTCCTACGGCGACGCGATGCTCATCCTGTAGCGGGATGGGCGGGCCCGGGGTTGGGCGCGGGATCGCGGGGTCGCACCGCCTCGCCGCCAAGGAGGTAGTGCGCGAGGGTGCCCACGGCGATACCCAGGAAGGCGCCCATAAGCACGTCGAAGCAGAAGTGGGCCGCGGTATAGATCCGGGAGAGGCCCTGCATGATCGCCCAGCCGGCCACGGCCGCGCGGGCGCGTCGCCGCCGGAGCTGCAGGAAGAGCGGCGTCAGCAGGGCGAAGGTGCCGCCGGTGTGTCCCGAGGGATAGGAATTGGCGCCGCGCAGGTACTCGTCGGGGATGCGCCGGAGGGTTTCGTTCCAGGGCTTGTGGGCGTCGTTGAAGGGGCGGGGCCGGGCCACGTCCTTTTTAACGGGCTCGATGATGAACTGGTTGGCGGAGATGCCGCACAGGGCCATGAGGGCCGCCGTGACGCCCCAGCGTCGCATGGCCGCGCGGTCGCATTGGGCGTAGTGCCACGCCAGGAACCCGAACAGCGCGAGCAACGCGACGACTTCCAGGGCGTTGGCGCCCCACAGCGTGGAATTGGGAAACAGCCTGCCGGCCAGGGCGAGGCCGGCGAACAGGAGGCCTTCCGCGGCCAGCAGGGCGGCCCAGGTCCGCTGGGCCCGGGGCGCGAGGGCATACAGGCCCCACGCCACCAGCCAGGAGAGGCCAGCAAGGCCGATCAGGATGTTCGTGTAATCGCTGACCGCGCGGAACCACTCGTCCAGCACGGGGAAGTAGGCGTCGGGGTTCATCCAGGCGCTGACCCGGTAGTCCAGGGGCGTGACGGCGTCGACCGCGAGGTGTCCCGTAACCTGGACGATGACCCGGACCAGCGCGAACCCCGCGAGAAACAGCGCCACTCGGGTGAGTATGAATTTCCATTTTGCCATAACGCGATGCACTCCTCGCATCCGCCGAATTCGCCGGGCGGGTTGTTCCACGTGGGGAAGGTTCGTTTTAGACTCGCGCCGCCCAGAGGCGGTTATGCGCGCCGGCCATTTTGCGCCTCGCGGGCAGTGGAAAGCAACCCCGGCGGTAATTGGAGAGGGGCATTCACGGGACCGGCGAAGGGCCCGGGAACGCGGTCAAAAGGGTTAACGCTATACTGTCATGCCGGATATGTTCTCGAAGACCATCCGGGCGTCTTCCCTGGTGATGACGGTATCGTACAGCCCGATGTTTTCTCCTTCGTGCCGGTTGATGCCGGTGTAGGCCAGGCTGGGGTCTTCGTAGCGTTTGAACTTGAATACCGCGTCGTTCATCAGCGCGCTGTTGAATACTCCGAGGCTAACCAGCAGTTCGAAATCCGTTACTGTCAGTCCCGTTACTTTTTTGAACAAGCCCGGCTCCAGTTGCGTGATCACGTCTCTGAGCGTTCTCTCCCGATAGTCCGTCAGATACATGAAAATGGGGATGCGCGTGGCAAACTTGATGAGTTTTTCCTGAATTTGTTTGCGCTTGCTCTTGAATTCTCTTTCCTCTTCGGTTAACTCGCGTTTTTCTTTGGCGGAAAGTTCTCTATCGTTGGCCTCTTTTTTAAACTTTCTCACGGCCTCGGATTTATTGATGATGGTTTCGATGTCCTGATTGAGGTTACGGAATCCTTCAATGCTCATCAGCGCTTTCATCGCCTGTTCGTTGTTCATCAGCCGCCGCAGGGTGTCGTTGTCCACATTCACCAAAAGAGCGCTCTCCCAGCGGCGGGCCAGCAGGGTGGCGGTGGTGCCGCTCATGGCCATTTCAAGGACACCGGCGGCGTCGATCTGCCTCATCGAACTGCCGTCATAGGCCAGGACCGGCAGGAAATGGATGAATTCCTCCACCTTCTTTTCCGGATCGTCCTCGTTGACATCCAGACGGCAACTGTACTCGGCAATTTGCCGCAGGGCGCGATCCGGAGCGAAATCAAACACATAGCACTCTTCTTTGAGAATCAACTCCTCGTTAGGCGATGTCCCGTCGGGATTCTTGATGGTCCATGGATTCTGCACGCGGAAGGCGGCCTGGAAGTAGGTTTCCGGGCTGGACAAATTCCGGAGCATAAAGATACCCGTCCAGGGCCGAACGGTGACGCCGGTTGTCAGTTTTCCACAGGTCAGGGTGATGGTTTTCGTCTTGAGGGGATCGCCCATGGCGTCCAGCACCGGCCGCAGAGCCTTGACGCCAATGCCCGCGGCGGCGCCGGCCGCAACGATGACTTTGTAGTCGTGATAGAACTTGTTTTGCCGTTGTTTAAGGAGATTCCGCATGGCATAGCAGCAGGCGACGCTCGGTAGGAACCACAGGGTGTGCGAGAGCACATTCAGAAGCCGCACATCCGAGTAGGGCAGCGGCGGCTTTCGCGCGCCAAGTTTCAGGTTGTCAAGACTCGTGGGAAGGTGAGCCCCGCGGATGAGATCGAGCCATTTCTGCACCTCGTCTTCGTATCTAAACCGCGCGTTGTCGCCCACGCCCTCCGCGGAAAAGAACACATTCAAGTCGAACTCGTTGAACTCGCCCTGCATGGCCACTGTCCGGATGTCGTCCGGCAACTGATAGGTCATGAGCACCATGCGCGGCAGGGCGGCATAGGGGTTATCTGGGCCTTGCCACTCTTCTTTGGCTTTCTGCTCGTCCGAGTAGGTCCAGTTGTAAATCTGTTCTTCGATGAACTCGCCGGTGGCAATGGCCCGGAACGGCGTGCCGGAAAGATACAAGTAGTGGTCGGACGTGATGGGCAGGATATCCTCATCGAAGTAATCAATGGCTTCGCCTTCAGCCGCTTTCCGTTCCTGTTCGTCCTCTGCTTCGAAAAGGTCTTTGGCCTTATCGCGCCAGGCGCCGAAGTGGTATTCATCAAAGATCACACAGTCCCAGTTGGTGGCGTGAACCCATTCGTTCTTGGTTTTGATGCCGTTGGTGCTTGGGTTACGGCCGAGGTAGTCCTGAAACGAGCCGAAGCAGACGATAGGCTTGCTTTTATCCGCTTGTTCGTAGGTAAGCCCGCCGGGCTTGATGAACTGCCAGCCCTGAAAATCCACGTGGCAGCGCAAATCCTCTTCCCAGGCGCTCTGCACCGCCGGCTTGAAGGTGAGCACCAGAATCTTCTTCCAGCCCATGCGTTTTGCCAGTTGATAGGC
Source organism: Candidatus Hydrogenedentota bacterium (assembly GCA_018056705.1). GTDB lineage: Bacteria > Hydrogenedentota > Hydrogenedentia > Hydrogenedentales > CAITNO01 > JAGPFE01. Next base: position 22,017 of record JAGPFE010000040.1, on the reverse strand, counting down.
GGCGAAGGTTTTGCCGAAGCGCATCTTGCAGTTCCAGAGGAAATGCGGCACCTTGCCGTTCTCATGGCGATAGCTTTGGAAGTAGGCCATGGTCTTTTCCACCGCGGCTTCCTGCTCCGGGCGCATCGTGAAGTTGAGCGAGCGCTGCTCTTCGAAGAGTTGCCCTTCCCGCACCGCGTTGATCGCCGTCTGGACCTGCTCCACCGTGCAGCGGAACCATTCGCCGCCCGCTCGTTGAATGCCGTTGATGCGCAGCATGCGGTGCACGTCGTGATCGGTGAAGGCCGTGCCGTCGCCGCGGATGGCCGGCTCTTCCAAAACGATACGATAGGGCGGCTGGCCGCCCGGCCGCAGGGTGGGATACTGCTCGGCCACCCGCTCCTGCACGCTTTTGGTGGTGTAGCCGATCTTGAGCAGGCCCGCGTATTCGGGATTGGTGTCCTCGTAGGCGTAGATTTTCGGCTCGACTTTGGGGCGCGGGGGGAAGAAGTTACTCATCGGTTGGTTTCACTCTTTTTTATGGAGTGTATGAGCTCTTCGCTGCTCAAAACTCGGTCATAACGCTCTTTGCGTATTTCTCGGCTGGAAAGATCAATTTTAATTCCTTTGAGAAACTTGAGAAAATCGCTATTTATTTCTGCAAGCCGGTTGATCGTGTTTATGTCCAGAAACTCCTTTTCTTTTGCAGGAATTATAATTGCCGAGTCGTCCGGATTATCAATATCGAGCTTGATGACGCCTATTCCAAAAGAAGTTGAGAGTCGCTTTAGTTCCTCTATGAAATCTTCATCCTGAGCAATCTCTGCGGCAACTAAATATCCTTGATGTGCCCAGGAGGAGTTAGATACGGCCTGAAAAAAGGACTTGCGCAAGTTACTAAAGGTAAGTTCTCGTTTTAGTTCGTAAGAATACAACCTGAGGATCTGGATTCCCACCTCCCGCGCAATTTCCAGTATCTCTGGTTTCCAGGTATCCAAAGGGAAATACACGCCTACCATGTCTGGATGCAGCCACTGGGCATAGCGGTCTTTAGATGAATTCTCATGGTAAATCGTTTTGGTGTAGATTCCATGGTACGTGTACGTGAAGTAGGTCAAAAATTGGTGAAGGTCTCTTTCTCTATAATTGAATTTAGTAGGAACAGTTGGTTCATTGTTGGATGGTATCAGTACATCCCCAAATTCTTTCAACGTAAAGCGGGTAGGCCTTCGCCCTGATTTGGTGAACTTGGATTCGGGATTATCCCGTATGTCAACATAAAGTCTCGCCTCTATCGTAGCCCACGGCGTCTTGCCCCTTGAGCCAACTTGGTCCGCATAGCCTTTTTCTTGTGCTATGCGCCAGATTTCCTCAGGAGTTAATGGGCGTTTCTCTTCCCGAAGTATCTGCTCTGCTAATTCAAGAAATGTCATGATAAGCCTTTTCCTATGACCAGCATATGGCGCTAAGCTCGGAAAAAGTTACTCATCGGTGGGCTCCTCGTCTTGGTTTATTGATCCATTTCCTTCACCCACGTCGCGTATTCTCGATTCAATAAACTCAAACTCTTCTTTTGTAATGCCCCATCGCTTCGTCAGCATCTCGTCGGTGTAAACGCTTTCGTACTTGCCCAAATCGGGTACAAAATAGAAATTTTCTCTTGTAACATGCTGCGAAATTACCGTTTGAAGAAGAAGGAATCTAACAGTCTTGGTAAACAAATATGACTTGAATGCCTCTACTTCTTTCTTCGTCTCGAAGGCACAAGCAACAAGCCAACTCTCCGTACAACACTCACCTGGTTTTGCTATCCGTGTATTTGCTTCATAGTAGAAGGCGATTGGTTTTGAAAAGTCAGTTTGGCCGGCGATTGGATGTGGAGGTATCAAAAATTTCCATTTATTCAAGATGTTATTATCATCCTTAACATCCTTGGGATCGGCATATTTCAAACCAATGCGTTGCTTGAACCAGCACGGAATCCCTATTTCTCTTGGCGTATAGTTCGTTGGTAAACCGAATGGTTTGCGAGATGAGACAACTTCACTCAAACGTCGTCCTCCATTCTCATTCTTGGCCAATACCTTCCGAATTATGGGGATTGCTCGACTATGGCGGATGAAAATGGGAAATTCATCAAGTTGTCGTTTGGAAACAACGGGTTGCCCATCATAGAAATTGGTTACTTCGCATAGTCCGTGTGAATCTCTTTCCCAAAGGAAATAACATATACCACCGGCTATATCCACACCGGGAAAGACATCGGCACTGTTTTCATAGTCTACGATTTTCCGTATCCGGTCATCGTTCAACATTTCTTGCCTGAATTCATCAAGACCCTTTCCGCCTGCAAACCATCTTGAAGGGATAATCATCACAAGGAAACGTGGGTTTAGTTTTTTAGCCTGTTTAACAAAATGATGGTAAATCGGTGAAGCACTTCTTCCATATCCAGCATCACTCAACTGATACGGCGGATTGCCGATGATGACATCGAATTTCATCGATTTCTCCTCACTTCGTTCGTCGAAAAGACAAAGGGGGTTTTCGGCGTGGATGAACTCGTAGGCGTGGGTTTCCAGTTCCTCGCCGCGGGCATAGTTTTCTTCGTTGGCGCCGCAAAACACACAACGGCCGTCTTTCCAGGTATGCTCGGTTCGGTGGTAGCGGATGTTGCCTTCGGGCGTGTCAAAGGCGGTGCAGACTGAATATTTGCCGTTGGCGTTCTTGGAGCAGTACAGGGAGCGCCGCGCCATCAGGCCGGTCAGCTCCGTGATGGCGATGCCGAAGAGCTGGCGCGTCATGATGTGGTTGATGCGCGCCTGGCGGTCGGGGATTTGGCTTTCCAATCCCTTGTCCAGCCGCTTGGCGATCTCGCGCAGGAACACACCGGACTTGCAGGCCGGGTCAAGGAAGCGCGCCTCGGGGTTGCTCCATAATTCCCGCGGCAGCAGGTCCAACATCTGGTTGGCCAGTTGGGGCGGCGTGAACACCTCGTCGCTGGAGAGGTTGGCCAGGCAGGAGAGGACATCGGGGTTATAGCCATCCGCCAAGGGACGCGAACGCGCGCCGACGGAAAACATATCCTTGGGTTCATGTTCGTGTTCATTGGCGTTCATTCGTGGTCGCACCTATTTCCAGAAAATGCACCGGCGGATATTCCTTAACCGGTTCCGGGATGAAGACCTTTTCGCCCACATCGGAAAAGAGAGGCAGTTCGCGCATGGAAGCCTGGTTCACCAATTCATGGAAAGCGAAATCCCGTCGTTTCAGTAAAAAGTTTCGGATCAGCGACCATTCCGAAAAGACGATGGGCTCGGGACGCGGCCCCACGGTTTTCAGCGACAGGGCGTCGCCATGGACGATATTGCGTTTCAGGATGGCGCGCGCCGTTTCCCGACACTTTTCTTTGGCGGTTGCCTTGAAGAGCCGGGAATAGGCGGCGTTAAACACGTCGAACAGGCGTTGACGGCATTCTTCGACGTTGTCCTTCAGCAGATCGATCCCGTAAAGGGACGAGACGGCCAGGATCGCGTGGCGTTCGTATTCCAATGGGCACTTTCCGTAGCGCTTTTCGACAACGCTCAACTTGCGTTGGAGAATTTCAATGAGGAAATTCCCCGTTCCACAGGCCGGTTCGAGGAAACGCGCGTCAATTCGCTCAGTCTCCGGTTTAACCAGGTCGAGCATGGCGTTAACGATGTGCCGCGGCGTGAGCACCTCGCCATACTGGGTGACCCGGTGTTTCGACTTTATGGTTGGATTCTGTTTTTTGTTCACGGATGTTTCGCTTCCCGATGGCCCTGGCTTACCAGTGACCCGGCATGGTCACCGGATGGTCCCCCGAGCCAACGACCATGCCGCGTTCCGTTCTTCAACGTCCCGTCACCACGCGGCCTGTTTCGCGGGATTCCACTGTCGTGAAATCATACAACGCGTGGTTCGTCTGTTATCAAGCGGGACTGTTTTATTCCGTTCCGGCCGGCTTGTTCGGCGCTTTTCCCCGTTTTCGCGGTTTGTTCCCCGCCGACACGATGCGCCGGCGTCCGGCGGCGATGTAACCCCGGGATTCCGTTTTCCGCGGCGGGGGCGTCCGCGGGCCGGGGGGGTGCCCGGGAACACGGTCAGGTTGCGCCATGTCGGACGAAGCGGGGATAATGCCCTATCGCGGGCGGCGGGACGCGCCGTCCAAGGCGGGGGCCAACGGGCGGTGAACAGGGATCTCCACACAGACGATACCATCGTAGTCCGCGGGCGTGGCGGCGCGTGGCTGCTCACGCGGGGGCCGATGGCGAGGACGGTGGCCGGCGCCCTCGAGTGCCGCGCGGGACGCGTGGCCATGGCGGGCGAAGGCCGTGGCGCGGTATGGCAGTTTCCCCTGCCGGACGGTGGCAGGGGGATCCTGCGGGAATGCCGCCGGGGAGGATGGATCGGGCGGCTGTGGCGGCGGCATTACCTGCTCGCGAACCGTCCCCTGCGGGAATGGCGGGTGCACTGCCGCGCGTGGCAATTGGGGGTGCCCACGGTGGAGCCGCTGGGGGTCCGCTGGGTATGGCGCGGGCCGTTCTGCGCGGGCCTGCTGGCGACCCGGTACGCCGAGGGCGTGTCCCTTGGCCGGTGGCTGGCCACGGAACCGGGCGAGGCCGCGCGGAGGGACTGCCTGCGTCGCGTGGGATCGGTGACGCGGCAGGTCCATGACGCGGGGCTGCTGCACGCCGACCTGCAGGTCCGGAACATCCTGGTAACGCCGGCGGGAGAGGTGCTCCTGCTGGACTGGGACCGGGGGCGGATCCTGAACCGTCCAGCCACGCCGGCAGAACGCAGCCATGGCGTGTTCCGGTTCCGGCGTTCCCTGGAAAAGTCCGGGGGCGCGCCGGAATGGTTTGACGCGTTTCTTGAAGGATACGGTGATTTCCGGCCGGTATGGCGGGTGGAACGGGCGTGGGCCCTCAAGCGCGCCCTGGCCCCCCGGGCCGGAAAAACGGAGTAGACGGATTTGGCGGAGCGCGAATTGGAACGGTGGATGACGCCCGAGCGCTATGAGTTTCGGGCCGAGCGGGGCCGGCGGGTCTGGATCCGTTCGGACGCGCGCCCTGACCAGTTGGACCTGCTGCTGCGTCACCCGGGCCAGCCCCTCAAGACATCGTCCCGGGGCATCGTGACCCGGGTGGGCTCGTGGGTGGTGAAACGACAGACGGCGGGATCGCTGGTGGCCGGCGTGAAACTCGCGCTGCGCCCGGAACGGAATCGCCGGGCCTGGGCGGCCTCCCATTACCTGCGCGCCAGGGGCACGCGCGCGCCCGAGCCCCTGGCCTACGTGGAATTCCGGAACGCCCTCGGCCTGACCACGGGCACGGCGTTCATCTGCCAGTACCTGGACGGTTTTCTCAACATCGAGGATTTCCTGTTCGAACTCATCCGCCGGGGGGCGGGCGAAGCGACCCTGCGCGGTTTCCTGGAGGGTCTTGCCGACGCCTGCCTCGCCTTCGAACGCGCGCCCGCGTGGCACGGCGACCTGGCCGGGAAAAACATCTTCACCCGGGACGGCCGGCTGTTTTACTTTATCGATCTCGAGGCCGTTCGGATCGGCCGGGGGCCCACCGAGGACGAACGGATGAAAAATCACGTGCAACTGTACGATTCCCTGTGTGACGCCATGGGCGACGCCCTGCTGGTCCCCTTTATCGGGCGGATGCTGCCCGAGGGCACGGATATCCGGGTGTGGATGCCCAGGGTACGTAAACTCCAGGAAAAACGCCGGACCGAGGTGGAAGAACGGTGGGAGCGGGAAGGGGTCCATCCCCGCCACCTGCGTCATAAGCTGGAAGAACTGCACCGGGAACAAGGCGCGTCGTGACCGAACCACGAGGAGCAACACCATGAACGACAAGCAAATTTTTGGCGTTCCGATCAGCCCGTGGCACGTCAGGCAGGCGGAAAGACTGGTGGCGCGCATGCGTAACCGCTACGGCGAACCGGACCGGCCGCCGCGGATGGCCCTCGCGGACAGCCCCGTGCTGGGGTCGCTGTACGGCACCCGGGACGTGGTCGAAAACCACGGCGAACATCCCGAGCCCGACTGGTCCCGCGCGGTGCTCATCGGCACGATCCGTATGGGGTACGGGCATTACCGGATTGCCATGGCTTTCGCCGACGCGGCCCGGGCGGCCGGGCTCACGCCGTGCTGGTTCGACCTGCTGGCCTTTGACGCGCCGGCCGCGCGGATGATCCGCGACATGGACAAGTGGTACTCCCTGGGGTCCCGGCTCAGCCAGCGGTCCGCGCTGTTCAACCGGTTGTTCTGGGATCCGCTCATGGGGAAATGGTACCGGCGGCTCGAGCGGAACTATCCATCCATGGCCCTCGGGGAACTGATCGCCCCCCTGTACGGTGACATCCCCCGGGACGTGCCGGTGCTGGCGTCCCACCCCTTCGTGGCCCACGGCGCGGCCCACGCGGGCATGGAACACATCATTAACATCATTCCCGACAACTGCCCGCTGGGCTTTCACCTTTCCGCGCGGGGCGTCCAGGTCGTGCAGTCGCCGTCGGCCTATTACAAGTTCCGGACCCTGCGGGGCATGCTGCCCCCGGGAGCGCCCGGGACGGGAGTGCCCCCGGAACAGTTGTTCCTGGCAGGGCACTACGTCGACGTGACCCTCCTGGACCACCTGGAAGAGGACATGGCCCGCCGGATCGCCCGGATCGATGCCCGCGCGCCCAGGCGCCTGCTCGTGTCGGCGGGCGGCGCGGGCGCCCAGCGCGACCTCTACGAAACCATGCTCTGGCGACTCATGCCGCGCGTCCGCGCGGGCGAGGTGCTGCTGCTGTTCAATTTCGGCGACCACCACGCCATGGCCCAGGACCTGCTTGACGCCGTGCCGGGCCTGCGTGAACTGGCCGTCATCCACGACCACTGGGACGAGACCCGCGCCTTCGCGGAGCACCTCGCGACCTCGACGGATCCCATAGCCGGAGCGCGGGTGTTCCTGCATGCCGGTCCCCGCGAGGCGGTGTGCGCGACCAACCTGCTGACGCGCGGCGCGGACCTGCTGCTTACCAAGCCCAGTGAACTGGCGTATTACCCCATTCCCACGCTGTTCCTGCCCCGGGTTGGCGGGCACGAGGCCTGGGGCGCGATCCGGGGCGCGGAACTGGGCTACGGCACGCCGGAATGCGAGAACGAGGACGAGGTCGCCCGCGCCCTGGACCTGGTCATCCGCGAGGACGACCTGCTTCGGCTGTACTGCGACCATATCCCGCGGCTGGCCCGGATCGGCGTGTATGACGGGGCGCGGCGCGTGATCGAACACCTTGTGCTGCCGCGACGGAAGACCTGAGAACCCGGGAACTCAGGTCTCCCCACGCTTCCGCAGCACGAAAATGTGACAGACGCACAGGGGCCAGCGAGTGCCCAGCGCGGTCCAGCCCGCGCGGTTGACCCGTTCCAGCGTCTCTTTTACCACGCCCGCGATTCCCGAGCCAGTCTGTACCGGCCCCCGGTGAACGGCTTCCAGCGCGAAGCCGCACCGCTCCGCCAGGCGCGCCATGCCCACCGCGGAAAACAGCACCGTGTGCCACGGGGGACAGATCACCTCGTGCAGCCGCGGCAGGGGAAGCCGCCGGATCCCCCCGCGGAACAGCGTCCCGAAGCACCGGGCGAACCCCGCCGTGGGCTGCAGCGAAATAAACAGGCCATGCTCCCGTAACAGCGCGGCCGTCGCGCGGAGCGACCTTTCCGGGTCGGGCAGGTGCTCGAAGACCGCGCTCATGAACACGCCGGCGTAGGCGCCCGGGCGTTCGCGGCAAAGCGCGTCCAGGTCCGATTCGAACACGGTATGCCCCTGTTCCCGGCAATGGGCCGCCATGGTCCGCGACAGGTCCGCGCCCTCGGTGGGAATCCCTTCCGCCCGCAGCCGATCCAGCAGCCCCCCCCAGCCGCACCCGTAATCGAGGACCGGTCCCCGGCGGTCCCCTCCGTGGTCGAGGTAGGCCCGCAGCAGGCCATCGAATACCCGCTGGCCATGGCGGTTGCGCTGGTCGGGACGGTCGGCATAGTGCCCCGCGGCATGATATTTCTCGGCGTAGGCCGCGCGCAGGGTATCCTCGCCGGGCATCGGGTTGAGTTGTATGGTGCCGCAGGCGGCGCAACAGTCGTAGCGGTAGCCTTCGCGCGCGCCGAAGTACGCGAGGGGGCCTCCGCACGCCACGCAGCGGGAAGACGCGATAGGTTGCCGCCCGCCGCTCACGAGAGGGGACCTCCGGCAGGGCCTTCCGCGGCCCGCCGCCAGGTGACATAGTCCCGGATTGAATCTGCCAGCGGGATCATGGGCTTCCAGCCCAGTTCCCGGGCCGCCCGGCTGATGTCAAGCACCCATTCGGGACCTTCTTCGGGGTCGGGCAGGCCCGAGAACCGGATCTCCGATGGCGAGTCCAGGACGGTCACGCACCGCCGGGCCAGTTCAAGGTTGGACACGGCCACTCCTGAACCAACGTGAAAAACGCCCGTGGCCCCCGGGTGTTCCAGGGCGGCAAGGGCTGCCCGGGCAATGTCCCGCGCGTCCACGTAGTCCTGGACCCGTGAACCTGAGCCATGAATCCGCAAGGGCGCGCCCGCCACGGCGGCGTCGCAGAACAGGGAAAAAATCCGGCGGCGCCGCAGCCCCGGCCCTACCGGAGAAGATGGTCGCAGGACCACCACGCGGAAGTCCGACGAGGTTCGGACGAACCACGCGGCCAGGCCTTCGGCGGCCAGTTTGCCCAGGGCGTACAGGTCTGAGGGCACCGACACGGGATAGGTTTCGGAAACGGCTCCGGTGAGCGGCGCGCGGAGGAAATTCAGGCCGGAGACCAGCACGAAGGTTTTTGCCCGTCCGGCCGCGGCTTCCAGCAGGCGCAGGGTTCCCGTGACGTTGACCGCCAGGGCGGTTTCGGCGGGCCCCTCGTCACCCATCCATGCCGCGGCGTGAACCACGGCGTCACAGCCGTCCACGGCGCGCGCCAGGGCGTCGGGGGTGGCGTGGGCGAGATCGATGGGTATCGCCTCGGATCCCGCGGGCGCGCGCCCCGGATCGCGAACAAGGGTCCGGACCACGTGTCCCTCCCCGCGCGACAGGCGGGCCACCGCGCCGCCGATGTGCCCAGAAGCCCCGGTGACCAGTATCTTCACGACGCGGCATCCTCCGGGCCGGTGGTCCCCGGATCCAGGCCGACCGCGTCACCGAAGCGGCCGTTTTCGGCAAGGGCCTTCCGCCTTGCTGGATCGGGGTACATCTCGTGCCAGTAACGCAGGACCACGCCCTGGCGGATCCGGGGCAGGTGAGGCGTTTCACCCAGCAACCGTTCCCGGATCAGCGCGTCCACGTCGTTGAAACCAAGGGTCGCGCGAATGGCCGTGCTGCCTGAAAACCGTGGATTGACCTCGAAGCAGATGGGGCCCCGCTCGGTCATGAGGAGCTGGAAATTGCAGGGACCGGGCACCCGCAGGACCCGGCACAACGCTTCGACCATGGCCCGGACCTCCGGATGGTCATCCACCCACGCGCGGTACGTGGTGCCCAGGTGCAGTTCCCGGCGCAGCACGATCATTTCCTGGAGGTCGCCCGACCGGTTGCTGAAACACCCCACCGTGTATTCGCCACCCACGGACCGCAGCATTTCCTCCACCACGTAATCGCGTTTCCGGGCGATGTACGCGAGGTCATCATCATCCTGGACGAGGAACAGGCCCCTGGATCCGCCTCCCCGGCGGGGCTTGGCCAGCAGGGGAAACCCCTGGGCGTTCCGGAGGGATTCCAGGCCGTCCCGGTCCTCCGACAGGACCGCGCGGGCGGTGGGCAGGCCCGCCTCGCGCAGCCATTCAAGCAGGGTCCACTTGTCCCGGGCGCGCCAGTACAATGCCGGCGGCGGAACGGGAAACATCGCGCCGGTGGCCGATTCCACGGCCTGTCGCTGATCCGCCAGGGCGTCGAGCACGGGCTCGCAGCCGGTCAGGATGATATCGACCCGCTCCGCGCGGCAGGCGTGGGCCAGCCGGGGCAGGAACGCGGGGTCTTCCGCCCGGGGTACCACCCATCCCGCGTCGCACCAGTACAGCCCCGCCTGGTCCGGCGTGAGATCCAGCCCCACGACGCGGGGAGACAAGGGGGACTGGCGCAGGGCCTTGACGATGCCCTGGCTGACGTTGCCGCCGACGCCGATCACCGCCACCGTTATCCGCCTATCGCCCATGGGTTACTCCAGTTCTTCGCGGACGATGTAGAGCGGCTTGCTCTGGACCTCGATGAATATCCGGCCAATGTAGGCGCACAACAGGCCGATCGCCAGCAGTTGCACCCCGCTGAAGAGGAAAAACAGGGCGATGACCGATTCCACCTGGAGGACGTTGCCATGGGTCAGGCGCACCCACAGGACCCGCAGGAACATGAGGAAGCCCGCCAGGGAGAAAAGCACGCCGCCCACGCTGACCAGCCGCAATGGGGCATCCGTTAAACCGGTGATCAGGTCGAAGGCCGTGCGGACGAGTTTCAGCAGGCCATACTTGCTCTGTCCCCGGGCGCGTTCGCTGTGGTTGACCCACACTTCCTCGATGCGCCCTCCCGCGAGGGCCATTTCCGCCGGCAGGTAGCGGCAGCGGTGGGGCATGGCGATCATCGCGTCGACCACGTGACGCCGGAATCCCTTGAGGGAACAGCCGAAATCGTGCAGGGGCGCGCCGATGGCCCGGCCAATGTACCAGTTCAGCGCGCGGGAGGCCCAGCGGCGGAACAGGCTGTCCTGGCGATCCCGGCGTCTGCCGCTGACGCTGTCCGCGCCGGCCTCGAGCCGTTCCAGCAGGAGGGGAAGATCTTCCGGGTGGACCTGCAGGTCGGCGTCAATGATGAACATCATGGATCCGCGCGCGGCGGCCAGCCCGGCGTACAGGGCCGCGCTCTGGCCGAAGTTCCGCGCCAGCCGCAACACCCGGATCCGCCGGTCCTTCGCGCGCAGGTTCCGCAGGAGGGCCAGGCTGCCGTCCGTGCTGCCGTCGTCCACGAAGATCACCTCGAACGGGTGGCCCGTACCTTCCAGGGCGCGGACCAGGCGGGCATAGAGTTCCTCCAGGGTATCCTGTTCGTTGAATACCGGCGCCACGACGGAAAGGTACACCCGCTCGTGACCGGACTCCATCTGTTGCTGTCCAGACAACACGCGATCTCCCGGAAAAACACGCCCTGAACCCGCGCTTCCCCCGGACGCCGTGGCCTGCCAATGGACCCCGGCGCGCGCCCGTTCCCCCGAAAACTATACCCGTTTTTCCCTGGTTTTACCAAAACGCCCGGCGTCCCGTGGCGGTCGCGCGGGCGTCACGTGAAGTTGGAACCAGGGGAAGGGGAAGATTTCTCGCTGCGCTCGAAATGACACCCGGGTGAAATGTGGGTGGGGAGAAAAGATTTCTCGCTGCGCTCGAAATGACAGGTGGGGCGCTCGAAATGACAATATTGTGGGTACAGGATAAAACTGCGCCAGGACTGACGCCACAAAATCAACCACGACCCCTTACCCTGTCATTTCGACGAACGCAGTGAGGAGAAATCTTATAGGGTTTACAGAAAGGGCCAAAGATTTCTCGCTTCGCTCGAAATGACACCCGGGGAGAGGTGTAGGTGGGGAGAAAAGATTTCTCGCTGCGCTCGAAATGACAATATTGTGGGTACAGGGTGAAACTGCGGCAGGGATGATGCCACAAAATCAACCACGACCCCTTACCCTGTCATTTCGACGAACGCAGTGAGGAGAAATCTTATGGGGTTACAGAAAGGACTAAAGATTTCTTGCTGCGCTCGAAATGACGGTGGGATGTTCGAAATGGCAGAAGAGGGAGCGCAGGGACAGCATGGGGCCAACGTGACGCAATGGCGGTCGCGACGCGCCAAGACCGGGACCCATTACCCACGGTAGCCTCGCCGGAACGCGCGGAAACGTCGAAACAGCACCATGCAAAAGCATTGGGCCGCGCGTAGTCTCGCCGGGACGCGCGGAAACGTCGTCTAGAGGGATGTCGACAGGCTCGACCCCGACGTAGTCTCGCCGGGACGTGCGGAAACGTCAGCGGGGTAACCAGACTTTGACGGGCAGGCGCTGGCGTCCCCACTTCAGCGCGTCCCCATGTTTGTTGAAATAGACGTCAATATGGTCTTCATTCAGGGAACCACCCCGATCCCGCACGGTGCCGTAACCGTAACCGGGGACGTACATGACCGTTCCGAAGGGGTACCGGGGATGCGCGGCGATGGTGCCCGGCCGGGCTTTTTCACCGCTGGCGGTTACGCCGACTTGCTTGGGCTTGCCCTTGTTAGGCCCCGAGGCCACCACGGGCCGCCCCATCCAGTTCCGGGTCCAGTTGGTGCACTTGCCGCAGGAGCAGTAGGCGCTGACCTCCATGGTCCGTTCGAAACTGGGACGCCGACCCGGTTTTTCGCCACCCCCGATGCCCGTTACCCGCCGGACCGTGGCACAGGATGACGAAAGGCACAGGATCAGCAGGGTGACCGCCACCAGATATAGGGATTGCTTCATGATGTTGCTGTCCTCTTTGTGAACAGGATAGCAGTATTTCCCTATTTTGTCAATAGAATATTTGAGCGAAAAACCTGGCTGTGAAAAGGCTTGACACAGCATCTGGTATCTGGTATTCTCTTTACAGAATCGGGGTCCAATATGTCGTTTTAACACCATATATGCCCGGAGCGGCCCGCGCGACAGGAGCGATCCGCCCGGCAACCAGGCAGGTAGAAGGTCATGCGGTGTCCATTCTGCGGTTACCATGACAGCAAGGTGGTGGATTCCCGGGTGTCGAAGGAAGGGGATGCCATCCGCCGCCGCCGGGAGTGCATCAATTGTTCGCGCCGCTTCACCACGTACGAACGGGTGGAAGAGGTGGCCCAGATGGTGATCAAGAAAGACGGCCGGCGCGAACTCTTCGACCGGTGGAAACTCAAGAGCGGCATTCTCAAGGCCACCGACAAGCGCGCCATCAGCATGGAACAGATCGACGCGATGATCAACAGCATCGAACGCGAACTTTTCAACTCCACCGAGCACGAGGTGACCAGCCACGCCATCGGCGAAGCCGTGATGAAACGGCTGCGCCAGCTGGACGAGGTGGCGTACGTGCGGTTCGCGTCGGTATACCGCCAGTTCAGGGATATCAACGAGTTCATGAAGGAACTCAAGGACATGCTGGGCTGATCCTGTTCCGCCCGGCATTCCCGCCATGATCCTCGTCGACGCGCACTGTCACCTGCACGCCCCGGAACTGGCCGACGCCATGGACGCCGCGCTGGATCGGGCCCGGGCCATGGGGGTACAGGCATGGATTACCTGCGCCGTGACCACGGATGACTGGGCGACGGCCGAAACGTTCGCGGCGACCCATCCCGGCGTGTTCGCCGCGGCGGGCATCCATCCGTGGTATGGTCGGCCCGAAGACCTGTCCGCCCTGGACCATCTGGCCGAAACCCTGGCCCGGGGGATGGTGGCTGTGGGGGAATGTGGCCTGGACACGCGGATCGCGGATCCACCCCTTGACGCGCAGCGGCCCCTGTTCGCCCGGCAGGTGGCCATCGCCCGGGAGGTGGGCCTGCCCCTGAACCTGCACTGCCGCGGGGCGTGGGCCGAACTGCTGGCCGTGTTCCGCCGCGAACGGCCTCCTGATCCGCCGGGGATACTCCATAATTTCAATGGTTCCGCCGAGGTGGCCGCGCCGTTTCTTGACCTGGGGTTCTGCCTGTCCTTCGGCGGCGTGATGACCCGGCGCAACAGCCGGAAACTGGCGGACGCGGCGCGGCGCGCGTGGCCCGATCACCTCGCGCTGGAAACCGACGCGCCCGACCTGCCGCCGGTGGAAGCCCCGACCCGGCCGAACCTTCCGGAAAATATCGTGTACGTGGCCCGCGCGGTGGCGGACCTGCTCAAAACGGACGCGGATACCGTGGCGGAACAGGCCGCCCGGAACGCGGCGCGGGTGTTCCGGTTGCCGCTGCTTGAATCGGGGGCGTCTGGAGGAACGGCCCCGGGAGACGCAACGGCGTGACGACGGGGCGGACATGGCCCCCGGGTTCCCGTCCCGGAGTCGAAGCGGAAGACCCGCGCGCCCGCACCCGCCTGCTGCTTGGAGACGCCGGCCTGGAAAGGTTGCGGCGGGCGCGGGTGTTGGTGGCGGGCCTGGGTGGCGTTGGGGGGCATGTAGCCGAGGCGCTGGCCCGGGCGGGCGTGGGGACGCTGATCGTGGTGGATGCCGATCGGTTCGCGCCGTCCAACCTGAACCGGCAGGTTCTTGCCACCCGCGCGGACCTGGGAACGCTCAAGGCGCACGCGGCGGTCCGCCGATTCTCGGACATCGACCCCGACCTGCGCGTGGAACCGGTAGCGGAGCGGATCACGCCGGACAACGCCTTGTCCCTGCTGGAGCGGTTCCTGCCGCTGGACGCGGTGGTGGAGGCCATTGACGACGTGCCGGCGAAAGCGGCGTTGCTGACGGCCGCGGTGGGACTGAAAATGCCGGTGGTGTCCTGCATGGGCGCGGGCGCGCGATGGCGGGTGACCGCGCCGCGGGTGGCGGACCTGTCGGCCACGCGGGGATGTCCCCTGGCCCGGGCGACCCGGCGGCTGTTGCGGGCGCGGGGGATCCTGTCGGGCGTGACGTGTGTATTTTTCGACACGCCGGTGGATGTCCCGGTCCGGGCCGGGGCCGATGGCGGGAGGGGCCCGGTGGGTTCGATCAGTTATCCGCCCGGGCTGATCGGCCTGACGGCGGCGGGTGTGGTGCTGGAGGGACTGGTGGCCGGATTGCCGACCGATCCGACCCCCTGAACCGGGATCAGGGCAGCACGGTCACCCGTTCGGGCGGCAGGTCCAGCAGGAAGCCCCGTTTTGGAATGGCCCGGACCAGGGAAGGTGGCGTGTCGGACACGGCTTCCCGGAGCCGCCGGAGCAACCGGGCCTTGGTGTGGTGCAACTGGTTGGGCTCGACCACCAGGTCACCCCACAGGTGCCGGTAGACGATTTCGTGGGGCACGCATTCCCCCGCGTGGCACGCCAGCAGCCGGAGCAGGTCGTACTGGCGTTTCTGCAGGGACACCGGCTGGCCATGCCAGAGCACGCGGTCGGGGCGGCGGTCGTCGATGATCAGCGCGGCGACGGCGTCCTGTTGCCTTGGCGGGGCTTGTTGCCGGGTGGAAGGCGGAGGTGCCGCGGTGCCCGGTGGATCCGGGGTGGTTCCGGCCAGGGCGTCGAGCCAGTTCCGGGGGACGAGCCCCTCTGCCGCGGCCCGGGCCAGCAGGTCCCGGACATTGTCTACCTCGCGAAACGCCCGGCCGCGCAACGGGAGCAGGAGGTCGCGTTCAGGCTGGATTCCCGCGGATTCCAGGGACCGCGCGAGGCTCTCCAGGTCTTCCGGGATACCTAGGCGGGTCCGCCGTTCCAGCGCGCGCAGCCGTTCCCGGACGCCTTCGGGCAGGTCCATGGCTTCAGCCATGGCCACGGCCGCGTCGGCGAGCCATGCCGCGGTGTCCCGGAGTTCCAGCACCGTGCCCGCGGTCAGGCCGGTGGTGCTTTCGATCTCGGGCAGGGTCCGACCGCTCATCCACAGGGTCACGGCTTCCGCGGCACGGGCCGCGCGGGCGGCCCGCAGTTCCTGTTCCCGGCATCGGGTGACCAGGTCGGCCAGGGGGCCCCGGTCGTCGGCGTGGCACCACTCGATCATGCCCCGCAGGCGCTCGGCCAGTTCGGCCCAGTCCGTGCCGGCCCTGCCCGCGGGAACCCGGGCCTGTTCTCCATCCCCGGTGAGGAAGAGCACCGCCAGGGCTTCCATCGCGGGCCAGGGCCCGGTGCCCCGTTCGCGGAGCCAGGCCGCGAGGGCGGAGGCGGTTTCGGGAGAGATGCCCCGGGTCGCGGCGGCCCGGCCGGATGGGGTCAGCGCGAACACCGGTTCGAAGGAGGGGTCTGTTTCTCCCGGGAGTGCCGGGGCCGGAGGCGCGGGCGTGACGAGTCCCGTCCGCAGGGCGTCATTCAGGGCGCGGTCCGGGGCGGGGCTGCCGCCGGTCCGGCGTTCGCCGGCGTCGGGAAACCACCGCGCCAGGAACGTGTTCAGGTCGGTCCTGCCGCAGCGTCCGGCGATGGCCGCAAGGGTCAGCAGGATGGTGCCTTCGGCTCCCCGGACGGGGCCGGTGGCGTTGTCCGCGTCATCCGCGCGCGCGGCCCGTGGCGCGACGTAGCGTTCCCACAGGCTTTCGGCCTCGAACAGGGAGGCCGCGATGAAGATCGCCCGGCCGAAGCCCGGCCCGTCCGCGCGGGGCCTGCCGGCCCGGCCCGCCATGGCCATCCGCTCCCACGGGGAGAGGGGCGTTTTCCACGGCGTGCCCGGGGCCGGTCCGGCAATCCATTTTTCCGCGGGCAGGAACACGTTGTCGGCGGGCAGGTTTACGCCCCAGGCGAGCGTGGCGGTAGCGCACACGACCCGTAGCGCGCCCGCCCGGAACGCGTCTTCCACCAGCCGACGTTCTTCGGGGGTCAGGTCACCGCTGTGGAACGCGACGCCGGCCGACAGGGTCCGCAGGAGCAGGTCGCGGTGACGGGTCGGGGGCAGGGCGATGGCCCGGTCGAAGGCCTCGGTCGCGGCGGGCCATCCGCCGAGGTCCGCGAGGTGCGCGGCCATCCGGGTGGCCTCCATGCGGCTGCGGGTGAAGACCAGGCATCGTTCACCGCGGTCGGCCAGGCGTCGCGCGGTTTCGAGCAGGGCTTCTTCCCGCGACTCGAAGGGCGCGTGGTCCGGTTCGAACAGGATTTCCTCCCGGGGTACCGGGTCCGGAGGGATCCGGTAGCGGAAACGTCCATTTCGGGACACGCCCAGGCACAGGGGAACCGGCCGGATCTCCGCCTGGATCAGCCGGGCGCCGAGGTTCCGCGCGAGTTGGGGAGCCCATGGGAGCGCGCCTGCCAGGCCGACGATCCGGCAGTGGGCCCGGCGGGCCGTTTCGAGGGCCAGGGCCAGGGCGATGCCCCGTTGCGGATCGGCCAGCAGGTCGAGTTCATCGGCCACCACCGTGCCGATCATCCGGGGCAACCCTGGGCAGGACGCGGCCAAGCCCAGGAATTTTTCCGTTACCGCCACGGCGAGGTCGAACCGTCCCCGCCGGAAATCGCCGTCGTGGGCCCGGTGTTCGCGCGTGGCGATGATCACGCGGCAGCCCAGGGGACCGTACCGTTCGCGCAGCCGTTCGAACTGTTCTTCCGCCAGCGAACGCAGTGGTGACAGCAGCACGGCCCGCCGTCCCCGGAAGGCGGAGCACGCGGCGGCCATTTCGCCGGCGAAGGACTTACCGCAGGCGGTGGGTCCCTGGAGGATGAGAGACTGTCCGCCGAACAGGACGCCTTCGCGGACGGCCTGTTCCTGGATGGGCAGCAGGTGACCGCCCGGATTCCGATTCCACCACTCGACGAGCGATTGTGGCGCGCCGTACCGCGCCAGGTCTGACACGCGCAAGGTCATGGACATACCCCTTTGTGCTTGGCCGGGCTTGCTCCCGGCCCCCTGTGTCCTCGCCTTCAGTATACCTGAAAATAATTTCAGTTTTCCACCTCGAAACGGGTCGCTTAAACATGAAAATCGGATCAATACCCATCTCGCCCCGCGGTTTTTGATTTGCCTTTGCCAAACCGGATATAAATCAAGATGTTAGGGAGTGTTCATTCATGTCGGCCGTCAAAAAACTCAAGGTGTTGTCTCTGTTTTCCGGGTGTGGAGGCATGGACCTGGGTTTTGAGGGAGAATTTCAGGTCGCGCGGAAATCGATCAATCCGTTCATTCATCCGGAGTGGATCCCGCGCGAAGAGGCCGGGCCATGGATAATGCTGCCGCCCACCGGATTTGAAACTGTTTTCGCCAACGATATCGCCCGCGCGGCTAAGGCCGCGTGGGTGCCGTATTTTTCCGGGCGAGGCAGAAGGGCGGAAGATTTCCGTCTGGCCAGCGTTGTGGATCTCGTCAAAGCGCACGGAAAAACGGGAGATATTTTCCCGGTGGTGGACGTGGTGACGGGCGGATTTCCATGCCAGGATTTCAGCGTGGCGGGAAAGCGTAACGGATTTAATTCCCATAAAGGCCACAACGGCAAGCCGGTATCGGAGATTGAAGATCCGACAGAGGAAAACAGGGGGAAATTGTACATGTGGATGAAACGGGTCATCGAACTCGTTCTTCCTAAAGTGTTCGTGGCCGAGAACGTGAAGGGTCTGATCAGCCTCGCGGACGCGAAGAAAATCATTGAAAATGATTTCCGTAACATCGGCCCCGGGTATGCCGTGGTAGACGCCCGGGTGCTTTACGCTCCCATGTACGGCGTTCCTCAGCGGCGGGAGCGAGTCATATTCATAGGCTTTCGAAAAGACGCGCTGACGCCCGAGGCGCTCAGGGCGCTGGGTGCTTCGAATATTCCCCCGGAATACGATCCGTATCCCCGGCCCACGCATGGTCCGCGCGACGGATTGCCGTTCGCGGGAGATTCACTGATGCCCGTGGTTACCAAGCCGTACGTTTCCCTGTGGAATTTGTTGTCTGAAGAAGAGAAAAAGCGGTATAGAATCGAAGCGATGGCGCTTTTTCCCGAGTTGTTTGGCGCGAGTAACGCCAAGTACAATAGGTTAACGGTGTGGCTGGCGGCGCGTCATGGCGTCGTGAACAGTTCATTGCGGGACGTATTTACCGCCGGGGGAAAACGGAACCTGACTACAAGAAATGGTGGTAAATATTTCGGTCTGCCGAGAATTTACGAACATCTACGCGAGGGACTGGAACAGGTCAAGGAAGTGATAGAAGGGCTGTCTGTTGACGATGCCCGCTATTACTGGCGAATAGAAGGTAACTTGGCAAAAGACACGCTTTATCGTGAGTGGGCACAGAAAGTCGTTGAATATTCCCAAACACAGTCAAATGACGCAGCCTGCTTCGTCCGCGATTTACTGTTGAGTAATGATAAGTAGACGTAAAGTCGGTAACGCGCTCGGCCGGAATTTCGCCAGATCGAGGGAACCGGACAGAATCGCTCCAGAGGCTCGATCCCAATTAATGTCGAGGATCAAGTCTCGGGGAACGAAATTCGAGATGGATTTTATCGCGTTGCTTAAAACCAGAACGAAAAAGAAGTTTCGGTTGAACGTCGGGGAGTTAAAGGGAAAACCGGATATTGTCTTCGATAAGTACATGGTCTGTGTGTTTCTGGATAGTGATTTCTGGCATGGCTGGCAGTATCCCCGGTGGAAGCATCTGCTGAAAAGCGATTTCTGGCGAAATAAGATCGAAGCGAACAGGGCGCGGGACAGGAAAGTCACGGCATGGTTGCGCCGGGCGGGATGGACGGTTCTCAGAGTCTGGGAACACAACATAAAAAAAGATCCGGATAAGGAAATAACCAGAATTTTGCGTTGTCTGAAATCCTGATTTTTTCTTTTCTCCTCTCCATGGCCATGCCGCGTCGCGCAACAGCCCCCCCTCCGGAAGGGGGGTATTTTTTTCGACGCAACAGAACGCCCTTATTAATAGGGGGGCACGCGGAGCGCGATCCGCCGGCCGGGCGAGGATTCGTGGCGCGCGGTTCGCCCCGAACGGTCGTCCGGAGCGTCCGGCTGGCGGCCCCCCGGATCATTTCGAGGAGAACGCGTCATGGCCTTTTTTCCCCTGTTCGCCGGGTCGTGGGGCCGGATCGCGCGCGGAGGCGAATCCCCGCGGACAGACCGCCGATCCGGAAAGGTGCCGTCGGAGGTCATGGACCGCGCGGCCGGGACGCCGTCTTTGTCGGGCGTGTCGTTCCGGGGCCGGCCGCGCCTGGACCCCCTGTTATCCGACCCGCCGCCCGCGTCGGCCGCGCCCGAACTGCTGCGGTTGTGCCGGTATCTGCGCGACCATTACCCGGACGTGTCGGACGCGGTGTGGACGTGGAAACGGCTGTGCCTGTCGCGGCCCCGGGTGACGGTGTCGCCGGAGACGCCGCGGGCCCGGCGGCTGATCGAGGCGCTGGATGCCCGGATGGCTTCCGGCGAGGGCCTGGACCAGTTGCTGGACATGCTGTACGAGTCGCTGTTTACCTTCGGGGCGGCCGCGGTGGAACTGGTGCCGGGCCGGGCGCGGCGCGGCCTGGGCGACGTGCTCCCGGTGGACGTGACCCTGTTGCGGTTTATCCGCCGGGAGGGCCGGCTGCTGCCGTGTCGCGTGGGGACGGGCGGCGAACCTGAACCGCTGCCCCCCGGGCGGCTGCTGTACCTTGGCCTGGACCGGGATGGATCGAGTCCCTATGGCCGGCCGATGCTGGCCGCCCTGCCCCAGTATTTCCGCCTGCAATGGCAACTGTTCGACGACATGGGCCGGGCCATCCGCAACGCGGGCTGGAACCGCCTGCACGTGCGGTGGGTGGAGGGGCCCGAACGGGGCGACGATCCCCCGGCCGAACGGGCCGCGCGGGTCGAGCGGAACGTCCGGCTGCTGCGCGACCAGCTGGCTTCCATGGAAGCCGACCAGAACCTCGTGACGACCGACAACATCGACGTGCGCCTGCTCAATGGCGAGCGACGTTCCCCCGATTTCTACGACACCCAGAAGGCGGTGGAAGAGCAGGTGATCACGGGCCTGCACATGATGCCCGTGCTGCTCGGGCGCAATTACGGCTCCACCGAAACCTACGGCACGGCGCAGTTCGAGGTGGTGCAGCGGCACGCCGCCACCGTGAACAGCCTGGTCGCGGGGCTGCTGTCCCGGGTTTACGACATCGAACTGGCGCTCGCGGGTGAACAGGGCCAGGTCCGGGTGGTGCTGCCGGTAGGCCCCTCCGCCGATCCCCTCAAGGCCGAGGACGTGCGCCAGCGCCGGGCCGAGACGGCCCTGCGCCTGCTCGAAGCCGGCCTGGTTTCCCGGGACGAGGCCCGCGTCCTCGCCCTCGGCGACTGACACCGCGACGCGCGGATTATGGAGGAATCGCCCATGGAACTTGAACCCTTCTGTTTCTCGCATCCCGCCGGGGGGCTCCGGCTGGTCTCGCGCGTGTTTCCCGGAGACGCGCCACCGTCCGGAGAAGACGCCCGGGAGTCCGCTCCCGATCCGGTCGCCGAAGCGGTCAACCGCTTCGCCCTGCGGCCCCTGGCGCCCCACGAGTACGCCGTGTTCGAGCTCGACCTGTGCCACAACCAGGTGGACCGCCATTTCAGCCGGTTTCCCGACGAGGAACTCGAAACGGTCAACCGGCTCACCCCGGGTCGTCCGCTGATGGAACGGCACGACCTGCGCGGATCGCTGCCCCGGGGACGTTTTTTCGATTCCCGGCTTTGCCGCGAAGGCGATCGGCTGTACGTCCGGCCCATGGTGTACGTGCTGCGCGCGGAGGCCAACCGCGACTTCATCTTCAACATCGAGGGGGGCGTGTACCGGGAGACCTCCATCGGCTTCTCGTTTCAGACCCCCGAATGTTCCATCTGCGGCCGCGACCTGCGCCTGTGCGATCACGAACCCGGGCGGACCTACGGCGGGCGCCCGTGTCACTTCATCATGCGCGGCGTGCTCGAGGTCATCGAGGGGTCGGTGGTACCTGCCGGATCCCAGGGAACCGGCTTCGTGTCGGTCCGGAACGGGGCCGCGCCCCCGCCGGATACCGCGTGGTCCGCGCCCCGGGCCCTCGAGGCCGCCCGCGCCCGCGTCCACGAACCCATCGAACTGGTTACCCGCCGTGGCGACGCGCTGTGGGCCGACGAGTGACCGTTCATGATCCCGCGCGAAAGGAGGATGTGCCCATGTGTGTGTCGCCGGAGACCTGTGCCTTCGAGAAAGCCGCGCGCGAAGCCTTTTTTGCCCTGCGCGAGGACCTGCGTGAACTCCGGGATCGGCTGAATCGCCTCGAAAATGCCGCTACCCGGGGCGCCATGCTGCTGCTGGCCAACCTCGCGGCCATTGCCTTCAGCCTTGCCGAGAAACTGATGCGATAAGGAACACCGCCATGTTCTGGATCCTCGAATCGA
>JAGPFE010000088.1 GCA_018056705.1 Candidatus Hydrogenedentota bacterium | reverse complement strand
ATACCAGTGGCCGGAGTTACTGCTGAAGGAGAAGCCAGATGTCGTAATCTGGGTCAATGTGGAGGTCGCACTTTTTCGGGGGGAAGTGGTGGAAGCCTGGGAAGAGCAAGCCGCCGCGGGCAAGAATCACGCTGGCTCCAGGGCATGCGGACCATGAAGGAACGACGCGCGACAAGGCTGTTGAAAAGAGGGGCACTGTCCGCGCGCGCTTTCGCCGGTTTACTCCGGGGGCAGCAGGATCATAGCGTGATATACGCATTCGGATGACCACGGCGATGGGGGTGCCGCTTTCCTAGGGGGGGGGAATATAATGGACTCCGGTTGGTGAGGCTGGCACTGAGCGGGCTGACTGAAACGGTTAACCGGTTCGCGTGGTCTGATTTCCGATGTGGGGGTGCCTGTGGGCGCCGCCCGTACATGAAAGGTTGTCGTACTTGCCTGCTTTCGCGCGGTTCTTGGCGCGGACGGTGTGGAAACTGCTCCTGACCGTTCTGCTGCTCTCCGGCTTTCTGGGATATGTCGGTGTTTCCTGGCTGCGCCAGGAGACCCTGTCCACGGACAAGCAGCCGTACGTCCACTGGAGCGGTCTGGATCCTCACCACGAAGTGTACGTGACCTGGGAAAGCGCCCGGGAGGTCCCGTCTTTCATCTGCTACGGAACCGATCCCGCGCGCCTGGACCAGGTGCTCCGAGATGATAAGCCGGTAACCCTGCACCGGTTTCATCTCCGGGGCCTGCTTCCGGGGACACGCTACTATTACCGGGCCGGCACGCCGCCCGATATCGACCTCAACGGGCTGCCTGGAACACGGACTTTTACAACCGCCCCCGGGCAGCCGAGCGCGTTCAGCGTGGCATGCGTTTCGGATACCCAGCAGATTTTTGGCATCGGTTATTACAATACCGTGGCAGCCACGCTGGCCCGCGTCCCGGACCTGGCTTTCGTGATCAACGCTGGTGACCTGACCCAGGTGGCAGAGGATCAGCACCTGTGGAACCTGTTCTTTCACGAATCCGTGTTCCTGGACCGGTATCCCCTGGTGCCCTGTCCCGGCAACCATGACAATATCGAGGCCGCTAACCCGCTGTACTTCAAGTATTTCGGAACCACCGTTTCCGAGCGGGACGCGTATTACGCCTTCGACTGGGGCGATGTACGGTTTATCATTGCCCAGATCGCGAACGTTTCCCACGTGGATCCGGGTGATCCGAAGAATCAGCCCATGTATCGCTGGCTGGAAGCAACCCTGGCCGCGAGTGGCGACCGCATGTATCGCGTGCTGGTTTACCACCGGGACGTGTCGGATATCGTCGCGCCGCTCGTGGAAAAGTACAACGTCTCTATCGCGATCCATGGCCATGAACATTCCTACGCGCGTTACGAAATCAATGGACATACCTACGTCTGCCTTGGAAACGGCGCGACGGTGCAGAACCCGCTGGTCCGGTCTAAACCCGGAGTCCGGAAGGTAACCAATCACGCCGGGTTCACGAAACTGACCTTTTCCCCGGAGGGGATCCGGTTGCGGACCTTCACGCCATGGCTGGACGTGATGGACGAAGTCTTCCTGCGCCGGGACGCGGCCACGGGATCGGTCATTCCGGACGAACCAGCCGACGGTGCCAGGGGAACCTGACATGTGGGCGATTACCCCGACAACCTCACTGATCTACGCCTACCTCTCATGGGCCGGGTTCTGCCTGGCCCGGATCTGGTTTTTTCCGCTCCATCCCTGGCGGTTCGGATGGATGATCGCGCTGCCGGCCCTGGTCGCGCGCCGCGCGTTTTTCGCTTTCTACGTTTTCATGGGGCTGTTCCTGCTGGACCTGACGATCCGGTTCTCTTTTTCGGGCCTGATCAGTTACGGACGGTTCCTGAACATTGCCGCCCCCGCGCTGTTGTGCGCGACCGTGGGGCTGCTGTACCTGTTCCGTGGGGTGCTGCTCGCGCCGACATGGGGCGAACTGGTGGCTTTTTCGGGCATGACCGGCGTGTACCTTTACCTGACGCTGGCCAGTCCGGACCCTCCACTTCGGCTGGCCCTGTACGCGGGGATCGGGCTGATGTTCGCGGTGACGCCGGTGGAGTGGTTCGCGCGGCGCGCCGCGCCCGGGGATGCGGGGGCGATCGTACGGCCTGCGTGGGGCCTGTCCCCGCGGATGGCGTTGTTCCGGGGCGCCATGCTGTACGTAGTGGTCCTGTTGCTGCTCTCCGTGGAACTGATCCTGGAACTGGAAGGGTACACGCTCTTCTGGTGGCTGTGAGCGGAGGGGCTGTTTACAGGAGGAATCCCAGGCAGGCCGCCAGGGCCATGACCTGGCCGGACATCAGCCAGAGCGCCTGGTTGAGGCCACGCGCGGTGGGACGTCCCGACTCGTCCCGGACTCTTAAAAGGCCTGGCGCCAGCCAGGGGCCCAGCAGGGGAATCCCAAGTAGCACCGCGTCCCCCAGGGCGCCCACCGCGGCCCGAAACGGGGCGTCCGCCAGGTCGCGCCACCGGGTGACCCGGTATACCGCGGCATGATACCACCCCAGGACCAGGCAGGTCACGAGGAAGCAGCCAAAGGCCACGCCCGCGGGCACCCACGGCGGGCACAGGCCGTCCAGCGCGGCTTCCGGCGGACACACCTGGTGAACCCATCCGCCCGCCGCGGCAATCCCCAGCAGGCCGGTTGCCGCGCAGACCCGGAACACGCGCCGCGCGAAGCGGACCGAAGGCGCGTGGGGCGTGGTGGCGTGATGTTCCGGCGCGGTCAGGATTTCCGCCAGCAGTACCGCCGCCTCCGGGAAAGTTTCCGCCCATTGACGGCACAGGGTGATAGCTTCATCCCGGCGGCCGGTCCGGACGAGCACCCGCGCGCGTTCCAGCATGGCCCCTGGCACGCCGGAAGCGTCACCACCCTCTTCCGTGGTGGTCGGCAAGACAACGTCACCGGTAACATGACCCTCCCCGGCCGGTTTACCGGGGTCTTCGGGTAGTGTCCCGCTGCCGTTGGACGCCATGTGCTGGTCTACCGTTGAACTCATCTTGTGGCTGCGCGGTGATCCCTTTGCCGCGCGCGGTGCTTGGCGCGGCCTGTCATCAGCATATCCGCCGGATGGATCCCGCGCAAGTTGTCACCCTCAGTAGGATTGCGCGGCGATGACCCGGCCCCGGCAGGGTTTCCCGGTGATCATGCATGGGCCTTCCTCGTCCGGTTGATCGAACGGGATGCACCGGACGGTGGAACGGGTATCTTCCTGGAGTTTCGCTTCCACTTCCGGGTTGTCCACGTCCAGGAAGACGCGGAAGAAGCCGCCCGCATCCACCCGTTCGCGGTATTCGTCGTAGTGGTCGACGGTGAAGGTACGGGCGGTCATGCGTTCCCTGGCGGCATTGAACAGGTCCCGCTGCATGGTTTCCAGCGTTTCCCGGAGGGATGCCAGCAGGCCGTCGCAGGAGCGGATGGTTTTCTCCTTGGTGTCCCGCCGGACTACCACCACGGAGTCCTGGGCGACGTCACGGGGTCCGATTTCAATCCGCAGGGGCACGCCCTTGACTTCCCACTCGGCGAACTTGTACCCCGGCCGGTACTGGTCCCGGTCGTCCACCTTGAAGAACAGGGGGTCCCAGTTTTCCGTGATGCGGGCGATGCGTTCCAGCACGAGCGCCCGCTCTTCGTCCTTCCGGTAAATGGGCACGAACACCACCGGTAACGGCGCGAGCCGGGGAGGGATCACGAGGCCATCATCGTCACTGTGGGTCATGATCATCCCGCCGATCAACCGGGTAGACACGCCCCAGCTGGTGGCGTACACGTACTTCAGTTGCATGTCCTTGTCCTGGAACTTCACGTCGAAGGCCCTGGCGAAGTTCTGGCCAAGGTGATGGGACGTGCCCGCCTGGAGGGCCTTGCCGTCCTGCATCATGGCCTCGATGCAGTACGTGTGGTCGGCACCGGCGAATTTTTCCCGGTTGGTTTTCCGGCCCACCACCACGGGCATGGCCAGGTAATCCTCCGCGAACCGCTGGTACACCCGGATCATCCGCATGGCTTCTTCTTCCGCGTCTTCCCAGGTGGCATGGGCGGTGTGGCCTTCCTGCCAGAGGAACTCGGTGGTGCGCAGGAACAGCCGGGTGCGCATTTCCCAGCGGCACACGTTGGCCCACTGGTTGACCAGGATCGGCAGATCCCGCCAGGTGCTGATCCAGTTTCGGTAGGTGGACCAGATGATGGTTTCCGAAGTGGGGCGGATGGCCAGGGGTTCTTCCAGTTGCTTGCCCCCGGCGTGGGTGACCATGGCGCATTCCGGCGCGAAGCCTTCCACGTGTTCCGCTTCCTTTTTCAGGAAACTTTCCGGTATGAACATGGGGAAATAGGCGTTGACGTGGCCCGTTTCTTTGAACATCCGGTCGAGATGCCGCTGGATGTTTTCCCAGATGCCGTACCCGTTGGGCTTGATGACCATGCAGCCCTTGACGGGCGAGTATTCGGCCAGGTCCGCTTGCAGCACCACGTCGATGTACCACTGGGAATAGTCTTCGGACCGTTTCGTGATCGCGGTTGCCATGCCCTGCGCTCCTGTATGGTTAGAGGACCGTCGCGGATGAAACCCTTCCATGGCGGGGCCGGTCCGTAAGGGACAGCGCGGACGGCGCGTGCTGGCCATGAAGGGGGAACCCCGGGCTATGCCGGACGGGCGCAACGATCCAGTAAATTGATATTCTATCACAAAATCCGCGATGGAACGTCCGACGTGGACGGACAAAACCGGAACGGACGATGGTACAGGGAGAGACGATAATGGCAAAGGTGAACATGACACGCAGGACCTTCGTGAAAACCGCCGCGGCGAGCCTGACGGCCCTGTCCGCTGCCCGGACGTGGGGCGCGAACGAGCGGATCCGGGTGGCGGTGATCGGCACCCGGAACCGGGGAAACCAGGTGGCATCCAACCTCGCCGCGGCCGGGGCGGACGTGGCGGTCTTCTGTGACTGTGACCGCGCCATGTATGAACGCGGTATCAAAGAGGCCAGGATTGACCCGGTTCCCGCGTTTGAGCAGGATTTCCGGAAAGTGCTGGAACGGAAGGATATCGACGCGGTGGTGATCGCCGCGCCGGATCACTGGCACGGACTCATGACCGTGCTGGCCCTGGATGCCGGTAAACACGTGTACGTGGAGAAACCCGCGTCCTTCAACCTGCGGGATAACCAGGCCATGCTCCGGGCGGCGGCCAGGCATGCTGACAAGGTGGTTATCGTGGGCACGCAGCAACGCAGCGGGGCGCATTTCCAGGAAGCGGCCCAGTTTGTGGCTGCCGGCAGTCTTGGAACGGTTGGCTTTGCCAGGGCGTGGGTTGTTCACCGTCGACCCACCCTGAAACGGGTGCCCGACGCTGATCCGCCCGAGGGATTCGACTATGACCTCTGGGTAGGGGCCGCCCCGTGGCGCCCCTATAACCCGCTCATGACCCATTACAACTGGCACTTTATTCCGGATTACGGCACCGGGGAGATGGGTAACTGGGGAGCCCACTGGCTGGACGTGGTTCGGTGGTTCCTGGGGCTGCGGTATCCCAGTGCCGTCAGTGGCGCGGCGGGTACCTTCGTGGTGCGCGATGCCAAGGAAACGCCGGATACCCAGACCATCCTGTACGAGTATCCCGGCCTGACGGTACTCTGGGAAGAGCGCCTCTGGTGCGACAAGGGAATGGACGGCGACGAAGTGGGCGCGGAAATCTGGGGTGACAAGGGCATCCTGCGGATTACCCGGGGTGGCTGGACTTTCCGGCCCACGGATGGAAAACCCGAAAAACATGGGGGCAGCGAAATTGAGGTTCCCCATGCCATCAGTTTTCTGGAAGCCATCCGGGGGACCGGAAGACCAGCCGCGCCCATCGAGGAAGGTTGCCTGAGCGCCGCTTTGTGTCATTACGGCAACGTGGCCTGCCGGGCCGGCCGCCGCCTGCGGATCGACCCGGAAAACGGTGCCATCGTCGGTGATCCGGAAGCCTCGGCGCTCAGCGAGCGTCCCAACCGGTCGCCCTGGCCATCCTTTGAATCCCTCGGCGTCTGAAGGGGGCCTGGATCATCCTCCGGATACCAGCAGGTAATTTTTTAAGGTCCTTGCCGGAATAATTCGTTTCCGGATCTCCTTTTTTCTTACAATCCGGTAAGAAAAGGGAGATAAAATATGGCCTCCGTGCTTCAACAGGCGCGCCGGAACGTCGATGAACTCAGTTTGCTGCTCGAAATCAGCGAGTTGCTCGACCGCAGTACCGACATCCGGGACGAACTGGGTCCCGTGCTGCGCCTGTTGGCCCGTCGCACCGGCATGCTCCGGGGTACCATCTGGCTTTTATACACATCTCCGAACCCCCGAGACCAGAGAGGCTTTCGTATGCCGGCTTCTGCCGGAAAAAA
>JAGPFE010000039.1 GCA_018056705.1 Candidatus Hydrogenedentota bacterium | reverse complement strand
CGGCCCGACCGCAGCGAGGCTAACTTTTCGGGATCCTTGTCTACGCCGATAACCGTATTGCCCATTTCAGCGAAGCAGACCGCTGAAACAAGTCCCACGTACCCCGTGCCTATTACGGAAAGACGCATAACGGAAACACCCGCTGAACCGGGCTCTGAATGATGGTTGACCGGTCAGGATGACCGGAGTTACGGAACGGCGGTATTTTACCAGAGGAGCGGGGTAAAGTGCTAAAAACCATGCGTGACACCCGGCCAGAAAAAAAGGGACGCCCGGATGAGGGAGGGTCATAAGGGCATCCGGGCGTCATGCATGGAGTGGATTGGAGCGAAAACTGTTTCACGGCCATGCCGTGGCGTCTGCTGTTCAAGTGGTTCTATTGTACCATACGCCCGGTAAAAAATCAACAATTATTCTAAAAGAAACGATGACGAATAAATTGTATACATGACGCCAAGCGTGTTGAGTACAAGGTTGGTTAGTAGAAATATTATTTACAAAAGTTCTGGATTTTGGTTCTTTTCAGTGCATGGTTTACAAGGGTTCCTCCGCATGGACCGTACCAGTAAACGGGTAAAACTCGAAACGTCTAGAGATGCGCGGAGGTAGGCCGGCATAACGTACCTACGAATACGTCCATGTTTTCCTGATTTTCATCCGATGTCAATCTGGCATGAAACGGACCATTTATCCACACGTTTTCCACAAAACGGCCCCGGTTTTCCATGTGACGCGTTAACAAAAAATTAACATATAAGTCATTATTTTTCAGCAAGTTAAGGTGTATTCAAGCCATGTGACCGATCCTAGAGGCAGGGAAAACGCCCGGATTTCGGGAATATTTCCAGAGTTTTCCACAGCCTTATGAGCATGTAATACAGGTTACATTATGGCTCCACGCGTGGCAGCGTCCGGCGGATGCAATCGCTCAAGAAAAGACCGTACAATGAAGACCACCAACGGATAAAGGGAGCCTCATGCGTGTCATCGCGGGATTACTGAAAGGCCGACGCCTGAAAGCCCCCCCAGGCATGGATATCCGTCCCACGTCGGACCGGGTCCGGGAAAATCTGTTCAACATTCTGGGGCCACGGGTGACGGGTTGCGCGTTTCTGGACCTGTTTGCCGGAACGGGAGCCGTGGGACTGGAAGCGCTCAGCCGTGGGGCGGCCCGGGTGGTGTGGGTGGATGAGTCGCCGATGTCCCTGGCCGCGATTGTCCATAACCTGCGGACGTGTGGGATCAGCGGGGAGGGCGGCGTGATCCCCGGGCGATTACCGGAAGCCCTGGCCGGGATTACCGGGACCTTTGACCTGGTCTTCGTGGACCCGCCTTACGCCTATACCGGTGAAGCAGACCTGCTGGCCCATCCGGCCTGGGACCGGTTGACGCATCCGGAATCGCTGCTGATTTTCGAGCGGGATATCCGCCGTGATCCCCCCGGGCGGGCCGGGCTATGGACGTCGTACCGGTCGGTCCGCTACGGAGATACGACGCTCCATTTCTACAGGAGGCAGGTAGCGGCTGATGAACCGGCATGACCTTCTCGTGGTCCTGGGGCCTACCGCGTCTGGAAAAACCAGGCTTGGGGTATTCCTCGCGAGAGCCCTGGGCGGAGAAATCATCTCCGTCGATTCGCGGCAGGTATACCGGGGACTGGACCTGGCCTCGGGCAAGGACCTTGAAGAGTACGCGCGCGATGGAGCGCCGGTCCCGTTTCACCTGATTGATATCGTGGATCTCGCGGAGGAATACCATCTCTTCGCGTTTATCCGTGATTTTTACCGGGCCTTTGAATCGATCCGGGAAAGAGGGCACCTGCCGGTTGCGGTGGGTGGGACGGGACTGTATCTCGACGCGCTGCTGCGGGGCTATGGCATGACAGCCGTTCCGGAAAACCCGGCGTTACGCGAGGCATTGCAGGCCCTTGACATGAACGCGTTGCGGGAACGCCTGCTACGGCTACGGCCGAATCCCCATAACACCACGGATCTTGAGGATCGGGATCGGTGTATCCGGGCCATTGAAATCGCGGAATATGAACAGGCGCATCCACCCACGCGGCGGAAGCCTCCCCGGGCGCTGGTGCTGGGGGTTCGGCCCGACCGGGGGGAGTTGAAGAGAAGGATCGCGGCGCGGTTGCGCGAACGCCTGGATGCCGGCATGGTCGAGGAAATCGAGGCGGTTCACGCCAGCGGCGTTTCATGGGATCGGTTGGATCAACTGGGGCTCGAGTGCCGGTACGTGGCGCGATACCTGACAGGCAGCATTCGCAACCGGAACGACCTGTTTCAGAAACTGGCCGCCGCGATATACCAGTTCGCCCGCAGGCAGGAAACGTGGTTCCGCCGCATGGAACGCCAGGGCCTGGTGATTCACTGGCTCGAACGGGCCGATCCCGCCGCGGCCATGGCGGTACTTCGGGAAACGGGGAGATGAAACATCCAGGCGCGATCCTGGCCGCGTACCTGTCCCGACGGGTAATCCGGGGAGCGTCCGCGCGGCTTCCCGAAGGCCCCTTGCCGCGGTTGGTGGTGGTTATCCCCGCGATGGCGGAGTGGCCGGGGCTTCTGGATACCTTGGCGGACCTGGATCGGGGGGCACATGGCGACCTCGCGCGCCAGGTTCTGGTTCTGGTGGTGGTCAACCAGCCGGCGAATGCCCCGGATCCAGTCCGGGAGAATAACCGCCTGACCCTGGAAGCCCTGGCGGATCCCCGGAACATCGGCCTGGTCCGCCTGCGGGTCGGGGTGATCGACGCGGCGTCGGTTCCCGTGATACCGGAGGGAGAAGGCGTGGGGACGGCCCGGAAACTGGGCATGGACGCCGCCGCGGCCCTGCTCGAATCGGGCGGTAATCCCTGGGGCGGGATTGTCTGCCTGGACGCCGACACGCGGGTTGACCAGGATTACCTGGCGCGGTGGTATACCTGTTTCGCGGAAGGTCACCGGTGGGGCCTGGTGTGCGAGGCCTGGCATCGGCCAGACGTTTCCATGCCTTCGGATGACGCGATGGTTGCCTATGAGTGCCGGTTGCGGTGCCATGAACTGGGCCTGTGGCTCGCGGGCAGTCCATACGGGTATCCCGTGATCGGTTCGGCCATGGCGTGTTCCGCCGTGGCCTATGCCGCGGCCGGCGGCATGAACCGGCGGTCAGCGGGGGAAGATTTTTATTTTCTGCAGGCCCTGGCCAAAACGGGCAGGATCGAAAAGGTGCCCGGTATCCGGGTGTATCCCGCGGGACGGGTTTCGGACCGGGTGCCCTTCGGAACCGGACGGACCATGAAACACGCGCGGGATGATCCCGGCCAAAGGCCGCGGGCCTATCATCCCGGGATATACCGTCTGATCCGGCACGTCGTGGACACGGTGCCGTACCTCGAAACCGGTGATCCGCGCGGATTTATGGAAACCCTGAACCGGGAATCAGCCCACCTTGCGGCGTTTTTTGACTCGGCGTCCTTTCCCCAGGCCTGGGAACGGATCGCGGTGAACCATCATCATGCCACTGCCCGCCGCAGGGCGTTTCATGAATGGTTCGACGGATTCCGGACGCTGAAACTGGTTCATTTTCTGCGGGATGCCGGATGGGGAACGATGACCCCTGAAGCGGCGGCTATCGATCTACTGGAACAGGCCGTCCGGACTCAACCGGCTTACGGATCGGTGATCCAGGAACAGGACGGTTCCTCGGAGACCGTTTCGGTGCTTGAACGTCTTCGCCGGGCATGCCAGGCCTGGTGCCGGGGGCCCTGGGGACTTGAAGCCCTGTAACCGGGAAACCGCTCAGGTATCGGGAAACATGTCCGGTCGCAGGCCGATGTTCACGATGCTGCACGCCTGCACGGGCTCGAGGCCGAGCGCGCGGGCCTTTTCCAGCAGTTCCACGCTTTCCGCCCCCGGATTCAGAAAAAATTCCCGGGGCTTCAGGGCGGCAATATCTTCGATCAGCGTGATGCCCACGGCAGGGGGGACATACATGGACACCCGGTCCACGGGTCCCGGCAGGGATTTCAGGTCGGGATAGGCGGGCACGCCCTCGATTTCGCGTGCCGTCGGATGAATCGGATACACGGTCCATCCGCCCTTGAGGAAGGCCCGAACCGCCTTGTTTCCGTACTTTTTCCGGTCTGGTGACGCGCCTACGATCGCAATGGCCGGCATGGCATGTCCTCCACCAGTTACGAGAGAGATAACACCTGCGTGTAACGGGACATTTTCACCGGACGAGTGGCTCACGTGCGCCATCCGTCACGTTCTGGGGGTGCCTGGTGCTGATAGCGACGCAACATTTCCACGTGGCGTTTCAGTTGGGCGGATTCTTTCCGGAACGTGTCCGCCATCCGGGTGAGCAGGCGTTCCCGTTCCTGATCGAAAGCCTGGGCCAGTTCGGCGATGCGGCGCAGGGCCGCCCGTGGTTCAACCCCGGCAATAACCGCGTCCAGGGAAGCCCCGTCGGCCAGTCGTTCCAGTACGCGGGTGACCAGGTCCATTTCCCGGGAAATATCTGCCAGGGCCCTGCTCCAGGTGGCCTCCATGGCCCGCATTTTGTCTCCCAGGTCGATGTTCGTGACCGGTAGCCCCGCCGAAGCGGTTTCGGCAAGGGCATTTCGCAGCAGCGTTTCCAGTTTGTCCAGGTGGCGGGTGAGATCGGCCGCGATTCCCTCGAAGGCTGGAGGGTATGTTCCCGCGGATTCGGGATGGGGGGGACTGGTTTCCGTCATGGAGCGGGCCTTTCCGCGACCATGGCGGGAGGGTTACTGCCGCCGCCCCGTACCTGGTTTTCGATCCGGAGCCGCGCGGCCTTGATGCCGGCGTCGGCTGCCCAGGGACCGTTTCCCCGCGCGATGGTATCGTACAGGGCCAGAGCCCCGTTTATGTCGCCCGCCCCGGCGAGCGCGTTGGCCTGCTGGAATTCCGCCCATGCCGGACCTGTCCGACCGGTAGGGGTCATGCCCGTGTGTTCCGGTTTGACCGACGCGGCCAGCCGGTAGGCCTCAGCCGCCTCGCGGAACTGTCGGCGTTGATAAAGGTAATCTCCCCACGCCAGGGCGGACCGCAGCAACCAGGGGCCCGTGCTGGCCGGATCCGCCTGGTATCGGTCGGCGAATTCCAGCACGACCCGTTGAGCCTGGGGGGCCATGTCCACCGCCAGGTAGGCTTCCAGAAGTTTCAGGTCCATTTCCGGTTCGCGCAAGGATGGATGGGTGTTCTGGGCCGTTTCCAGCAGTTCGAGGCCCCGCCGCGGGTCCACGCCCAGCAGTTTCGCCCCCAGGGACGCCCGCAGTCGGTAGGCGGTACGCTGCTGAACCCGGGAAAAATCGAGGGCGCTGACAATCTCCTGGGCCCGGGCCAGTTCGCCGGTATCTACCAGGTCGATCGCCGCGCGGGCAATCGTCTCGGGGCTCGTGGCTTCCCGGCTGATGGCGTCGGCCGTTTCGGCCAGGCGTTTATCCAGTCCCAGGTCCCGCAGGATGTCCGCCAGGGCCAGCAGGGTCTGGAGATGCTGGGGCTTGGTACGCGTGGCTTGCAGCAGGTCTTCGAGTTGGGCGACCGCTTCGCGCACTTCTCCATCCGCGTACATCAGCCGGGCTTCCTCAACGGCTCCCGTCAGGGCCTGGTCGGACCACGAATACTTCCTGCGCAACCGCGCGTAGACTTTCCGGGCTTCCCGGGACATGCCTGCCGCCTGGTAATACCGCGCGGCCCGCAACAGCAGGTCGGGATCACCCTCTCCCAGCGCCTCCACTTCCATGAGCGCGCCCGCCGCGCCGTACGGACTGCCGGTCAGCCCCAGGAATTCTGCCTTGTTTTTGAGCGTTACGGCGGACTTCGGAAACCGCGCGGCGGCCCGCATGGCCAGTGCGACGGCCTCGTCCCGTTTACCCAGTCGTTCCAGGGTCTGGCTGAGTTCCACCGTGGCTTCCGGGGCCAGGGGAGAATCAGGGAAGAAAGCCACGAGGTCCGTGAAGGTTTTCCGGGCTTCTTCCAGCCGGTCGGCCCGGGCCAGGGCGCGGCCGAGCAGCAGGTGAGTTTCGTCGTTGTCCCGGGTGGTGAGCGAAGTGGCCAGGCGCAACCGCAGGGTTTCTATGGCTTCATTCACCCGGCCACGGTCCAGGTTGAGTTTGCCCAGGTGTAGCAGGGCGTCCGCCCGGGCCTCGGGATCCCGATCATCGGCCGCGCGCAGGTACAGCGCGCGGGCTTCGTCGTCCATGCCAGCCAGGGCGTACGCGTCCCCCAGGATAACCCGAACCCGCGCGCGTCGGGAAGAATCCGGAAATTCTTTCAGTAGCGTCTGGGCGTAGTTGGCGGCCAGTTGGGCCTCGCCCATGTCCAGGGCCACGCTGGCGGCTTCGGCCAGCACGTATTCCCGCCCCGCGTAGTCCGGGTAATGCTCAATGATTTTGGCGAACTGTTCATGGGCCGCGTAAGGGATATCCTGCAGCAGGTATACCCGTCCCCGGGCATACAGCGTGGCCGGCACGGCGGGATGATGGGGGTCAGCCTTTACCGTGTCTTCAGCCAACTGGTGCAGTTCCCGGATTTCATCCTCCGTGCCGCCCGCCAGGATCGCGTGGAACAGGGCGTCAATGAGCATGTGCGCGGCATCCAGCCGTTCGGGAGAAGGCGGCGCGCCTTCCATGGCGGTCTTCAGTTCGCGGATGGCCGGGGCGTACTGGCCTTTTTCCATGAGGGGACGGGCCCGCTCGATCGCCAGGGTCAGGGATGCCGGGGTTCCCGCGAGCAGTTCATCCACGGAGGGTACCCGTTCCCGGTGTTGCTGGAGCCAGGTGGAAGCGCCCCACCCGGCAAGGGCGGCCACGACCAGGGAAGCCGCGAAGCGCGAGAGCCCGGCCCATGGAATCCGCGGCAGCCTGAACGAGGTTTTTTTTCTACCTCGCGGGGCCGGGGGAGGCGCGGACGCGTCCTGTTCTGCCGCGGCCCGCGTTGGGTCGGCGCCCGTACCTGCACCGGCGAGGGTGGCTTCAATAGCCCGTCGCCGGGCTTCCCGGGCGGCTTTTTCCTGTTCTTTCGCGAGGGCCAGCAACTGGTCCAGTTCTTCCTGGTTCAGCAGGCCCTTGTCTTCCCGGTGAACGGGAGCAGGCTTTCCGGAACCTTCGGGGGATGAAGTTGCTCCGCTGGCCTCGGCGATGAGCGCGTCGATCATGTCCTGGGTGATCACCGGGGCGTCGGCTTCATCGGATGGGGGGGTATCGGCTGACACCGCGCTGGGGGAAGCAGGAACGGGGACCTCGTTCGTGACGTCGGGATCGGACTTGGCGCCCTGTGCCTCGGCAATCAGCCGGTCAATATCAGACTGGTCCAGGCTGAGGTCGTCGGGAACCGGCCCATGTTCCGCCGATTCAAATTTTTCGGCCAGCCCAGCGGCGGGGGATTCCCGGACCGGGGCCGAAGCGATCAGGGCGTCCAGTTCTTCCTGGTTCAGGACAACCGCTTCACCCTTCTCCATGGAAGACGGAGCGGCGCCGGATATCTCCGCGAGATAAGCATCCAGTTCTTTCTGGGTCATCAAGGGCGTTTCAGCCGGCGGGGGCGAAACGGGTTCGGGTATTTCCGTCCGTTCGATTCGGTTCCGCGCGGCCGCGCGCGCGATGGGACTCGCCGCCACCGCGTCCAGCACTCGCAGACCTGCCAGATACTCATCGGTCAGGGGAATTTCTTCCGGCGCGCCCCCTGGCAGGGTATTCCAGGGCGCGAACGGGGGATCCCCAGGCGCGGGTAATTCCTCGCCCAGGGGTGACTCTGGCGCCGCGACCCGCTCGGGACTGGCTACCTGTTGCGGCGCGGCCACCGGATCCTCCCCGGCCAGCGTGCCGTCAGAAAGGGGAGGTCGTCCCACCACCGTCTCGTCCGACAGGCGTTCTTCGGGGGACAGGTTTTCCGGCATTGCGCCGTTCTGTTCCGTGCCGCCGGGTGTCATGTGCTGATGATCTGGCTGCTCTTCCACGTGAACACGTAGCGAAACCGTCTTACCTTATCGTAACGCCATCAGGGCATCCCGTGAAAACACGGTTCTCACGGGAAATTTATCGGAAAAACCGGAAAAAACTGAACCCCGGCAATTCCGAGAGGTCATGCTTCGGCCGCCAGGCCCGGGACAGGTGGAAACGGTAAAGACTGTATTTCCTCTTCCCGGCGCAGCAGGACCAGGCGTTCCCCCGTCCAGACCGCGGCAGAAAATTCCCTGAGCCAGTCCCCCGTGTTGAGGTAGACGCCCTGTCCCGTCGGGGTGGGCCATGCTTCCAGGGCCGGGGCGTGGGCGTGTCCGCAGGCGACCAGGTCGGCCCGGCCTTCCGCGAGCAGGGATCGCGCGTGATCCCGAAGTACCCGTGCCTGGCGTCCCATCGCGGGGTTCGTGTCACTGAACAGTTTACGGCTGCCGCCACTGACCCCGCGCGCGATCGCCATGGCGAGATCCGGGTGGATCAGGCGGAAAAGGCCGGTGGCCAGGGGATGGCGAGCCACGGTCCTGTACAGGCGGTAGCCCCGGTCGGCGGGGTCCACGCCATCGCCATGGAACAGGAAGGCCTTCGCCGGTCCGAAAGGCAGGGTGAACGGGTCCCGATGGGTGGAGAAGCCGATTTCCCGCTCCAGAAAATCCCCGGTCCAGAAATCGTGGTTTCCGCAGGCCAGGTAAAGTTCCACGCCGTCGTCGCGCAGGCTGGCGAAGGCGCGGAGCACGTCGAAATATCCCGAGAAACAGGCGTGGCGGTACTCGAACCAGAAATCGAACAGGTCGCCGAGACAGACCAGCCGTTTCCATCCGTAGCGCTGCCGCGACCGGCGCAGAAAGTCGACCAGGCCCTCGCGGTGGGACCGGCCCGCGTCCCCGGGCTTCAGGTGGGCATCGGAAAAGAGAAGGGTCATCGCACCCTTCCGAACCTGGAGAGTGGCCAGAAGCGGAACACGGCCTTGCCAACGATCCGGTCGTCGGGCACGGCGCGAAAACTGCGGCTGTCTTTACTCATGCTGCGGTGATCACCAAGCACGTAACATTCGCCGGGTTTAAGCAGGCAGAGATCCCAGTCGGGCGACTCCCGTTCCCGTTCCGGCAAGTAAGGCTCCTCCACCTGCCAGTTGTTAACCCGCAGTTTACCGTGATCATACTCTACCCGGACCACGTCATCCGATGCGTCATCTCGGGTACGGGCATTGACCGTGTTAGACCGGCGCTCCGGATGGGCGGCAACGACCCGCTTCACGTAGCGCTTGTTGTCCGCCCCGTCGAACACGATGATGTCGCCTTCCCGGAACGGAACGATCTCGGAAAACAGGGAAAGGCGGGTCAACTGCATGGGTAATTTGAAGACGAGGATACGTTCACCGTCCAGCAGGGTGGGAGCCATGGAATCCCCCTGTACTTCGTACCCCTCGACCACGAAGGTCTTGATTCCCCAGAAAAGCACGAGAAACACCAGGACGACGCGCAACAGGTCCACAAAATCCCGAAGGGTGTTACGTTCCTCCGGGCACGATGCCGTCGCTTCCGCGTCGGGATCGATATCGACCTGTTCCCGCGACAAGTCATTCACGGACGTCATCCTTCCTCGGCAACCTGTTGATCATTATACATGGCCTGGCGTCTCCCGTGACGCGTTCTATGCCAGGCCGATCATGGCGGGCAGGGGACTGTCACCCCGGTAACAGGGTAACAGCACCTCGCGGTTGCCCACCACCACCGCGCGGGTGACAAACAGGGCCCCCGCGGGATGAGAAGCCGCCAGTTCCTTCAGGCATTGCCACCATTCCAGGTTGTCGGCCTGGCGGCCGGAGAGCAGTACCTGCGCCCGGACCGGCAGCGATGCCGTTTCCTCGTCCAGGGCCATTTCCACGGCATGGGGTCCCGATTTTTCGATGATTTCCCGGACCCGCCGGTTGTATGCCTCTGCCAGGCGCAGGGCCTCCCGGTAGCGGGCGGCGAAGGCGGGCCAGTCGGTATCGGACGAGCGGATCCATTCGGCCAGGATTTCCCGCCGGGTTTCATGATCGAAGGCGTCCAGGCGGCCGGCGATTTCGGCGTTCCCCGCGAGGTAGACCAGGCCCGTTCGAACGAATTCCGTCTCGGGACGCAACGGCACGGACTGCTCCAGGGTTTCGGGAAAGTCACCGTGCAGGATCAGGGCGGTATGCTGGTAGTTGGGCACGGCGGGCAGGGGTTCCGGAAACGCGGCATAGTCATAATCCAGGCCGCAGGCCACCCGGTAGGCCAGCACGCCCCGGGGAATATTGCCCTGGCGGAAGGCCTCATCCCCCAGTTCCAGGTACTGCTCCTGGATCCGTCGACGCACGCGGAGTAATTCGTAGGCCTGGGAGGCCATGGTGAACTTGCCCAGCCGCGTCGCGTTGTCCGCCAGCATCAGCAGGGGTTGCCAGGGGTACTGGGGCGGCCCTTTTCTGTCCAGCTGGGCCATGACGTGATCAAGGATTTCCGGCTTGGAGATGGCTTCCAGGGCGGACAGGTAAAGGGGATCCGATGTGTCCTCGGGCAACAGGTAGGCGTACTTTGGAGAGTCCAGGTTTTCGGTGGAGTCGTTCCGCAGGGGGGAGAAGGGCGCGAAGATGAACCTGAAATTCACGAAATCACCGGTGGCCACGCAATGGGCCATCACCTGGGCCACCCGTTCCGGCGTTACCGGCTGTTTCTGGACGGTATCAGCATGACGGTTCACGACGCGTGCCCCCCGGCGACGGAATGTTGCCCCGCCTTGGACAGGAGATCCAGGGTTTTCCGGGCGACGTCCATTCGCTCTTCCCAGTCGATACGCGGTGGCGTAATGTCATAGTAGGGCAGGCGTTCATGGATCACCTGGTACAGCCGCTGCCGGTAGTGGCGCAATACCCGGCTGGCATGGCGTTCGTGGGCGGCGTCCCAGTGACTGCACTCCACGCATTCCGGATCCCGGCCGGCCTCGAGCATCAGTTCTTCCAGGTAGGTGGAAAGGAAAGCCCTCAGGGTCTGGTCAAAACGCCGGCGTAACTGGTCACTTTTTGCCGGATCGTCCGCGTGAGTTCGCCATTCCTCTTCCAGGTCCATGACCTCTTTGCGGTCGGCCAGGTATTTTTCGCCCCGTTCCCGGTCGCGGAGAATGTAAAACGCCGCGTTCAACTGGGCGATCTGCAGCAGGTAGTGGTTTTTACGCTCCTCGGTGATTTCCGCGCGGCTGATTTCGACCATCAGGTCCTTCATTTTCTTGCGGTATACCCGCCGGACATCCCCCGGCTTGAAGTCCGGGGGCAATCCCAGCAGGGCGACGTAGTCCACGTATCCGGTTTCCCGGGGCATGTCGTTCATGCGCGGTATTCCTCAGGGGTTGACGCCGGCTGTCGCTGATGGGCGGGTCCGGCAACGTAATATTGTACTCCACGGCGGAAGGCTTGCCCAATGGGTGAGGACGCGTTAGGATTTCTTCGTACTTACTGCTTCGAAATGGCACACGGTGGGGCGTGGTGCCGCTATTTGACGTTTCGGGTTTCGTTCGAAGGGTGTTGTTTGTCAGAACGCCGCGCTTTCCGTGGTAGCGGGCCGTTCGCGCCAACTGTTGTCATTTCGAGCGAAGCGAGAAATCTTATTCTCCTTCAAACTCAAACCGCTTGTTCAGAGGCGGCCTCAGCGTCCGATGGCCTTGCGCAGACGCTGGAGAGCGGCGATTGAACTGTCCGGAATCAGTCCGCGCCGGTCGGGAGGCACGTCCAGCAGGAGGTTGACGCCCCGCTGACGACAGGCTTCAAACTGGGCGGCCAGGGCCTCGTCGGGACGAGGGAGGTCGCCCTCCACCCAGAACCATTCTTTTCCGATAGGATCACATACTTCACCGGGCATGTAACAGGGTTTGCCCTCGATGGTCCGCCACCTGGGGAATCCTTCCTCGGGGGGCAGGCGCCGTTCGATGGCGACCAGGTCCGCGGGCCAGTTGGCCTCCACGTCATATTCCCGCTGCTCGGAGATGCCGCTGTTCATCATGATCACGGTGTACGGCTGCAGGGCCGCGATATGCTGGTACAGGAAGGTCCGGTATCCCCGTCCCAGCACGGAAGGGATATCGATCCAGACCTCGGCGATGGGACCATACTGGGTGAGCAGTTCCGTGAGTTGCGCGGTCTGGAAGGTCTGGTACAGCGAGGTGGTAAAGGGTTGACCCCCATCGGAGGGAGTCCGGCTGCCAAAACGATGGTGATTATCCCACGAGCAGTAATAGAGCCCCGGCAGCACGCCGCGGGATTCGCATGCCCGGACGAATTGCTCCACCACGTCCACTTTTACGGGACTGTTGGCGACCGTGTAATCGGTGTGACGGGATGGCCACAGGCAGTGTCCGGCCACGTGTTTGGCGGTCAGGACGGCATACCGCATGCCGGCATCCCGGGCCACGGAGATCCACTGGGCCACGTCCAGGGATTCGGGCGCGTACGCAGACAGGGGATCATTGCCGGACGGCAGTTCCTGTCCGACAAAAGTGCTCATCCCGAAATGGATGAACATCCCATATTCCAGGGATTCCCAGGCGCGCAGTTTTTCCAGGGATAGCCGCTGGTATCCCCGTTTTTCGGAAGGTTCCGCGGGGGCGGCGGGCTGAACTGGATCCGCGCCGGAGGTGGACGCGGCAAGGCCGGCGAAGGAGATGGCGGCCGTCGGCGCGGCTTCCAGGAAACGACGTCTGGTCCAGTCAGGCGTGTTTTTCATGGCAATATCCTTTACCAGGGTCTGCTGTTCAGGATCGTGTCGCGTAGGGTAGCGTCCATGGCGCGCGGTACGCACAGGCCACGAGTTTGTCCGCGTCAGGGTTATTGGTTACCCGTTCTCCGTCCACGTCCCAGTGCACTTCCGCGCCCGAGCGGAAGGCCAGGTTGCCCAGGTGAGCGATGGTAGACACGTAGTGTCCAACTTCCAGGTTCTCGACGGGATTTTCCCGGGACTTGACACAGTCCAGAAAGTTGCGCACGTGGGCGGGGCGGGCGTCTTTTCCGGCTGGCGCCTTGTACGGCTCCAGGGTCTTCTTTTTCGGTTCGGGGATGACTTCCCAGCCGCCATCGTCGATGCTGAGGGTGCCTTCCGACCCGCAGAACAGCATGCCATGGGGTTTATTGCCAGGCCCGATGCCGCCGACCATCTGGTGTTCGTAAATCAGGGTGTAGGAGGGAAAGTCGAATACCGTGACCTGGGTGTCCGGGGTTTCGGTATTGTCCTCAACCACGTGGCGTCCGCCCATGGAACTGACCCGGCGGGGTGGTTCGGGCCCCATGCCCCACAGGCAGATATTCAACAGGTGCACGCCCCAGTCCGTCATCAGGCCGCCGGCGTAGTCCCAGAACCAGCGGAAATTGAAGTGGAAACGGTTGGGGTTGAAGGGACGTTCCGGGGCGGGCCCCAGCCACAGGTCATAATCCACGCCTTCGGGCGGTTCGCCATCCGGCGGATTGCCGATACCGCCTACCCAGTCCAGGTAAGCCCATGCCCGGACCATGCGGATTTTACCCAGCCGAC
Organism: Candidatus Hydrogenedentota bacterium; assembly: GCA_018056705.1. Lineage (GTDB taxonomy): Bacteria > Hydrogenedentota > Hydrogenedentia > Hydrogenedentales > CAITNO01 > JAGPFE01. Next base: position 14,783 of record JAGPFE010000039.1, on the reverse strand, counting down.
CTGAATGCACGTATTCGATCGCGTCCCGGTAATGCTCGCCGCTACGCCACTGCGTGCCCATCTGGACCACCCGGTTATGGCGACGAGCCGCCTCGAGCATGGCCCGGCCTTCGTGAATGCTTTTGCCCAGCGGCTTTTCCACGTAGACGTCCTTGCCCGCCTGGCAGGCCAGGATCGTGGGCAGGGCATGCCAGTGATCGGGGGTACAGACAAGCACGACGTCGATGTCCTTCCGGTCGATCACCTTGCGAAAATCCCGTACCATTTCGGGTTTCCGGCCCCGCCGGGCTTCGACCAGGCCGGCCATCCGGGCGGCATGGCTGTCGTCCACGTCGCAGACGATCGGGCAGTCCACTTCCGGATTCAGCAGGAAACAGGAAAGGTCTGCCTCGGCAATGCCCCCGCAACCGATCAGGCCCAGCCGGATTTTTTCACTCGGAGGCACGTTTTTAGGATCCTGCTGGGCAACCGCGCGCCGGGCGACAGGTACCGCGGCCATGCCCAGCGCGGCGGTAGTCAGGAACTGGCGTCGGGATACGTTCAAACCTGCGTGCGTGTTCATGCGTTGTTCTCCTTGGACCCGGCGGTTAGCAATCGTGTTCACAGGGCCGCGACGGGCGACATCAGGCGGCTGCGCAGGGAGCGGAACCCTGCCTGTTCCGAACCCACGCGCGTGTCGTCCAGCAGCACGTAATTCGACCCCACTTTCTTGACCAGGAACCGATCCTGGAGCAACTCCCCTTCACTGACGACCTGTTCACGCTCAGTTCTCGATGGATTGTTGAGCAGAAAGCGGGCCTTACCGGTCGCGGTATCTACGTCCGCGAGCACGAACTTGTAATAGGACAGGTCTTCGTTGACCCGCTGGAGCAACGCCTGGGATTCCTGGCAGGCGTCTTTTTCCACGAAACGCAAGGCCATTTCGGAGGCTTCGGCCATCAGCCGGGGATCGTAGGGGATGCAGTTCAGCCGCTTCAGGATTTCTTCGCTGACCCGCGCCCGGACCTGCTGCAGGATCTGCTGATTTTCCGGGGAGCTGTTTTCGCGCTGGGCGCGCAGGGCCTCTTCCAGGGCTTGCAGGGGGGAATCTCCACGGGCGAGCATGTCCAGTGCCCTGTTGGGTATGATGACTGTCTGGTTCCCCGGCTGCCGCAATTCCCGGATTTTTGCCACGGCCAGGCTACCCCCGAAATACAACAGGACGCATCCCGCGATGGCCATGGCACCATAGACCAGCAGGGACGGAAACACCGACCGCCGTTTTTTCTTCTTTTCCCTGGCCGGATCAGGTAGTTCGAGGTGCATCAGGGACAATTCCCGCAACTTTGGATCGAGTTGCGGAAAACTGGGCTGCTTATGCTCCGGGGACTTGGCGGGTTCTGCCGGCGGAGCAGGGGCCGTCGCGGGATCCGATCTGGTGGACTTGACCGGCGACGGCGAAGGCATGGCTGATACCGGGGCTGCCGACACCTTGGCCCCGGTGGGGGGGGCGGGTTTTGGCGTGGACAGGGTGAACGGGTCCTTACCCTCCCGCAGGGCAATGATGATGGGCTTGATCGCGTCCCGCAACGCCCGGGCCGACGTATACCGCTTGTCCCGGTCTTCGTCCACGCATTTCGCGATGATTTCGTCGATGAGCGGGGGGACCTTGGCGAGTTCGGACGCTGGCTTGGGAATGCCCGTGGGGCGGTTGCCGGTCAGCATCTCGTAGAGGATCACGCCCACGCTGAAAATATCGGCCCTGCCATCCACATCATGGCTGTCGCGCAACTGTTCCGGGGACATGTAGAACGGCGTGCCCATGACCGCGGCCGCCTGGGTGACCTGGGGCGAGTTGACCAGCTTGGAAATGCCGAAGTCCATCAATTTCACGTGACCTTCCCGGGTCAGCATGATATTTTCCGGCTTGATGTCCCGGTGCACCGTGATCTGGTGGGCGTATTCCAGGGCGCGACACAGATCGTGGGTGATCATGAGGGCGTCGAGCAGGGGCAGACGGCCTGGTGGAGGCAACGACTTGAGGTAGTCCCGCAAGGTAACCCCCTCCAGGAACTCCATGGAAATGTACACCACGCCTTCGGTGCTGCCGATGTCGTGTACCCGAATGATGTTGTCGTGGGTGAGTTTACGGGCTACCCGCGCTTCGTTGAAAAAACGTTCCACGATCTCCGGATCGTTCGCCAGCGAAGGACGCAGGGTTTTAAGAACGACGTCTTCATTCAGGACCCGGTCCCAAACACGGTAAATAAACCCCATGCCGCCCTGGCCGATGCAGGTCCGTACCTCGTACCGGTTGCCTAACACCCGCCCTGCTTCCAGGGGGGCTTCGCCAGGACGAGCAAGCCTGGTGGGTGTGCTATGGCTTGGTAACGGCGTGTTACAAGCCGCGCACACGGCCGCGCCTTCTTCGACCGTTGCCCCGCAGTAGGGACAGGATTTCACATTGCGTCTCCCGCTTGCCTGTCAGTAATCTTATACGCTGTTTGGGTCAGAAAGTTCAACCATTTTCAGGAATTTACCCGTAACTTGAGCGCAAGGCAAGGTATCATGTGAAAAAAATGTCCTGATTTTAATGGACAGTTCTCAATAGGCGGGGTGTATCCGATGGATCGGCAGGGTATAGCCATTAAATGGATCCTGATCATGGGAATTGGGACCCTTGTGTTCCTGGCCGGGACCGCCACATTGATGCGTCGGACTGGGCTGGGTAGTGGCCCCGTTCAAGTCCATGCCGACGCGTCTCCCTTTTCAGGAGATGAAGCCATCCGGGTCTACGAAAAAATCGGCGGGAACAACGAACGGGGCAACCTGGCTGAAATATTCCATGCGCTGCGTGAAAATGGTTCCCGGCCCCGGGTGTTGGGAACCATGGAGCAGCCCGACATGATCTGGACCGTTACCGAAGGGCAAGCAGACGCGCCGGGGCTGCTGATTACTACTTCCTTGTCGGGGGAAAACGGCCTTCTGGCCGCCGCGTGGCTGGCGGAACTGGCCCGCGTGGTGCCAAGGCGGGGAACGCGCCACCGGATAGTGATGGTATGGAGGGCCGCTGGCGAAGAAGCGGGGGGAGTTCGGATGACCCTTGAGGCGTTACGCGCGGCCGAGTCCTGGCGGGGTCGTATCGCGGGTGCGATAACTGTTTCCGTCCGCCGGGGGTCGACCCCGTGGATTGCCCGGGACGCCCGGACGCCGACGACAGTATGGGATACCCTTCTGGACGCGTCCCGTCGCGCGGGATATGTTGGCCTTTCGCGTCCCCTGCCGGTGGAGACCATCCGATCCGACGGTTGGCAGATGGATTCCATGTCCGTGGCGGGGATCGAAATCGGGATTCCGGATGCATCCGATCGCGATGCTTTCCGGGATGGTCTCAAGGTGACGGGGGACGCGTTTTACCATGCCCTGGTGACGCTGGGATACGACATGATCGTGCGGCTTGGCATGCCGTGATAGGGGTTCCGAGCGAAATCGTGCTTGCGTGAGGAGAGGAGTGTCTGTCATTTCGACGAACGGGAGGGAATGCCCAGCTGCGTGTAACGCTTGAACACTTATGTGTGTCGCTATCACTCATTTGAGGAGTACGTGTCATTTCGACGAACGAAGTGAGGAGAAATCTTATGGGGTTCACAGAAAGGACCAAAGATTTCTCGCTTCGCTCGAAATGACAAGGATCAGGATTATGAGTGACACGTGGCTCTCGCGCGCGTTTGCCGGTATCCATCGATCGGGTATCTGTCATTTCGACGAACGGGAGGGAATGCCCAGCTGCGTGTAACGCTTGAACACTTATGTGTGTCGCTATCACTCATTTGAGGAGTACGTGTCATTTCGACGAACGAAGTGAGGAGAAATCTTTCTGGGGTTCACAGAAAGAACCAAAGATTTCTCGCTGCGCTCGAAATGACAAGGATCAGGAATAAGAATGACAAGGATCAGGAATAAGCATGACACCTCGATGTCGGAGAAAAATGGATTGCTCGAAACGACAACGTCCAATGAAAACACAGGTTCATACCATCCCGGACGAGGGCCTGAACCTCGAATCATTCCTGGTGGTGTTTCATGCAATCCGGTATACAAGAACCATGCAACCTGATAATACATGTGGTTGTGTCGGCCGGGTTGCGGCGTGACTGATCGGTTCATTATGATGGAACCGGGTCGAAGGAATTAGCAGGGAATGGCATGAACGATCACGCGCGCGATTCCGGTGCTGAACCGCTTTCCTGGCTGGAATCCGCCTCCCAGGGTGATATGTTACGGGCGGTAGAGGCACTGTACCGCGTGCATACCCTGCTGGGCGCGCTTTCCGACCTGGACGCCCTGCTGGAAAAAATTGGCCAGGAATGCCGGAACCTGGCCGGGGCGGAAGCAGCGTCGGTCATGCTCTACGACGAGCGGAACGACGAACTGTATTTCCGCGTGGCCATGGGGGACAGCGGGGACCAGGAACGCCTGAAGAAACTGGTTCGACTGCGGCGGGGCCAGGGGCTGGCATGGGCGGCTGCCGACAGCCGGCAGTCCGTGGTATCCCGGAACGCCCAGGCAGATCCCCGTTTCTTCAGCGTGGCGGATACCATTACCGCCTTTCAGACCCGGAACGTGCTGGCCGTGCCCATGCTGGACGGTGGTCGGCTGGTAGGCGTGCTCGAGGTGATCAACAAGCAGAACGGCGCGGCCTTCACGCCCCTCGATGTCCATGTCATCGAGATGTTTTCCAGCGTGGCTGCCACGGCGGTCGTTAACGCGCGGCTCATCGAACGGCAGATCGAAACGGAACGGCTGGCCGCGATCGGCAAGGCCATCGCCGGGCTGGCCCACCACATTAAAAATATCGTCACGGGACTTTCCAGCAGTTCCGAACTCATCGGTATGGCCCTGGAACAGCGCAACTTGGATCTTGCCGCGCAGTCCTGGCCCGTGCTGCGTCGGAGCGTGCAACGGGTCGCCAGCCTGGTGCAGGACCTGCTGACCTTTTCCAAGGAACGCGCGCCGGTGCGACGGCCCTGTGATCCCGCTGCCCTGGTCCGGGATGTCTGCGATACCACGCGGGACCTGCTGACGGGCCGTAATATCCGGATCAGCCATGACGTGGAACGGTGCCAGGGGCTGATCCTGGCGGACATGGACAGCCTGTACCAGTGCCTGCTGAACCTGGTGCAGAACGCCGCGGATGCCGTAACGCCTGGGGAAGGGGATGTCGTGGTTACCGCCATGACGCGGGATGACGGCATGGCGGTGTTCGAGGTCTCGGACAACGGGCCCGGGGTGCCGGATGCCGTGCTGCCGCACCTGTTCGAGCCGTTTTTTTCAACGAAAGGCGGCGCGGGAACCGGGCTGGGCCTGGCAACCACCGCGAAAATCGTTCGGGAGCATGGCGGCGAAATAGAATTGGTCCGCCAGTCCCCAGGGGCGTGTTTCCGGATAACGATTCCATCAATGGCTTCAGGGAAACCGGAAGGCCCGGCCGAGGAGAACGCGCCGTGAAGTCTGTCGCGAAGTGGAAAAAATGGCTGAATAATCCCGACGTGGTGGGATGGGTGTTATGGGGTGGCCTAACCTGCCTGTTGCTGGGGCCATTCCTGTATCTCATCCGCCGCCTGACGTACGACAGCACTACGCCCCTGCCCACGCGTATTTTCATGGCCCTGTTCGCGTCGGCCATCGTGGCGGGGATCGTTACCTGGGCGATCAACGAGACATGGTACCGGATCAAGTTGCGGCGGACGGCCCAGAAACGCCGGGAAAAGGGTGGTAAGAAAAAGAACCGGGGCTGATTTCTTCCGGGAAAGGACCGCATGGCGGAAATCTGGGATATCGAGGAACACCTTGCCGCGCGGCCGCGGGATGATGCCGCCCGGTGGAGCCTTGCCAAGCGGTACTACGCCGCGGCGGAATACCGGAAGGCCCTGGAACACCTGGAGGTCCTGCGGGGGCAACGGCCTTTACGCATCAACGAATACCGTTACCTGGCGGCGTCCCTGTATCGACTGGGTCGGTTTCCCGAAGCGGAAAAAGTGCTGACGGAAGCCATATCCCGCTGGCCTGATGAAGTCCAGTTGTACGAGCAACTCTCCCGCGTGCAGGAGGCGGGGGGACAATTCGAGGCCGCCATGGAAACCTGGCAGCGGATCCTGAAACGACAGCCAGATCATCCGCTGGGTGAACGGGCCCTCCGCCGCCTGAAAAAAAAGATGGACCAGGACCTCAAAAAGGAGGTTACTCGTTCCCGGAGGTTGTTTACCACCACGCTGGAAACCCGCAACTGCCCCAGGTGCGGGGTGATCAACACGGAGATCGCGCTTCGCTGCTGGCAGTGTGGCGCCCGCCTGCGGGATCCTGAACCCGGAGGATCCTCGGAAACCGACACGGAAGAAGAGACTCCCCTGCCCCGATCGACCGATTCCCGGGCCGTGCCACCCGAAACGGCCGGTTCCCTGCTGATGCTGCTGGCCGCGGGACTGGCGCTGGCGTGCGCGCTGCTCATGTTGCTGGTGTTCGGCCTCTGGTATGAAGCTACCCCGGAATGGGTGCCTCTGTCCGTGTCGGACGTGTTTCAGTGGCGCGCCCGGGGCGGGCGACTGGCGTTGTACCTGGCCCTGTTGATCGGCTGGCCCGCGGCGTTGCGCGCCGGTATGGCCGCGTTTGCGTTGCGTCCAAGGTTTCTGCCGATGGGGATTGCCTACCTGTTCGGCGTGGTGATGGCGGAACTGTTCTGCGTGATTTCGTTTCTTCCAGGCCAGGGTTTTGTGCTGGCTGGGGTGATCACCGGGGTCTTCTCGCTGCTGGGCCTGGTGCTGCTGCTGGAACTGCCGCTGGCCAGGGCCGTGGGGGCCTGGGCGATTCACGTGATCCTGGTGATGCTGATCGGCTGGGGATCTTTTTTCCTCACGGAATCCTATATCGTCGGGGAATGGCTAAACCCCGTCCGGGAAACGGTGGCCGTCTTTCAGGCCAGTCGCGCGGGGGGAGCGTATGAAACGCTGGCCGGAACAACCCCCCTGGAATCCGGGGTGACCTGGACCAGTACCGGTTCGGCGTGGCTGGATCGCCGGGCGCCTGAAACGCGCCTGACCGTCTTGTGTGAAAACCCCGCGCGCGACACGTCCCTGCAGATCTATGATGAAACGGGAGCGAAATTGTTTGACTATATCCGGGACACGCGCCATGAAACGCGGTTCGCGCCGATACCGGGCCGTCCTTATCGCGTGGCGCTGGGCGGGGCTGCGGGCAAGAGGGTTTCACTGGTGCTGGAAAGCCTGATGGGCGTGTCGTTTCAGGCCGTGCCTGCCGGGAAAGCCTCCGGCGTGCCGCAATAAATGGTTGAACAATTTGCGCGGAAACACAACGCTCCATATACTTTGTGGAAATCAACCCACGGCGCATGTCGCGCCTGACAGAGGAGGTACGTGAAATGACCACACTCAAGTCTCTCATTGCCTCGACACTGGTTTTGACGTTGCTGGTGGTGGCCGGGTGTGCTTCGGCTCCCCAGAAGAGCCCGGAAGAGCAGATCCGGGACACCATCGCCAAGTGGACGGCCACGCTCAAGGCCCAGGACGTGGACGGCTGCATGACCTACTTCTCGGACCAGTTCACCAATTACAGTTGGGGGGACAAGGAAGGGGCCCGGGAGTTTATCCAGGACGCCAAGGATACCGGGTTGCTCGAAGACCTCGACATCAGCACGGATGCCATGGAAATCACGTTCGACGGACCGGACCGGGCCCGGCTGTACCCGATCGATATTACCGGATCTTTCGGAACCCTGACTTTCGACGTCACCGTAGTGAAGGAAAAGGACGGCTGGAAGGTGATCGGACTAAGCGCGCCGGGGCTGTAATACCGCGCGCTTGCCGCCTCGCGGCCGGTGTGTCTACAATGACCGGAACGGAAGGAATCTGCAAACTTCCGTTCCGGTTTTTGCGTGGTCAACCCCAACCTGGCAGGAATGACACAGATGCGAGGGAATATCGAACAGGTCCGGCAACAGGTTGCCGGGAAACGGGACGCCTTTCTGGCTGGTTTCCAGGAAGCGATCCGTATACCGAGCGTTTCTACCCTGAGTGAACGCCGGGAAGATGTCCGCCGGATGGCGTTATGGCTCGCGGGACGCCTCAGGGCCCTGGGCATGAACCGGGTGGATCTCGTGGAAACCCCGGGGCACCCGGTAGTGTTGGCGGAATGGCTGGACGCGCCCGGCAGGCCAACCGTGCTCGTGTACGGGCATTACGACGTGCAGCCCGTGGATCCAATCGGTGAGTGGGGCCTGAAAGATTCCAGCGGCAATAAGACCCGGGACATCGATCCCTTCGGGGCTGAAATCGCTGGGGATTACGTGTACGGTCGCGGGGCGTCTGACATGAAAGGGCAACTGGTGGCCCTGTTGTGCGCGCTGGAAGCCTGGCAAACCGTGGAGGGCGCTTACCCGGTCAATCTCCGTTTCCTGGTCGAGGGCGAAGAAGAGATCGGGTCCGTCCACCTGGAAGAAGTCATCGAGACCCATCGGGACCGCCTGGCCTGCGATATCGTGCTGAACTGCGACGGGGGAATACTGGGGCCTGACCTGCCTTCCATCGTGTATGGCCTGCGGGGACTGGCGTACTTCGAACTCGAGGTGCGGGGACCCGGACACGATCTGCACAGCGGCATGTTCGGCGGGTCGGTACGCAACCCCATCCATGTGCTGGTCGAGTTTCTCGCGGGTTTGCATGACGCGGACGGCCGGGTCAATATTCCCGGCTTTTATGATGCCGTCCGGGAACTGACCCCCGCCGAACGGGAACTGATGGCCCGGCTGCCGTACAGCGACGAAAAGTGGCTGGCGCTGACCGGTGCAAAGGGCGTGTACGGCGAGGCCGGATATACCACCCTGGAGCGGGTAGGCGCCCGCCCGACCCTGGAAATTAACGGTATCTGGGGCGGTTTCACCGGTGAAGGAGCCAAGACCGTGCTTCCGGCAAAGGCCCACTGTAAATTTTCCACGAGACTGGTGCCCGATCAGACCCCGGACGACGTGGAAAAGATGGTCCGCCGGGTGATCGAGGAGCGAATGCCCCCCGACGTTACCTGGGAACTGACGGTCCATTCCAAGGGCCCTGGCGCGGTCATGCGGATAGACACGCCTTTCATGCGGGCGGCGTCCGATGCCTTGGAAACCGTGTTCGGCAAGCCGCCGCTGTTTGTGCGCGAGGGCGGTAGCGTGCCGGTGGTGGCGGTGTTGCGCGAAAAGATCGGCGTGGAGTCGGTGATGCTCGGGTTTGGCCTGCCAGACGACAATATTCACGGGCCCAACGAACACCAGCACCTGCCGACCTGGTTCAGGGGTATCGAGACCTATATCACGTTTCTGGGTAAACTGGGCGTGGATAACGTGGAGTAAACGTGTCCCGGCTGGGTATCCGGGACTGAGGAGATGACTAATGCGCATGGAAATCCGGAGTGATCGGGACCTGTTCCAGGTCCGCGTGGCCCTTGTTCGGGCTTTCTTGGTGGAAAGGGGGCTGGATGGCGTGCTGCTGACCCGGGCGGATAACTTTGCCATGGCTACCGGGGGCAGGCGGAACTACATCTGGACGTATACCGATGCCGGGGCGAACGCCCTGTTCGTTCACCGGGACGGTCGGGTGTTTTTCGTGGGCGATACCATTGAAAAACCCCGGATCATGGCGGAAGAACTGGCGGGGTTTGACTGCGATGCCGTGGATTACCTCTGGTTCGCGTCGCATCCCGCTGAAGCCGTGGGGCGGGCCTTTGCCGGCGCGATCGCGTCCGATGACGGATCCATCGGCCCAAACGTCCACGGGGAACTGGCCGTATTGAGGGCGCTGCTGACCCCCATGGAACTGGAGAAATACCGCGAACTGGGGCGTCGGGCCGCCGAGGCCATGGTGGCCACCCTGCTGGATATCCGCCCGGGAGACCGGGAAAACGACATTGCCGCTCGACTGGTGTACGAGGGACAGCGGCGGGAATGCCAGGTGCCTGTCGCCCTCATCGCCGCCGATGAACGGATCCGTTTCCGGCATCCGTTGCCCTCCCAGGGGGCTCTGCTTTCGGCGGAAATCGGAGTGACCCGCGCCCGGGGATATGTCATGGTGGTCGGCTGTTTCCTGAAAGAAGGCCTGGTAGTATCCCTGACCCGGTTCAAGCGGGTGGGCATCCTGCCCGAAGGGGTGGCGGATGCCTACGCGCGGATCTGCGGAGTGGACGCGATAGCCCAGGAGGCTACCCGTCCCGGGCGTACCCTTGGCGAGGTGTTCGATGACCTGGCCGCGGCCTACGGGCGACTCGGCTTCGCGCCGGATGAATGGCATAACCATCACCAGGGGGGATCCACGGGGTACGCCGGCCGCACCTGCAAGGGAAAACCGGGAGAAACCTTCCCGGTACTCGACACGTTCTGGCCGGAACGGCTGAAAGCCCATACCGGGCTGGAGGTGCCTTTTGGGAGCGCTTTCGCCTGGAATCCTTCCGGTGGTGGCGCGAAATCTGAGGATACCTTCCTGTTGTGGCCGGACGGCACGAGGGAAATCGTGTCCCGGACGCCGGCCCTGCCGACAGTGAACCTCGAGGCCGTCCTGGGACGGCCGGTGGACATCGTGAAATCGGCGATGGCCGAGTGACGCCGGACTGCCATGCGCCCGCCTCTGCTTACCCTGACCACGGATTTCGGCACGGCGGACGGGTACGTGGCCCAGGTAAAGGGCGTGTTGCGCGCGCTGGTGCCCGAGGCCATGGTGGACGACCTGGCCCACGATCTGCCTCCCCATGACGTCATGGCGGCGGCCCTGTTTCTGGAAGGGGCGATACCCCGATATCCCGAGGGCAGCGTGCATGTCGTGGTGGTGGATCCCGGCGTGGGTACCAGTCGCCGCGCGATCGTGGTGGACTGGCAGAGCCGGCTTATCGTCGGACCCGACAATGGCCTCATTTCCCTGCTCGCGCGAAAGTATCCGCCCGGGGCCGTCCACGCGATTCGTCTGCCCTGTCCCTTGCCCGGGGTTCCCCAGCGACTGAGCCATACCTTTCACGGCAGGGACCTGTTTGCCCCGGTGGCGGCGTACCTTGCCAGGGGAGGGGATCCCAGCCGTCTGGGGCCGCCCGTGGCGGATCCGGTCTTCCTGGCTTTTCCGGAGCCGGTGACGCTCGCGACGGGGGAGGTGATTGGCGAGGTGATTCACGTTGATCGATTTGGCAATGTGGTCACCAGCATTGATGGCGCCATGATTCCGGACACGTCTTTGTGGAGTACATTTCAGGTGGTGGTGGATCCGCCGGATCACGAGCCGGTTCAGGCCCGGTTTGTCCGGGTTTACGGGGACGGAAAAGGGGAGGAACTGCTGGCCCTGGTCAACAGTGGAAACCGTCTGGAACTGGCGGTATCGTCCGGCAGCGCGTCCCGTCGATGGAACCTGGTCCCGGGCGCGCGGGTCAGGGTGTTACCGTTTACCGGCTGACGGTTACCGGGGCAGTCGCGCCGCGACGCCGATGAGGTTGCGATAGTCGGTCAGTTGTTCGTAAGGGGCCAGGGTACTCATCGCCGTGCCGGTTATGGGAATGCCAGCCTCGGCCACCGCGGCGATGGGATTCAGCCCTCCCGCGAGGGCCAGGCCGACCCGACCGTGGGGCACGGGCACGTCCAGCAGGGGCTGATTCGGATGGCCGAATGCCAGTATACCGCCCAGGCCGACCTGTTCAGCCTGTCGGGCGACGCGTCGTGCCTCGGCGAGGGCTATGGCCGGAATCTCGCGGAAACCGGCCCCGATGATGCCGTTGCCCGTCGATGCCGCGTGCTGCACGGTGGTCATGTGGCTACGAATGAACACTTCGAGGGGGTCCAGCGTTGACCCGTCGTAGGTGATGATCTGGGTGAATCGTTTTGGGGTGCCCTGTTCCACTTCCAGCAGGCCACCGAAGCGGGCGTGGGCCACGATGCCAGCCTTGAGGAGGATACCGTTGATCGTCACGCTGCACACCGTGCCGATGGCCATGGTGTGCGGAGGGGTGGTATAGGTGCCGATCGTCTCGCCCGGAAGGGCCACGCAGGCCAGGGATCCCATGCCCAGTCCGGCCCGAAAAATATCCTGGACGATCTTCAGGGCGGGGTAGGCGTCGCGCAGGGAAACGGTGGCGATGTTCATGACGACGCGGCCCTTTTTGCGGGCGGGGTCAAAATCCATCTGGTAGGCCAGGGCATCGACTTTCGCGGCGATAAACCCCACCTTGTCGACCGCCAGGGCGATTTCGATTTCCCGGAGACCTTCCGGGGTAAGGCGGCGTCCCCGGCGCCCCAGGTTGACGGTCCATCCCAGGGTATCCGCCTGGGCGAGGTAATTGCGTACCGCCCGTTCGCTTAACTCGATACCTGATAGGGCCAGGGCGGAAGCGATGGCCTTGCTGCCCTGGCTTTTCGGGCTGTTACGCAGTGCCTCGAGGATGGCGATCATGCGGCGTTTGGTTTTGATATCCACGGGGATCGATCCCTGTTTTCCACCAGTATACCGGCAGAATTGCCGTATCAATCAAGAAAAAATCCTCGATATCGGCAGATTTTCGAAAAAAACAGGCAGGCAGCATCACAATATAACGGCAAATTTGCCGGTTCAATGCCATAAAATCCCTCTGAACAATATTGAATATCCCCGTTTTCAATGGTTATCATGTATCCAGTTACGGAACGCGGATTCCGATTGCGTGCGGGGCGATTTCCCGCGGATAACCCTCAACCTGCAACAGGAGTCAGGACATGTCATATGTGAGCGATGTGTTCGAAGGCGTGGTGCGGCGTAATCCAGGCGAACCGGAATTTCACCAGGCCGTCAAGGAAGTGCTGGAAAGCCTTGAACCGGTACTGCAACGCCATCCGGAATACCAGGAAAACCGGATCCTGGAACGCCTGGTCGAGCCTGAACGGGTCGTGATGTTCCGCGTGCCCTGGCAGGATGACAAGGGCCGGTACCAGATTAACCGGGGGTTCCGGGTGCAGTTCAACAGCGCTATCGGGCCTTACAAGGGCGGGTTGCGCTTTCACCCGACCGTATACCTCGGCATCCTTAAGTTCCTTGCTTTCGAACAGATTTTCAAGAACGCCCTGACTACCCTGCCCATGGGTGGTGGCAAGGGCGGGTCGGACTTCGATCCGAAGGGTAAATCGGACAACGAGGTCATGCGGTTCTGCCAGTCCTTCATGACGGAACTGTGCCGCCATATTGGCGCGGACACGGACGTTCCCGCCGGGGACATTGGCGTGGGCGGCCGGGAGATTGGCTTCCTGTTTGGGCAATACAAGCGGTTGCGCAACGAGTTCACCGGCGTGCTGACCGGCAAGGCCCTGAACTGGGGCGGATCCCTCATCCGTCCTGAAGCTACCGGTTACGGTGCGGTTTACTTCGCGCAGAACATGCTGGGTACCCGCAACGACGATATCCAGGGCAAGACCTGCGTGGTGTCGGGTTCGGGTAACGTGGCACAGTACACCGTGGAGAAATTGAACCAGTTGGGAGCCAAGGCGGTTACCCTGTCCGACTCATCGGGCTTCATCCACGATCCGGACGGCATCGATGAAGAAAAGTTGGCATTCGTGATGGAACTGAAAAACGTGCACCGCGGACGGATCAGCCAGTACGCCGAACGGTATCCCTCCGCCAAGTTCTACGCCGGCCAGAAGCCGTGGGGCGTGCCATGCCAGTGCGCGTTTCCCAGCGCGACCCAGAACGAGATCAACGGGGAAGATGCCCGGACGCTGGTCAAGAACGGCTGCAAGCTCGTGGCCGAAGGCGCCAACATGCCGACCGATCCCGAAGGCGTGGACGTGTTCCTGGAAGCCGGTATCCTCTATGGCCCCGGCAAGGCGGCGAATGCCGGGGGCGTGGCGGTGTCCGGCCTGGAGATGGCCCAGAACGCGCAGCACACCAATTGGACCCGGGATTACGTGGATCAGCGGTTGCGGGAAATCATGAAGGCCATCCACGAGCAGGCCTACACCGCGGCGGCCGATTACGGCAAACCGGGCAATTACGTGATGGGCGCCAACATCGCCGGTTTCGTGAAGGTGGCCGACGCGATGCTGGACCAGGGCCTGGTCTGATCATCTGACTGACGTGACATCTTGGCGCGCCCGGCGACGTGAGTTTTGTCGGGCGCGTTTTGTCGTTATACCCTGACGGGGACGGCAGCGATGTTGCCAGAAGGATAGCGTTACCCATGAACCCAGGATTCAGCACGGGCGTACCGGAAATCGACCGGATGCTCCGGGGCATACTGCCTGGTGACAACGTGGTATGGCGGGTGGACCGGGTGGCGGATTACGCGCAGTTCCTCACGCCATACTGCCGGTATGGACTGGCCTCGGAACGCCCGGCGGTGTATTTCCGGTTCGCGGCGCATTCCCCCCTGATCGCCCAGGGCACGCGGGGAGTCCAGGTGGTGTCACTGAATCCATCCAGCGGATTCGAACCGTTCCTGGACGCGGTGCATGACACGATTGAAGCCACGCCGAAAGGGGGCTACTACGTCTTCGATATCCTGTCCGAACTGGCGGCGGCGTGGTACAGCGACCAGATGCTCTGCAATTTCTTCCTGCTTACCTGTCCGTACCTGTACGACCGGGGTGACCTGGCGTATTTTGCCCTCCTGCGCGATCGTCATTCCAACGAGGCGGTGTTTCCTATCCGGGAAACCTGCCAGGTCATGATTGACGTGTACCGCCGGGACAGCGAGGTGTACCTGCGCCCGATCAAGACACAGTTCCGTCATTCGCCGACGATGCACCTGTTACACCA
>JAGPFE010000087.1 GCA_018056705.1 Candidatus Hydrogenedentota bacterium | reverse complement strand
GGTCTTGCCGACCACCAGGGTGGCGGCAGCGCGCGAAACAGGCCGGGAAAGGACGCGCATGATCCTGATGTCTTGGAACGTGAACGGTTTACGGGCAGCGTTGAAAAACGGTTTCATGGAGTGGTTCAACACCACCCGGCCCGATGTGCTGTGTCTCCAGGAAACCCGGGTGCTGCCCGATGAACTGCCGCGGGACCTTCGCGAGCCGGAGGGGTACCACGCGTTCTGGAATCCCGCCGCGAAGCGGGGCTACAGCGGCACGGCCCTGTTTACCCGGCTTATGCCACGGACCGTTGGACCCATGGGCATACCCGAGTTTGACGAAGAGGGCCGGGTACAGGTAGCGACATTCGACGCGTTTACCCTGATCAACGGCTACTGGCCCAACAGCCAGGACGAGCGCCGCCGCATCGATTACAAGGTCCGGTTCTGCGAGGCGATCGGTGACCTGGCCGATCGGATTCGGAACACGGGCAAGCACGTGATCCTCACGGGCGATTTCAATATTGCCCACCAGCCCATTGATCTCGCCCGGCCCAGGGAGAACGAGAACAGCGCGGGGTACTACATCGAGGAACGCGAAGCGATGACCCGGTTCCTCGCGCGCGGGTACGTGGACACCTTCCGCCGGCTGCATCCGGACCGGGCGGAATATTCATGGTGGTCGTACCGGGGCGGCGCGCGCGCCCGGAACGTGGGCTGGCGGATCGATTATTTCTGCGTGGACGAGGGGTTGCTGCCGAAGGTGAAGCGGGCCTGGATATGCGGCGAGGTTACGGGATCGGATCACTGTCCCGTCGCGCTGGAGCTCGACCTGCCCGTGAAACCGGTGAAAAAGGGGGCGGGCGCGTGAAGTCCCAGGTGACGACCGGACAGGGGGATCAGGGCACGACACGCCTGTTGTCCGGTGAGGTGGTGCCCAAGCATCATCCCGTGGTGGAGGCTACCGGCGCGCTGGATGCCCTCCGGGCGCGGCTGGCCCACGCGCGGCTGGTGTTGCTGGAACGGGAACCCGAACGCCAGCGGGAAGCCGACGCGCTCTGGTGGCTGGCGCACGTGTGTTTTCTCATGGGCTCCGAACTGAGCGATCCCCTGAACCGAAAGCCGCAATGGAAAAGGGGACTGGTGGGACCGGGGCACCTCGCGCGGCTGGAGCGGGAACAGGCGTGGCTGGAGGAACAGGTGCGCCTCCCGCGCGCGTTCATCGTGTCGGCGGCTGGCATCCCCTCGGCCGAGGTCGATCTGGCCGCCGTGGCGGCGCGGGAATTCGAACGCCGCCTCACCGCCCTGGCCGAAGTGTACCCGGATTCCCGGTTGCCGGCCCTGTTTCCATTCGTGAACCGGCTCAGTGATTTCCTGTTTCTACTGGCCCGGCACCTGGACCACGGCCGGTGGCAGGCCGTGGATTATGAGCTGGCCATGGATGGCGCCATGGAGCCGGAAGCCAAGCCGTCGGCGTATGGGCCGAACGACGCGGGCGCGCCATGAGGGATTTCGCGCCGGATGGCCAGGCTCCTGAACCGCGCCGCCGTCCCCTGGGTTTCCGGGACCGGCTGGCCAGTGCCACTTACGCCCTGAAGGGAATTGCGCTGCTGGTCCGCACGCAGCCCAACGCGCGCATAGAGGCATTGGCTACCGTGGGGGTGGTCACTGGTGGCTTCTGGTTCGGTCTTTCCGCGACGGAATGGTGCCTGGTGGCCCTGGGCATTGCCCTGGTGTGGGCGGCCGAAGCGATCAACACCGCCTTCGAGTTTCTCGCGGATGCGGCGGTTCCCCATCGGCATCCCATGATCGGTTACGCCAAGGATGCCGCCGCGGCGGGGGTGCTGCTGGCGGTTCTTGGGGCCCTCGCGGTCGGCCTGATCGTTTTCGGGCCACGGTTCTGGGCACTGGCCACGACCCTGCTTGACGGCTGAAGATTTTCGGGTACCATATGCCCCCGGGGAGGCGCTTCTTGAGAAAGGACGGTATCCCATGGCATACGCGTTTGGTTGCCTGTTCGACGTGGACGGCACCATGGTCGATAACCACCCCTTCCACCGACAGGCCTGGATTGAACTGGGACGGCGTCACGGTCTGCCCATCGACGAGGCATACTACCGGCAGCACATTCACTCCCGAGACAACCGGGTGATCATGGTCCGCATGCGGGAACTCTTCGCGAACCCTGACCTGCCGGACAGCCTGGCCGATGAAAAGGAAGCCATTTACCGGGAACTGTATCGCGACCGGGTCACGGAGATCGCGGGTTTACGCCAGTTGATCGAAGACCTCGTGGACCGGGGGGCGGGACTGGCCGTGGCGTCGAACGCCCCGCCGGAGAACGTGGAACTGGTCCTGGAGGGCCTGAAAATACGGGATCGCTTCGCGGCGGTGTTGACCCCCGGCACGGACCTGCCGGGCAAGCCGCGCCCCGACCTGTTCCTGCGCGCGGCGGCCCTGCTGGGACTGCCCCCAGGCCGGTGCGTGGTTTTCGAGGACAGTTACTCGGGTTTCCTGGCGGCCGAAGCGGCGGGCATGCCCTGCGTGGCGGTAACCCACGGGATGTCGCCCGTGAGCGCGCCGTACCTCGACCGGACTGCCATCCAGGCGCGGGATTTCACGGAGATCACCGCCAGCCGGGTGGCGGAACTGGTTGGGAAGATGCCTGTTCCGGGTCAGGGAATGTGATCAGCCTGCCGCCGGGGCGGGTTCAGCGGCGACCGGTTCGCTTTTTTCCCTTTCCAGCGTAACCGTGGCGAAGGTGATATCGCAGTCCAGGCCTTTTCCGGTGACGGCAGGCTTGAGGGCATCCACCTTGTACACGGCCACGACGTTTTCCGGTTTCAGCGCGCCGTGGAGCAGGTCCACCAGTTCAGAAAGGGCCACCCCCTGCATCCGCAACTGCACCATGGGTTGCCGCGCGGAGGCGCCGCGGGGACGATACTGCTCCAACTGGGCCTTGGACCGCAGTCCGGTCTTGTTGAGCAGGCCATCCATGAAAGCGAACAGCGAGAAATCGGGACTCCGTTTTTCCAGCAGTTCCATGAGTTGTTTCTGCCGGGCGAGCCGTTCCTGCTGGTCCGCGTAGTCCAGCAGTTTTTCCTGGAGGGCGGCTTTCGACGCGGTCAGGGCGCTGGCCGCGTTCTGCCACCGCTGGCGGGGTCCCCGCGGGACGTACACGGCCATCAGGAGCACGAGGGCCACCACGAAAAACACGAACATCAGTCCGAGCCGGTCGCGTTGCTCAAGATTGTTCATTGCTGGAGATCTCCTGGTTGGGCCGGAACAGCCGCACGCGGAAGATGGTGCGTTCGCCCTGCATTTTCACGGACGCGTCCGGGGAAACCTTGTACAGCGTTGCGCCCTGGAGTTGTTCCATGATGTGGTTGAACTGGGAAGCGTCGCCGGTTTCGCCGGTGACGCTGATCCAGGCGCCCGGGGTACCCGGCGGGGCCAGCCGGATTTCCATGACCGTGGCCGATTTCGGGGGAATGCGTCCGCTGAGATCGTTCAGCACGTCCAGCAGCGGCGGGTCGAAAAACGGCACGGTGGTAACGTCTTCTCCCAGTCCCTCGTCCGCCAGCCGGAGAATTTCCCCGGAGACCTTTTCTGCCTGGCTGTCGAGCAGGGATCGTTCCAGTTCCAGGCGCTGCAGCGCCACGTGGTAAGAAAGTCCCCACAGCATGACGGCCACCAGGCCGAGGCAGGCGGAAAAGAGCGCGTGGCTGATGACGCTGGGGATGATCATGCGTCCCGCCTGGGCCCCACGGATCAGGTTGATGGCCGCGTCACCCCCGGACGCCGCGATGGCCGCGCCGACCAGTGGTTCCCATCGGTTGAACCACAGGGCGTCTTCCCGGTCGGCGGCAAGGCGCCGGACGCCCCGCGCAGACCGGATCATCATTTCCGTCGTGACGGGTAAACCGAGGGTACGTTCCAGTTCGGCCGCGACGGTATGGCCATCTGGCAGCCCGGTCAGGTAGATCCGGTCGGGTTCGGGGTCGCCCTTGCGCGCGAGGGCCAGGCTCCTCATCGTGTTGCGCAGTTCCCGCGCGAGGGCTTCCGGCGAGGCGACGGCGTCGGCGCCGGTCATCGGGATGGCCCGGGTGAAACAGATTTTCCGGTCCTTCAGGAACGTGAACACGCAGGACTCCCGGCACAGGTGGACGACCACGGCGGCGTCACGGGTACGGCGGTGAACGGCCAGCCAGAGCGCGGTCAGCCCCGCCGTGTCGGGGATGGCCGCCTCGGGAGACGCTTCCAGTTCGACCAGCGGGGCCATGCGTTCGTCCAGGGCGTTCTGCCGCATGCCGAAAGCGAGAACTTCCGTTTCGTCTTCCATGGGCCGGACAACCGTGAAGTCCAGGGCCAGTTCGTCCACCGGGAACGGCAGGTGAGGTTCGAGTTCCACCGGTACCGCCTGGGCCACCTGGGAACGGCCCTTGAAAGGTACCCGGATCAGCCGCGTGACCACGCGGTGAGCGGGCAGGCAGAGCACGAAGGCCAGCGGCCGGGTTTTCATCTGGCCGAGCAACGATTCCACCGTGGCCCGCAAGGCTTCTTCCCGTTGTTCGGGGGTGTCGTGTTCCGCCACGGCTTCCAGGGCTTCGACCAGGGCGGGCGCTCCGCGGCTGGCCCGCGCGCCGAGTAACTGGACCTCGTTGCCTTCCACGCGTATCACCGACAAGTACACGGCCATGTGTCAATCCTTTATGCGGGCGTATCGCTTCCCTGGTGGAAAAAGACGCCGACGACCCGCAATGAATGGGCTGTCGCGCCCGTCATTTTATAATTCTCCAGTCCAGAACGCGGAACGCTTCGGGGGGAACCGGTTCGGCGGTGCCTTCCAGGATCGATCCGAAGTTGGCCGCGTATTCCTCCAGTTCCCGGGGATCCAGCGGCACGCGGAACACGTACGCCTCGATGCGGGTGATCGTGTCGCCTTTCATGCCGTCTCCCTGGATACGGAACACGTAACTGTCCACCCGGAACATGCGTTGCATCTGTCCGACCTGCCGTTGCCGTTCCAGTTCCCGGGGATCCACCCGGCGGCCGTCGGCCGTACGCGCGGGACGTTGCTGCGAGGCGGGCGGCGTGGCCGGTGGCGGCAGGAACTGGGAGAGCCTGCTGAGGTCTTCGAAGGGGTTCATGCGGGCTTCGTCGTAAATCTGCTGGCCGATGCCGAGGTCCTGGGTGCCCGTGTAGGCGCCGACGATCGCGGCGATGACCTCTTCCCGGGCGGTATTCACGTTAACCCGTCCCCGCCAGTCGCCGTGCACGGTCAGGTACTCGGACAGCGGCAACTGCTTCTTTTCCGGATCGCCGAAATACAGTTCCGGCGTGATGCCCTTGATCAGCAACAGTTCTTCAATCGAGTCCATGGGACCGTTCTTGCAGGGATACGGGTTGGGCAGGCCCATGTAATAACTGTTTTCCGCCCCTTCGGGTTCTTCGGCGTCCATGTCGTCGTAGTCCAGCCAGTCCAGGATGGCGTCGGTGGGATCCTTCTGGTCGCCCGCGGTACGCAGGGCGAAAAAGTCGCGCAGGGCCTGGACCAGCTGCTCGTTTCGGACCAGTTGATCGCCCTGCTTGAGGAACAGGGCGTTGAGGTTGATCTTGCCGTATTCGTCGGAGATGGTCGCGCGCATTTTCGCGTCGTTCAGGTCGGTCGTCGGGATTCCCTGGGACCAGGTATCCAGTTCGCTGTCGTAGGCGGGCATGCCGCTGTTTTCCACTTCGGCGAGATCGTCGGCCAGCAGTCCCATGGCCTGGGCTACGGCGGACTTGGCGGCGAGCAGGGCCAGGAAATCGTCTCCCTTGGCGTACGCCGAGGAGGCCGAAACTTCCATGTCGTAGAAGAAACCGAACACCAGCGCGGACAGCAGGGCCACGAAGACCAACGCTACCAGCAGGGCCACCCCGGCGTCCGGGCGCAAACGCGCGGGACCACCGTGTAAACCTTCCCGCGGGTTATTTCTGCTGGTTACGGTTACGATCACGGCTGTCCAGTCCAGATGTTGACGTCAGGATCATGTGGTTGAAATCGAGAAAGCCCACCTCGGTACCCATCCCCTGGGCCACGGGCACGATCACGTCCACGTCGGCGGCGTCGGGGTTGGAGGGGTAGGTCGCGTTGGTGGGATCCGGCAGTTTGATCCGGATCCAGATGGCCCAGGGAAGCCTTCCCTCGTCGAGTGAATTCCACTCTTCCTTCCATTCGTCCGATAGGCCGTCGTAATAAAGCGCGTCGAAGAAAACAATGGGGATGGCCCGGCTGATCACCGGGAGTTTATCCGTCCCGGACACGGCGCCTTCCAGCCCGCTCGAGGCCTGCAGGGACTGTTCAGAAATCAGCAGATTTCCATGGGGCTGGTCCGTGTCCAGCGCGTACACGACGGCGTCCTGGGGCACGTCCTGGTCGGATACCACCTCGAGGGTGACCAGCTTGATCATGCCGGGCAGGGCGCCGGGGCCCGTGTCTGGAGTGGCCGACGTGAAGGCGAGCGAGTCTCCCGGGCCGGTTGGACCGTTTTCCGATTTACCTTCAAGCGCGCGCGCCTCGTCCAGGCATGCGGAGTCGGCGGAAAGTCCTGCCAGCACGGTGGAGAGGTAATCGTGCAGCACCAGCCTCAGGTGTAATCGTTCGGCGTCCTCGCGGGCGGCGTCCATGGTATCGGTCACCGACACAAACGTGGCG
>JAGPFE010000038.1 GCA_018056705.1 Candidatus Hydrogenedentota bacterium | reverse complement strand
GGTCATGCCCTCGCGTGCCACCCGGATCCACAAGGAAACGGACCCCGCGTTGGTCACCGTTATCCGCGCGCCCTTTCCCCTGGCGGAGGCGGAAGCGGCCCGGGATGCTTCGATGGCCTTTTCACCATCCGGACCGACGATCGTGCCCGTGGCCTGACCCACGCTTATTCCCCGGGCCTTGTGATAGGCGCCAAGGGCGGCGCACAGGAAGGCAGCGTCCTGGGTAGTCAGGCGGTCAGCCGTGGTCAGGGCGCGCCGCGCGGCCACGGCAAGGCCATCCAGTTCCTCCCCGGGCAAGGGAAT
Organism: Candidatus Hydrogenedentota bacterium; assembly: GCA_018056705.1. Classification (GTDB taxonomy): domain Bacteria; phylum Hydrogenedentota; class Hydrogenedentia; order Hydrogenedentales; family CAITNO01; genus JAGPFE01. The sequence continues at coordinate 28,517 of JAGPFE010000038.1, read as the reverse complement.
CGCGCAACCGGCCAGCAGGGCCAAGGCACACTCTCTTCGTGGAGACATCAGCGCGCCCCCATCGTCCGCCTCATCGATCCGCAAGGGAGCCGCGGCCTTCCTGTAGGCTTCCGCGCGTCCGGGATCCGCGGTAAGCCGCGCCACCATGGCGGTAAGCAGCATCCGGGCGCTTTCCGGCAGGGGGGCCCGTTCCAGTTGCCAGGCCAGGTCCAGCACGCCCGGCTCCGGTTGTAACGACAACACGTACGCGGCATAGGCTCGCAGGAACAGTTCGCCCCCCAGGGCTTCGTTGAGGTCCTCTCCCCGGGCAATGCTCCATAAACGCCCACGCATGGCCTTCCAGGAATCCTCGTCAAGGGTGGTCAGGCCATTTTCCAGGGCGAGCGAAAGAAAGTGAGCCGCGTACACCGTGCACAGGGAGTTCTCGACAATGCTGCCGGGCCAGACAGCCACCCCCCCGGAGGGAAGCATGGCACCCACGATCCGACGGCTGACGTCCGCGATGGCCTCCCGCGCGCGGTTCTCCGTCCAGGGCGCATCCAGTTCCGTTCCCGTGGGGAAATCCCGCAACTGTTCGGCAAGGATGAGCAGGGGAAAGGCCCGGGACACGGACTGTTCCGTGCAGCCATATGGATATTCCACGAGGGACATCAGCCGATCCATGATCGGCAACAACGGCGACGCCGACGCGACAACGGAAAGCGAAAAGTCGTCCGTCTCTTCGAAACCTTGCGCGTCCAGTACCGCCTGTTCACCGGGTTTGAGTTCTCGCAAGGCCACGTCCGTCCGCCACAGCCCGGAGGGCCCAACCGTGAGGGTCGTCTCCTCGCTGACGGTTTCCGTGGTGCCTCCCGTGGAATCCCTGAATTCCGCGGTCCAGCGAATCTTTCCGGGCTCCCGGGAAACGGTTTCGAAGCGGGCCCGCTCGATCGACTCGGCACCGGCAGCGGGCGCGGCGGTCACGGTCCCTTCTCCCTTGAGACCACCCGACGCGGTCCAGGACAGGGTGACTTCGCAAGGGGCCTGGGTTGTATTCACCAGGCGGGCAACGGCCTCGAACGAGTCGCCTACCCGGGTGAACCGGGGCACCGTCAGGCGCAACAGGTACGGCTTGCGGACAAACACGTCCGCGGCGGCTTCGCCGGACTGGTCCCCCGTGGTGGCCACCGCGACTACGTGCAACCGTCCCACGTAATCCGGGACGTGGAAGGTCACCACCGCGCGGCCGTCAGGGCCGGTCCGCAGCGCGCCGCTCCACAAGGCCACGGGCTTGATCCAGTTTTCACCGATCGCCGGGACGCCTCCCAGCCGGCGTTCCAGCGCGTCCCCTCCCACGGCTTCCGTTGTCCACGCGTCCACCGCGATCCGGTCATAAAATTCGGAACGGCCGAACGCGCATTTCCGGGGCCGCTCGAACCAGTTAAACGGATCCGGATCATCATAGCCCAGGATATCGTGTATTCCCTGGTCAACCGCCGCGACGGTAATCTCGGCCGGAACCGGCTCACCGGCCGCGGTCCGGGTTTCGACGACCAGGTTGAGATCCTGTTCCGGTCGCGTTTCCGCCGGCACATCGGGCAGCGTGACCACCAGATTCCGGTCGGGACGCGTAACCCGAATATTGGCCGTACCGAAAACCGCCAGGGGCACCCCCGCGGCGGGAGATGTCGTTGTCGACCGGACCACGGTCACCAGGGCCCACGCGTTGGGGAAATAGTCTTCCCGGACCGGGATAGCCAGGCGGGCCTCACCCTGTTGCACGGGGCAGCGCCAGGTTTCCAGCACCCGGTCCTGCTCAAGCGCGACAAATGCCATCCCATCAAAAGGCGAACGGATGGTCATCACGCAGGTATCACCAGGTTCATACCGGTCCTTGTCCACCGTCACATTCACGAGCGAGGGCCGGTTGTCCTCCGCGAGGGTAACCCGGTCCCATCCCGCGAACAGCGTGGCCGTCGCGTAAAGAGGCGTCGCGGGGGAAAACACCCTCACGCGCATCCTGCCCCACAGTTCTGCCAGGGAAAACTCGGTTTCTCCTTCGCCCTGCCGCAAGGGAACATCCCGGATTTCCACGGTCTCATAGTATGGGTCCGCCTCGATGGTGTAGCCACTGGTCATCCAGCGCACGTTGTAATTCCACCGTTCTGTTTCCAGGGCCACACTGACCGATGAGAGGTCCGCGGGCGCGCCATCCCGGTTCACCGCGACCACCCGGACCCGCGTGGCGGGACGATCTTTCATGGGATCCAAAAGGACACCCAGCGCGGGTTCAGCCGGTAGCACGGTGAAGACTTTCCGGGCCACCACGTCCCGGCCACCAGGCTCGGAAACCGCTATCCGCGCCACGGCCTCCAGAGGGGCCCGCGCCTCCGACGCCTTGTCCACGCTGAACGTGAATCGCGCGGAGCCATCCGGACCGGTCATGGCCCGGCCAAGGTTCTCCACCTCCGGCGCGACGCGGCTGTCATTGCTGAATCGGAAACCGGGCCATTGTTCCGGGGTCCATTTCCCGGGCGTCAGGATGACCCGGCCCTCGCCGGAATAGCCGATCGCCGGGCCGCCGTACATATGTTCCGCGTGGCCCGTGATGGTTACGGACTCGCCCGGACCCGCGAAAGCGCGGTCCGTCTCTACCGCGACCCGGATCCGGTTCGGCACAAACGATTCGACGTTGAACATCGTGGATCCCACGGTTTTCGAGGCACCAGGCGCAACCAGTTCCAGGACGTATCGACCCGTGCGCCAGGTCGCGCCGGTTTCCAGATCCAGGGATCCCGTGCCCCACTCCGACAGGGTTACTGGCCATGTCCGGAGCATATTGTTCAACGGATTTCGAAGTCGGGCCTGTAGCACCACGCCGGCGGCTGGCCGGGTATATCCCTGTCGAACCAGGAAACGGACCCGGGCGGTTTCACCCGGGCGGTACAGGTTTCTATCGCTGTAAACGTAGCCGTCGTATCCCTCGGCATCAAACGGGTCAAGGTCCAGGGCTTCCTGCCGGATCCCCCGCGCGGTCTCCTCGGAAGGCGATTGGCGCAAGGCAAGAAATGCCGCGTCCGTGTCCGTGGCAATCCACGCGAGCGTGGGCTTGCCCCGCCGGAAATCGGCAAGGGTGAACCGGGCATTTCCCTCGGCATCCGTCTGGGTCGAGCCCAGTTCCTGCAACTTGCTGGACAACAGCGTCACGGTGGCACCAGCCACGGGTTCCAGCGTGTCCAGCCGATGCGCGGTGATCACCACGTCCTTGCCCGCGTTATGCGCGAGCATCCCGATGTCGGTCCACACGAAGGGATAGGCATTCCACGTGAAAACGTCCGGGGGATCCTCGATGGTCAGCATGAACACGCCCCGCTTGTCCTGTGGCAGGATGGACCCGGGATCCAGTTCGACCTCTACTTTGCGGTCTGGAATCGGGGGAAAAACCACTTCATGCCGGACCAGTTCTTCGGCGAACCGTTCAACTTCCCACTTACCCTGTTCTTCCCCCTGGAGCGCGCCCGCGAACATCGTGAGGGTTGATGGAAAAACCCGCCACAGCACGATCTCCGCCTTCTCCACGTTGCGGGCCGCCAACCTGATGGGACGCAGGGCATGCGCCGGAAGATAACTCTTTTCCGTGTTCAGCACGGTGATCCCCCGCACCCGTGGAGCCTCTTCGGTGGTCACTTCAAACCGGCCGATCATGGTACGCTTGCCGTCCGCGCTTTTCAGTCCCGGGCTGACCTGGATCCTGTATCGCATGCCGGTCACCCAGTCACCCCGCAGGTAAAAGCCGCCTTCATCATGCTCGACACGCAGGTTATCTACCGCGGGAGTAATCACCAGCCGTTTTTCCAGGTCTTTTCGATTCACTGGCCTCCCTGCGAAAAAGTACAGTGAGGCGCCTTCCACGTCGTCAAAGCGCCAGGAATCTCCGCCCCCGAGCGTGAACGCAGAAACTTCCGGCTTCTGGGAATCGGTGTTTTGCTCCGCGGAAGGCTCCTGCCGGGACAGGTCAGAAGAGGCCTGGGACGCGTCAGGCCCGGAAGAAGGTCCGGCGTTTTCCGAGGGTTTTTCCAGTGCCAGGCCCCGGGTACCCAGGGCTTTTACGCGCTCGTCCGCCGTCTCCCTTGGCGCGAAGGCCACCATGACCGGCCAGGCCGGCTTATCCGTCGGAATGTTCAGGGTCAACTTGCCGCGGCCACGCTCTGTCTTGGGAGCGCATTCCATGACAACGCCCGCGCTGTCTGAAACAGACAGGTCGTACTGGTCTTCCCAGGATCCCGAAGCCATGGGAGCCCATATTTCCACGCTGTAGGTGCCGTTACTACATTCCTGTTTTCCAGCGATACACGGGGGAAGTGGCGCGTGGATAAAAATGGGCTTGCGGCGATCTTCTTCCGAAAGCGCGCCCCCGTCCCCGGCCTGCAGATCCTGTTCGAAGTACACGTCGAGCCGGGTAAAGATCCTGGGCAGGTCGGCATCGGAAAAGCGCGCGCGCAAGATATTACCTTCCACCTGCCAGTCCAGCGCGCCATTGAGTTCCTCGGGCTCCAGGCGCAGGGGACGCGGCTGTCCGGTGGCTCCCGGCGCGGCCATGATATCGCGGTCGAAATAAAACACCAGTTCCTGACCATTCCATGGGGAACCCTCGAGGGGATATACGCCCATCAGCCGAAGCGGCGGTGGTTCCGTGGGCATTGACGGGGCCGACGGGACCGGCTGACCAGCAGATGCCGGTCCGGATTCAGGATGTCCCCCGCATCCCGTCGCCAGGATACCACCTGCCGCGGCCAATATAAGTATCAACACCAAGCCTGGTACGCGTCCCCGGCGCGCGCGCCCGAAACGGTGGCTCAGGCCCCCCCTGGCAAAAAACCTTTCTAACCCCATCACTTGCCCTGTTCTCTCGTTCATGACGCGCTCCCTATGGCGGGCAGTCAAACCGCTCGGTTAAATTATACTTCTCCTCCGGCCGACCCGGCGTTTTTTTCTGGACTCACGCGGAAACGTGCCGCCATCCCTGATCCGGTGACATTTACCTGCCGCGCAACCGATCGGCCAGCAGCGTGTTCCGCTGAATAGCCGTCGCCGATCGGACGGCCCGGATCACGGCCTTGCGGCTGCCGACCACTATCACCATCCGTTCAGCCCGGGTCAGGGCGGTATACAGCACGTTCCGCTGCAGCATCATGTAGTGCTGAGTAAGTAACGTAAGCACGACCACCGGGTATTCACTTCCCTGGGACTTGTGCACGGTAGCGCACCACGCCGGCGCCAGTTGATGCAGGCTGTCCTCGTCGTAGAGCACCACCCGGCCATCATCGAAGGCCACCTCCAGTTCCCCCGTCTCCGGATCCACGGTCCGGACCACGCCGATATCTCCATTGCAGACATCCCGCGTGTAATCGTTGCGGGTCTGCATCACCTTGTCGCCCGGGCTGAATCCCCCCAGGGAAACTGCCGGAAGAGCCGCCATGCCTCGAAGCGCGCGACCCAGGGCCTCGTTGAGCCGGTCGACCCCGCAGGGCCCCCGTCGAACGGGGGACAAAACCTGGATATCCCGTATCGGGTCCCATCCGAACCGCCGGGGCAACCGCCGCGCCACTACTTCTATCACGGTTTCCAGGGCCTCTTCCGGATCCTCCCGCTCGATCAGCACGCAATCGGAACTGTTGAACGTGGGAACATGTCCCTGGTTGATCTGGTGTGCCGCGCGGATGATGCCGCTTTCTTCGGCCTGCCGGAACACCGCGCGCAACCGGACGGTGGGAACACGTCCCGACCGCAACAGGTCCGCCAGCACGTTCCCGGGACCCACCGAGGGCAACTGGTCCGTGTCCCCCACCAGGATCAGCCGGGCTGACGCGGGTAACGCCCGCAGCAGCGCGCGGAACAGCAGGATATCCAGCATCGACGCCTCGTCTATCACCATGACTTCCGTGACCAGCGGGTTGGAAGCGTCACGGGTAAATGCCTGCTTCGCGGGACTGTATTCCAGAAGACGGTGGACGGTGCGCGCGGGATACCCGGTGGCCTCCTCCATGCGGCGCGCGGCCCTGCCCGTTGGTGATGCCAGGAAAAAGGATATGCCCTTCCGCTCCAGCGCGGATAGAAGCCCCTTCAGGATCGTGGTCTTACCGGTTCCCGGACCGCCGGTAATGATCAGCGCGGGAGCGGTCAGCCCGAGCTTGAGCGCTTCGCGCTGCTCCGGCGAATAGGTAGTCCCCGTGGCCCGCTCCATCCATCGCAGCGCGTTGTCCGCGTCGATGGGAGGCATGGCCTTGGGCGTCTCCAGTAACCGTACCAGCCCTTCCGCGCACTCCACCTCCGCGTCCCGCAGTTCCGGCAGATAACAGGCCTCGCCTTCCGCGACCACCTCGCCTTCCGCCACGCCCTGTCCCAGGGCCGCCCGCGCCTGGTCCTCGGGCTGTCCACTGATCTTTGCCGCGGCCGCGACCAGTTCCCCGGCGGGAAGAAAAAGGTGCCCATCCTCCGCGGCCAGTTGAAGCGCGTACAGCAGCGCGCCCCGCAGGCGCTGGGGAGCGTCCGGCGCCATCCCCAGCTTCGTGGCGATCCGATCGGCGGTCAGGTAGCCAATACCCTCCACTTCCCGGGCCAGGCGATAAGGATTCTCCTGGATCACCCGCGCGACCGCTCCCCCGTAGCGGGCCAGCAGGCGCCGGGCCAGGGCCTGGCCGATCCCCAGGCGGAAAAGAAACAGCAGTTCTCCCCGGCGGTTCCGTTGAGCCTGGTAACTTTCGCTGATCTGGCGCGCGCGTTTCGGGCCGATCCCGGGCACTTCCCGCAGGCGTTCCGGCGTTTCCTCGATTACCCGCAGGGCGTCGCGGCCAAACGCCCTGACAATGCGGGCCGCGTATTCCCGGCCAATGCCGGCAAACAGGCCTGACCCAAGATACTCCCGCAACCCTTCTTCGGAGGTGGGCACAAGTACCTCAAAGGTCTCCGCCCGGAACTGCCTGCCGAACCTGGGATGTTCTTCCCAGTATCCAGTCAGTTTCAGCGTCTCACCAGGTTGGGCGGAAGCCAGGTCGCCCACGACGATTACCGGGTCTCCTCCCCCCTCTGGACGCAGGCGGGCCACCATGAACCCCGTCTCTTCACTTTCGTAAACCCGGCGATCAAGAATGCCGGTAAGGGTATGTGCGTCTGTAGCCGGAGACCTTTCGGTTCCGGGCAGGGACGGCGCATCATGGGACCGGATCGGTTCCTCCATGGCCGATCAACCCAGCGGTTCACTGCCGAAACGGCGCAACACCATCACGTCCAGCGCTACCCTTGGACTCAACCTGGACAGGTAGACGACCGCGTCCGCGATATCTTCCGGCGTGGGCCAGTCCGACTTGTCCCGCTCTGGCATGGCCTCTTCCGACATCCGGGTGACCACGCCGCCCGGGCACAGGGCATGCGCGGCGATACCATACTCCCGCAATTCCAGGGCAAGGGCACGGGTCAGACCGATCAACCCGTGCTTGGAGGCCGTGTACGCGCTCTGCCGGGCGATGGCCTTGAGACCGGTGACACTGGCCATGTTGATAATCCGTCCACGCCCCCGCTCGAGCATGTGGGGCACGAACGCCTGGCAGCAGTACACCGCGCCCAGCAGGTTCACTTCCAGGGTCTCCCGCCAGGTTTGCCGGGAAAGTTCCAGAAAAGGCGCGAACCGGGCAACCCCGGCGTTATTGAGCAGCAGTTCCGCGGGCCCCAGTTCCGCGCGGACCCTTGCCGCGAACGCGTCGACCTGGTCGGGGTCGGACACGTCCACCCGTTCCCACAAGGCGCGGCAACCGGTAGTGGCCGAGATCTCCGCCACCACGCGCGAAGCCTCGCCTGGCGATCGGGCGCATAGCGCGACGTCATACCCTTCCCGCGCGAGGGCCATCGCGCAGGCCCGACCTATGCCCCGTCCACCTCCGGTCACCACGGCTATCCGCCGATCCACGCGCGCGTCGCTATCCATGCCATATCTCCACCGTATCCGGGACCCGGGCCCCACGGCATATCCTACCGGGTCTCCGCGTCTTCAGCGTCCTGCCTTTCGCCAAGCAGTCCCAGAATCCGGCGGGCGTTCCGGGTCGGAGGATCCATTCCGGACAGCACGAGGTCCGCCCGCCCCCGCTGTGGCGCGACCCAGCGGTAATGCATGGGGAGCACCCACCGGCGCCAGCGTTCGATGGTCTCCTCGGGCGCGCGGCCCCGCTCGGCGGCATCCCGTTCCAGCCGCCGTCGGAACCGTTCCGCGTCGGGGGTGTCCAGGTAAACGTTCAGGGCTTTCCTGCCACAGATCCCCAGCCAGCACACGTGCAGCCCGACCAGGACAACGATCGGTTCGGGCGACACGGTAACCTTCCGGCCCGTTCGGGTGTGCGTGACGAAATCATAGCAGGGAGACGACACCGCCAATCCCGCGCACAACCGCGCGGCATCCCCCTCAAATCCTGCCAGGTCCACCGCTTCGGGCGCGTCAAAATTGACCCTTTTCCGCTCGGCGGGGCTGAGTCCGGACAAGTCCCGGTAATAGGCGTCCTGCTCCAGTACCGCCACGGGGGTGAGCGCGCGAAGGGCCCGGACCAGCGTGGTCTTTCCAGACGCGGAGCCGCCCGCGATGGCAATCAGCCTTGGCCACTTCATACTCAGCGGGACATGGGCGTTCCGCCCGCCTCCAGGTACTTCCGGTACAATCCGAAAAACGTGTACGGATCACAGAATTCCCAGTTCTCCCCGGGATGCCGTTCCCGGCACAGCCGGGACACGGTTTCGAGCATGGTAGGGCTCTGCAGAATCCACCGGTAGATCACGAACCGGGGCTTGTCGCCCTTCAGAAACCGCCGCATTTCGTCGGCCGCTTTCTCGGGGGACTCCGCGTCGGGGTAGATGTCGCGGGTGTGCCGCAGGAACGGCGTGCCATCCACGAGGGCTTCTTCGAATCCCAGTTGCATGCCAACGCCGTCGGAAGAGAACCGGGCATAGGCCTCCTGGATCCGGCGGGTCATCTTCCCGTGAAACCCATTGATCACGAAGCCGGTGATGGTGTAACCGAACCGCTCGTAATACCGCTGGTTGTGAGCGACCCAGAGATCAAGGGCGTCGGGCAATCCACTGCCCAGCCGGTCACCAACCAGGAGGTTCGGATTGAGATAGCCCGCGCCACTGTCCCCGGCAATGAACCAGTCCATGGGCGACTTGTGACGGTACACGTAATCGAACACGATGGGAACCCGGTCGGCAAGGTTCGGGTTGAAGGCCCAGCCGATCGGCACGCGGCCCCTCGCCGGATCCTGGAAAAACCGGGGAACGTGGCGTTGCAGCCACGCCGCGGAATCGTAATCCCCCATGTAGATCAGCACGTAGGTTTTATCCTCCACTTCGGGCAGGGGCGGCGGCGGATTCTGCGCGTAGCGTTCTTTCAGCGGAAAATGCCGCCACGCGGATCCGTTGCCCATGTACACGAGGCCAAGGGCATCGGCATCCATTACCGCGTTGTGCGCCGACAGCAGGGCGGCGTACTCCCACTCGGTGGGCACGGGATCGTGCTTGCCGTAGGCCCGACCTTCTCCGCTGATACCAAGATGCTTGAAAAGCCCGGGAACGGGTTCATGCCTGGACTGGTCAGTCAGGCCGTGATTGGTGTATTTCTGGTTCCAGGGAATAAACCCACCTACCGTGGTAAACACTGTTCCCCCGTTACGCTCATACTGGGCCTTCAGCAGGGAACACAGGACCTCCCGGTCGAGTCCCGGCCTTTGCCCGGGATCATCCACGGGCACCTCGTCTGGCCACACGTCGAGATCCATAAAAAAGGCCTTCTCGGCGATGTAATAATCCCGGTTGGCCAGCGTGCTGTTGTCCAGGTCGGGATAACGCGTGCCCGGCTCGCCGGGACGCTGGGTAAACCCGTCCACCATGTAGGCCATCAGCGCGGGGTGACACTTGCCCGTGACAAGATAATGTTCTTTCGCCCAGACATACGCGTCGCATTTCGCGCTGCCGGTCACCGCGCCGGTAAACCGTCCCCGCAGGTCCTCTTTCACCTCGGGCCACAACCCTTTCGTTTCTTCCATGGCCAGCAACGGGCTGTCCGCGCGCATGGGCAGCCATCCGTCCACGCCGCAGATGGTAGCCGCCAGGTTAGACGTTGCTGGCACGGCAGGATCCCACAGGACAAGCCCCCGAATATCCGCGCCGAATCGTCGAATTAACGCGGACAAGCTGTCGAGTTCCTCCACCGCTACCCCCGTCAGCCACACCTCCCGGGCGTAATCAAACCAGAAATCATCCACGTCATACAGGTACCTGGTAAAGAGCCGTGGAGCGTCACGGTTGACAAGACCCTGCAACGCGCTGATGAAATACAGCGCGTCGTAGCGCAGCACCTCATCTGACGGCAGGTTATCCAGGCAGCGCCGCAGATCGAACCGCACCACTGTCCGCGGGATATTCGTCCTGCTCTCTTCCGCCAGTCCTCCCAGCGAGGCGATAAGAACCATAACCCCGATACATACCCGTTCGAGACCGCGCGTTCGCCTTTTCATGCCTTGCTCTCCTGGTAGGCCTGACTGCTACATTGTACAGGCAACCCCGGGAAGAACTACCGGAATTCTCCTGCCCCGTGGTGGTGTCATATACTTTTCGTGGGCTATACCGCTACAGGAAATTCACCATGAGCATTCAGGCGGAAGATTGCGTGATACACATGAGCGCGGAACTGGTGCATCTGCCCGTTCCCCTGCATCGTCAGACCTGCCAGCAGATATACGTCGACCTGGCCAATACCCGGGCGGCCTACGACAGCATCGACGCGTCCACCCCGCCGATGATACGGCTGTACTCGCGGCGGGGCCGGGCCGAATCGGCGGCCCTGTTCTTTCCCGACCGGCTGCTGGTCGTCGAAGAGTGGTGCGATATCCCCTTGAGCACTTTCGAGGAAAAACTGCGCGTCCTGCTGCCGTTGGTGGGCGCGCGCCGGCAGGTCGGGCCGATGCTCCTCAACGCGGCCACCATTCGATCCACCTTCGCGCTGAGCCAGCGCGAAGACGCCCGGGTATTTTTACTGGAACGGGTATGCGGCCTGGCGGACCGCATCCAGGCCCATTTCCGCCGCCCGCTGGTTACCGGCGGCCTGCGGTTTGTGCTGCCCGAAACCAGCGAACATGACGGCGCGCTGCATATCAGTATCGAGTCATTCCGGCACAGCAATAACGAGGTCTTCGTGGAGGTCAAGGGCATTTTCGGCAAACGGCAGATCCCGTGGGACCAGCCCGAAGCCGTGATTGAAAACTTCCGCCTGGTACGGCGGTTCATCACGGGACATATCTTTCCGTTCCTGGCCCAGTTTGAACTGCCCGCCGAACCGTGAACGCGCCTGGTGGCCGCGCGGGAGCACGCGGGCATGAACGCCCCTCTCATATCGGTCCTGATGCCCGTCTGGAACGCCGCTGGAACGGTTCAGCGCGCGGTGGCATCCCTGTTCAGCCAACGGTTCACGAACTGGGAACTGCTCGCGGTCGATGACGGATCCACCGATGAAACCCCCGGAATACTGAAATCCCTGGCCTCGGCAGATCGAAGAATCCGCGTATTGCACCAGCCCCATCGGGGCATCGTGGCCGCCCTGCGAACCGCCGCGGACGCGGCCCGGGGGTTTTTTCTGGCCCGCATGGACGCGGACGACGTGAGCCTCCCCGACCGGTTCACGGAACAGTTAGGGATGTTCGACCGTGTACCCGGCCTGGCGCTGTGCGGCACGAAAGTCCACCTGGTCGGGGCCGGCTTTGGATTCCGTCGCTACGAGGCCTGGCTCAACAGCCTGGTCTCCCCGGAGGATCACGCCCGGGAATGCTTCGTCGAGTGTCCCGTCGCCCATCCCACCTTCATGATACCGCGCCCGTGGTACGAGGCCGTCGGTGGATACCGGGACGGGCCATGGCCCGAAGATTACGACCTGCTGTTACGGGTGTGGCAGGCCGGCGGAAAGATGGCTAAACCAGGCGCAATCCTCTTCGAATGGCACGACCACCCCGGCCGCCTGTCCCGCACGGATCCCCGTTACAGCCCCGGGGCCTTCCGCCGGATCAAGCGGGCTTACCTGCCGCGGCCCGCCCCGCCAGTGTACCAGTGGGGCGCGGGAGAAGTCGGTAAGGCCTGGTTGCGGGACTGGCGCGATGAACCCGTAGACCCCGCCATGATCCCACGGGCCGTAGTGGACATCAACCCACGGAAAATCGGGCGACGTATCCACGGGTTTCCCGTCGTTGCCCCGGATGACCTGCCCCCTCCGGGAACTTGCCGGATACTCGTGGCCGTTGGGGCGCCAGGTGCCCGGGATGAAATCCGCGCGTGGCTGGGTCCGCGGGGATACCAGGAAAGCGTCGATTACATTTTCGTCGCGTGAGATGCCGGGTTGAAGCGGGTTTAGGGTAGAGTATTACGAGATGGAGGAAGTTGCATGAGTTCACACGTGGTGGCCACGCCGGTCGCGGTATTTAACCCCGGCGCCCTCGTGGCGGTGGGGAGCGGACTGCTCGCCCTGGGCGCCACGGCCTATCTCGCCAGGGGCGTGGCGCGGGCCCTGGAAGAGGCCGCCCAGGCCGCCAGGGAAGAAGCGGAGCAACGCAAGCAGGCGATCGAAGCATGGCATCGGCTGCGGGAAAAAGTCATGGCGTCCCGGGAGGAAGAGGCGGAAGCCGAGGCGATGGTGGCTTCCGTGGAGCGCCGCCTGGCCGCCATGACCCTGGGTGAGGCCGCCGCCACCCTGAATCTTGCCGATACCTCCCGCCCGATGGACCGCCCCGCCTGGCTCGACCTCTCGATCCGCGGCCCCGCTCCCGACTGGAATTGGCAACAGGCCCTGGACGAAATCACCTCCACCCTGAACCAGGTAAAAGCGGCACCCGCGGGCGTGCCCGCCGCGGTCATCGATGCCCTGCTGGCCCAGGGGGACGCCATGCGACGACGGGCCGCGCGGGGCGTGCCTCCCGATTACGAAGAAATCCTGAGTTTCGGCAAAGCCGTGGACACGTCGGTGCGGGAAGCCCGGGAAGCGGCGCGACGGCGGCACCAGGCCTTCGAAGCCTTTTCCACCGCGGCCGAAGTCCTGCTGGATAAACTGCTTTACCTCGAGGCACTCGCGGATGGTCTCCTTTCCCTCGAAGAAACGCCCCGCAATGAACTCCGCGCGCTGAAAGAGGGCCTGTCCGCCATGCTGGCGGCCGGTGAAGCAAAACCGGGAGCCCTGGAACTGGTCCAGGACCGGGTCGAAGCCCTGCGGCTGGCTATCGAAACCGCGGCCATCACCGAACATCACTACGCCGGACTGGTCGAGTCGCTGCAACGCAACCTGCGCGCCATGGGCTACGACGTCGAAGAAGCGTTTCCCGATCGACCTCGACCAGGGGCAACCCAGCACCTTGCCACGTTTGCCATACCGGGCGGGGAACGCCTGCGGGCGGCCGTGGATCGTCATGGCCGACTGAACTTCGAAGTGGAACATGTCCGGGGGGCCGGTGAATCCCCCGACACCCCCCTGACCTCGGCGGAACAGCTCCTGTTCCTGCGGCAGGAAGCCCGCTGGTGCGCCGACGCGCGTGAACTCCTGCGGCGCATGGCCGCCGACGGCTTTTCCTTTGAAATCAGCCTTGAAAAAAAGGCCGAAGCCGAACGCGTCCGGGTGGCCGTGGTCAACACCGGCAGGGAACTGCTCGACGCGGAAGAAGAAACCGGAACGGAACACCGCCGACAGGCGCGCATGGAGTAAAGGCGTGAGCGGGATGTCGCTTCAGCCCGGGAAATTGGCGGGAAAATCTTTTCGGAGAGGACTGGCGGGCCTGGCCTGTCTGTTGGCCCTGGCCGCTGTGCCGGATGCCTCGGCACAATCCCCGGTTCCCCCTGTCACGCGGTCTGACGCCAGTCCTGCCAGCGGTCCACTCGTCGAAGCCCCTGCCGCCGACCCCGCCTCGGTACCCGATCCTCCAGCCGCGGCAACATCCACCGATAAGGCAGGTAACTCTTCTACTTTACCCTCGCCGGCGTTTCCCGCGTCCATGTCCGAAAAGGCCACATCCCCTGCTTCCCCCGGAACCGACCACGCCCGCGAAGCACTGGATGAGTCCACAGCAAACGACCTGCTGAACCTGCTTTCCTGGTCGACGAACAGTTTCCTGGAGGCCTCGGACCTTGCCCGGATGGCCCGGGAACTGGGCGACCCCTCCCCAGACGCTAAAGCGTGGGCGGCGTTTGGCGGTACGCTGCGGGCAAGTGGACTGGCCGCCACGGAGGGACCATGGCTCGCCCTGACCCAGGCCCTGCTGGTTACGTCGGGAAAGGACCCCACCGTGGCGCGATCCCTGGGCGCGATCGCGGCCGGCGTGCTGCGGAATGCCCTGGAGTCCCAGCCCCCGGACTGGCCGGCCTGGGACATGACCCTTTCCTGGCTGCTGCACCTGTCCGGCGAGTCCGTAACCGACGACATGGGCCGGGGTATGCGAGCGGTACTGGAGCGAAATCCCCTGGACCCGGAAATGGCATGGCGATCGACCTTGCCGCCTGAACCCGCGCCCGGCGTAATGCTCCCTCCAGACGGCCTGGCCCCCCCGTCGCCCATAGAATCCGGTGCGCCATTTCCTCCCGCTATGCCTTTGGACCGCCAGTCCCTCCCCGATTCCTCCGGACCACTCCCCATGAGCAGTCGTCCCGGCATCCAGGCAGCGGTCACCCTGCTGGCCTATGGTTCTCCTGACACGGTGGCAGAGTGGCTGGTCATTTCCCCGTCGGAGAAGAACATGCTCAAGGCCGCCGGGTGCTGGGTCTTTGATAATGGCCTGCTGCGGGCTGCCCAGCTGGACCTGTTTCTGGACGCGTTACGGGCGTGGCAACCCGGCGGACTGGGAGTCCAGGCGCTGTTCGTGGGCGCGCAGCCGGACGCGTCGATCCAGTTTCCATTCGCGCGCCAGGGGAGTACCGTGGAACCCGGCACGGCCCTCGTTATCCCGTGGATGTCACCGGAGGCCTGGCGAGAGCCCCGGGAACTGGTTCCGGGCATGCAACTGCCACGTTGTCCCGAACAAACCGCCGCCCTGGCGTGGGAATGCGCGCGGGTTCTCCAGGCCCGGGAATTCCCGAGAAGGCCTTATCTCCGTCTACGGCGGGACGCCCTGCTGGCCTTATCCGGACGGGCAGACAATGGTCTCCTGGCCTTCATGGCCATCCTGGGTTGGACTGGCAACCCGGATGATCTCTTTCCGGCCCTCGCCGTGGCCTGGACAGGCGGATGCGACACCCTGTTCCCGACCGCGGTCATCCTGCGAGAACAGGGCAAAGACGGTCCCATGGCCCTCCTGCTGCAGATGGCGGACCTGCTGTCCCGTGGGGGAGATACCTTCCCCCTTATGGTCACCAGGGCCAACGGCACCCTTTCACGCCAGGAAGCCGTGTTACGCCGCGGCATGCTGGTTCCGGAGAGACCCTACCCCGTGGCCGTTTCATGGGGCAGCGAACTCTTCGAGTGGGACGGCGCGTTGCTCGAATCGGCATTTTAATGGTTGTCCGGAGGAAATTTATTGACAGATTGGGATAGGGTGTGTTAACTTTAACGTTGTGGAAAAATTGCTGTACGCCAAAAATTAACGAATTCCAGTCGAAAATCAGGAAACAGGCGCCCGAAAAGGGGCGCGAAACATGAGGACATGCCATGAAACGGGCATCGGTGCGATACGGTGTGTTCTTCGCGACGGTAGCGCCGGCGATATTATTGCTGCTGGCAGGTGAAACCGCCCGGGCGTGGAACCAGCGGGCCATGCAGTCCATCGCGGGCATGGGTCTGCAGATGCTGAAAAACGATTATCCCAACACGTTCCGTCCCGGCGGCGTGGCCGGACCGAATTTCGAGCGGGATGTGCTACAGGGAGCGGCCGCCGGGTGGAAAATACTCCAGGAATCCTACCCGCTGAGTAATGACAACGAAGTCATTCAGGCCATCGCGGCGGAAATCATGTTGTTGCGGGAGGCGCGCAACTATGGCCCTACTTCCTACTACGCCTACCGCCTTGGCGTGCTCGCCGCCCTTGTCGCGGATGCCGTGGTGCCATTGGGGTTCCCCTGGACCCCCGATGACCGCCAGATAGCCGACCAGATGTTCCGGGATATTGATGCCAACCTGGACGGTTTCAAGTTCGCGGTGACCCAGAGCCGCCGGGAGTTCATCAGTGATGCCTTCGATTATTTCGGAAAACGCCGCCAGTTCAATGCCGAGGACAGCCGCCTGATCAGGAACGATTACCGGAGCGGCGTGGGATATAACGGCTTTCTCAAACAGGCGGCCCCCACCTATTTCAGCCGGGCCGTCGAGGCGGTGGCGGACACCTGGGATACGGTGTTGCGCAACGAAACCCGGGCCCTGGGCCTCAGCAAGCCGTCCAACCAGTTACTGACCTGGTATTTCGTGAACGAAATCGCATACCTGCTGAACACCAAGCAGCATTTCGCCCAGGCACTGGACGTGTATAAAAACCTGGAGAAAGTCAACCCCCAGATGGCCGACGCGTATGATAAAGTCGGTGACCTGTTCTACAACTTCGGCTCCAGGGAATCGAAACTGCGCGGCCTGGCAGAGTGGGAAAAAGCGTATTCCGTCGCTGGCGCGGACCGTACCCGTATCGGCAAGAAAATCGCGGAACATTACATCAACGAAGGCAATTTCTACCTCGACAAGGCGGCCAAGCCCGGCGCGGAAGACACCGACCTGCAGAACGCCCTCAACGCCTTCGAACGGGCTATCGACTACGACCGGACCAACGACCTGATCGCGCGCAAAATCCAGGAAACCAACGTGGCCATCCAGGAACGTAACGAACGCCTGGAAATGACGATCAACATCATCGCCACGGGCGAGAAAGTCCGGGCCGAAGCGGATGGTTACCGGGACCGCAAGGATTACGCCAACGCCATCCGGACTTATCGCCAGGCTATCGGCTTCTTTGAAGCGGTGGACGACGAATTCAAAGAGCAGGCCAACACGGCCAAGGAAAGCATCCGCCGCCTGCAGAAATCCATCCAGGACGTGATCAACGAGGTGCTGGACATGGCCAGCCAGGCCATCGACGAGGGAGACCGCGCCAAGGACGCCAACCGGTTCGATGAAGCCATCAACGCGTACAACCGGGTCAGCACCATCGTCGGCGTCATTCCCGAAGACGAGGTGAGCCAGTCGGTCAAAGATGACAAGAACAAGTTGATCGACCTGTCCAAGCGGAAGGTGGAGGAAGCAAACGTCGCGAAGGTGCGGTACGAGCAGGCCATGGCCGAACAGCAGGCCGCGGGCGCCCGGCCGGGAGGAGCCGCGCCTGGCACTCCCGCGGCCCCGGCGGCGGCTCCGGCTGCCCCGGCGGCAACGCCCGCGGCCCCAGCGGCTCCGGCGCCGGTGCCCGGCCTCGAACCTTCCGTGCCGAAAAACCTGCCTCCACCACCCAATATTCCCGGTTTGAGTCGCTGACCGACTGCGAGGACGCGTTAAAAAAGACGAGCGCGGACCGGCGCGTTAATCGATTTTGCCAGGCCAGACGAGATCGGCGTGGCGTTCCAGGCATGCCAGGGTATCTTTTCCGACGTCTTCCGTGGTCCGCCTGAATATGGGGTGATCTTTCGGCGAATCAAAACGGCGACCAAAGTTACGTAATACCGCCTTTTCGAGCGCGGCAAGATGATGGGGAAGCACGTACTCGAAGCGGCCTCCCATGGTTTCAACCCCAGTCTGGAACCGACAGTAATCCTGGAGAGCGCCCCATGCCGAGGCCACCGTGGCCACGCCCGCCGCGGCAGCTTCCAGATAGGTGTAGCCTGGCGCTTCGTAGAACGCCGGGTGGATATGCAACCCACAGTGGCGATACGCGCCCGCCAGGCAGGCTTCAGATAAACGCTCTCCCCCTGGCATCTGGATAATCCGCACGTTTTCACTGACGCGCTGGGATGCATGTTCCTGGCTGACAATTATGGTCTGCCCGCGGCGGTATTTCGCGGCCGCGTTCACCACCAGTAGTTCGTACCACGGCTGGTACCCCCGCGTCGCCACGAATACCAGGGGCGCGTCGATGTGCCGCGTGGCCAGCACCGTGCCCACCTGGTTCTTTCGCGTCTCAATACGTCCCACCTGCAGCAGGTATTCGCCGGATGTCAGGCCCGTAAGTTTAAGAAAGTCCTCGTTGCCTCCTTCCGTGTCGCGCAGCAGGGGAATATCCCAGTACACGGCTTCTACCCGCGCGTCCGGACAGTCCCTGCGCATCGTGGCGGCCTCCGTATCCGAAGCCGCCTGGCAGAACAGGGCCTCCCGCATGACCTCCAGGTTGTACAGCACGTTCCGGGGAACGGGCGGCGCCACGTTCAGCACGATGTTCGGATTGTGCCACAGGTCGTCCAGGTTCGGAACGTAGTTGTTGAGGTCCCGCTTCTGCAGCATCAGTGACACGTACTCGCCGAACCCGATACAGGTCGGATAGTACAGCGAAAAGTCCTCGTGAAACCCGATCAGGACATATGGCTTCCGCCGCTGACGCAGGATTTCCATGTCCGGACGACGATCGTCACAGGTATTACTGATGAACGCCAGGTGAACATCCTCCGGCAGCAGTTCCGGTCCGGAGGCTCGGATCACGTTAACGCCATTAACTTGCAAGCCTTTCGCGAGGGTTTCCAGGGCCCGCACATCCCCTCCCCAGTTGACGGCGGTATCCCTCCGGAAACAGACCCCCAGTTTAAGCCCGCGCGCGCGGCGCAGGATGTTAAAAAGGGTTTTCCGGACAGGCATGACGTATTTCGGGTTGGCATCCCGCAACGGCGGGACATAGTCGGATTCCACGCCAAGAAACCGGTAAAGTGATTGGACGTAAGACGGGCCAAGGTACATGAGCGACTCGTAGGAAAACACGAACACTCGCTGGAATTCCTTCAGGATCCGCTCCATGATCAACCTCGCCGCTTCCATTTCCCGCTCAGCATTGGTCCATTCCGCGAACACATGTTCCCGAATTTTGGACAATTTGGCGACCCATTGATCCCGGACCGTTAACACGAAATACACCTCGTACCCCGCTTCTTCCAGCGCCTTCGCGAAGGGGACCGGATCGGGAAAATGTCGTCCCGTAAGGGGATGACTGGTGAACTGCTTTAATAGGGACTCATCAAGACCACCATGGGGCAGCGACCGGCGCGTCACCCGCGAATGATCGCACACAATGCGGGACGGGTCATCCCACCACTGCTGCACTACATGGTGCAGGTATGTTGCATAGATATGGCCGCGATCGTCCAGGTGATTTTCGCCGTCGTCATAGTCAAACCCGGTTGCCCGGGCCACGGCCTCGCCCGCCAGGCGGTTTCCGGAACTTTCGTGACCGATTACGAAAACAAACTTTGGCCGGCTGGTTTCCATGGTCCATTCTCCGAGACTTTAACGTAATGTAGTATCGGCACAGGAAGTTTTTTTCTTCACTGTTGTCAACAGTATACCTTCCGCGGCCAAGGTTCCCCGCGGATCCAGACCGGTATTTACGGTATACTTACCCCTGTCGCGTTTTCGCTCGGCGGGATTGCGGGAACGTGACGCGATAAAAAGGTGGAGTTCAAATCATGATTATTGTCATGGCTTCCCGGGACAGAAAAGACGTGGAACATGTCGTCGCCCGGGTGGAAGAACTGGGATTCAAGGCCCACGTGATCGAGGGGGTGTACCGTACCGTGGTGGCCGCCGTCGGCGACGAACGGGGCAAGGAGCAGTTGCATACCCTCCAGGCCCTGCCCCACGTGGAACAGGTCATTCCCATTCTCAAGCCCTACAAACTGGCCGCCCGCGAGGTGCGCGCGGACAATTCAACCGTATGCTGTGGCCCGGTTGCCATCGGTAACGGCCATTTCTGCGTGATGGCAGGGCCCTGTTCGGTCGAATCCAGGGACCAGATTCTGCGGACGGCCCGGGCGGTCCGGGCGGCCGGCGCGGGCATGCTGCGAGGCGGAGCCTTCAAGCCCCGGACCTCTCCCTACAGTTTCCAGGGACTGGAACTGGAGGGGCTTAAACTCCTCTGGGCGGCCAGCCAGGAAACCGGCCTGCCGATCGTCACCGAGGCCACCACCCCTGAACAGGTCCCGATTGTCGCGGAATTTGCCGACATGATCCAGATCGGCGCGCGGAACATGCAGAACTACGGCCTGTTGCGGGCCGCCGGAAAAGCTGCCAAGCCCGTTCTCCTCAAGCGTGGCATGATGTCCACCATCAACGAATGGCTCATGGCGGCGGAATACATCATGTCCGAAGGCAATCCAAACGTGGTTCTGTGCGAACGGGGTATCCGTACCTTCGAGACGGAAACCCGGAACACCCTGGATCTCCAGGCGGTAGCGGTGGTCAAGCAGTATTCCCACCTCCCGGTGGTGGTGGATCCGTCCCATGCCGCCGGGCGCTGGGACCTCATAGAACCCATGGCCCGAGCGGCCGTGGCTGCTGGTGCCGATGGCCTCATCGTGGAAGTACACCCCAATCCGGAAGAGGCCCTTTCCGATGGACAGCAGTCGCTCAAACCGGAGCGATTCGCCAGGATGATGGAAAACCTGAAGCCCCTGCTGGACCTGATGGGACAACGCCTCAGCGTACCCGTCGCGCAAGGATAACCCGCCATGACGGACGACACCACGCGCGATGAACACGCGAAAACGCCGGAAGTTACCGGCGATGACTTTTCCGACGCGGAAACAGCAGACGATCGCATGGAAGATCCGGATTCCTCCGACGCGAAACCAGCCAGCGAACTTTCCCGGGAAGAGATAAAAAAAGTCCTGTACACCATCCTCTTCATGAGCGACAAGCCGGTATCTCCGGCCAGACTCACCCAGGTGTTCGACGACATGGACCCCGACGTGCTGGGCATGATCATGCTGGAGTTAAAAGAAAGCATTAACCAGCGATCGGACCTGCCGTACCAGTTGGTCGAAGTGGCCGGCGGATACCAGCTCCTCACCCGGCCGGAGTTCTCACGCTATATCCGGAAATTTTTCCAGATCCGCAAGAGCAACCGGCTGTCCCGGTCTCTCCTCGAAACCCTGGCTGTCATCGCCTACAAGCAACCGGTTACGCGGGCCGAGGTGGAAGCCATCCGGGGCGTCAGCGTTTCTTACGCTTTCGATCAGTTGCTGGAAAAACGGCTGATCCGGGTAGCCGGCGTGTCGGACCTGCCCGGTCGGCCCAAACTCTACCGCACCACCGAGGAATTCCTGGTCACCTTCGGGTTGAACAGCCTGAAAGACCTCCCTTCACCGGATGAACTGAAACTATACGAATCATGAGTCCCGTGCGCTTGCAGAAATACCTGGCCGCCTGCGGGGCGGGATCCCGGCGAGCCTGCGAAACGCTGATCACGGCCGGGCGGGTAACCATCAACGGAAAGGTCGCGGAACTGGGTGCCGTCGTGAATCCGGAAACGGATATCGTAACCGTGGACGGTCGCCCAGCGCGCCCGGAGTCCCGAAAGGTATACATTCTCCTGCACAAGCCGGCCGACGTGGTCACCACCGCCCGGGATCCCCAGGGGCGTAAAACCGTGCTGGACTGCGTGTCGGGAACCCGGGAACGGGTGTTTCCGGTCGGTCGGCTGGACGCGGACGTGGAAGGCGTCCTCCTGCTGACCAATGACGGGGAACTCGCTTACCGGCTGACCCATCCCCGGTACGGCGTGAAAAAAGTGTATCACGCCCGGGTCTCCGGACGGTTTTCAGCCCGGGCCGCGAAGGCCCTTCGCTCGGGCGTTCTGCTCGAGGACGGCCCCACCGCCCCTGCCGAGGTGCGCGTTCTGCGCGAAATGGATACCTGGACGGACATTGAATTGACCCTCCACGAGGGACGCAAACGCGAGGTCAAGCGCATGTGCGCGGCTGTAGGCCATCCCATTATCCGGCTCAGGCGTCTCGCTTTTGCCGGCCTGTCGCTGGCCGGATTACGACGGGGCGAGTGGCGCCACCTGACCGACGAAGAAGTGCGAACATTACGGGAGATCACGGGACTGGATCGGGTCCCGCCTCACCTGGATACCATCCAGGACAACCAGGATATCCATTAACAACACGCAATACCCACCCGGGAGTGGAGGGGAAATTATGGACCTGTTTACCATATCCGCGGTACTGATCTACATCATGGTGGTGGTGTGGCTGGCTTACAGGGGATACAAGGGCACCCGTTCGGCCGCCGACTATCTGCTGGCTGGCCGCAATGCCAATCCCATTGTCATGGCCTTGTCCTACGGTGCCACGTTCATCAGCACGTCGGCCATCGTTGGCTTCGGCGGCGTGGCGGCCACCTATGGCATGAGCCTGCTGTGGCTGGTTTTCCTGAACATCTTCGTGGGCATTTTTCTGGCTTTTGTCGTGTTCGGCGGCCGGACCCGGAGAATGGGACACCACCTTGGCGCGCACACTTTTCCGGAATTTCTGGCCAAACGTTACAACAGCAGGTTCATCCAGACCTTTGCCGCGGCGATCATTTTCGTTTTCATGCCCCTTTACGCCATGGCCGTGTTGCGGGGCGGGGCCGAATTTATCTCCACCACGTTCGACATCCCCATGTCCGTGTCCCTGCTGATCTTCGCGCTGGTGGTCGTGGCCTACGTCATCCCCAGCGGCATCAAGGGCGTGCTTCTCACGGACGCGCTGCAGGGCGCCATCATGGGGGCGGGCATGATCTTCCTGTTCGTGTGGACCTATGCCAGCCTCGGTGGTGTCGTGGAAGCCCACGCCCAGTTGACCGGCATGAAAGAACTGGTCCCGCCCTCGTTAAAAAGCATCGGCCATCAGGGCTGGACTGCCATGCCCCGTTTCGGTTGGGCGTCTCCGGGTACCCCTCCCGCCGAAGCGCAGCAGTACAATCTCTGGTGGATCGTGGTATCGACCATTATCATGGGCGTCGGCATCGGCGTACTGGCCCAGCCCCAGTTGATCGTGCGATTCATGACCGTCAAGTCCCAGAAAGACCTGAACCGCGCGGTCGTGGCTGGCGGCCTGTTCATCTTCCTGATGGTGGGCGTGGCCTACGTGGTCGGTGCCCTCTCGAACGTCTACTTTTACCAGCATGAAACCATCGTCTGCAAGGTAGTAGATGAAAACGTGCTGCTGGATCCCGGCGAAGACGGAAACGGACAACTGAAACCCGTTCCCGCCGATGCGGATCCCGCCGTGAAAGCCCGGGCGAAAACCTTCGTGGCTTATCGGCTGCCGGAAGACGATCCCCTCGCGGCCCCCCGCCTGGTGCTCAAGACACCTGCCCTGAAGATTGAGCGAAACGCCGTCGGCGAGTGGGACGAGTTGCGCCCTGGTCTCATCGCGATCGCCCGGACCATCTCGTCCGCCACCACCATGAAAGGTAACGTGGACCGGATCATTCCCCTGTTTATCCAGGGTGCCATGCCGAAGTGGTTTGGCGTGATCTTCCTGCTCACCCTCCTGTCCGCCGCCATGAGCACCCTGTCCGGCCAGATGCATACCATCGGTTCCGCGCTGGGAAAGGACCTGTTTGAGCAGTTCCGGCAGGGTAACTCGGTATTCCTTACCCGCGTCGGCATTGCGATCGGCCTCCTGGCATCCCTGGGCATGGGCTACCTTGCCGGGGCAAGCGTGATCGCCGTGGCAACGGCGGTATTCTTTGGTATCTGCGCGGGAACGTTCCTGCCCGCGTACCTCGTGGGCCTGTACTGGAAACGGCCTGGCTCCCGGGCCGTCATCGCGTCGATGCTGGCTGGTTTTCTGACCAACATGTTCTGGATGGCTTTCGTCAACGCCAAAACAGCCGGAGGCCTGGGCATCTGTGCCCGCCTGTTTGGAAAACCCTTTCTGTCCTCTCCGGGCTGGAGTGCCACGTGGAATGTTGTTGACCCCGTGGTAATCTCCGTGCCGGTGGCACTGGTGGTGCTGGTGGGATGGGCCCTGCTGGATCGCCCGTTGGATCCCCGTTACGCGGACTGGTGTTTTGATTCCACCCCATCCCCACCGCCAGCGGATCAGAAAATCGCGTGATCCGCGTCGGTGGTACTCTGATCGGACCCGCTTTTGTCCGTGCCAGGTGTTTCCTGCGTGGAACGTGTTCCGAAGGGGGCCGCCAACGGGTCAGTCATCAGCAAGGGCAGTGGCGTCTCTTCCTCGTGGAATACCTCGTTGACCAGTTCGATCATCCGCCGGATGCTTCGCCGGCAACTTTGCAGGGCCTTGCGCTGGTCGTCGGTCAATTCCCCCAGTTCTTCATCGAGCAACATGGCCAGTAATCCATTCACGGCCGTCAGGGGTGAACGCAGCCGTCGCGCGATATCCACGTAAAACGCGCTCCGGATACGATACAGGCGGTGCAGTTCCCGGTTGACGTTTTCCAGTTGTTCCTGGGTAGCCCGTCGGACCTCTTCCAGTTCTTTCTCCCGGGTCAGGTCCCGGATCAGGGCCACGTGCAATCTCCGCCCTCCACTCTGAAACGAATGAACCCGCAGTTCCACGGGACGTTCCGACCCATCCGGCAGGGTCAGCAGGGTTTCGCCATTCCAGGTCCCCCTGTGACGAATCACCGACATGCGGTCCGTCAACAGTCCATCGTCGAACTGAAACTCCCGGAATCGCCTGCCGTTCAACGCCTGCCTGGCCACGCCGAAATACGCTTCGGCCTGGGCGTTGGCTTCGGTAATTATCTCGTTTTCGTCGAACACCAGGATGGGCTCTGCCGTATGGTCCAGAATGGCCCGCAACGTGTCACTGTAATCCCGCAGTTGCTGCTCGTGCTGGTTTTCTGTCTCCTCCACCCGGCGCAGCAGTTCGCTGAGCATGCTGACCAGCCAGCCCGAGCCAACCATCAGGGCAAAATTGGCGTACACGCCGTAATGCAGCGTGTCCAGCCCGTAAAACCAGACGCCCCCCACCGTGACGAAGGCATATGTCGCGCAGCATAGCGTGGTCACCCATGGCGCCTTGCGCGAATGCGGACTGTACAGAATGACCCCCATGATAACCAGCGCGTATAACGGCGCCGCCGGGCTGGCACCCGCTCCCGTTATGCTCACCATGAACGTGAGCCGGCCAAGGTAGAGCAGCAGGTTGATGGGTGAAAAAAAGAGGTGATACCGCCGCGTGTGAAACACCCAGTGGGCAAAAAAATTGTGCAGCAACCCCAGAAACACGATCGGCAGCAGCAGCGGAAACCACTTGGTGTCCGGCTCCACCAGGCCCAGGATCAGCGCGGCAAAATACAGCAGGTACCGACCCAGCACCAGGTACCATTCCACCCGCAACACCGCGTCGGTTCGGGGATACAGGGCCATCGGGTCCGCGGGAGATCGCGAAGATCGGTTGAACCGGAAAGGCGCGTTCATGGGCATCAGGCGCCATCCCGGAAGTCGGACGGAGGACCGGGGTGATCCGGAACACCCCCCAGCGCGTTCAGAATCTCCGGACCATAGGTCTCCACGGTATAGGTTCCCACGCCAATGATTCCCCGCAGGGCTTCCAGGGTCTCGGGATTGCGCTCCGCGATGGCCCGCGCGGCCCGCCGGGACAGAATCACGTCCGATTCCACGCCCCGCTCCCGGGCCTTTTCCTTGCGCCAGGACAACAGCGAATCCAGCCGGGCCGAAAAACCATTTCCGCCCTGCCTGCCTTCGACCAGGCGGGGCCGCCGGGCACGCGTGGGCACCGGGTTGCTCAATCCCCGTTCCAGCGCCCGGAGCAGGGCGTCCCCGAAACGGGCGCGCAACTTGCGAAACGTGGCCTCCCCGGCGGGAATCGTCGACTCCCGGGCCGTCAGGTCGGCCAGGCGCACCAGGATCTCGTCGTTGATCACCTTGAACGGCGGCATGTCGCGCCTTCGGGCTTCCTCATCCCGGAAAATATACAACTCCCGAAGGACTGCCTGGCCCTGGGGAGGTAACTGCCGCGCGCCGGCGAGTCGCCAGAAACGGTCGGGATCAAATTCCTTTTGCGGGGGATTGACGTGTACCAGGGACTGAAACAGCGAAAGCGCCTCGTGCCAGCGCCCCGACTCCCGCAACTTCTCTTCCAGCAGGTCCCGCAGGGACAGCAGAAAACGGGTATCATTGGCCGCGTAGGCCAGGTATTCCGGCCGCAATGGGCGTTTTCCCCAGTCGGCCCGCTGGTACTTCTTGTCGATCCGGACCTGGAAAAACTGCTCCAGCAGGGCGGCCAGGCCCAGTTGCTTCAGGCCCAGCACCCGCGCCGCCACCATGGTGTCGAACAGGTTCCGCGCTTCCCATCCATAGCGGCTCTTGAGCAGCATGAGATCGTAATCCGCCGCGTGAAAAACCTTCTCGACCCGGGGACTCGCGAAAAGATCCCGCAGGGGAGCCAGATCAAACGCCTCGCTTAACGGGTCGATAATAAAAATTTCCGACGGCGTGGCAATCTGAATCAGGCAGATCCGTTCCCGGTAAGAATATAAACTGTTCGCTTCGAGGTCCACCGCCATGCGAGACACCTCCCGCAGGCGACTGATACAGGCGGACCAGTCCGCGGCGTTATCTACCAGGGTGTACTTTTTATCCACGGTTTCACTTCTGCGATCACGATCCGCGTTCCCGCGATCCGCTTCGCGCGGATCATGAAAATCTTATCAATCCCGGTGCAGGCACGGCAACCGCGCGAAATCGTTGGGCCCAAGCCGCGAACACGTCCACGCTGCGCCCGAGATCACCACGCGTTGCAAAAAACAGGAATAAGCAAATCGTTTCTCCTGATATAACAAGCCGAAATCGAACGAATAGAAATTCAAATGAAAGTAGAATAAGCGTGAAAATGCCATACCACACTACGGCGTATTGTCTTTTCGAAAAAATTTGTAATGCGTGTAAAGATTTCTCGCTTCGCTCGAAATGACAGGATTGGGGTAGAGAGAAAAACGTTGGGTTGAAAGAACAACGTTGGAGTCGCAACACTGCGTTCCTGACTGTTTTCCAGTTGAAAGAACAGCACTTCCATAAAATTGGTCAAAATGAGATGAACGTACAATAGTGGGCGGCACGACCACGTATGGTCATCGCAACCACGTATTGTCATTTCGACGAACGAAGTGAGGAGAAATCTTAACCACGTATTGTCATTTCGACGAACGAAGTGAGGAGAAATCTTATCGGCTCCCACGCTTTCCGGAAAACTTCCGCTTTTCCCCAATAAGCGCGCCTTTGCTGCCCACCAGTTGCAATCTCGAAACCACATGCAGTCACCCCCCTGCAGTCACGCCCCCCTGCAATTACCAAAATCGCGTATTGTCCACATATTGTCATTTCGACGAACGAAGTGAGGAGAAATCTGATCGGCTCCCACGCTTTCCGGAAAACTTCTGCTTTTCCCCGAAAAGCGCGCCTTTGCTGAAAACCAGTCCAGAATCATCCAGAATAGACTTGATTTTTTATTCGGTCGTGACAGATGTTAAATTAAGTACACTCGGTCATTCAGGTCATCGCATGCGGAATCGGGAGACGGGTGAACATGGTCGGGAGACGGGTGGCTCTCTGCGTGCTGGTGGGTGTGTTGCTGGGCGTGGGAAACGGATGGACCGCGGAGGATCTGGTCGCGGGGCCGGGGTTTCAGGATAGTTTCGAATCCGGATACCTTGGGCCCACCTGGAGTTGCCAGAGTTCTCGTCCCGAAAATCCCCGGTTCAGCTTGAGAATAACCGACCAGTTTGGCGCGGCCTCCGGAACCCAAAGTCTCGTCCTCGGCTACTCCGGCGTCGACTATATCCGCATGGAACTGACGCTGGCGGTCGACCTGGCCGGCTGTGACCACGCCACCCTTTCGTTCCAGGCAAAAGACTACGGCGATGAACCCCACGACCTGCCCACGTGGTCTCCATTTACCGGATCCATGGACGCGGATTACCTGGCGGCAAGTCCAGACGGTGTGACCTGGTATCCCTTGCTGCCGCTGACTTCCGCTTCGGGAACCCTGGATAGCGCGTGGAAACGGATTACCGTTCCCCTTCACCAGGCCCTGGCCCCGTGGGGAATACCCGTCGCTGCCATCCACTACCTCCGATTCTGCCAGTACGACAATAGCCGCCCGAATCTGCCCGCCGACCCTGACGGCATCGGCCTGGACGATGTAACCCTGTCTGCCCCCGCATCTTTCGGAGACGCGCCTGAACCATTCCCCGTCACCCGGGCGGAAAACGGCGCGATTCACCTGCCGTCCAGCGGCCCTTTCCTGGGATCACCGCCGGTTTTCAGTGAAACCGGTGCCCATGACCCCCTGGCCGACGCCATGGCCTCGGATGATGGGGTCCATCTGTCCGGATTGATGATTCCGGGAGAAACCGTCTCCTTCGAAATCACGGCCTCCGGGGAAGGCTGGCTGCGGGGGTGGATTGATTTCAATGGTGACGGCGACTGGACCGATCCCGGGGAACAGGTTTTTACCAGCATTTGGCACCCGGGAGGCACCCTGGTCCTGCCGGTGAACGTTCCCGCCGAAGCCACTCCAGGACACCACGCCGTGGCCCGGTT
>JAGPFE010000086.1 GCA_018056705.1 Candidatus Hydrogenedentota bacterium | reverse complement strand
TAGACGCGCGACGGGGCGTGCTCGACGTCATCATTTCGGTGTCCCCGGACATCCAGGTGGAGGTGGAAGCCTGGTTTGAGGAAAAATTCGATTCCGGCAAGTTACTGGTGGCGGTACACGCGCCCGTGGACCGCCCGGAAAAACAGTGGCCCCTCGAATACTACGCGGAATTGTGCGACCTGCTGCTTTCAGACGGCCGTTTTGAACCTTTCCTGACGTGGGGACCCGGCCAGAGAGAAGTGGCTGAAGAGGTCGTAGCCCGCTGCCGGAGAAGTCCCGTCATTGCGCCGGAAACGCCCACGCTGAAACACCTGGCATGGCTGCTGTGCCGCGCTGACCTGTTTATCGGGGGCGACACGGGGCCGATGCACCTCGCGTCGGCCATGGGCACCCCGGTGGTAGCGGTGTTCGGTGGAACGGATCCGGCCAAACACCATCCGTTGCGGGAACCCTGCGTGGTCCTGGATGGCGGCCCGGCGGACGACCCCCGCCGGAAAAACGTGGACCGGCGGAATGGTCCCGGCTGGATGCGGCAGGTGTCTCCCCGATCGGTATACGAAGCGGCGGTACGGCTGGTCACCAGCGGGGAACGTTCCTCCGTGGAGGAACCCCCAGGCAAAGCCCGGCTCGGTCAAGGCATAACAACCCGCCAATAGGTATCTTTCAGCCGCCCGCCGGCGTTAACATGGAAAAAGGAAAAAGATATCATGCGAATCACACGTCCATGGGTACCGATCGCGCTGGTAACGGGAACGCTGATCGCGGCCTGCGCTCCCCCTCCCCCTCCACCACCTCCTCCCGAAGCAACTGGACCGAAAACCGCGGAAGAGGTATACGCCCTGGTCAGTCCGGTTATTCAGCCGTTACGGATGGCGGCTTCCAGCCAGAACGTCACGATCAGTGCCGCGGACCGGGATCTTTTGATTAACCAGTTGGGACAGGCCGTCGCCCAGTACGGGGAAACCGATTTCGGACGCCAGGCCTTCGCGCGTCTCGCGGGAGAAATCGCGGACCTCGCCCTCGAGTTCAGCCGACAGGAATGTTACCGGGCCACCCTCGTCTGTCTGGACGCCCACAACGTGCTCAACATGTCCAGCGCCCTGCTGAACCGGCTGGGTGAACGGGCGCAAAAAATGCTCTCCCAGCCAGCCGTGCGCGCCCGGGGGTTCCTCGAGGACAAGCAGAACGGGGACCTCTACGCGTTCCTGGAACTGCTGGACCGCAAAACAGGGATAATAAAAACTATTCAACTGCGCGAGGGAGAGGAAAGCAACGGCATCCGCCTGCTGAAAATCATCGGCAGGAACCGGGCCGTGCGGATTGAATACCTGCAGATTCCCGGGTTGATCGTGGACATCGAGTTCGAACGATCCGGCATGTAATCCAGCATGAAAAAACCGGCCGGGCCACCATCCTGACCCGGCCGGTTCAACAGTCGTGACACTCTTCAGTGAAACACGGCTCCGGTGTTCGCGCTGGTCACCAGTTGCTGGTAACGGCGCAGCCAACCCGTGAGATGCCGGTCGGGCGGCGAACCCAGTTCCTTCCGCCGCTGTTCGAGTTCCGCGTCGGATACCTTGAGTTCCAGTTTGCGGCCGGGAATATCGATCGAGATGATATCGCCGGAGCGCGCGAGGGCGATCGGGCCGCCGGCGGCTGCTTCTGGACTGACGTGTCCAATGCAGGCCCCACGGGTTCCCCCCGAAAACCGCCCATCCGTGATCAGGCTGACGGACTTGCCCAGTCCCGCGCCCATGACCGCGGAGGTGGGGGCCAGCATTTCGCGCATGCCCGGACCGCCCTTCGGGCCCTCATACCGGATGACGATGACATGCCCGGGTTTAACCTGTCCCTCCAGGATACCTTTCATGGCCTCTTCTTCGCTCTCAAACACGATGGCCGGGCCCTCGTGGCGCAGCATTTCAGGGTCTACCCCGGCCTGCTTGACCACCGCGCCTTCCGGCGCCAGATTACCAAAGAGAATGGCCAGCCCGCCGGTCTGGCTGTAAGCGTTTTCCAGCGTCCGGATGACTTCGGGATCCCTGGAACGACTGCCGCCGATGTTTTCGCCGATGGTTTTCCCCGTCACCGTCACGCAGTCCAAGTGCAGAATACCTTCCCGCTGAGCCAGTTCCCCGAGGATGGCATGAATCCCTCCCGCCCGGTCGACATCCGCCATGTGCCAGCGCGACGACGGAGAGACCTTGCAGATATTGGGCACCCGCGCGCTGATTTCATTCAGCCGGGTGAGGGGATACGCAATGCCGGCTTCGTGGGCGATGGCCATGGTATGCAGCACGGTATTGGTGGATCCGCCCATCGCCATGTCGAGGGCGAACGCGTTGTCGATCGATTTCTCGGTGACGATGTCCAGCGGCTTGAGGTCCAGCCGGACCAGTTCCAGAATCTGCCGCGCGGCCTGGCGGACCAGGTCTTTCCGCCGGGGATCCGTCGCGACGATCGAACCGTTACCCGGTAGGGCCATGCCGAGCGCCTCGCACAGGCAATTCATCGAGTTAGCCGTGAACATCCCTGAACAGGAACCTGGTGAGGGACAGGCAGAGCATTCCAGTTCTTCAAGTTGGGCGTCGCTGATCTCCCCTTTCTTGTACGCGCCGACCGCTTCGAACACGCTGATCAGGTCGGTGTCTTTGCCCCCCACATGCCGTCCGGTCTCCATCGGGCCACCCGAAACAAATATGGTCGGAATGTTACAGCGCATGGCTGCCATGAGCATCCCCGGCACGATCTTATCACAGTTTGGAATGCATATGATGCCGTCGAACCGATGCGCCTTGATCATCGTTTCCACGCAGTCGGCGATCAGTTCCCGGGATGGGAGACTATACTTCATCCCCTCGTGGCCCATGGCAATCCCGTCGCAGATACCGATGGTATTGAATTCGAAGGCGATCCCCCCCGCTTCTTCCACGGCCTGCTTGGCGATACGCCCCAGTTCGTCCAGGTGGACGTGACCCGGAATGATCTCCACGAAACTGTTACAGATGCCGATGAAAGGCTTGTCGAAATCCGCCTTGGACTTGACTTTACCCGTCGCGTAGAAAAGAGACCGATGGGGGGCCCTTTCAAAACCGCGTTTCACACTGTCGCTGCGCATGATGGATGCTCCTTCTCCTCGTGAGAAACATCCGGAAACCATGAAATTCCGGATTGGGGGAAGTATACGCCCCTTCTGCCTTAACGCACAAACCGGGTGGAGAACAGGTAATGAAACGGGACTTCAAAACCGCGGTCGCGTTTTTCATAAGAGATTGAGCATCTGTCAGTTCGACGCACACCAGGCATCTGTCATTTGACAAACGAAGCACATGGGTCATTCGACGAATGAGTGCATGTGTCATTTCGACGACTGAAATGAGGAGAAATCTGTCAATATTTTTTGATAATCCAAAAATGTTCGGAAAAGGAATAACCCCAGGGGATAAACACTAAACGAAAAGGGTTGAAATTGGAGCAAGGGAAAAGGAGAAAAGAAGATTTCTCGCTTCGCTCGAAAGGACAACGGGGCGGAAACAAAGATTCGGGAACAACCCTGGCCTGAGAAGAAACGGCCGCCCTAGGCGGAGCAGCGAGTCTGGGCAGTAAACAGCCCAGGCAGGTGGGAGATGCCTCCGGGCCATGGACAACTTTTCGGAAACAAGCACAATAAAAACAATGGTATAACCTTCACTTGATAAGACACCGCTCCAATCGAGAGGACACATCGATAACGCGCGGGAAATACCTGAACTCCAAACCACCTCCCAAGGTTTTCCGCGCCATCCAGCATAACAGGATAGCGCAACAGAAAATTGAATTCACTGTGGGAGCGTGGGACTCCTGGAATTCCGTTATTTCTGGCTGAGGCCCATGGCGAGAATCCAGGTGAAGACGGTGACCCACAACTGGAGAAACATCTGGGCGGCATAATCATCCTCGGCCCTGGCGGGGACGCCATTTTTTCCCACCCGACGGAGATGCTTGTTCATGGCTGGCTCCTTTCTGGTTGCCTCGCGATCCGTTGATTAAACATACGTTTGAAACGAACGTTTGTTACCGCGGGAGCCAACCGCTTACCCGTTATTCGACCGTAATTTCCGATATGTCCGTGGCGCCGGCTTCATCCATCACCGCGACCTGATGAGCCCCGGCATCGACCTCCACGAAAAAAGTATCCCCGGGAACTTGCCGCCCCAGGAATCGGCCGTCCAGATACCAGAACACGGGTCGATCCCCGGAGGCGTTACTGTTGAGCCGGATCCGGGTGGTCCCAGTCCCCGAGAACGCCACGAATTGACTGCCGGACACGGGCTCAACCACCCGCAAGGCAAGGGGGGCAGATTGCGGATCGGCGACAGCGCGAGCGATCCGCCCGGGATCGCGGGCCAGGTCCCAGTCCGCGGCCACGCCGGCATGTACCGTACCTGGCGGTTCACTGGCACGATGAGACAATCCGCAAACCCGCTCCATGGGCATCAGCCGGGGAATTTCCTTCTGGACCACGCGCGGACAGCGGCACGTCGCGGGTAAACCAGATGCCGCGCACAGGGTCACGGGCTTCAGCAAGGGGGACAGGTCGGGAAAGTCCGGCGTGTTACCGGGGGGCAAGCGACGGAACACCGCGCCAAGTATGGGCAACGCCGCCACCCGTCCGGTCAAGCCGGGAGACCGGGCCCCACTGTCCATCCCAACCCAGACGCCGACCAGGTAACGCGCGTTGAAGCCGATGGCCCAGGCATCCCGGAATCCCGCGGAGGTACCCGTTTTCCAGCAGACCCTGGGCGCGTTGCGGGATTCCCGCTCCAGGGACCCTGGCAGGTCACCCGGAAGGGGCTGCTCGAGCATGCGCCAGAGCATGGCGCAGACATCGGGACGCAGCAGGACCATCGAAGGCGTTCTGCCATCGGCAGGATAGGACCACCGGGGCGTCTCCATCCGGCCCATGCGAGCCAGGGCAAGGTACAAGGATGTCAGTTCCGCGAGCGTCACGTCGATACTGCCCAGTGTCGTGCCCAGTCCCCACGGTTCACGGATAAGGCCTGGATCCCGGATGCCCGCGCCGACCAGCCAGGACCGGAAGGTATCCGACCCTAGCCGTTTCAACACCACCACGGCGGGCACATTCAGCGACATCCGCAACGCTTCGGTTACCGAAACCAGTCCTTCGTGCTCGCCGCTGAAATTGTCGGGACGGTACGACCCGAAATTCAGCGTATCGTCAAGCAGCGTTTCATCGGGATAGACCAGCCCCCGCTCCATGGCCAGGCCATACACGAAAGGCTTGAACGTGGAACCGGGCGAACGCCGGCTCATCGCGTGGTCCACCTGGGCGCCGGGGGCATCCGCGTGAAAATCAAGGCTTCCGAGCCATGCCCGGATTTCGGCAGACGGCACGTCCACGACGATCACCGCCGCCTGGTCCGCCGCGCGATCCAGGCGGGCAAGACAAGCCCGGGTCACCGATTCCACCATTCGCTGGATATCGCGATCCAGCGTCAAGCGCGCGGGACCCGATACCCGCGCGGCATCCCGAACGCGAAACGCCACGTGGGCGGCTTCTTTCGGCATGTCGTGGCGACCCAGATGATCGAGGGGATCCCGGACGGATTCGTCACGGGCCGTCGCGGATACCAACCCCGCCCGGTACATCCTGTCGAGAATCGCGTCGCGTCGGGTCATGGCGGCCCCGCGGTATCGCAGGGGGTTCAGCCGGGTGGGTGACTGGGGTAAGCCCGCAAGCAGCGCGGACTCGGAAAGCGTCAGGAATCGGGCGGAGTGTCCGAAATACCGCAGGGCTGCCGCTTCGATGCCCATCACGTTCCCCCCGAATGGCGCGGTATTGAGATATGTTTCGAGGAGTGTCTTCTTGTCCAGGGTCCGCTCCAGGCGCAGGGCGGTCCAGGCTTCACGCAACTTGTTCCGCAACGAGCGTTCCCGGTACCCATGAATCCGCCGGGCCAGTTGCATCGTCAGGGTAGACCCGCCGGAAACCGGTCGTCCCCGCGCGATCCACTGGACCAGGGCCCGGCCCACGGCAAGGGGATCCACGCCAGGATGCCGGAAAAAACGCCGGTCTTCCGCGGCGAGAATGGCTTCCACCCCCCACGGATTCACCTGGTCCAGCGTGACCGGAATCTGCCACTGTCCATCCCTGTCCGGAAACACGTACAGCGGATTGCCATGGCGGTCGAATACCACGGGCGCGGGCGACGGATTCAACCGGGCAAGAACATCCGGCGACAGCGGCGGAGCGAACCGCGCGGCTACACCCAGCAACTCGGGACTGAATACCACGCCGCAGATCAGCGCGACCAGTCCAGCGCCTAACGCCAGGCCCCGGTGTCGGATCGTCCGAAAACGCATCCTGGTTTTATGGTTAAGCAGTGACATCAACCCGTCACGGCGTTTGGACGGTTACGGTACACCCCGGCAAGCCAGCCCGGGCATCGGGCGCGTACATGGCCTCGGCAACTATCCCCGGCAGGGTGAAGGTGCCGGAGGTCACGGCCCGGACGAGATAGAAACAGGACCGCTTGCCATCGGGAATCTGGTTAAACACAAGGATCAGG
Organism: Candidatus Hydrogenedentota bacterium; assembly: GCA_018056705.1. Taxonomy (GTDB): domain Bacteria; phylum Hydrogenedentota; class Hydrogenedentia; order Hydrogenedentales; family CAITNO01; genus JAGPFE01. The sequence goes on along the minus strand of JAGPFE010000086.1, from coordinate 468 downwards.
CGGTCATCCCGGATTTCCGTGTGGTTGGGCACCAGGACATCATTCTGGATCTGGACACTATCCTCGGCCCCGTTTTCAAGGTCGCCGGCGGGTTGACCGAAGCCCATGGCGGCCAGCGCGCTCCCATCCAGCCTGGGATTGACCGCTTCCAGGCCCGCGGGCAGAGGAATCGAAACCGCCACGTTCCGCCGGGGGTGTTTCGATGAGAGGGTAAGTATGCCCACGTAACTTTCGCCCTGGACCAGGCCTTCACTCAACTGAACCGGCTGCCGTCCCGCGCGGGCCCAGTCGACCGAGATATCCAGGTCGCCTTCGCTGTATCCGTCCTGGACGCCACCGGCGGTCATGCCCTCGCGTGCCACCCGGATCCACAAGGAAACGGACCCCGCGTTGGTCACCGTTATCCGCGCGCCCTTTCCCCTGGCGGAGGCGGAAGCGGCCCGGGATGCTTCGATGGCCTTTTCACCA
>JAGPFE010000004.1 GCA_018056705.1 Candidatus Hydrogenedentota bacterium | reverse complement strand
CGTGGTGCCCTTCCCGATCCCGGACAACGATCCGGCCTACCAGCCGTATCCGTACACCTTCACGCTGACCTACGCGGCGACGGACGGCAGCGGCAACGTGGCCACCACGTCCACCAGCCTGATCCTGCAAAGCAACACCCCGCCGGTGATCACGCTGAACGGCTCGAACCCGGTGACGGTGGAGTGCCCGAACGCGTACACCGACGCGGGCGCGACGGCGACGGACGCCGAATCCGGCGACCTGACGGCGGCCATCCAGGTGTCCGGCCTGCCGATCGACACGGCGGTGCCGGGTACCTACACGGTGACCTACTCGGTGCAGGATCCGGTGACCCTGGTCACGGTGACCGCGACCCGCACGGTGAACGTGGTCGACACCACGGCCCCCGTGATCACGCTGAACGGCAACAGCACAATGACGATCGAGTGCGGTTCGACCTTCACGGATCCAGGCGCGACGGCAACCGACGCGTGCGCGGGCAACCGGACGGTGACCGTTTCCGGTTCGGTGAACGCGAACGCGGTGGGCACCTACACGCTGACCTATAACGCGAACGACGGCAATGGCAACAATGCCACGCCGGTGACGCGCACGGTGAACGTGGTCGACACGACCGCGCCCGTGCTCACGCTCAACGGCTCGTCGGTCATGACCATACAGTGCGGCTCAACCTTCACGGATCCGGGCGCGACGGCGGTGGACGCCTGCACGGGTAACCGGACTGTGAATGTGAGCGGCACGGTCAATACCGCGGTGGTGGGCACGTACACGCGAACCTATACCGCGAACGATGGCAACGGGAACACGGCGACCACCACGCGCACGGTGAACGTGGTTGACACGACCGCCCCCGTGATCACGCTGAACGGGTCGAACCCGGTGTCGGTGCAGTGCGGTACCAGTTACACGGATGCCGGCGCGACGGCGGTGGACGCCTGCACGGGCAACCGGACGGTCACCACGAGCGGCTCGGTGAACACCTCGGTGGTAGGGACCTACACGATCACCTACAGCGCGAACGACGGCAACGGGAACACGGCGACCGCCACGCGCACGGTGAACGTGGTCGATACCACGGCCCCCGTGATCACGCTGAACGGGTCGAACCCGGTGTCGGTGCAATGCGGTACCAGTTACACGGATGCCGGCGCGACGGCGACCGACTCGTGCACGGGCAACCGGACGGTCACCACGAGCGGCTCGGTGAACACCTCGGTGGTAGGGACCTACACGATCACCTACAGCGCGAACGACGGTAATGGCAACACGGCGACCGCCACGCGCACGGTGAACGTGGTTGACACGACCGCCCCCGTGATCACGCTGAACGGGTCGAACCCGGTGTCGGTGCAGTGCGGCTCAACCTTCACGGATCCGGGCGCGACGGCGACCGACTCGTGCACGGGCAACCGGACGGTCACCACGAGCGGCTCGGTGAACACCTCGGTGGTAGGGACCTACACGATCACCTACAGCGCGAACGACGGCAACGGGAACACGGCGACCGCCACGCGCACGGTGAACGTGATTGACACCACGGCCCCCGTGATCACGCTGAACGGCAACAGCACGATGACGGTACAGTGCGGTTCGACCTTCACCGACCCGGGCGCGACGGCAACCGACTCATGCACGGGTAGCCGACCGGTGACCGTTACCGGCTCGGTGAATACCGCCACGCCTGGTACGTACACGCTGACCTACAACGCGAACGACGGCAATGGCAACAACGCCACGCCGGTAACCCGCACGGTGAACGTGGTCGATACGACGGCCCCCGTGATCACGGTGAACGGGTCGAATCCGGTAACGGTGCAGTGCGGCGCCAGTTACACGGATGCCGGCGCGACGGCGGTGGACGCCTGCACGGGCAACCGGACCGTCACCACGAGCGGCTCGGTTAACACCGCGGTGCCGGGTACGTACACGATCACCTACAGCGCGAGCGACGGTAATGGCAACACGGCGACCGCCACGCGCACGGTGAACGTGGTCGACACCACGGCCCCCGTGATCACGCTGAACGGCAACAGCACGATGACGGTGGAATGCGGCTCGACCTTCACCGACCCGGGCGCGACGGCAACCGACACGTGCGCGGGTAGCCGACCGGTGACCGTTACCGGCTCGGTGAATACCGCCACGCCTGGTACGTACACGCTGACCTACAACGCGAACGACGGCAATGGCAACAACGCCACGCCGGTAACCCGCACGGTGAACGTGGTCGATACGACGGCGCCGGTATTGACGGTACCCGGGTCGAACCCGATCGGGATCATCGTGGGGCAGCCCTTTACGCCGCCGACCGGCACCGCCACGGATACGTGTGACAGTAATGTCCCGGTAAACGTAAGCGGAACGGTGGACAACAATACCGCCGGAACCTACACGCTGACCTACACGGCGACGGACGACAGCAATAACACGTCCACCTACGTGTTGACGGTCATCGTGTCCAATAACCTGCCGCCGGTCATCACAATCCTGGGTGATAACCCGGCCACGGTGCAATGCCCGAACGCGTACACCGACGCGGGCGCGACGGCGACGGACACCGAATCCGGTGACCTGACGGCGAGTATCACAGTGACCGGCCTGCCGATCAACACGAGCGCGCCCGGTACCCACACGGTAACCTACAGCGTGACAGACCCGGTTACCTCCCAGGTTGTGACCGCGACCCGCACGGTGAACGTCGTCGACACGACGGCGCCGGTCATCACGCTGAACGGCACGAGCCCGGTAACGGTGGAGTGTGGCGGATCCTACACGGATGCCGGCGCGACGGCGGTGGACGCGTGCGCGGGCAGTATCGCGGTAACGCCTTCCGGCTCGGTGAACGTGAACGTGGTGGGCACGTACACGATTACCTACACCGCGAACGACGGTAACGGGAACACGGCAACGGCCACGCGGACGGTGAACGTGGTTGACACGACGCCGCCGGTGATCACGCTGAACGGTGACAGCGTCGTGACGGTACAGTGCGGCTCGACCTACACGGACGCGGGCGCGACGGCGACCGACGTCTGCGCCGGCGATCGCCCGGTCACGGTGACAGGCTCGGTGAACGCGAACGCGGTAGGTACCTACACGTTGACCTACACCGCGGACGACGGCAACGGCAATAACGCCACGCCGGTGACGCGGACGGTGAACGTGGTCGACACGCAAGCGCCTGTCATCACGCTGAACGGTAACGCGACCGAGACCGTGGAATGCGGTGGTACCTACACGGATGCCGGCGCGACGGCGGTGGACGCGTGCGCGGGCAGTGTCGCGGTAACGACCTCCGGCTCGGTGAATGCCTCCCAGCCTGGTACCTACACGTTGACCTACACCGCGGACGACGGCAACGGCAATAACGCCACGCCGGTGACGCGGACGGTGAACGTGGTCGACACGCAAGCGCCTGTCATCACGCTGAACGGTAACGCGACCGAGACCGTGGAATGCGGTGGTACCTACACGGATGCCGGCGCGACGGCGGTGGACGCGTGCGACGGCGTGCTGACGGTATCCACCAGTGGCACGGTGAACCCGGCTGTGCCCGGTACCTACACGATTACCTACACGGCCACCGACGGTCAGAGCCAGACCAGCGTGGTGACGCGGACGGTGAACGTGGTCGACACGCAAGCGCCTGTCATCACGCTGAACGGTAACGCGACCGAGACCGTGGAGTGCGGAGCGACTTACACGGAAGCGGGCGCCACGGCCGTCGATACCTGCGACGCGTTCCCGACGGTGAACATCTCGGGTTCGGTCAACACGGCGGTTCCCGGTACGTACACGCTGACCTACACCGCCACGGACGCCAGCAGCAACTCGGCGTCGGTGACGCGGACGGTGAACGTGGCGGACACGCAGGCCCCGGTGATTACCATTCCTGGAGACAACCCGGTGTTTATCCTCGTCGGTACGCCCTACACGCCGCCCGTCGCGACGGCGGTGGATGCCTGCGAAGGCCCGGTGACGGTCAACGTCAACGGCGTGGTGGACGCGAACACGGTCGGCACCTACACGGTGATCTACACGGCCCAGGACAGCGGCAACCGCGTAGCGACGGCCACGCTGACCGTCAACGTGACCGCTGACATGATGCCGGTAATCACCATCCTGGGCGATAACCCGGCGGTGCTGGATTGCGGCGACACCTACACGGACGCCGGCGCGCTGGCGAACGATCCGGAAGACGGCGACGTGACCGCGAACATCACGGTAAGCGGCCTGCCGCCGGCTGGACCGCTCGCGCCCGGAACCTGGACGGTGACCTACAGCGTGACCGACAGTTACGGCAACACCACGACGGCGGACCGCACGGTGGAGATCCTCGACAACTGCACGCTGACCGTTTCGGCGGTTGGGCCGACCAGCCTGCAGGTGATCCAGGGACAGTCTGCGACCTTCGAAGTAGCCGTGAACGGCGAAGTGGGCGCGGTCAGCCTGCAGTGGTTCAAGAATGACGGTTCGAAAGCGTGGGTCGCCCTGCCTGGCGCGACGGCCACGACGCTGACCTTCGACCCGGTTACCATGGCCGACGCGGGTACCTACCAGTGCGAAGCCAGTGACGCGGTCACCACGGCCACGTCGCCGGTCTTCACCCTGTCGGTAGACGAAACCGGGATTCCGGCGGCCGGTGGCCTGGGTCTGGCGGTGCTGGCCGCCCTGACGGCCCTGGCCGGCGCGAAAGCGAGCCGTCGGCGGAAGTGAGATAACGGCGGTGAATAACCGCTGACGCAATGGCGCGGCGGGAGTCGTGACAACGCGGCTCCCGCCGCTTTTTTAGGTTAGGGACATGGTTGGCGATACCGAAAAACGCGGGAACATTGGCCGGGGGATGAAATATCGCCCCCATTGTCCGTCCGGGGACGGGTAAGGGGCTTTCCAGGTTGCCAACGACCTGACCTTACCAGTCTCCGAAAAGAGATGGGGCAGGGTATCCGCGCGGAAGGGGCGACAGGGTGGCATTACCGTTGCCCTCGCGGAAGGGGGGATGGTGCCCATCTGTTCGACCATTGACTGCCTTCCATTATAATAATCCATGGACAATCTGGGATTTGGCAGGGTAAGCAGTAAACATGGAATTGTTGGCACACGCAGGGGCGAAAAGTGAGCGGGGTGGTTTTACCCTGGTGGAACTGCTGGTGGTAATCGGCATCATCGCCGTATTGGCCGCGCTGAGCCTGCCGGCCCTGGCCCGCGCCCGGGATGGTGCCCTGCGGGCTTCGTGCGCGTCTAACCTGAAACAGATTTTTATTGCCTTTGAATGTTATCTTGGGGAACACCAGGACACGTATCCCGCGCGCCAGGACCTGCCGTTGTATGAACCGCCCGGGTACTGGTTGTGGATGGGGCGTGGCTGGCGGGACCTGTTGCGGCCATACGTGCCCCAGTCGCGGGAGGAACCCCTTGTCTACTGGTGTCCCGCCGATATCCGGCGCCTGACCGAGGAGAAATATGAAAACACGTCGTACGCGTACGCCATGGCGTTTTACCATTCGCCGGAACAGATCAATACCCTGAACCGGACCGCGGACTGTTACAGTAACCCCCTGCCGGCGATGCCCCAGCGGAAGTCGGCGCTGCGGTATCCGTCGAAAAAGGTGCTGGTGGGGGAGTGGTTTTCCAATCACGCCGCGTGGGCGGGAGACCGGGGGTGGTTCGGCGCCGGAGGCAAGCGGTTGTACCTGTTCGCGGATGGCCACGTGGAGTTCCTGGACGCGACGGAACTGCTTCCCGCCAACGACGGCCTGCCCAATCCCAACCTGACCCGTGACGGCATCCGGGGAAAAGACATCCCCTGAACGCCTGTCGAGCGTCCAGGGGATGAGGTGAGTCGGGACGGGTTCTTTTACTTCCTGCCGAAGGTTACGCCAGGCCAGTTGTCCGACCGGAAAGGCACGGCAGGCAAGCCAGCGCCATTCACGAGATTGCACTCGGGATTGTCTGCCCAGGCGTAGCGTACCGCCACGGGCCGCGGGACCTTTGGCGTGGAGACTACCACGCGACGCCCGACGATTTTCGCGTCGGCCCAGTAGAATTTGCCATCCCGTCCAGCCACCGCGAACCCTTTGAGCGGGGCGCCATCCGGGGTGGCCAGGCCGCTTTCATCGTGGCTGAAGGTGATTTCGATGGCGTTGTGATTCACGTAGGCCTTTTTGAACACGGGGCCGGAATATTCCAGGTCGCGGCAATAATCCCTCGCGAGGGCAATCAGGGCCAGTCGGCGCCCTACTTCCTGCTTGTTGCGGGGGTGAATGTCTTCCGCGTCGCCGATGTCGATGGCGACCGCCATGCCGGTATTCCGCAGCGAACAGGTCATGGCCTGGGCCTCGCGTAACTCGGCCCACTCGGACGGGCCGGGCTCTTCCCCGCGTTTCATGAAGTTGGCCAGTTGCACGAAATAGAAGGGGAAATCCCCCTGGCACCAGAGTTTACGCCAGTCGCGGATCATGGCAGGAAAGAGTTTCTGGTACTGCCATGCCCGGGAAGCGTTCGACTCACCCTGGTACCACACCACCCCGCGGAACGCGAAGGGCGCAAGGGGAACGACCATCCCGTTGTACAGTCCGGCCGGCCGCCAGGGATGATCCGGTCCGCGGGGTTCGGCGGGACGCCTGGGGGCTTCGCGGCCTTCGGCCTTTGCCTGTTCCGCCTCGGTTTCCCATGCTTTAAGTGCCTGATCATAAGCGGCCTTTTCTTCGGGATACCGCTTCATCGCTTCGTCCCATTTCGCCGTAATGGGCTGGAACATGGGCGTTGCGCGCAGGGTACATTCGGATGTCCACGATTCAGCCGGCGTCCCCCCCCAGGCCGTTTCGATCAGCCCCACCGGCACGTGCAGTTGCCGGTGGAGTTCGCGGCCAAAGAAATACAGCACGGCCGAGAAATCACCGATCGTATCGGGCGAGCAGACCTTCCATTCCCCCTCGCAATCGTTCAATGGATGATCGGCCACCCGTTTTTTGACCACGAAGAGGCGGATTTCCGGCCAGTTGGCCGATGCGACTTCCTGTTCGGCGTTCATAGCCAGTTTCACGGGCCATTCCATGTTGGACTGACCTGAACCGATCCAGACTTCTCCGGCCAGCACGTCGCGCAGCACGATTTCTTCTTTCGATCCGGATACCACGATTTCCAGCCTGGAACCGGCCTTCGGACAGGCGGTGATTTCCGTCTTCCATCGGCCCGTGTCGTCCGCGGTGGTTCGGGCCCAGACCTTACCATTCACCACGATCCGGACGCGCTCTCCCGGGTTCGCCCAGCCCCAGATCGGGGTGGCGCGTTCGGCCTGGATGACCATGTGATCGCCGAATACCGCCGGTAATTTCAGGGCTTCCGCGGCACTCCACGATCCCAGCAGGGCGATGATCAGCAGCATGCTGGTCACCATGCTTCGCGTGAGGGGTTTTCCTGTTACCTGGCATGACAGTTTCATGGTGGGGTCCTCCATTTCCATTCCACACGGCTACGGACTCAGTGTATCCCACTGGACAGGTGGAATCAATCCGGAACATGAAAAAAGGTAACGGGGTATTTTTTCCGGTCTGTTCAGTTTGCGGTCGTGACAAAAGTATCCCGGATCAGCGCATCCAGCGATGCCGCGTACTGCTCGGGATGATGCCGCTCGAGGGCAAGAACACGGGCCTGCCGTCCCAGGCGCAGGCGAAGTTCCTCGTGGTCCACGAGCCGCACAAGGGCTTCAGCGAAGGCCCGGTCGTCTCGCTCGTCAACGACCAGCGCGTGCACATTGTTTTCGAGTTCCCACGCGGCAGAGGTGGTGGTGACGATCGGTTTGCCTGCCGAAAGGGCGTTGACCAGCTTGATGGGGTATCCCGACCAGCCCGCGCGGGGGATCGCGACAATGACGTCCCGTGCCAGCATATCGGCGAGGGTTTCCAATCCCCGGTCCTGCACCATTTCAGCCCCGGGAATAACGGCTGGATCCCGGCTGACCACGATCAGCCGCATGTTTGGGCGGGATTCCCTGGCGCGGGTCATGGCCCGGAGGAGCATGCCGGTATTCTGGTACGCGTCGAGGTTACCGAAATAGACCACGGCAGGACAGGGTTCTACCCGTTCCCGCGACAGTAAAGGCGCCTCCAGCAGGAGGGGTTCCGCTGGAGGTGGGAGGATCCGGATTTTATCCTGGGGACATCCCCGCAACACGAGGTGCCCCGCGAGACGGTGATGCGGAACGATGACCAGGGAGGCTCGACGCGGCAGCAGGCTATCCACGCCATGGCCGATGACTTCCGCGAGCCGTCGGAGGCGATCATCCGTCGCGTACCACGGCAGTTCTTCAGACAGGGCGTTGTGCGCGAAGTAGACGACTCTTGAAAATCCGGCCATCAAAGAGACCACAAGGGATTCGTGGTTATGCGCGCACACCACGTCAGGGGGATCGGTCTTGCGGAGCCGGCGCAACAACTGCCATAGGGCCACGTCATCCAGTAATTTACGGCGATTGGGCCCCGATGTAACCCGTTTCGGAATGCGTCCCCAGGTGGAGGCGCGAAGCAGTGGCGCGACAAGGTCCGGTGTCCCGTGGCCGGAGATGACACCTGGGCAAGGGGCCAGGGCGACAGCCCGACCTGTACCCTCCCCGGTTTCTCCCCATCCGTATACCGCGACACGGACCTGGTAACCCATGGACAACAAGGCATTCGTTGTAGCCCCCAGGTAAACCTGGGAACCCAGTCCCGCCGGGTAAGGACACGCGCCAACGACCAGTATCTTCATGCGTGTATTGTAACGGTGCGGATTACCATAAATCCCGCGGGAAGAACCGTGGGCATTGACATGCGATCAAAAAGTACTTTACCATAACGTTATCGATGTCATGGGAGAGCGCGCATGGGAACAAGACGGATCGTCCCTGGTCAGGTCATGATGGTCCTGGTTAGTTGGGGAATCGTGGGAGTAAGTCTCATGGGGGCGACCTTCGCGGAAGGCGGGCCAGTGGTCCTGCCGGATCGTCCTGAGGGCGTCAGCCATCCCCGGGAACTCCGGCTGACCGCCCCGGGTGGCATGAGCCTGTGTTACCGTTTCGGGCCTCCTTCCCCCAAGTCTTACATCCGCGAACTGGTTACCCCGGGAGGCGTGAATGTCGCCCGGGATGACGTGGAAGACCACGTGCATCATCATGGACTCATGTACGCCCTGGGCGTGGACGGGCGCACGTTCTGGGAGGAATGGAACAAGAAAACGGGTTGGCAAGGTCTGCAACATGCCGACTCATTGTGCGTGACAGGTCAAGGCATCGAGGAAACGTTGCGGTGGGTCTGGCCGGATGGCACGGTGTACGCGGTAGAGCATCGCAGGCTGACTTTACTGGGGGGGCAGCGTCCCGCCCGGTTGACGTGGGAAACCACGCTGGAGCCCCCGGAGAACAGGCCTGAAATCACCCTGGAGGGAAACCACTATTACGGCATGGGCCTGCGTTTCCCGCGGACCATGGACGGGAGGACCCGATTTGTTCACGACCCCAATGGGTCCGCGGAGACGTTCCGTGGCGACGAGCGGCTGATCCGCGGTGCCGCGTGGTGCGCGGCCGTGTCTTCACCGGATGGTCACCCGGTGACGGTGGCATTTTTCGATCGTGCGGCAAACACGAGGCCCGCGGTATGGTTCACGATGAACGAACCTTTCGCGTACCTGTCCGCCACGCTGGCCCTGCACGAAACACCGCTCACGGTGACCCGGGAACAGCCATTGCGGGTTACGTATGGCGTGGCCCTGTGGGATGAGGAAGCCGCTCCGGAAACCATCGCGGCGGAATGGGAGAAGTGGTCCCGTGACCCGGTTCGCGCGGAGCGTTCCACCGGAAAATGAGGAGTAAACAGGGAAGACGGTTGCGACCCTGCGTCCTGGAGACAACCAACAGGAGAGTCCAGACATGACATCGAACAGCGGGATGAAGATGGATCGAAGGGAGTTTCTGGGTGCTACGACCGGCGTTGCGGTGGGCCTCGGCGCGCTGAAGGCGTCCGCCCCGGCGGTGGCGGCGGCCAACCGGAAGAACAACGCGGTGGGGATCGGGTTCATCGGTTGCGGTGGGCGGGGATATTCCCTGATGACCCAGTTCAAGTGGCTGCGGGACGAGGGAGGCGGTAACGTGCGACTGGTCGCCGCCTGCGACGTGTACCGTCCCCGGCTGGATCGGATGGCGAAGGAGATCAACGGCAAGGCCTACATGGACCACCATGAGTTGCTGCGGGACAAGGATGTGGACGCGGTGGTGATCGCCACGCCGGATCATCATCACGGTTACCAGGCGATAGACGCCATGAGGGCCGGGAAAGACCTGTACTGCGAAAAGCCGCTGACCCACTGGAGGCAGTTTGAACTGGCCCGGCAGGTGGCCGAGGTGGCCCGGGAAACGGGACGGGTGTTTCAACTGGGAACCCAGGGCATGTCGGATCAGGCCTGGACCCTCATCCGCGACATGATCCGCCAGGGCGTCATCGGCCAGCCGATTCACGCGGAATGCGGTTATTTCCGGGTGGGCGATTTCGGCGAGGCGGGCATGAAGATTGACGATCCCGAAGCGAAGCCCGGTCCCGACCTGAACTGGGAAGCGTTCCTGGGGGACGCGCCCCGTCGGGCGTTCAACGTCAGTCGTTTTTTCCGCTGGCGGATGTACGAAGATTACGCGGGTGGACCGGTCACGGACCTGTTTCCCCACTCGCTGGCACCGAGCCTGTACGCGCTGGACCTCGATTTTCCCAACAAGGCCGTGGCCATTGGCGGCAAGTATCGCTACGAGGAGCGGGAAGTGCCGGATACCTTCAACATGTTGCTGGAGTATAACCACAGCCTTGCCCTGGCCGTACTGGGCACCCAGGGCAATGCCAACACCACCACCGGCAGCCGGGGTGAACCCGGCCGGATTCCAGTGATCCGCGGATGGGACGCGACCATAACCATCGTGGGCGAGGAAATCGTGGTGACCCGTTCGAACAAGCCGGACCAGGAACTGCAACGGGTTCCCATTCCCCAGGGACAGGACCTGAAACAATACGTGAAGCGGTTTTACGAGTGCGTGGTGAACCACGACACGAACACGGGGTTTAGCGCCGAGTGGGCTTATCGCCTGCAGACGGCCCTGATCATGGGTGCCCTGGCCCAGCGACACGAGAAGGTAGCGGTTTTCGACCGGATGAAGCAGGAAATCACCCTGCTCTGAACGGACAGGCGACAGATCGGGAGCCGGGCCGGACATGCCGGTCCGGCTTTCCTTTTTGACCGATACGGGGGCGTGGGGTCGGAAATAAAAATGGCGTCCCCAAGGGGATTTGAACCCCTGTCGCCGCCGTGAAAGGGCGGTGTCCTAGGCCAGGCTAGACGATGGGGACGCGTTATCCTCCAGCGATTCCGCCAGAAGGACCCCTAGTATAGCAAAAACACGCGGGACGCCGCAAACCAGCGTCTCGGGTTCAAAGTGATTATGCATTCCTGTCAAAGCGTGCTTTTTTCGGGAGAGCAGCTTTTTCCCTGGTGAGCATGGGCCTACGTTAAAATTTCCCCTCATTTCGCTCTTCGAAGTGAAAGCGTGTTGTTATACCGAAAGGCCGTATCGAAAGGTTAAATGAAGGAAAACGTTCATCGAACGGACAGCACGCTGCCCAACACGGTCATTTCGAACCCAATGCCGTCATTAGCTCCAACCCTGTCATTACGGCTCAATCCTGTCATTACGGCTCAATCCTGTCATTACGGCTCAATCCTGTCATTACGGCTCAATCCTGTCATTTCGGCTCAATCCTGTCATTTCGGCTCAATCCTGTCATTTCGGCTCAATCCTGTCATTTCGGCTCAATCCTGTCATTTCGGCTCAATCCTGTCATTTCGAGCGCAGCGAGAAATCTTCCCAACTCCAACCTCAAGGTTGCTCACGCGGAATTCATCCTCATAACCAGCCAGTCCTTTTTTCCCATGACCTGAATCTGCGTGAGGCCGCGCGGACCGTGAAACCTTCTGACGCAGGCACTCGGGTATACTTTCAAGGCTTACGAGGAACGATGGCTATGGCCTCCCTGTTCAGAAAAATCAGGCACCGGCTCGCGCGATACCGACCGTACGCGGCGCTCGAGGTAGCGTTTCGGGACGCGGTACGACCGGTCGCGAACCGGGTACTGGACCTGATCCGGGGGGGAGAGGGAAAGCCTGGGTTCCGTCCCGCCGTCATGGAGCGTCACCGGTTTCATGGCACCCCGCGGGATCCGGCATGGCGTCCCGCGTCCCGGGGGGATCTTAACTGGATGGCCAGTCATCCGCCTCGGTTAAACGTGGCGGCCGACGTCCCGGTACTACGGGTCGCGTTTTTACTCGAAGACACGCCGAGGGCAGGGGGTGTCATTTCTGTCGCCTTGCTGGTGGAGGATCTGCGGCGGTTGGGCCACGAGGTTCTTGTGGTCGCGCGCGGGCCCAGGCGTACAGACCCGGAACTGGCGGATCGACTGGGAGCACTATCCTGTGCCGATGACGCGCGGCTGGTCCGGTGTATCCTGGAATGGGGACCCCGCGTCGTGGTGGCCACTTTCTGGCCCACGGTCTACCTGGCCGCCCGGTGCTATCGCGAGGCGGACGCGTCGGTGCTGCCTGTCTGTTACGCGCAGGATTTTGAGCCCGATTTTTATCCTGCCGATGCTCCCTGGTTCCGGGATGCGGTACGGGATACCTATCGCGCGATGCCATGGAGTTTCTGCAAGACGCCGTGGCTCGCAGAAAGGATCCACGCGGCGGGAGGACGGGCCTCTCTGGTACCGCCAGCCCTGGACCTGGATGTCTTTCATCCGCCACCCGTTCCGCCTGATGGTCCCCCGATCGTGCTGGCCATGGTTCGTCCCCAATCGCTTCGACGGGGTTGGCCAGTGTTACGGGACGCGTGGGCCATGGTTCACGCCCGGCTGGGATGCCGGGTACGTTTTGCCACGTATGGCTGTGACGCGGAGACATGGCGGCAACTGGACGTACCCTTTCCGGTGGACGTGCTGGGCGTGCTGGATACCGCGGGCGTGGCGACGGCCTGCCGGCGGGCATCGGTGTTCGTGGAAGCATCGGACTTTCACGGTTTCGGCCGGACGGTAGCAGAAGCCATGGCCTGCGGGGTACCTTGCGCCATTACGGACAGTGGCGGAATCAGGCTGTTCGCGAGGCATGGCGTCAACGCCCTGATTTCGCCTCCGGGAGACGCCGCGGCCCTCGCGGAGCACATTGTTAAACTGGTGGAGGACGAAGCAACGCGGAATCGCCTGGCCGCGGCCTGCCGGGACTCGGTGGCCTGGATGGACCGGATGACTTCGGCCCGCGCGACGGAAACCCTGTTCCGGGACCTGTTGCTCGGGAGATCGCCGGCACCCGCGTACGGGTATCCCCCGGCGTTTTGAAGGAGGTACAATCCCGTGACGCGGAATGAACCGTATGCCAATCCATGGAAACGCCTGTCCTCCCGGGAGATATACCGGAATCCATGGATCCGGGTCCGGGAAGACCAGGTGATCCGCCCGGATGGTCAGCCGGGGATCTACGGCGTGGTGGAGACCCGCGTGGCCACGGGCGCGCTGGCCTTGACGCCAAAGCGGGACCTGTGCCTGGTGGGGCAGTATCGCTACACCATGGACTGTTATTCCTGGGAAATCGTGGAGGGCGGAACGGATCCCGGTGAATCACCCCTGGAAGCCATTCGCCGGGAACTGGAGGAAGAAGCGGGCCTGGCGGCGGAGCAGTGGATGCCCTTGGGTGGAGAGATTCACGTGAGTAACTGTCATTCTTCGGAACGGGGATACGTGTACGTGGCGACGGAACTGCGCCCGGTGCCAGCCCGACCGGATCCTACCGAGCAATTACTCATCCGGTGGGTGCCGTTAGCAGACGCGGTTCGGATGGTAATGGACGGGCGCATCCAGGACAGCATCAGCATGATTGGCATCCTGATGGCGGACCGAGCCCTTCGAGAGGGTACGCTGGTTCTATGAAAAAGGAAATCCCTGTATCCCCGGACAGGAAGGCGTTGTACCGGTTTTACCGACTGATGCAGGCCCATTATGGTCCGACGGGATGGTGGCCGGGGGAAACGCCCTTTGAGATTGCCATAGGGGCCATTCTGACCCAGAACACGGCCTGGCGGAACGTGGAAAGGGCGATCGCGAACCTGAAACGGTTGAACGCCCTTGATCCTGCCGCGCTGGTATCCATGGATGACGCGGTGCTATGGGATGCCCTGCGTCCTTCCGGATATTTCCGTCAGAAAACGGAAAAAGTCCGGCGATTTTCCCGGTGGCTGCTGGAAAAACATGGCGGTCGCTTGGAATCCCTTGCCGCGCTACCCCTGGCGGAAGCCCGGGGGCAATTGCTCGCGCTGAAAGGCATCGGCCCCGAAACGGCCGACGATATATTACTGTACGCATGTGGGTTTCCCGTGTTTGTCATTGACGCGTACACCCGGCGGATCCTGGCCCGTCACGGGAAACCCGAGGCCCTGTCGATGTCCTATGAATCGTTGCGCGCGTGGTTTGAGAATTGCTTGGACTCGGATATTTCGCTGTTTCGGGAGTATCACGGCCTGATTGTTTGGACCGGCAAGGACTTTTGTCGCCGTCGCGCCCGCTGCGAGGGCTGTCCATTATCGAGCCTGCCGCGTGATCCGGAACGGGGTGGTTGATTCGGACTGGTCTCATCAGGTTGCCATGTTCACCGGGCTAATGCTATAATTATTTCCTGACGAAGAGTAGCCGCCGTGAAAGTGGGCGACAGCCCACTTTTTTTATTACCCGCTGGCAAGGTGGTGCCCGCGGGACGGTGGAAGGAAATACATGGAACACGAAGTATTGCGACGGGCCCTGTGGGAACTGCTGGAACCGGAACTCGCCCGGATCGGTTATGAACTGATCGAGGTGGAGTTGGCCGGAAGCGGCTCGCGGGGCGTGTTGCGCGTGTTTATTGACAAACCGGGAGGTATCACACTGGACGATTGCGTGGCGGCGTCACGGCAGGCGGAACTGGTGCTGGACGCGTCGGACCTCATGACTGCTTCGTATACCCTTGAGATGTCGTCTCCGGGTTCGGATCGTCCCCTGCGCAAACCCGCTCATTTCGAGCGGTATACCGGTTGCGCCGTCCGCGTGCAGACCCACGCGCCGGTGTTGGGCCGTCAACGGTTTACCGGCGTGCTCGCGGGAGTGAGCGATGGGATGGTGCTGATCCAGTGCGAGGCGGCGGAACCATATCGTATTCACTTCGAGAACATCAAAAAAGCGAGGCTGGAACCGCCGGAAACATGACGAGGGCAGAGCCGTGGCCAACGAAATAAAACAGGCGATTGAACTGCTCGAGCGGATGAAGGGACTGGACCGGGCGGTGCTTGTCGAGGCTTTGCGTGAAGCCCTTGAGAAAGCGGCCGGGAAAAGCGTTACCCGTTCGGCGCAGATCACCGTGGAGATCGATCCCCACACCTTGCAGCCCCAGGTGTATGAAATCCGGACGGTGGTGGAGCAGGTCCAGGATCCAGTGTCCCATATTTCCCTGGAAGACGCGCGCAAGTTGAACCCGGACGTGGTGGTTGGCAACCGGCTGAAAGTACGGACGGAACCCAAGGATTTCGGTCGGATCGCGGCCCAGACCGCGTTGCAACTGATCAAGCAGAAGTTGCGGGAAGCGGAACAGGACCGGGTATACCAGGAATTCAAGGAACGGGAAGGCGACCTGGTTACCGGAACGGTCAAGGGTATCAAGGAAGGACGCCTCATTGTTTCCATTGGCCAGGTGGAAGCGGTGATTCCCCGCAATGAACTGTCCCCGCGGGAAAGGTACCAGGTGGGGGACCGGATCACGGCGGTTGTTCAGCGGGTCGAGAAGACGTCCCGGGGGGCGTTCGTGCGCCTGTCGCGGGCGTGTCCGGAACTGGTAGTGGCCAAGTTCGAAGCTGAAGTGCCCGAGATATACGATGGCACCGTGGAAATAAAGGCTATTGCCCGCGACGCCGGAAACCGTACCAAGATCGCGGTGAAATCCCGGGATCCCAACGTGGACGCGGTCGGCGCCTGCGTCGGTATTCGGGGAACCCGGGTAAAAGCCGTCGTGGACGAGTTGTTCGGGGAAAAGATCGACGTGATTCCCTGGAGCGACGATCCGGTGACCCTTTGCCGGAACGCCCTGAACCCGGCCGAGATCAAGGCGATTCAACTGGATCCGGAACGCAAGATCATTCACGTGACGGTACCCCAGGACCAGTTTTCGCTGGCCATTGGAAAGCGGGGACAGAACTCGAAACTGGCCTCCCAGATCGTGGGCTGGACCATTGATATCCGCGGCGACCAGGAAACGCTTTCGATTCCAGAGACGGACAGTGAACCAGAAAAATCCGGCGCCCCGGACGGGGCCGTGGATCATGACGCGTCCGCGCCGGCAGCGGAAGCCGATCCGGATGAAAGGACACGCGACGACAAGGAGGGTGAAGTTTCCGATCACTCATGAGTCATCCTCGCGCGGTATTGACATGTCCAGTGGCGCGCCACGCCCGCGCCACGCGGGAAGCGTTTCGTAACAGTCGGATGGATATCCGGAGGTGGTAGCCTGTATGCCCACGCTTAGACAACTCTGCGATAAAATCGATTTTGACCTCGCTAAGGCACAGGCGTTTTTACGGCGTCTTCCAGACTGGCCCGGAAACCCGGATGATGAACTGGACGACGAGTTAGGCGATCTGGTCATTCTATTGGAGGGGGATCCGGACGAGGCGGAAAAAGAACTCCAGAAACGACTTGCTCCCTCTGCGAAAGCCGGTAAGAAAGCGGCGTCGAAAAAGACGTCTTCCACAAAAACGAAGACGGCCGAAGCAGTCGAAACGGAAACGGAAACGGAACCCACCGTTTCTCCCTCGAAAAAGCCACGAACATCCCGAAAGAAAACGGTCCAGGCAACGGCCGACGCGGAAGAGACAACAACCACGGTTAAGGAAGCCGTTGTCGGGGAAACAGCGGAAGCGTCCGAACCTTCCGCTGAGCCAAGAAAAACCACCCGCAAGCCACCGGTCAAAAAACCACGATCCCGGAAATCCGAGGAGGTCGTGGAAATGCCACCGGAAAGCGAGACGGCGACAGTTCTTGTGGATGAGCCGCCGGTGACCTTGCCAGAAGCCGATCCAGGTCCGATCACGGTGGAAACAGGGCCTTCCGGGGGTGAAGAGGTATCCACCGTCGCGGAAACGCCGGAAGAGGGGATTGCTGAATCGGCGACCGAACAGCCCAGGGCGGAAATCATCACGGACGATACCAGCCTGGGCGAGATCATTTCGGTGATCCGGACCGTAACCATGGATCCCCATGCCGGGTCCCTGGCGGAATCGGAAAAAATCCGGGAAGAGGCCCAGAAGCGGGAAGAGAAACGGCAGGAACAGCGTCGGGAAGCTGAACAGAAAGAAAAACAGGTCCAGGAGGAAGAAGCCAGGAACCGTTCAACGGTGGTACCGGATCCTGACGTGGTGCGACGGGTGATTGAGCAGGATCGTCTTCGCCGCGCCCAGAAAGAACGGGAAGAACGGTTGCGCCAGGAACGCGCGGCAGGTCGCGCGGCGGGACGGACTCCGGTGCGCGAAGGCACGCCGAGACGTCCGGGCGCGGCGACGCCGCCCGCGGGACGGGGCCGGTCTGCCGCGGTGGTACCCCCGGTGGCCACGCCGGACGTGCTGGAAGTCAAAGAAAAAGAGCGCGAAGGGGAACGTAAAAAGGGGAAACTCACCAAGGCGGAACGCAAGAAAAAAAGTGCCGAACGCGCGCGTGTGGTGGAAGAAAACCTGCGACGCGAGGCGGAACTGGCGGTGCGCGAATTCCAGTCGGGCATCAGCGTGATGGGCGGGAAACGCCGCCGTAAGCGCCGCCGGGATGAAGATGACGGGAGTGAAGGAACGCTCCAGGAACGCAGCGTGATCGAAATTGAAGACGTTTTGACCGTTGAACAGTTGGCCAATGTGCTGGGGATCGGCGTCAACGACCTGATCCTGCACCTGATGGACCACAACATTTTGGCCACCAAGAACCAGGTCCTGGACCTGGATACCATCCGGAAAATCGCGGATGAATATAACTGCGACGTGGAACTGGCCATTCCGGAAGAGGAAGAACTGCTGCGGGAAGAGCCGGACCCGCCGGAAAAACTGCGGACGCGACCGCCCGTTGTTACCGTGATGGGTCACGTGGACCATGGCAAGACATCGCTCCTCGACCGTATCCGGAAAACCAACGTGGCCGAACAGGAAGCCGGTGGCATCACGCAGCACATTGCCGCGTACCAGGTCACGCTGCCGACGGGCGGCGTGGTGACCTTCCTGGACACGCCCGGTCACGAGGCCTTTACCCAGATGCGCGCCCGGGGCGCGAACGTGACGGATATCGTGGTGCTGGTGGTGGCGGCCAATGACGGCATCATGCCCCAGACCGTCGAGGCCATCAATCACGCCAAGGCGGCCAACGCGACCATCGTCGTTGCCATTAACAAATGCGACCTCGCGGACGCGCAGCCTGACCGGGTACGCCAGGAACTGACGCAGTATGGGTTACTTGACGAAGCCTGGGGGGGTAACACCATCATGCGGAATATTTCCGCCAAGACAGGCGCGGGGGTGCAGGAACTGGTTGAACTGCTGAGTCTGCAGGCGGAAATGCTGGAGTTACGCGCGAACCCGGATAAGCCGGCCCGGGGAGCTGTTCTGGAGTCTGAAATTACGACGGGCCAGGGACCGGTGGCATGGGTGCTTGTCCAGAGTGGCACGTTGCGCGTGGGAGACGCCTTTGTGGCCGGGGCCACGTGGGGTCGGGTGCGTTCCCTGTATAACGACCGGAACGAGGAAGTACAGGAGGCGGGTCCCTCCATGCCGGTGGCCGTCACGGGATTCAGCGCGCCACCGGAAGCCGGTGATCAGTTCATCGTGGTGGCCGAAGAACGCAAGGCCCGGATTATCGCGGAGAAGAGGGAAGCGGCAGCCCGGCTCAAGCGAGGTCCCGCGGCCCGACACATGACCCTGGAAGATTTCCACCAGCGGATGCAGGGTGGCGAACACCGCGAACTGCGCCTCGTTATCAAGGCAGATGTCCAGGGGTCGGTCGACGTGCTGCGTACCAGTTTCGCGAAAATGGGGAACGAAGAGGTCCAGGTGCAGGTGGTTCACGCTGCCGTGGGCGCGGTGAACGAATCCGACGTGCTGCTGGCCGACGTGAGCGACGCCGTGATCATTGGCTTCCACGTTACCGCGAATCCAAAGGCCAGGAAACTGGCCGAAGAACTGGGAGTGGAAATCCGAACCTTCCAGATCATCTACGAAGCCCTGGACGAGGTCAAGAAGGCACTGGAAGGGCTGCTGGCCCCCGAACAATACGAGCGGATCACGGGACACGCCGAAATCCGCCAGGTGTTCCGGTCTTCTGCCGTGGGCAACATCGCGGGATGCTACGTGCTGGATGGCGAGATCACGCGGGGTGGCCTGGCGCGCCTGATCCGCGATGGCGTGATTATTCACGACGGGCGGATCGAGTCGCTCAAACGGATGAAGGAAGATGCCCGCACGGTGTCCGCGGGCTACGAATGCGGCATTCGCCTGGAGCGCTATGATGATATCCGGGAAGGCGATATCATCGAGACCTACGTGATGGAATCCAGGCAGAAAACGCTGAACTGAAACGGCCGTGACCATCGGGGTGTTGCATCTGGACCTGCTCATACCGGGAGCCGTGTCGCTCAAAGAGAAGCGGCGCGTCGTTAAAAGTCTAAAAGACCGGTTACGCGGGCGTTTCAACTGTTCGGTGGCGGAAACCGCGTGGCATGACGTCTGGCAGCGCGCGCGCATCACCGTGTGCGTGGTCAGCAACGAGGCCCGTCACGCGAATGAACAGGTGAACGAAATCGCGGCATGGGTAGAGCGTAACACCGAAGCGGAACTGGCCGATTACCGGATCGAGATGATATGAGTGATTACAGTCGTACGGATCGCGTGGCGTCCCTCGTGCGCGAAGAGATCGCGCGCCTGCTCCAGCGGGAATTCAAGGATCCCCGGCTGGGGTTCGTGTCCGTCATGGGGGTGCGCATGTCGCCGGACTTGCGTTTTGCCAACGTGTACGTCAGCCTGTATGGCACGGAATCGGAACGGAAATCCTCCCTGGTGGCGTTGCAGCACGGAGCGGGATGGTTTCGCCGCAAGATAGGACGCATTCTTCGGGTCAGGCATATTCCAGAGATCCGTTTTTTCGAGGACGATTCGCTGGACCGGGTCTATCACCTGGAGGAAGTGCTGGAGCATGTTCACAGGGAGCAGCGGGAAGCCCCCATGCTGGAACTGACGCTGGAAGAAGCGGCGACCCGGTTCCGGGACGCCCGCTCCATCCTGATTACCACGCACGTGGGGCCGGATGGAGACGCCATCGGCAGCCTGCTGGGGCTGTACTGGCTGGCCCGGGCCCTGGACAAGCCGGTTCAATTGGTGGTGGACAGTCCCGTGCCCCGGATCTGCGCGTTTCTGCCGGGAGCCGACGCGATCCAGGACGCCGAAGATATGCCCAAGCCGTTCGAACTGGCGGTTATCGCCGACTGTTCCACCTTCGACCGGGTTGGCCGGGCGGCCCGCTGGTTGCGGGAAGGCGCCTCCGTGCTGATTCTCGACCACCACAGGGAACCAGGTGAACCGGGAACGGCGGGACACATCAACGCCTCCTACGCGGCCACGGCGGAACTGGTGGTGGACCTGTACGCCGCGCTGGATATTCCCCTCTCCCCGGAGGCTGCGCTGTGCCTGTACGTGGGACAGGTGACCGATACGAATGGCTATCGCTTTTCGAACACGTCGTCCCGGACGCATCTCATTGCCGCGAAACTGCTGGAATCCGGAAATATCGCCCCTCATCGCGTTACGGAACAGGTGCTGGAGTTCATGCCGCGACCGAAGTTTGAACTCATGCGGCGCGTGCTGGAACGCGTGACCTTTCGTCGAAACGGTGCGGTGGCCGTGTCATGGCTGGAGCCCGAAGATTTCCCGGCCTGTGGCGCGGAACGTGAGCACACGGATAACCTGATCAACCTGATTCGGCAGGTGGAAGGCGTTAAGGTGGCCATATTGGCGTACGCGCTGGATCCCGGTCACGTCAAGATCAGCCTGCGTTCCGACGGCTCGTTTGATTGCGCGGCCTGTTGTCGGCAGTGGGGCGGTGGCGGCCACGTGCCTGCCGCCGGTGTTTCGCTGGATATGCCCCCGCGCGAGGCGCTGAACCTTGTGCTGGCGGCGGTGGAAGCCGCGTTGCCGGCGGATCCCGGGGAAACGTCGTAATTTTCAGGAAACAAGCGGATGGATGGAATACTTGCGGTTGACAAGCCCGCGGATATTACGTCGCACGACGTGGTGGATCACGTGCGGCGGGTGGCCGGCATGCGCCGGATCGGTCACACGGGTACGCTGGATCCCCGGGCGACCGGGCTCCTGCTGCTCTGCCTGGGTAAGGCCACCCGGCTTTCCGAATTTTTTATCGGGCTCGACAAGGCCTACGAGGGACGCATGCGGCTGGGCATGGTCAGCGCGTCCTACGATATGGAAGGGCCGATTCTCGAAGAACGTCCCGTGCCGGAGGGCTTGACGCTGGAAGCGATCCAGGATGCCTGCGATCCATTCCTGGGCGAAATTCAGCAGGTACCCCCGATGATGAGCGCGGTCAAGCGGGGCGGTACGCCACTATACAAAATGGCCCGGAAAGGCATCGAGGTGGAACGGGAACCGCGAACGGTCCGGGTGGACGAATTCCGGGTGACGGCATGGGACCCGCCTTACGCGCGGATTGTCGTGCGCTGTTCCAGCGGCACCTACGTGCGCGCGCTGTGTCACGAAGTGGGCATGGCGCTCGGATGCGGCGCGGCACTGGACACGTTGCGGCGGACGCGCGTTGGACGGTTTACCGTGGACGAAGCCGTGACACTCGATGCCCTGCGCGCGCCCGACGATATTCTGGATCGACTGGTCCCGATGGGGAAGGCCCTCGACCTGCCGGTGGTGGTGGCGGACAACGCGCGCGTCGCCATGATCGAAAACGGTAATCCCATTGTCACGCGGGAGCGGCTTGATACCGCGCCGGGTGGCAGGGTCCAGGTGCTGGATCAGCGGGGGCGCCTGATCGCGATTGGAGAGGCCTACCCATCCGCCGTGGGCTACCGGATCATGCCGAAGCGGGTATTGACGCACCGGGCGGACTGACCATGAAAGTTATCCATGACTACCTGGCCATGACCGAGCCGGCGCCTCCCTGCGCGTTGACCATCGGCAGTTTTGATGGCGTGCATCTTGGACACAGGCGACTGCTGGATGCCCTCGTGAACACGGCGAGGGAACGGAACCTCGTGCCCGCCGTGATGACGTTACGTCCTCACCCCAGGCGTTTTTTCTTTCCCGATGACCCGCCCTGCCTGCTGACCGCCCCGGAACAGCAGGAAGCACTGTTGCGTGAGGCAGGTGTAGAGAGACTCTATGTCCTCCCCTTTGACGAGAAAACGGCGGGGATGGATCGCCACGCGTTTTTCCAGTTGCTGGTAAACCGGTGCGCGGCCCGGGCCCTGGTGATCGGACACGACTTCCGTTTCGGTCGGAACGCCGAGGGCAACTATGAATACCTGCGGGAAGCCGCCGCTGCCAGGGGGATTGAGACGAGGCAGGTGGACGCCCTGGTGATCGGAGGGCAGACGGTCAGCAGTTCTCTGGTACGTGAACTGGTGCTGACGGGGCAGATGGAACAGGTTCCCCGCTTTCTGGGCAGGCCTTTTTCGCTTTATGGCACGGTGGTGTCCGGCAAGGGCCTGGGTAGCCGGATTGGTTATCCCACGGCAAACGTCAGCGCGCCTCACGCGCTGTTGCCCGCCCACGGGGTATACGTGGCCGTGGCGAAACGGTCTTCCGGCGAACGTTGGGCGTCAGCGGTGAATATCGGTATAGCGCCGACCCTGGGCGGTAATCCCCCCACCGTGGAGGCATATCTGCTCGATTTCACGAGCGACCTGCGTGGACAGCAACTGGAACTGTTCTTTTACCACCGACTGCGTCCCGAATTTCGTTTTCCGTCGCTCGACGCGCTCGTGCGGGCCATTGACGCTGACGTCGCGGCGGTACGCTCGTTTTTCCGGGAGCATCCGGATCTGTTGAACCGCTGATGGTTGCTGTTACCGTGGAGAATCGGGACCGGGCGGCGGAGGGGGCACCGGAGCCTGGATATTTCCCTGGGGAGGGGGACCAGGCGGTGGCACGTTGGCCGGGGGCTGTGGCGTGTCGGGCGAAGGGCCGGGCATTCTCCGGTCAGCGGGAGGGTGTGGCAATCCGGGATGCGGGGTAAAAGGTGGTCCCAGGCGTTGTTCGGCTGCTCCGCGCAACATCTGCTGGACCTCGGCCTCAAACCGCTCGAGAAACAGGAACAGTTTCGCCCGTTGCCGGGGGGCAAGGTCTCGGCTTAGTTCCTCGTACAGGGCGCGCTGCTGGTTGACAAGGGCTTCATGAAGGCCACGGATCTTGTTCAGCAGTTCTTCCAGTTGCGGATCCGGCGCGTTCTGGTCGATGGCGTCCCGCAGGGATTTCATCAGGTTTTCCCGTTCCCGCCGCAGATCGTTCCGCTTGTTCCGGAAGTCCATGAACCGGCGCACCATGAGCACGGTCTGTTCATCGGAAAGGTTCAACTCTTCTGAGAGGCGGGCCAGCATTACCTGCTCCAGCATCTTTCCACCCCGACGGTTTCGTTCCACCTGGGGGCGGTTCTCCCGCGGGGGCCTTCCGGGTTTTCCTGAAAGGACCTCCCGGTTTTCCGGAGCGGGGGGGGGAGCGTCCGGCGCGGGGGGGCGATCCTGCACGCCTGCCAGCATGGCCCAGGCGACCAGCCAGCATCCAGACACTGCTCGAACGTGCCAACGCATGGTGTGCTCCTCACGGTTGTGGATCCGGAGATACTGGATATCCGATCTCCGAATCTTCAAAAAACGCTGCCAGTCGTTCTGCCTGTTCCCACCACAGGCCGGGGTCATCGACCGGTTCGGGCGTTTCCGTTTCGATGTCCCAAAGGGCCGCGTATCGTAGCACCTCCTCTTCGGGGAGAGTTTCCAGCAGGTCCGACAGGGTGGCCGAATCGGCCAGGTCTCCCAGTGGAAAACCGGTTATGACGGTGTCCCGCGGCGGATCATTTTCCATCGGGTCCGGAACGGACGCGGTTTGTTCTACGGGGGATGTGGCCGGCAGGGTGAGTATCTGCCGCAGGAAAAGCCCACCACCGGCGAGTATCAGCACCACGGCGGCCGCGGTCACCACGCGCCATGGCAATGGGGATCGCCCGGTGGATCCGGGAATGACCATTCCGGGGGTGGCGCGATCCTGCCGGATACGGTCAAGGACCCCGGTAACCCGTTCATCGCTGCCGTCCGCGAGATGTTGACGGCCCGCGTGATACAACGCGCGCGCCCGCTGAAGTTGGTCCAGGTATGCCCGGGCTTCGGGAGAGGTTTTCAGGAGGCGATCCACTTCCGCGCGGTCCGGCACCTCGCCATCCAGCCAGGCGGAAAGCAGTTCCTGGTCCATGCCGTCCAGGGAATGCCGTGATATGCGTTTATCTTCGTTCTTCATGGCAGCAGGCCTTTTTCGACCAGACTGGCCCGGATGATTTCCCGGGCCCGGGCGATCCGGCTACGCACGGTACCGATCGGACATCCCAGGATTTCCGCAATGGCCGCGTAATCCATGCCAGTTTCCTCCCGGAGTAGAAAAGCCGATCGAAAGGGTTCCGGCACGGCTTCCAAGGTCTCTCTAATGGCCCCGGCCAGTTCCCCGGCCGCGCATGCCGCGTCCGGAGAAATTTCCCCTCCTGCCGTGGCCTCGCTGGCCCGCGGATCCTGTTCCCGGGCCTGGCGTCGTTTCCGGTCACGGAGACGGTTCAGGGCGAAGTTTCGGGCCGAGCCAAACAGCAAGGTGGAGAACCGTGCCCGTGGTTCCAGGCGGGGCAAGGCCCGGTACAGGGACACGAAGCAATCCTGCGTCACTTCTTCGGCGTCCTCCCGGGAAGCCAGCAACCCTTCACAGAACCGGAAAACCGGTGCCTGGTAGCGACGGACCAGCATCGCGAAGGCGTCGATGTCGCCTGTTTTGGCCCGCGCGATCAGGATCCAGTCGTCCGGTTCCATATTCAACTGCGCTTTTCCATTTCCTGACCTGTTAAACCCCGCTCGGGCGCGCTGGTTCCCGTGCTGGCGGGTAGGTTGCTGAATTCAGGCGCGATTTCCGCCTGGATTACTTGTTGCCGGACAGGGCGGCGGTCAGGCGGGACACGACGAGGTTCTCGATACCGGTGATGGTCAGGTCGGCCACTATGGCATTTTGAGTGGCATCCCAGGTAGGTTCTCCCTCCACGGTCAGGCCGAACCTGGACTGGGCGTTCTGGGGAACCATGGGCCAGAATCCTGAGAGTAGCAGGAAAAGGCTCTGACCATTTGACGTGGTGTTGGCCTGGAACCGTACCAGGGCCGTGTTCGCGTCTTTCAGGTTCGCGGAGAGGTGGATGGAATGGATCTCGGGCAGAACCCCCATTATCATGGCTCCGTACCCGCCTTTTACCATGGCCTGGAAATCCTGATTCTGGGCGGAGAGGATCATGCCCGCAATGGCAACCAGTTGTCCCGCCCGGTTGTCCACGTAGGCCTCAATCATCGGTTTTTCTTCCAGGGAGAAGGGGGTCGTCACGTTTGCCGAGGGCCATTTCTCCTGGATAATGGGTTCAACCTCTGGCGGTATGGCGAGGGTACCGTCGATGGTCAACGCGCCCCGGCGATGCAGTATGGCCCCTTCCGTGTTCCATTTGACCTGGGGCAGGCTGCGATTCAGCACATCGTAGGTCAACATTTCGGCCATCAACGTGCCCAGTCGCCGTTCATTGATGAATATCGTCAGGCTGGCGTTGGTCAAATCGGGCCGGATATTCAGGGCCACGAGCATGTAGTATGGGGTGAAGTCATGGATCGCGCGGCCCGCAGACCCGGCCCCGTATAAGGATAGCCACTTGGGAAATGGAACTTTTTCCATGGCGGGGGCTAACTTGCCAACCAGGCCGGATGTGTCTATTCTGGCCAGCACGGCGGTTTCCTGGGAGACCGGCACGAAATCCGCCCACGGCGTTTGAGAGGCCGCGGAAATTCCCGCGCGACGATCGATGGCGTAGAAAAGCCCTGCCAACGATACCGCGACAATTACCAGAACCAGCATCAGAATCGTGATACCAACCAGGCAACCCTTTTTCACGGCCCTACCCTTTCGTGTCAGTACGAGATACGGGATTGTGTTTTCGAAAGACCCTCATTCGCCTATTATGCCACATTCTGTTGTGTTGTTACACCATGTCCTGTGCGGCCTAAGTGCCTACTTATTCAAGAGTTTGGCTGTTCTGGGTTCATGAGTAGCCCCAATGGCTTTCCATCTTCCACAGAGAATTGTTAATCTCCCGGCACGCCGATTTTCGGGATGGGAGGCATCAGGGGGAGGATGGACTCCTTGATTCAAAATACTTCGCCAAGGCAGCAAAAGCAGATTACCTTGAAAATTTTTATTGATTTTATATTTTAATTTAAGGTATAATTCGTTTAAACGGGAATTAAAGACTTATGGTTTTTGCCTGAAACCGGGAAGGATCGAAAGATGAAAACATCCTGTGCCACGATTCGGGAATGGTTCCAGCCCTACCTGTGCGTGGGATTCCTGCTTATTTCCATGACCACTTATGCCCAGAGCGTGGTGGTTCCGGACGTGGTTTCCCTGCTGCTTGCGGACGCAGAGGATGTACTGACGTCCGCGGGATTGTCTCCGGCACTGGAAAATGTCGGGTGCAGTGATGACTATCCCTTGACCACGATCCTATCCCAGGATCCTCCGGCGGGCACGGAAGTAGCGCCAGGTGAAACCATATTTCTCATCATGGTTTCAGGCCCCTGTTCGGTGGCAGTTCCGGATGTGCAGGGCATGGATTTTGACCTTGCGGAAATCGCGCTGTTTGAGGTTGGCCTGGTGCGGGGGGAGTTAACTGTTGAATGTAGCGATACCGTTCCCTCCGCCCATATCATCCGGCAGGATCCAGCGCCAGGAACGCTCGTAGACGCAGGTACGGCCGTGAATGTGTGGGTTTCAAATGGGACCTGTTACCGCGTGCCGGACGTCATTGGTAATACCTTGGAGGAAGCGGAAACGCGGATTACTTCGGTTGGCCTGATGACGGGGGCGGTACTGCCGGTATGTGATGACCGTTATCCGCCGGGAGTGATCGTGGGACAATCGCCGGAAGCCCCCACGGCAGTGGAACCGGGAAGTTTTGTCATGCTGGAGATCAGCGTGGCTTGCCTGCCCGTGCCGGATACCCGGGGCATGTCCCGCGTGAACGCGCTGGCAGCCATTCGATCGGCAGGTTTTTCCGTGGGGGTGGTATGGCAGGAATGCAGTAACACGGTCGCGACAGGCAATGTGATCAGTCAATGGCCCGAGGCGGGGGTATCCCATGTCCCGGGAGATCAAGTAGATCTTGTTATTTCGTCGGGGCCCTGTCCGGTGTCGGTACCCGCTGTGGAGGGTATGGCGCAGAATGCTGCTCAATCCGCGATCATTGGGGTTGGTCTCGCGGTCGGACTGGTTATCCAGCAGTGCAGCAATACAGTGCCCGCAGGACGAATCATTTTCCAGAGACCTACTGCTGGAACACAAGCCGCTTGGGGTTCTTCCGTGGATCTTGTGGTGTCGACAGGGGCTTGCGAACGGTATGTTAATGTGCCGTCGCTGGCCGGCATGACGGAGAGCGCGGCCGCGCTGATGGTTACGGCGTCTGACCTGTACCTGAATCGGGTCAGTCGACAGTGTAACGACACGGTTCCCGCTGGACGGGTGATCAGCCAGTCACCGGGCGCGGGAAGTCTCGTGGTACCGGGAGCGTCGGTAGATCTGGTGGTTTCTTCGGGGGTATGTCCCGTAGTGCCCGACGTGAGGGGCCTGCCTAGGGATGCCGCGATGAATAGCCTTGAAGCAGCGGGACTGGTAACAGGTATCATGGCACAGCAGTGTGACGATACGGTGCCAGCCGGGACGGTGATTTCCCAGAGTCCCGTTTCTGGAACGTCGGTCACGGCGGGGGCGGCGGTAAACCTGGTGCTTTCCACGGGGCCATGCAATGCCACGGTTCCCGATCTTGCGGGGCTGGATGAGACGAGCGCTCAAGACACGATAGGGGGAGCTGGCCTTGTGGTAGGAGACGTGACACGTCAGTGCAGCGACACGGTGGGAGAAGGGCAGGTAATCAGCCAGAGTCCCGCGGCTGGCAATCCCGTTTCCCTGGGGATGCCCGTCAACCTTGTGATATCAGCCGGAAATTGCCTGATCGCGCCTGGCGTGACGGGACAAAGCCTAGAGGATGCCCAGGCTGCTTTACAATCCGCGGGCTTTTCGATTGGAAACGTTGGGCAACTCTGTAATGACGCGATTCCCGAGGGAGACGTGATCAGCCAGAGTCCCCTGACGGGAACGTCCGTGGCAGCGGGCGCCGTTTTTGACCTGGTGATCTCTGCCGGGCCCTGTCCCGTGACGGTGCCCAGCGTTGAAGGTCGGTCGGAATCGGTGGCAGAGGCCATTTTGACGGTCGGGCGACTGACGGTGGGCAATGTGACCATGGCCTGCAGCGATACGGTTCCGGTGGGTTCGGTGGTCAGCCAGACTCCCACCGGGGGTTCACAAGTCGTGCCGGGTACGGCAGTGAACCTGGTACTGGCATCGGGGCCTTGCACGGTGACCATGCCTGACGTGAGTGGGCAGACTGAGTCGGCGGCCCGAGAAGCCCTTGCCGCGGCCGGCATGATGGTCCGGACCGTGTATGAATGTGATGGGGTACCTGAAGATGAAGTGATCAGCCAGAGTCCCGCTGGAGGTGTGCTGGCCACGGTGGGCACGGAAGTTACCCTGGTTGTTTCCAGCGGACCTTGTCCCCCCTCGACACGACTGGTTCCGGACGTGACGGATCAGAACCCGTTAGCGGCGGTAAGCCTGCTTGTATCATCGGGTCTTCAGGCGGGTAGTGTGACGTACGCGTGTAGTGATACCGTTTCATCGGGTAACGTGATTTCCCAGGACCCGGCAGCGGGCACGGAGGTGTCGGTCGGGGCGTCGGTAACCCTGACCATTTCAAGTGGACCGTGTGTTACGAATAACCCGGTAGTTGTTCCGGACGTGACGGGTCAGAACCAGTTAGCGGCGGCAGGGGCAGTGATTGCGGCGGGCTTGAACCTTGGAACTGTGACCACGCAATGCAGCGACACGGTGGCCCCGGGTTCGGTCATTTCCCAAAATCCAACCTCCGGTAGGGAAGTGAACCCCGGGACGGCTGTCAGCCTGGTTGTATCCAGTGGTCCATGTGCGGGCCATGTTCCCGAAACGGTGATCGTGCCCGAGGTAACGGGCCTGAATGAATACGAAGCGAGGGAGGTATTGCGCCAGGCTGGCCTGGAGGTTACGGCGAGTTTATATGTTTTCAGTGATACGGCGAATCCCGGGGTGGTACTGGCCCAGGCTCCCCTCAGCGGCGTGGAAGTGTCGTATGGAACCACCGTGACGTTGCGGGTATCCAGGGGACTCAATCCGAAGCCTCCGTCGGACGGGGAGATTCTGGAGTCCCTGTACGATCGTTTCAATCAACTGGACAAAGACAAGGACCAGCGACTTAGCCTGGAAGAAGCCGTGGGTCCAGCGGGACTTCCGGGCATGTCGGTGGACGCGTTCAATCAGATCGATCTGAATCATGACGGGTACCTTACCCAGTATGAACTGGAACAGTACCTTCAGGTGGGGGGCGCGTTCAGTTGTCTGCGGCGGATGGCGGTCAAGGATATCGTCGCACGAGGTCTGGGCGACCTGCTTCTGGCGGGACTGGGCCTGGTATTACTGGCGGTGGTTCGCACCGGACGGCAGGGTAGTTGACGCGTCATAGCCTCTCCGTGAAAAAGGGAAGACCGGCAGGTAAATCCTGCCGGTCTTAACATTTTTGTATCCGTGTTATTTCCAGGCTGCTTCCACGGGCTTCACGTAATCGGCGTACCGGCCGGCGACATCGGCGGCTGCGGCGTCCCCGGAGTGGATGTATACGCGGTAGTTGAACGTGAGGGTCTTGCCTGCCTCGACCGTGTAGTCTCCACGCTCGGGAATCAGGCCACGGTTGTACTCCTTCTCATTGAAGAAAGAGTATCCGAAGCAGTTGGCCCCCATGAGTCCGTATGCCCTTACGTGCCAACTGGAAGGGTATCGCAAGTTTTCCGGATGGTCCATGATAGCCGCTCCGCGCAACCCCACCTTGGGGATGTCCCCCGAAAAATCGCACCATGGAGAGGGTTTTCCCCAGCATTGATCTTCTCCCTTGTCGCCGAGCGCGTTGGTAATGATAGCCTTGGCGTTGCAGATGTCTCCCCGCATCCGCAGCGCGATGATTCCGCCTTCCTTGGTGTCGCCAAATTGAATGGGTCCCTGGTCGGCAAGGAAGGAAACGCGGGCGTCAATCAACCGGGCGGCTTCCGGCGTGTTGTAGAAGGTGTATTCACGCTGAACGGTGGCTACATGTTTTCCATCAGCGTCTACCCACTCGTCATGGGAAACGATCCGTCCGCAGGCATCACCGCTTTCCCATGTCACGTCCAGAACCTTCTGCGCGCCGGTGCCGGGATTTTCTTCCCAGCAATTCGCGCCGTTGACGTTACCGAAGGCGGACCACATTGACTTGTGGTGCGGGTGATCCTGTGGCTTGTCTTTTGGGTCCATGGGGAAATCGCGGGTCAGTCCCACCCCGCCTTCCACGGTGATGGGCCAGAAGAAGGGCTTTTTCCATTCCTCCCCATAATAGTAGCGGGTGAACGGTTTGCCATTGATTTTGATTTCGAGTACTTTTTCGGTGCCACGCTGTTCGATCGATACACCAGGTTTCCTGTTTTTTCCGGCGGATTCCAGGGTGTACCGCTGTTCAGTACCAGCCGCGAGTTCAGGCACGATTGTTATCAACTGGTTTTCCCGGATCGTGACGGGCAGTTTTTCCTTACCCGCCTTGAGCACGTAAGCCGCGGACGGGTCGATCCCCCCGGGAACGGGAACAGTGACCGGGGCGTTACGCAAGGGGTGGTCGGACCTGATGGTTACCACCGGCCCCTCCGTCCAGGCGGAGAGTGCGATCAGGACCAGCAGGCAGGCGGCAAACTGACGCGTGGTACGCATGGGAAACCTCCTTAGTGGCACGCTTTCGAAAGAGGCGGGCCGGTTCACATTCGTGGAATAAACGATTCCAGTTCCG
Source organism: Candidatus Hydrogenedentota bacterium (assembly GCA_018056705.1). Classification (GTDB taxonomy): domain Bacteria; phylum Hydrogenedentota; class Hydrogenedentia; order Hydrogenedentales; family CAITNO01; genus JAGPFE01. Next base: position 62,680 of record JAGPFE010000004.1, on the reverse strand, counting down.
TTTACGTTACCATATCGCGTTACGGGATGTAAAACACGATGCACGCACGGGAAGCGGAAACAACCAAGGGCCGCCATTTTCGTCGGAATGCCTTCCAGGTCATCCAGGTGCTGCTCTTGCTGTTTCTGGCCTGCGTGGTCAGGGTAGCGTGGTACGAAGACCTGCGGCGGCAACCGGACTTCAGGGCTCCCTTGCATGACGCGGCCTTCAAGGACTGGTGGGGACGGGCGATCGTTACGGGGGACTATTCGATGCCCGAGGGGCAACGTTCTCCTTTCATTGAGAATTGGCCGTTACCCAATCCCCCGGCCTATTCGTGGTTCCTTGCGGGATTGTACCGGCTTTCCGGTGAGCGGTTGTCCGTGTATTACGAGTGGATCCGTTACGCGCAGTTTACTTTTGGCCTGACGACGGTGTTGCTGTTATACGCGCTCGGAAGGCGTTTGTTTTCTCATGTTGTGGGACTGCTGGCCGGAGGGTTGTACGCGTTCCAGTGGGCCGTGGTGTATTACGAGGGGGAGATCAACCAGCCGGCCATGACCAACCTCATCGTGGTGGTCATGGCCCTGTTGTGCCTGGAGTGGTTACGGCGAGGCAGCGTAGTATACCCGGCACTGCTGGGCGTTCTGTGGGGGGGAATGGTACTGTTACGGCCCGAGTCCCTGTTGTTTTTGCCGGTCATACCGCTGTGGATGACTTGGAGTGGTTATTCCAGGTGGCGATGGCGCGCGCTGAGTGCGGCGGTGATCACCGTGCTTGCCGCCGTGGCCACCATAGCCCCGGTCACGTTTCCTCATTACCCCGGCAGTCGTTCTTGGTTTACGGTTTCCTACGGAGGAGAGGTCAGTTTTTACCTGTCGAACAACGAACATGCCGACGGCGTAAGGCCCGACACCCCCGATCTGTACGCGTACGTGCCCCGGAATGAATGGAATATTTTCAATTGGGGAGAATTATATTACCGGTACTGTACGGCCCATTTTGGGCGCCTGCTTGCCTATCACGAGTTCCGGGCGCATTTCATGCAGCGGGGGTGGGACTTTATCAAGTCGCATCCGGGCCTTACCCTGGGAAGGGTTGTTCGCAAGTTGTTGCTGTTCTGGGGACCAGCCATCGTGGACGAAAACAAGGTGGTGGCCCTGGAAAGGGAACGCAGTGACCTGTTGCGGATACTGCCTGATTTTCCAGTCCTGGTCGCGACGACCCTCCTGGCGATGCTGCTGGTTGCAGGACGGATCACGGGACTTGCCGGAGCCAGCCGCGCACCCGGAATGAAGGCTCTGGCGCTGGGCCGCGTGAACGAGTCCGCGGCATTAATGGCCCTGCTTGGTGTCTTTGCCGCGGTGACCTGTGCCACGTTTCTGTTATTCATCGTCAACGCCCGTTACCGGATGCCCGTGTATCCCGCGCTGTCTCTCGGGGGCGCGTGGGGTATCGTGGAACTGGTCCGCCTGGGCCGGGTGGCCGGGACGCGGCGAAGGGTGCTGCTGGCGGGGCTTTTTCTGGGGATCTACCTGCTGACCCGGGTGGACTGGGTCGGATTCTCGCCCAACAGTTCCCGCTGGCATGATGAGCGCCGACGCGCGTGGCTCGCGTCCGGCATGGCCAGCGCGGGGATTGCCGACCTGGATCGGTGGCTGAAGAACCATCCGAACGACGCCGCCGGGTTTTATAACCTTGGGATACTGTTGTTTGAAACTGGGCAAGTGGAGCAGGCGGAGCAGGCATTTACCCGGGCCGTCGAGGTGGACGCGGATTTTTCTCCCGCCTGGTATAACCTTGGCCTGGCACGCCTGGCTCGGGGAGACGGCAGGGGAGCGGTGGAGGCCCTCGAACGACGCGTGACGGTGGAGAAAGAAGATGGCGACGCGTGGTATGCCTTGGCACGGGCCCGCCGTCTTTTGAATGACGTCGCGGGGGAAGAGTCGGCGCTGCGGGAAACGATCCGGATTCAGCCGGATCACGCAGGGGCCCTGAATGACCTTGGGGCCCTGCTGTCGCGTACCCGGCGTCCCGGGGAGGCGGTGGAAGTGTTGCGGACGGCCGTGACGTGCCGTCCTGATGACCGGGATATCCGCTTTAATCTCGCGCGGGCCCTGATGCGGTGGGGCGACGCGAAGGAGGCGGCAGCCCTGTTCCGGGCTCTCTTGTCAGCGCTGGAAACCCCCGACTTGTGGCGTAACCTGGGATTCGCGCTGGCTGCTGCCGGAGAAGATGAGGAAGCCGTGGATGCCTTCCAGCACGCGCTGGCTGGCAACGTGAAGGATCCGGAAATATTGTCCGCCATGGGGGTATCCCTGGACCGGGTCGGAGACTCCATCGCGGCGGAGATGGCACTGAAGGAAGCGCTATCCCACGACGCGGATTGCGCGGTGTGCTGGTTAAACCTTGGTCAAGTCATGGAACGGCGGGGCCGCATCGGAACCGCGATCCGGGCATATGAAACGGCGCTGGCCCATGACCCTGATCTGGATGGGGCGTTACTTGCCCTTGGCCTTATCGCGTGGCACCAGGGGAAGGATGCCGAAGCCATGACGCTGTTTACCCGCGCGGTTGAAGCCAATCCCGCGAACGGCTACGCCTGGTATAACAAGGCCATGCTGTCACGGGGTGCGGGGAAACTGGAGGACGCCTGGGAAGCTCTCCGCCAGGCCACGCGGTGTCGGAATGTTCCGGCGGATGCCTGGCGTTCGCTGGCGCTGCTGTCCCGTGAATTGGGCCATAATGAGGAGGCAGTGGAAGCGTTTGGGGAGGCATTGAAGCGGTATCCGAGGGATGCCGACCTGTATTTTGGCCTTGGCGCGACCCTTTTGGATACCGGCCAGTTAGCCGGGGCCCGGGAGGCACTGGATCGGGCAACCGCCATGGCGCCATGGGATGGCGAGGCGTGGAACCTGCTGGGTCTGGTGGCGCGTCGGTCGGGAGATCATGCCCTGGGGGCGGATGCTTTTCTCCGGGCATGGCGACGCCTTCCCGGGGCGCGGCGTCCGGACGCGCTCCGCATGCGGGCCCTTTCGTTACTGGACGGGGGGCGATGCGCGGATGCCGCCGTGATACTGGAAGGTCTGACCGGTGACCTCCCGTTTGGCGAAGATGCCGGAGCCTGGTATGACCTGGCCCGGTCCCTGGGATGCGCGGGTCGGGATGAGGCAGCTTTCCGGGCCTGTGAAGTGGCCCTGCGGCGGAACGGTGGCCATGTGCCCGCGTTGCTGCTGCAGGCGGAACTGCTCCGTAAACGGGGAGACCCGGCGGGGGCGGAGGCCCGGCTGCGTGCCGCGCTGGATCAGGATGGGGCCAACGCCGACGCCCTCTTCAACATGGGGTTGCTGGCCAGGGAGGCCGGAAAGGAAGAGGAGGCGATCCAGTGGTTCCAGAAAGCCCTGGAATCGGCGTCCGATCGGGCCGATATCCATCTCAACCTGGGACTCGCGCTGGAGGCAGTGGGGCGACGGGATGAAGCGGAAGCCTGTTACCGGCAGGCGGTATCCCTGGACGGAGGCCTTGCCCTTGCCCGGTTAAAACTGGCTGACCGATTGCGGGAGACTGGCAGGGAAGACGAGGCTCTTGAGCATTATGCCGCCGCACGTCGACTGGACCCGACCAATCCGGACGCGCCCAAGAACCAGGGATATCTCCTGCTGAACCGGGGAGACGCGGCAGCCGCCGAAGAAGCATTTCGGGAAGCCCGGCGGATACGGCCGGATGATCCGGACACGCTGCTGGGACTCGCGGATGCCCTGGCGCGAACGCGTCCCGCGGATACCGCCGAAGCGGAGGAACTTTACCGTCGCGCGGCCACGTTACGGCAGGACGATCCCCGTCCCTGGAAAAACCTGGGTTTTCTCCTGGCCCGTGCCGGGCGACTGGGGGAAGCCGCCGAGGCGTTCCGGCAGGTGCTGGACCGGGATCCCGCGGACGCGGATGTCGCGTGTGGACTGGCGGACGCGCTCTTCGCCATGGGGCACAATGACGAGGCGGAATCGCTATACCGCCGGGCGTTGGCCCTGCGTCCGGACTTTGCCCTTGCCTTGAACAATTACGGGGATCTGCTGACCCGCACTGGGCGACACGAAGAAGCCCTGGATTGTTACCGTCGAGCCCACGAGTTGACTCCAGACAATCCGTCCGTGTTGTTCAACCTTGGCCGTGCCCTCCAACGGAAAGGGCAACTGGCGGAAGCCATCCCCTTGCTGGAACGCGTGGTGACCCTGCGTTCGGAAGACGCGCGGGCCCGACTGATCCTCGCCCAGGCCCTGGCTGAAGCCGGGCGGACCGACGAAGCGCGGATCCATGCCCGACGGGTAGCCCTGGAACGTCCGGACTGGGAACAGGCCCGTCAACTGCTGGAAACGTTAGACAAGGCGCCGACAGCATCCGGGCCGGACCGGAAGGGGCCCTGATCGTAGCCGTTTGCAAATCTTCGCGGGGTTCCTTATAATTTAATGCATTGCGATCGGTGGGCCTTTAGCTCAGTTGGTTAGAGCAGGAGACTCATAATCTCTTGGTCGTAGGTTCGAGTCCTACAAGGCCCACCATGTTTTTTTGCCCCCCATTTTTCCGGTATTTCATGTTTTAATAACATGTCCGGCCATTAAGGGGGAAGGAATTTCAGGCGCGTGACGGCCGTTTTGTATACTATCCGGTGTACCGCGGGGTCGAGTATCACTCTAAACGTTAAAAAGGGCCGTTTTTTTCTTACCGGCCGGGAGAATGGCCATGTTTCGTATTCTCGCTCTCGATAACCTGAATGAAGAAGGCGTGGAACTATTCCGAAAGGAAGGATTTGAGGTCGACGTCCGACCGCCGATGAAACCCGCTGAACTCGCGGCGGTGATCAATGAGTATGACGGCCTCGTGGTCCGCAGCGCGACCAAGGTTACGGCGGAGGCCCTGGAGCCGTCCCGGCGGTTACGGGTGATCGGCCGGGCGGGGGCCGGAACGGACAACATCGACAAGGAAGCGGCCACGCGCAAGGGGATCGTGGTCATGAACACGCCGGGTGGGAATACCATCTCCACCTGCGAACATACGTTCGCCCTGATGCTGGCGCTGTGCCGGAACATTCCCCAGGCCCATCAGTCGATGGTTGAGGGACGGTGGGACCGAAAAGCATTCATGGGAACGGAACTCTGTGGCAAAACGCTGGGGGTGGTTGGTGTGGGCCGGATTGGTGGGGCGGTGGCGAAACGGGCCAAGGCGTTCGAGATGCGCGTGCTGGCTTTTGATCCCCTGCTGAACCCGATCAAGGCCGAGGCGCTGGGAGTGGAACTGGTAACCCTGGACCAGTTGATCGAGCAGTCCGACTTTATCACGATTCACGCGCCCAAGTCCGACAAGACGATGAACATGTTCACGATGAAAGAAATGAAGCGGATGAAACCCACCTGCCGGATCATCAACTGCGCGCGAGGGGGTATCGTGAACGAACAGGATCTGGCCGAAGCCTTGCGGTCCGGCGTGATCGCCGGGGCCGCGCTGGACGTGTACACGTCGGAGCCCTTTGAAAACAACCCGTTCATTGGTCTCGGCAACATCGTGATGACTCCCCACCTGGCGGCGTCCACCGATGAGGCCCAGTTGACCGTGGCCATCGACATCGCGAAGCAGATGATCGATTACCTGAAAACCGGCGCGATCGTGAACGCGGTCAACGTGCCCAGCCTGGACCGGGATACGGCCCGGGCGATGGAACCGCTCCTGTTCCTGGCGGAACGGCTGGGACGTTTCCAGTCGTCCTACGCGCAGGGGCGCCCGTTGTCCCTCGAGATCGAGTACGTGGGAGATCTTGGCATAACGGACACGTATCCGGTAACCGCGTCGATTCTGTGCGGTTTCCTGGCCCCCATGGTGGAAACGGTGAACATGGTCAGCGCGCCTACCCAGATCAAGGAAAAGGGCATCGAGGTCAGCGAGAAACGCAGCCCCGCCCAGTCGTCCTATGCCTTTGAAATCAGCGTCACGGCGCGCACGGACATGGAAACCTGCAATGTCCGGGGAACGCTGTTCAACGGGAAAGATCCCCGTATCTGCACGATCAATGGCACGCGGGTTGACGCCGTGCCCGAGGGGGTGATGCTGGTCTGCCGCAACGAAGATAAGCCGCTGGTGGTTGGCCGGTTGTGCACCATCATCGGCGAGGCGGGCATCAACATCGCCAACCTGATGCTGGGCCGTGACGTCAAGGGAGGAACGGCCCTGACGGTATTGAACCTGGACCAGGACGTGCCTGCCGAGGTGATGCGACAAATCTCGGCTGCCCCGCACATCCTCGAGGCGCGGCTGGTATCCCTGGATTGATAGGCGTGAAAGGACACAGGATGACCGGATTCAAGCACATTCACGTTCCCGAAGGAGATCGCGTAACCCTGGGCGCGGACGGCCGGCCACGGGTATCCGATCGCCCCATCATCTGTTTCATCGAGGGGGATGGAACGGGGCCGGATATCTGGCGGGCGGCAAAACACGTTTTTGATGAAGCCGTGAAGTATGCCTACGACGGCCGCCGCTCGATTGCCTGGATGGAGGTTTACGCGGGAGAAAAGGCTAACCAGGTTTGCGGATCGTACCTGCCGGACGAAACGCTCGAAGCCATCGACACGTACGCGATCGCCATCAAGGGACCGCTGACCACTCCCGTGGGTGGCGGGTTCCGCAGCCTGAACGTGGCCCTGCGGCAGAAACTTGACCTGTTTGCCTGCGTGCGGCCGGTCCGGTATTTCGAGGGAGTGCCCAGCCCGGTGAAGCATCCCGAAAAGGTGAACATGGTGATTTTCCGCGAGAACACCGAGGACGTGTACAGCGGGTTTGAACTGGAGTCGGGCACGCCGGAAGCGGAAGCCCTGATCGGCTACTGCCGGGAGAAGTTCGGGTGGAACATCCGCTCCGGCTCGGGCATAGGCGTCAAGCCGATCAGTCCCGCGGGAACGCGACGACTCGTGCGCGCGGCTATCCGGTACGCGCTGGAGCACCAGCGGCGCAGCGTGACCATTGTTCACAAGGGCAATATCATGAAATACACCGAGGGGGCTTTTCGCAAGTGGGCCTATGAACTGGTGCGCGAGGAATTTTCCGATGTGGCCGTGGGCTGGGAAGATTGCGGTGGACAGCCGGGAGACAAGCTGCTGGTAAAAGACACGATCGCCGATATCTTTCTGCAGCAGGTATTGACCCGGTCGGACGAATTCGATGTCATCGCCACGATGAACCTGAACGGTGATTACGCCAGCGACGCCCTCGCCGCGCAGGTTGGCGGCATCGGCATCGCGCCGGGCGCGAACATAAATTACGAAACGGGCAAGGCCGTGTTTGAGGCAACCCATGGAACAGCCCCCAAGTATGCCAACCTCGACAAGGTCAATCCCTCCAGCGTGATTCTTTCCGGGGTGATGATGTTTGAATACCTGGGCTGGCAGGAGGCGGCGGATACCATCGTGAGAGGCCTGGTCGAGACCTTCCGCCAGAAGCGGGTGACCTATGATTTCGCCCGGCTGATGGAAGGCGCGACGGAACTCAAATGCAGTGAATTCGGGCGGGCCGTGGTGGAGAATTTTCACGTGGGCTGAAACGCCCGGAGCGCGCTTCGATTAAGAGGAACCGGCCTGCCGGGTTAAGCCCGACAGGCCGGTTGTGTTCGGTCACCGCGCGGGGGAATTATCGCTTAGCGCATTTCCCGTTTCCGCAGCACTTACCCTTCGCGCAGGCGCAGTTCTGGCACTTGCAGTCGGGGCAGGCACACTTGCCATCGGCGCACTGGCACTTGCCCTCGGGGCAGCAGCAACCAGATCCGGAAGACGCAGCGCATTTCCCGTTTCCGCAGCACTTACCCTCCGCGCAGGCGCAGTTCTGGCACTTGCAGTCGGGGCAGGCACACTTGCCGTCGGCGCACTGGCACTTGCCCTCGGGGCAGCAGCAGGAAGCCGTCGAAGCGGCTTTTCCGGTTCCATCATCCGCGACGGCGGGATACGCCGTCACCAGGGAACCCATCGAGAAAACCGCCAGCAGCAGGAAGGCGGCCATGATCGCGTGTTTCATGTTCATCGCATGTCTCCTTATTCGCGGTATATCGCGAAACAGGTGTCCTGAAGTTAAGGTGAAGAGAAGGTCGGGCGATATACAGGCGCGTTTCACGTCGCAACAGGCGACACGCCCCAAAACACGCCCGTGATGCTTAACAACGCCAGACGCACAAGATAGCGTTCAGGGAATGAGGAGATAGAGGAGATGGGGCGCCTGAGAGGGGGGAAATGGTACCAGCCAGCAGCATCTCCGCGGGGTCCGCTACTACTACGGAGCCATACGGATTAGCCGGATGAACCAGTTCCGTTGGAATCGCCCGGGAAGGTACGACCGGAACACGGTCGAAAGGCTGGCTCATCGCGCATGGACAACGGGGCAACTCCTGGTCCTTGTCACCCTGCTCTCCGGAAAGAACCCAACATTCCGCGTGTTCATCGGATTTGGCTGGCGCGTGGCAGCAACAGGCCTCTTCCGTCTTTTTCGGGGCTGCCTGGCAGCACGCATGCTTACACGCTCCTGCCCCGGCACCTGACGCGCATGAACAAGCCGTAAACGGGGCAACGATCACGGCCGTAAAGACCGCAATGACAACCCCGATGTACGTGATGTTCCTCATGACGTTTAGTCTCATCTCACAATCATTCTACCATGGGAACGGGAAAGCCACGCTTTCTATTCCCACGTGAAAAAACGTGTCCCCCGCCAGACAGGGTGACGGGGGACACGTCTAAGGTGTTCAGGTCAGAAGAGGATTTCTCCACCGCGTCCCTGGGCAATCAGGGACTTGTAGGATTTCAAGGCTTCCTGGGAGGCCTTTTCGGTCAGGTAGATGGTACGCCCCTGTTCGGCGGACATGTAAGCGGCCTGCACGAGCAGGGTGATCATGGCGCCATACTCGAAATTCAGGAAGGCATCGCGGCCTTCCTGGAACGCCTTGACGGCGTCTTCAATTTCATCCACGTATCCATACAGGTCGGCTTCGTTGGGTTCGACCACCAGCAGGCCACGGCTGGCGGTAGATTTTTCCAGGGCCGATTCGGCGTCCAGCACGGCCTCGGCGGCCTGGTCGCCGATAAAGATTTCCAGGGGGGATCGCAGGCTGTTCAATTCGAACGCGTAGCCAGGTCCAAGGCCATCCATGTACAGGCGCAATCCCTGCTTGTCGTACATCCAGGAGTTGGTGAACTGGGCCTGAACCAGTTGCCCGGTCTCGGGGTTCTTGAAAGTCACCATGCCCGTGGCAAAGTCTTCCGCCGGGGTTTTCGAATAATCGACCCGGGTGCGCTCGAAAAGTTCCTTCCGGTACTTGGGCAACCCCCATTTCAGCAGGGACGTGGTCGCCTGAACGGAAATGGGCTCCAGGAAATCGACTGGTTTGCCATTGGGCGTGAGCACGTACCAGCCGCAGGCGATGGAGTGGCACCCCATGTCCGACAGGACGCCGCCACCCTGGCGGGTGGGATCCCAGAACCAGGGTTCGTGGGGCCCACTGTGTTCTTCCGCTGAACGGGCGAGGACCAGGGGGCCCATCGTTTCTTCAACCCGGCGCAACTGTTCCTTCTGGGCCCGGATGCCCTTCATGTGACACTGGTTCTCGAAGTAAGCGGTCGGCAACCCGGCCTCCTTGGCCAGTTCCACGATCTGGTTGGCTTCCGCGACGGTCCTGCCGAGCGGTTTTTCGCAGATAATGCCTTTCAGTTCCGCGCCGTTTTTGACAGCGTCGACGATTTCCTGCATCAATTGCACGCGGGCCATGTTCGGAGCGAAAATGGCCACGGCGTCAACTTCACGGCACAACTCCGCCACGGACGCGCAGACTTTGCAGGGACCCAGGCCATTCGCGTCGGCGAAGGCGGCCAGTTCTTCCGCGCCCTTGAGCGCGGTAACCCCCGCCAGTTGTACCCCGCGGATCTGCCGCATGGCCCTGGCCTGAAACTTGGCGATAAATCCCGCGCCGATAAAACCCAGTCTGAACGTTGACATACCCGAATCTCCTTTGTGGGGTTCAACCCCTCAGCCCGTTGACATTGCCGCAAAATAACCGCGACTCATTATAGAACACTTTTGAGAATCGCGCAACGCCCTGTTCCGACGCGGAAGCAACCCCCGCGCGTAAAAAAACTGGCGGAGAGGGTGGGATTCGAACCCACGGTACCCTTTTGGGGTACAACGCCTTAGCAGGGCGCCACCTTCGGCCAACTCGGTCACCTCTCCGCCGAACGGCCATATCCTACCATGTTTTTTCCCGGGGGCGCAACGTGAAGCGGGCATTGCGGCTTCCAGCTGATTTCTGTTACACTATGCCCGCCGGAGGATTCCGGAAATTATCAGCAGCATCAGGAGAATCGTTTCTCATGTCCGGTCACTCAAAGTGGAGCACCATTAAGCGTAAAAAGGGCGCACTGGACGCCAAGCGGGGTAAGATCTTCTCGCGGCTGGCCAAGGAAATCACCATTGCCGTGCGACAAGGTGGCCCTGACCCGGCGGGTAACGCGAGGTTGCGGGCCGTGCTGATCGCCTGCCGCAACAACAACATGCCCCGGGAGAATATCGATCGGGCCATCAAGTGCGGCACGGGCGAAATCGAGGGGGCCGCTTACGAAGAAATCCGGTACGAGGCGTACGGCCCGGGCGGGGTGGGCATCCTGATTGACGTGACCACCGATAACAAGAACCGCACGCTGGCCGAAATTCGCCACCTGGTCACCAAGAGTGGCGGGTCGATGGCGGCTGCCAACGCCGTGGCCTGGAATTTCGATTCCCGGGGCGTGATCACCGTGCCGAAAGAAGGCATTTCCGACGACGAAATCCTGGAAAAGGCCATTGAGGCCGGCGCGGACGACGTTGACAGTTCCGGGGATGTGCACGAGATCTACACCGATCCCACCCAGTTGCACGCCGTGGCGGACGCGTTCGAGCAGATGGGCATCAAGGCCCAGGAAATCGAACTGAAGATGATTCCAAAGACCATGCAGAAGGTCGACGGCAAGATGGCCGCCGCGGTGCTGAAGTTGCTGGACGCGCTGGAAGAACACGATGACGTGCAGAACGTGTTCTCCAACGCTGACATCAGCGAACAGGACATGGAGGCGGCCCTCAACGAGTAAGGTCCTGCGCGCCATCGGTTTCGATCCCGGAACGGCGACTACCGGGTGGGGGGTGGTTGAACGGGTGGATGGCCGCCTGAGGCACGTGGCCCATGGCGTGATTACCACAGGCGCGAGGGAAGCAATGCCCCTTCGACTGGTTCACCTGTACGAGGGGGTGACGGATCTGCTCACGCGGTTTCAGCCTGCCTTGGCATGCGTGGAGCGGCTGTTTTTCAAGCAGAATGTGACCAATGGCATCACGGTGGCCCAGGCGCGGGGGGTGATCCTGCTGGCGGCGGCCCGGCAGGGGGTAGTCATCGGGGAATTCAGTCCGACCGAGGCCAAAACCGCCGTGACGGGGTATGGAAGGGCAGATAAACAGCAGATGCAGGAAATGACCCGCCTGCTGCTTGGCCTGGAAGAGCGGCCCCGGCCCGATGACGCCGCCGACGCCCTGGCCCTGGCCATCTGCATGCTCCAGAACCGCGCGGGCCTGCCTTCCGGCCCGGCGCGGACGGGGAGAGGCCCGTCCGGATGAGATTCGACGCGTGGCTGGCCGAAGCGGTGCGACGGTCCGGGGCGCCGGGAGCGGTAGCCTGCGTGGGCCGGGAAGGACGGGTGGTGTGGACAGGCGCGTATGGGCTACGCCAGCGTTCCCCCGTCCAGGAACCCACGGACACGGAGACCCGGTACGACCTGGCCTCGCTGACCAAGGTTGTTGCCACCACCACGGCCGTCATGCGGCTGGTGGAAGCCGGGCGCCTGGATCTCGACCACCCCGTGTCCGAATGGTTACCCCTGCGGGGGCTGGACCGGTTCACGCTCCGGCATTGCCTGACGCATACCACGGGGCTGCCTGCCTACCAGGAGTTGAAAAACGAGGTGAAATCTCCCGTGTCCATGCTGGACCGGATTGTCGGCCTGTCCCTGGAGGCGCCCCCCGGAACCCGTCGGGAATATTCCGATTTCGGTTTTATCCTGTTGGGATTCGTGGTGGAACAGGCGTCCGGTGACCGGCTGGATTATTTCTGTGCCGAACAGGTCTTTGAGCCCCTGGGCATGCGTAAGACGGGGTTCAGGCCGGGGCCCGATGCCCGGCAGGAATGCGCTCCCACGGAACGGGACGCCTGGCGGAGACGCCTGGTTCGCGGTGAGGTCCACGATGAAAACGCCTATGCCATGGGAGGAGTGGCTGGACACGCCGGCCTTTTTTCCACGGTGGGCGACCTGGGCCGGTTCTGTGAAGCCCTGCTGGGAGGCCGCCTGCTGAAACCGGAAACCGTCGCGCTCATGATCCAGCCCCAATGGGATTTTTATCCGTGGCAGGGGCTGGGGTGGTGGCTCGATCCTCCCATGGACTGGGCGAACGGGTTTCTGCTCTCCCGCCGGGCTTTTGGCCATACCGGCTGGACGGGAACCTCGCTCTGGCTGGATCCTGATACGGGCGGTTTCGCGGTGCTTCTCAGCAACACCTGTCACCCCGATCGGAACCGCCGGGATAACCGCGCGTTGCGGAAGACTTTCTACCTGGGGGCGGGGTTATATCTTTTCCCGGATCGAACGAACGTGTTTCCCGCCCTCGACCTGCTGCAGCGGGATCGCTTTTCCATTCTTAAGGAGCGTTGCGGCGTGGCCGTGCTGACCAATACCGCGGCCGTGAACGCCCGGGGACGGGCCCTGACCGCGCTGCTCGAGGAAACAGGTGTCCCTGTCAGGGTGTGGTTCAGCCCGGAACATGGCCTGGAACGCCAGGCCGAAGCAGGCGAAAAGGTCGCCTCCAGCCAGGGGTCCGGCATTCCCGTGATCAGCCTGTACGGGAAACAGCAACGGCCATCCCCGGAACAGTTGCGGGGTATCGACCTGTTCGTGGTGGACCTTCCCGACGTGGGCGTTCGCTATTACACCTATCCCCATACCCTGCTGGAATGCCTCTCCGCCTGCGCGGAGGCGGGGGTTCCGGTCATGGTACTGGATCGCCCCAATCCACTGGGGGGAGAGGTCCTGGAGGGACCGGTTGCCGAGGGGCCTTTCTCGCCGGTATGCTGGGGACCCGTGCCGGTTCGCCACGGCATGACCCTGGGAGAGACGGCGGAATGGTTCCGCGGGTGGAAACGCCTCAAGACGTTGCAACTCGAGACCCGTCCTTGCGGTAACTGGCGACGGGAACTCGGGTTTCCAGCCTGTGGGCTGCCATGGCATGCGCCCTCTCCCAACCTTCCCCGGCCGGAATCGGCCCTGGTCTACGTGGGCGCTTGCCTGCTCGAGGGGACCAGCCTGAACGAGGGGCGGGGCACGGATAATCCGTTCATGCAGTTTGGCGCGCCATGGCTGGATCCGGAAAGGGTACTTGGGTTGCTTGATCCGGTGCTGCTGGGAGGGTTCTCGGCCAGGCCGGTCACGTACGTACCGCGGTCTGTGCCTGGTCGCGCGTCCCGGCCTGCGTGGGTGGATACGTCCTGCCGGGGCATTCAACTGGAGGTAACCGACTGGGCGGCCGCGCGACCTTTCAGGCTGTTTGTGGAATTGCTGCGATCCATACGCCGTCTTCACGGGGACGCGCTGACCTTCACAGACCATTTTGACGCGCTGGTCGGGGGGGAAACTCTACGGAAACGGATCCTGGACGGGGGCAACCTGGAAGATTTGTATGCCACGTGGGAACGCCAGCGGGAAGCCTTTGACGCGGCGCGTCCGAAACGCTATCCCCACACCCGGGATCTGCTGGATGGCCTGCCTCCTGTGCCCACGGCCTGAAGCGGTTTGGCCCCTTCAGGCGTGGTGATCTGTTCCCATTACTTCGCCGACCAGTTCGTCGATCCGGGCCAGGTCATTCAGGTAAGTGCTCATGACCCGGATGGCGCACGGGCCGTCCACACCCGAATCGGTCCAGACCGTGTCCGGAATTTCGAACCATACCGGGTCCATCACGCCATGACCGCACATGCCCGCGATGTAATCCGCCACGGTAATACTGGACGCGATGGGGATGAACGCGCTGGAACAGCGAGCGGTTTCATGATGGCCGCCCACGGCCTGCACGTAAAGGTCGTCGAGTTTCCAGTGCAGGGCGAGACGTGCGCCCAGTTCGGCGTGGTCGATGCCGATCAGTTCATGTTCCGCCCGAAATAGGGGGATCCGACGTTCCGAGGCCATGACCTCCGTGTCCCGCGTAAGGTCGGGGACCACCGTGTAAAGGAGCATTTTGCCTATATCGTGCACCAGTCCCAGGATGAAGGCCTCGTCCGGGGAAGGGAGAAGCAGGCCCAATGGGCCCTCCTGGGCCAACGCGCGCATGGCTGTCGCCGTGCCGGCGGCGTGACGGATCAGCCGCTCCGGTGATCCCTTCATGGTATCAAAGACAGCGGCGGTCAGGCAGAGGTTTTTGAGAACCTTGGCTCCAAGCAGGGCGGCGGCATGCCGGATACTGGTGACCTGCTGACGCAAGCCGTAAAAAGCGGAATTGACAAGACGCAAAACCTTGAACGTCAGGGCCGGGTCGAGCGCGATTTTATCCGCGGCGTCCGCGATGGATCCGTTGGGATCATCCAGGATACGCCGGACCTCGTTGACCACGCCGGGCATGCTGGGCAGGCTGACCACCTCGTCCAGAAACTCTTCGATATCCCGGTATTTAGGCATGTTTCGCCCCTTCCGGCTCTGGCCACAGCGATGGCGGCAACTTGGCCAGCCGCTTCCCGTAGAACCGCTCTATCACGATGATCGCTTCAAGGATGATGTCCGGGGAAAGGCGCGTGGCCGCCTCCTCAAGGGGAACTGATTCCATCTCCCCCGTGTTGCTGGGAATAGCGAACAACACGCCCCCTTCCAGGGGTGAAGTTTCACCGGTTGAAACAATAACGCCCCGCTTACCCGTGGCATCCCGGAAGTAGCCGACGAGCGCGGGGCCTCGTGTGCGCCATCGTATCACCGTTAGAAAATGTACTCCGGCTCGAGCACTGCCTCGTAGTTGACCGCCTTGTCCGTCACGGGAAACGTAACCGCCTCGTAAAAGCCCGTGCCCGTGCGCATGACTGCCCGCGCGGTACCCATAACCGGTGCCACGCCGACCAGGTAGCCGAGCGGCTTACCCTTTTTGACGCTCCGGTCGAAAGTGACCGGGATTTCAGCCCAGCCCAGCACGATGTTGGACAGGCCACGTCCCAGTTTCGTCAGGGTCTTTTCCAGCGCGGTCGGTTTCGGCAGGTCCACATCGGGATCATAGGTCTGCGCCTGGGCCACGGGGAGAACCACCCACACCGTGACCACCAGGGCCGCCAGCATTACGAGACCGGATTTCGCACGTTTCACGGCCATATCCTCCACGCCGCGTTCGCGGGCATGTCAAGAGTTTCCTCTGTACGGAATAAGTCTAGCATAACCCGCCAACGTTGTCAATAGTTTCCCGGGAAAAATTTTTTGGCGGAACGGGTATAATGAGGATGTTTCGGGGGAACGATATCGGAGGTCAGGCAAGGCTCCTGGTGAAAAAACGGTCATGAAATACCTGGAAGAAATCTTTTCGGCCGAAGTATCCCCCTCTGATGGGACGCCTGGCCGGGACGCGGTCATGCTTGCGGCCGCGGCTACCAGTTTCGCGGTGGCCGTGCTGATGGTCGCGGGGAAGGGACTGGCCTGGTGGTGGACGGGCAGCGTGGCCATTCTCTCCGATGCTGCCGAAAGCGTGGTCAACGTGCTCGCCGGGATGATGGCCACCTTCAGCCTGTGGTATGCCCGGCAACGCCCGGACGCCGAACATCCTTACGGCCACGAGAAAATCGCCTTTTTTTCAGCGGGCTTCGAAGGGGCCCTGATTGGTACTGCCGCACTGGCCATTTACGTGTCGGCGATTTCCCGCTTCCTGAACGGGGGGGCGTTGACGCACCTGGATGTCGGCATGATCATCGTGGCGGCCCTTTCCATGGTGAACCTCGTCCTGGGAGGGGCCCTGGTGATCGCGGGACGACGCCTTGGAACACTGGTGCTGCGGGCAAACGGGTTGCACCTGCTGACAGACGTATGGACCAGCGGGGGGGTGCTGGTGGGTATCGCGCTGGCGCGATGGACCGGCCTGACCTGGATGGATCCGCTGGCCGCCCTGGTTGTCGCCACGAATATCCTGCTGACGGCAGGACACCTGATGCGGGAGGCTTTCCGCGGCCTGCTGGATCGCGTGGATCCGGACGCGACGCGGCGGTTGCTGGACTGCCTGAACCGGGCCCGGGAAACTGGTGAAATCGACGGCTATCACCAGGTTCGATTCCGGGAGTCGGAATCCAGGGCATGGGTGGAACTGCACGTGTTCCTGTCGGGGGCATCTACCCTTGCCCGGGCCCACGAACGGGTCACCCGGTTGGAATCGGCGCTGGCGGCCTTGTTCCCGGGTAAAAGGGTGCACATTACCACCCACCTGGAACCCTCAGATGTCCGCCACGATGGATTACACCCCCAGGGTCATGAGGCGGAAGAGGGAGGACTGGAGAACGACCAGTCCTGATGGAACGGAAGTTCCATATCAGCCCAAATAGTTCAGGAGAACATCGCCTGCCAGGCCGTACCGCCCGTCCACGCGCTGGTAGGCGGCGACCTGGGTTACCCGGTTTCCGCCGGAGGCGATCTTGTTCACGTCACGGTAATCCAGGCGGATCGCGGCGATGTTCGCGTCCCGCATGGACAGCAGTTCCCCTGCCTCGCTGATACCGTTTCCATTATCCCGCCATGCCCGGAGGGACGCGAAGACGGCGTCCTGGCTGTCGATAATGCCATCGCGGTTATCGTCGAACTGGCGCAGTTCTTCAAAACCGTTGGTGGCGCCATGCTGGTCTCCAAACAGTTCCAGTCCTGAATCGATCTGCCCGTTTCCATTGCGATCCAGGGCCAGAAAAGCGTCACCGCCCGTGACGAAGGCCGCCTGAACCGTTCTGCCTGTGCCTGCCAGATCGAACCGCGCGCCGTCTGCCACCGTGGTCAGGTTCAGCTTGCCGTCACCGTTCAGGTCGAGCACCAGCGGATCGGATTGGGCGGCTTCCTCCGCGGTAGCGGCAAATTCCCCGGATACCTGGAAGGAAAACTCCAGTTGCATGGACATGGACACGTTCACGCTCGCGGCTTTACTGGGGTCGCCGTTACCGAAAAAGTGGCTGAATAACTGGTTTACCAGGGACTCCAGCGTGGCCTTACTGTCCCGGGTGTTCGCGCTGCCGAAGAAAGACAGGAACTCGTTGAGGTCCTCGGCATTGCCTTTCATGAGATGGGCGGTCAGCGCGATGAACTTGTCCAGAAAATCCCGGGTGTCGAATCCAGTTAACCCTAGTTCCGCGGCATTGCCGAAGCCGTTCAGGGCTTCTCCGCTGATCGTGCCGGATAGCGTGAAAGAAGCGGATAACTGGAAGCCGAGGGACATGGCCGCCCGGACCGAGGTGGAATCGCCGTTTTCGGTGGCCAGGCGCCCGATTTTCAGTTCGAAAGCCGCGGCGGTTTCCTGCTTGATTTCCCCATAGAAACTGAAGGTTAATTGCCGTGGTTCAGTGGTCGCGTTTTTCTCATTCGCCGGCGTGACAGCCGCGGCGGCCTTACGCATCTGTTCAGGTAAAGAAAATGCCACCCGGTCTTCGGATTTGTGGAGTCCCGGGGGAACAGCTTCTTTTTGTCCCCGTAATCCGGTGGCCGTGGGCTGGTCTTCGCTGGTTTCCCGAGGCGTTACCGCGCGTTCCGCAGGGAAGATACCGCGGCCGGTGGCAATTTTTCTGGGAAAGGCATCCCTTGCCGCCTGCTGACCCGAAAACAGCACTCGATCCGCCCTGTCTGTCCCGGGACGGGCGGACATGCCCCGGATTCCATCCATGGAGTGTCCCTTTCAAGTATTTTACGGTCCGTCGCAATCGATTGATCGGCAGCCTGGACGGAAAACTTGAGTGGGATTATGGGGTGGGCGGGATTTCTTCGGCCAGGCCGTCGTGGTACACCAGGATGATATCCTGGCCGGTCCGGACATGGCGGGCCACGGTCAGAACCCGGTGTTGCGGATCGGGATGACGGTTCTGCGCGTAGGCTTCAGCCTCGGCGCGGTCATCAAAGATATCGACACTGATAATGTCGTAGCGACCGTATTCCCGCCGGATAGCCTGGCCAAGGGCGATCAGGGCATTTCGGCCGGCCCCAGGGGCGGTAACGCCCACCACGCCTTTCTGAGACAGGATATCGGGACCAAGGGCCTTGGCATCTTCAGGTTCACGACCCCACGAAGCCACCGTTTCCCAAGGGGGAGGGGTAGCGAACGCGTCTTCTTCCGTCGAGGCGGATTCATCAGATGGTGGGGATGAGGCCGTGTCCAGGCCGGACTCGGCGGGACCTGGGGTGGACGCGTCCGCCGGGCCGGGCTCGGGGAAGGCGGTAGGCAGGCGACCAGTGGTCGCGGAGCCGGCCATATTGTCCGAAGACGGTGGCGGCGTATCGGGAGTAATGCCCTGGTTTTCCAGTTGTTGCCGCAGTTGCTGGTTTTCCCGGCGCAAGAGTTCGTTTTCCTGGCGGAGATCGGCGGTAATCTGGTTTAGGATCAGGTTCAGGCTTTCCCGCAATTGTTTCAGGTCGGCGCGCAGGGCCGCTATTTCTCCCCGTAAAAGGGCCGTGTCAGATCCTTCGCGGAGGGTTGGCGTCGCTTCCGGTGCAGGCCCGGAGATTTCCGGAGGGATCCTGGGGGAGTCCGGGATCGGCGTGGATGGCGATTCGGCGTGGGTGTTCAGCGTGCCGGTAAAGGCCAGTAAAACGCATGAAACCACAACGGCGCGACAGAAATTATGGAGTTTATGGAAACTCGGGATCGTCATGACCGTATCCTGTGGCAGGTCAGTCCGGAGGATATCCCCGGGAACAGTTGCGCGGAACCATCAAGATTCCGCATAGTATAAGCACGGGCGTCAGGACAGCAGGCACATGCTGGAATTATATTCCACATCCGAGTGGTTTTTCCTCGCGCTATTCATCGCGGGGGTGGTGACCCTTGCCGTAACGCTGTATATAGAATACCGGATGATGCAGCAGCGGGTTTTCGCGGAGATCGCCGAGGAACTCGGCCTGCGGTTCAGTTACATGAGTTTCGGGCTGCCCCAGCGACTGGGCTTCCTGTACCAGTTGGACCGCGGGCGCGGCCGGGTGGCCACGAATATCATCTCCGGGGCATACAAGGGATTCCAGGTGTACGTGTTCGACTACCGGTATGTCACCGGCACCAAGCAGGACGCCCGGAAACATCATTGCAGCATCGCCATGTTGCGGCATGGCCAGCGGTTACCCGAGGTTCGGGTGTATCCGCCCGCGCACCTGGAAAAATTCGAGCGTATCGCGCGATTCGACCGGATCGAATACCATCCGCCCCACGAGGATTTTCAGAAGAATTTCACGGTGCTGACGGATAACCGGGACTTCGCGGAACAGTTTCTGCATCCCGCCATGATCGAATACCTGCTACGGCATCCGGACATGGCCGTGGAAGCGGGGGGCAACTGGTTGTGCACGACCACCTCGGGCGCGCTGATTCCCGAAGAGGTACCCCGTCGGCTGGACCAGTTGATCAAGATCCTCCGGGTCATTCCCGCGCCGGATTCCCATTTCGCCGAAATACAGGCCCGGGCGGAAGGTGCCGAGACCGTTCCTTCCAGTTTCTGATTGGGACCGGAGTTGGCCCGTGGCGCGGGATCAACGGACTGGGGAGAACACCGCCGCCACGCCACCACCAGGCGCCAGTTGTACTTCCAGCGTTTCCGAAGGGGAAACATCACGGGTTTCCCGGACGAAATCCTGGGCCGCGCGGTCGGCGTTCGGGCCGTCGGTGAACAATTCCATCCGCCACGTTCCAGTGCCGAGGAAACTGAGCGGAATCGTCAGTTGCCGCGCGTCCCAGTTGGTAAGTCCGCCCAGCCACCAGTTTTCGCCGTGGCGGCGAGCCATTACCACATGTGAACCGACCTTGCCATCCAGGCCGACGGTCTCGTCCCAGGTGGTAGGACACCGGGCGATGTAAGACAGGCATTCCGGTTCTTTTTCATAGGCGGAAGGGCTGTCGCTGAGCATCTGCAGGGGGCTTTCGAAGACCACGTACAGGGCCAGTTGATGGACCCTCGTGCCCTGGCTGAACGGCAGGTTGAAGATGGGCTTGAAGGAGTCTTTACTCGCGTTACGCATGGAACCGGGGGTATAGTCCATGGGCCCGGCTACCATGCGGATGAAGGGGATGGCGGTAGTGTAGTCGGGGCCACTCTTATCGCCCCACTTGCTGTTTTCCATGCCCATGACGCCTTCCCGGGTGATCAGGTTCGGCCAGGTCCGGCGCAGGCCGGTGGGCTTGAAGGCGCCGTGGAAATCAAGCAGCAGGTGATGCTCGGCCGTGGCCCGGGCCATGCGTTCGTAGAATTCGACCACCTTCTGGTCATCCCGGTCCATGAAGTCGACCTTGACACCGGCGATGCCCAGGTCCCGGAACCATGGCAGCACCGTGTCCTTCTGGGCGTCCAGGGTCCGCCACACGCACCAGAGGATGAGTCCAACCCCTTTTTCTTTGCCGTAGCGGGCCAGTTCCTCAAGGTTGATGTCCGGGTTGAGCGCGGTGAGGTCGGTGGTTTTCGACCAGCCTTCGTCCAGGATCACGTATTCCAGGCCGTTGGCCGCGGCGAAATCAATGTACCTCTTGTAGGTTTCGTTGTTGATGCCGGACTTGAACGGCACGTTCCACATGACGTTGGCGTGCCACCAGTCCCAGGCTACCTTGCCCGGTCGAATCCAGGAAGTATCCTGCAACTGGCATGGCGTGGCCAGCCGGTACACCATGTCATTGAGCAGCAGGTCGGTATCTTTACGAGCCACGCAGACGACGCGCCAGGGAAAGGTCCGGGTGCCGGCGGTTTTCGCGATGAAAGGTTCCGCCTCGGCAACGTGGATGTAGCGGTCCCGGTAGGGCTTTTCAACTTTCGGGTAGTGCGCGAAGCGTCCAGTGAGCAGGGTGGCGTCCTTTTCATCCCGTCCCAGGAACATGCCGGGATACGACAGCAGGTCGGCCTCGCTGATGAGCAGGCTTGGCCCATTTTCCAGTCCCGCATAGAGGGGGAGGAACGCCATGGTGTCCGTCGGCCAATCGGCGGGTGACTGGACGGTATATTCAGACTCGAAAGAGCAGTTCCATTTCCGCGTGGAGGTCCGCCAGACGGTCCAGGGACCGTTCAGCCGGAAAGCGACGGTTTCCGATTCCACCTGGATCTCTCCGGGCAGGCTGGTTTCGAACCGCCACGCGATACCGTCGTCATACGCCCGGAAAGTGAGCGCGTAGTTTCCGTCGAACACCAGGGTCATCTGGTTGGCCCTGTTGGGAATCTGCCGGCGTTTTTCGGCCACGGGCGGCTCAATCATCTCATCAATGGCATCATGCCGGACATCCCGCAACCTGGGTTTCTGCCCCAGGGTGGAGCCATTGCGCAGTTTCATGGCCACAGGGGCGGGAGGCAGGATTTCCTTGCCGTCCACGCTTAATGACCACTCAAGGTCCTGTTCGATGGCCACATTAACGGTAATGGTACCATCAGGAGAAGAGACCTGCTCGTTCACGGCATGGGCAGAAGAGATACCGATGAGCATGGCCACCGCGGATCCTAGAACTATTCTAGTTATAGAGACTTCTCTGCGAGTCATGGGAGGTCCTCCTCTCGGGTGATTGCACGTGTTCCCGATTACTGTATGGCATTGAGAGGCCGTCAAGCAATTCTCATGGCCCGTATCCCGTGAAGAGGTCATGTTCCAGGGTAAAAAAGGTTGCATTCCAGCGGGCAAGGCGGTAGGCTTATGGAAGACCCTCGCGAAGCAGTGCCATAACCGGCGAACAGTCGAAGGAGCCAGCACATGATGCAAAACAAGAGTCCGATCACGCGCGTGATCATCACGCTAGGGGTATTCGTGGTGGGGATCGCGTCTGGAGAAGACGCGACTGTTACGGGCGGGGCGGGTATGCCGGTGATCGGTGATCCCTCCGCGTTACGGACCACGCTTGAGGACCAGCAGGAAGTCTCGGTCACGGTGTACAACAATGACCGGGCCCTCATACGTGATCGCCGGAAGGTGAAACTGGCCGAAGGCGAATTGCGGCTGGCCTTCATGGACGTCGCCCAGACCATCCTTCCCGAAACCGTCAGCCTGCGGTCACTGAGCCACCCGGACGGCCTCGTCATTCTGGAACAGAATTACGAGTACGACCTGATCAGCCCTGAAAAACTGATGGAGAAATACGTGGGCAAGGAGGTCACGCTGATCAACCGGGATAACCAGTTGAATTTCTACGAACAACCGGCGAAACTGCTCGCGGTAAACGGTGGACCAGTGTACGAGGTGGAAGGTCGAATCATGCTGGGACACCCGGGGGTGGTATCCATGCCGAAACTGCCGGAAGAACTGTACGCGCGGCCAACGCTGGTATGGGCCCTGGACAGCGGGGCGGCGGAGCAGGAAATCGAGGCGGCCTATCTTTGTTCCGGGATGTCGTGGCGCAGTGACTACGTGCTCACGCTGGATGCCGCGGAGACCAGCGTGGATATTGAAGGATGGGTGACGATGGTGAACAACTCCGGGGTTACTTTCCGTAACGCGCTGCTGAAAGTGGTGGCGGGAGACGTGAACAAGGTGAATGAACAGATGGACATGGCTGCCGGCATGAAATCACAAGAACGGATGCTGGCGTCTGCGCCCATGATGCAGGAAGAGTCGTTCGCGGAATATCACCTTTACACGTTGCCTCGGCGCACCACGATCCGCGCGAGCCAGACCAAACAGGTCAGCCTGTTGTCCGCTTCGGGGGTGGGCGTGAGAAAGGTGTACGAGTACCGGGGCAACGAGGCATGGTTCCATTCACAGGTAGAACCGGAACGGAAAACGAATCCCGCAGTGGTGCTGGAATTGGACAACACGGAAAAAAATCATCTCGGCATACCATTGCCAGAGGGGATCATGCGGGTATATCAACCGGACGCGTCAGGCGCGCTGCAGTTTTCGGGCGAGGACCGGATTCGTCACACCCCGAAGGACGAGACCGTGCGGTTGCGGCTGGGCCGGGCATTCGACATCATCGGGGAGAAAGTTCAGGAGGACTTTCAGCAGACCGGTCCACGGTCGACGGAAGTGACGATCCGGGTATCGCTGCGTAACAGCAAAAAAACTCCTGTGACGGTACAGGTCATCGAGCCGGTCTGGGGTACCTGGGAAGTGCTGGAGTCCAGCCTGCCATTCACGAAAAAGGACGCGAAAACGATCGCGTTCGCGGTGGATATTGCCCCGGAATCCACCGCGGATGTGCGATACCGGGTTCGGATTCATTACTGATCCCCGGGTGAAAGTGGGCGACGGAAGGAGGCTGCGAGAATGCCTCACGTGACGGTAGCGCGGATGCGCGAGGCAGACCGGCGATGCATTGAGGAACTGGGCATACCCGGGGCGGTGCTGATGCATAACGCCGGTGCGGCGGTTTTCGCGGAGGTTACGAAGCGGTTTCCCCGTCCGGCGGCCATGACGGTGGTATGCGGAAAGGGAAACAACGGCGGCGACGGCTGGGTAGTGGCCAGGCTGGCGATGCTTTCCGGATGGGACGTGACGGTGCTGTCAACGGCTCCACCGGCAAGCCTGGCGGGCGACGCGGGAACCTTCGCGCGAGTCGGCCTGAAACTCGGGCTGGTGCCGGTGGTGGTCACGTCGGAAGAAGACGCCGTGGACGCTCTCGCAGGGGTCACGCGGGACAGCCGGGTAATCGTGGACGCCCTGCTGGGCACCGGCACGGAAGGCGAGGTACGGGGATTGCCCCGGATTCTGATTGACGCCTGGCCGGCGCGGATACCGACGGTGGCGGTGGACGTGCCATCAGGCTTGAACGCGGATACCGGCGAGCCCTGTGGCGCCGCGGTGCGGGCGGGGGTGACCGTAACCTTCGGTTTCGCGAAAGTAGGGCTGGTTCGGCCGGAAGCACGCCCGTGGGTGGGGGACCTTGTAGTGGCAGACATTGGGATCCCTGCCGTGTGCGCGGATGATACCGCCTGGGCGGAACTCCGGCAGCGGTGGACAAGCCCATGAACCGGGATACCGCGCGGGACAGGGGACCGGACGGCATCCGGTGTTTCTGGGCGATTGAACTTCCTCACCATACGCGCGCCGCGCTGGAACAGTTGCGGTCGAGAGCCCTTTCCCAGGGGATTCGGGCGGGGTGGGCCTCTCCGGCCACCTATCACCTCACGCTGTGTTTCATGGGGCGCGCCGCGCCTGGGGCGGTTCGGGTCATGACGGAGCGGGTGGAGACGGCCGTGGCGGTTTCGCGTCCGGTGATCCTGAGGCTGGCCGCGCGCGGAGTGGGAGCGTTTCCGGGAATGGCCAGGCCGGCGGTATGCTGGGCGGGGGTGGATGTACTGTCGGGGGATCTCTCGGTACTTCGATCCCTGGTGTTTGAGGCGGCCCGGGAGGCAGGATGTGGCCCGGACGGCAAGGCATTTCATCCCCACGTGACGCTGGCGCGCAGCCGTTCCCCGGAAGAATCCCGTAACTTGGCTCGCTGGCTGGGCGAGGTGGGTCATCCCGTGTTTGGCGAGCCGTTCCGGGTGGAGCGGCTGGTACTGTTTCAGAGCGAGTTGAGGCCGGAAGGGGCCCGTCACACGCCGCTGGCCAAGGTGAGCCTGCTGTAGGGGATCGGGGCGAATCCGCGGGCCGGGTAGCTGGAACGGCTATAATACCCGTGTGCCAGGAATCGGAGGGATCTGCTGGAATGGCCGCGTCTCAACTGGAATTGTTCGGATCGGAACCGGAGGCCACGCCGGCCGCCGCGCGCGAGGAACATGCCCGGTTGGCCGCGGAAATCGAACGGCACAACCGGCTGTATTACGTCGAGGCGCGCCCGGAGATCAGCGACGAAGCGTTTGACCGACTCATGCGGCGGCTCATCGAACTGGAAGAGCGGTATCCGGAACTCAGAACGCCAGACTCCCCAAGCCAGTGCGTGGGCGGCGAGCCCCTGAAAGGCTTCGCGCAGGTGGTGCATGCCGTTCCCATGCTGTCCATGGATAACACCTATGACGAGGGGGACCTTCGGGCTTTCGATAACCGCATGCGTGAAGAATTGCGTCCGGATACGCCGTTGTACGTCGTGGAGTTGAAAATCGACGGGGTATCCGTCAGCCTGCGGTATGAAGGTGGCGTGTTCGTCCGAGCGGCAACCCGGGGTGACGGCACCCGGGGCGATGATATCACCCGGAACGCGCGCACTATCCGTGCTTTGCCGCTGCGACTGGAAGGCGCTCCGGACACCGTGGAAATACGCGGCGAGGTCTACATGACCTACGCCGAACTGGAACGGCTGAACGAGATCCGGGAGCGGGAGGGGCTGGAGCCCTTCCGAAACCCCCGGAACACCACGGCGGGTACCCTGAAACTGCTTGAACCGAAACTGGTGGCGGAGCGGCGCCTGCTGTTGTGGACCTACGACGTGGCCGAATCGTCCTCCCCCTTGCCGGACGCGCACCGGGACGTGCTGGCGCTGATGGAACGATGGGGGTTGCCGGTGAATCCGCATCGCGCGTGCTGCCGGACGCTCGAAGAGGTGCTGGCAGTTTGCGAGGCCTGGAGGGAACGTCGACACGCGCTGCCGTATCCCATTGACGGTCTGGTCATCAAGGTGGATTCGCGGGCCCAGAGGGAGCGACTGGGCACGACGGCCAAGTCGCCCCGGTGGGCGGTCGCGTTCAAGTACCCGGCGGAGACGGCCCGTACGGTGCTTCGAGACGTCACGTTTCAGGTGGGAAAGACGGGAGCGATCACGCCAGTGGCCGAACTGGATCCGGTGCCTCTGGCAGGCACCGTGGTCAAGCGGGCGTCCCTGCACAACTTTGCTGAACTGGAACGCAAGGATCTGCGGATCGGGGACACTGTGGAGGTGCAGAAAGCCGCCGAGATCATTCCGCAGGTGGTTCGGTTTATTCCGGAATTAAGGCCACCTGACGCCCAAGTGGTGACACCACCGGTAGTGTGCCCGGCGTGCGGCAGTCCGGTGGGCAAGGATCCGAACGCGCCGGGCGAGGTGTTCGTCCGTTGCCTGAACCTGTCGTGTCCGGCCCAGGTGAAGGAACGGTTGCGCCATTACGCCAGCCGCCGGGCGATGGATATCACGGGGCTGGGGGACGCGCTGGCGGAGCAACTGGTGGACAGCGGGTTGGCCCGGAATCCGGCAGACCTGTACCGGCTGGACGTGGCAACCCTGGCGACCCTGGATCGGATGGGTGAAAAGTCGGCCCGGAACCTGGTGGACGCGATTCAGGCGAGCAAGTCGCGGCCGTTGTCGCGGCTGCTGTTTGCCCTGGGGATTCGCATGGTAGGCGAACGGACGGCGGTGGACCTCGCCCGGCGTTTTCGTACCATGGACGCGCTGATGGCCGCCCCGGAGAAGGCGTTAATCGAAGTGGACGGCGTGGGAATCAACGTGGCCCGAAGTATCCGGCAGTTTTTTGATCTACCCGCGAACCACGAGTTGATTGCGCAGTTACGCGATCTCGGGTTGCGCATGGATGCCGACGCGGATGATCGCCCGGGCCCCCTTGCTGGAAAGGTGTTCGTGATCACGGGGACCCTCGGGATGGGCCCCCGTGAAGCGGTGCATGAACGGATCCGTTCGCTGGGCG
Source organism: Candidatus Hydrogenedentota bacterium (assembly GCA_018056705.1). GTDB lineage: Bacteria > Hydrogenedentota > Hydrogenedentia > Hydrogenedentales > CAITNO01 > JAGPFE01. The sequence continues at coordinate 35,895 of JAGPFE010000004.1, read as the reverse complement.
GTCTGACCACGGACGCGGTGACCCGGCGGACCAGTTACCTGGTGGTGGGCGCGGATCCCGGGTTGGCCAAGGTGACCAAGGCGGAAAAACTGGGGGTGCCAGTGATTACTGAGGCAGACCTTGTGGCCATGCTGACCGGAAACGGGGGACCGGAATGAGCGCGCGGCATACCCTGGCTGCCAGCGCCACGCTGGACCGGCAAGGAGGCGAGGCCCTTCACGAAGCGTTCGCGGCCGCGCGGATAAAACGGGGGGACGAAGTATTTATTGACTTGTCGGCCACGGAACGGATGGATTCGGTTGGCGGGGCGTGGCTGTCGCGCATCGTGAAAGAGGCGTCCCACCGTGGGGTATCGGTGACGTGGGGCAATGCCACGGGGCGAGTGGCCGAATTCCTGGAAGTCATCGCGCCCGCGTTGCGACCCGCGCCCGAAAAACCTCGAACGGAACCCGACCTGCTGGAGACGCTGGGAGACGCGACCATCCGCTTTTTCAGCGAGGCGCGGGAATTTGCCGGGCTTTGCGTGGATGCCCTGTACTGGACACTGATCGCGCCGTTTGAAGGCCGTGGATTTCGATTCAATGAATTTGTGGATGAAGTGTACGAGATGGGCGCTCGGGCGGTACGCATTGTCTGCCTGATGAATTTCCTGGTGGGGCTGATTATCGCGATGCTGTCGGCCAAGCAGGTGGAAGCCTTCGGGCTCCAGATTTACGTGGCCAACCTGATCATGATTGCCTTTGCCCGGGAACTGGCGGCCGTCATGACGGCGGTGGTGGTATCGGCGCGGACGGGCGCGGCGATCGCGGCGGAAATCGCGACGATGGTGGTGCAGGAGGAAATCGACGCGTTGCGGGGCATGGGTATCAACACGGCCCAGTACCTTGTCGCGCCCAAATTACTGGGTCTCATCGTCGCGTTGCCTTGCCTGACAGTGCTGGGGATGGTGTGTGGCGTGCTGGGGGGGGCGCTGTGGGGGATCGTGGTGCTGGGATTCCGGCCATCCATCTGGTACCAGCAGACGCTGGGCGCGGCGGACATGAATGACATCATCCAGGGTATGCTTAAATCGTTTTTCTTTGCCATCGCCATCGCCCTGATTGGCTGTCATAATGGATTCAGGGTAACCGGCGGTTCCCGGGGCGTGGGGCGGATGACCACCCGGGCGGTCGTGATGGACGTGTTCAGCCTTGTGCTGATTGACATGGTTTTTGCCACCTTCTTTTACTACGTTTTCAAGCAGGGAGTGCCAGGAAAGGGATGACTTTTCCTTCGTCACATGTCACCGAACGAGCGCGAACGCTGGATGGGGACACGATTATCGAAGTACGTGATCTCGTGACCCATTACGGCGAGACCAAGGTGCTCGACGGCGTGTCATTCTCGGTCCGCCGGGGAGAAGTGTTTACCATTATCGGCGGCAGCGGTTGCGGTAAAACCACGCTGCTCAAGCACATGTGCGGCCTGTTGCGGCCGAGTTCGGGGTCGATCGTCTTTCAGGGACGAAACGTGGCGGCCATGGACGAGGAAGAACTGGCCGACATGCAGCGGCAGATTGGCATCGCTTTTCAGTCGAGTGGCCTGTTCAACTCGATGACCGTGGGGGACAATGTGGCCATGCCGATGCGGGAGTACGGGAGCGTGGATCCCCGGCTGATCGAGCCCCTGGCCCGGTTGAAACTCAGCCTGGTGGGCCTCGCTCACGCGTATCACTACATGCCCAGCGATCTTTCTGGCGGCATGAAGAAACGGGCGGGGTTGGCGCGAGCGATGGCCACCGATCCTGAACTGGTGTATTTCGACGAACCCTCGGCAGGGCTGGATCCCATCATGGCCGCGGGCCTGGACAACCTGATTCTGAACCTCAACCGCCTGCTCGGTACCACGTTTGTCATCGTGACCCACGAACTGGATTCCATCCGCCTCATCGCGGACCGGGTACTGATGCTGGACCGGGGGCGCGTCGTTTTTCTGGGCACGGTGGATGAAGCCGTCCGATGCGACGTGGACCGGGTGCGGCAGTTTTTCGAACGGCGTCCGGACGAGTATATTGAACAGCGGGCCGCGGAATAGCGGTTCGACAGGAAAAAGCCTTGGCAACGCGTAAACAGAAAATCAAGGTGTCCGTGTTCCTGCTGGCGTGTGTCGGTATTTTTATCGTGGCCACGCTGGTGATTTCCCGGGTGTATCAGGACGCGGGAGATAATTACTGGCTGGAATTTGACGAATCCATCCTTGGCCTGTACGAAGGGGGGCTGGTGGAATACCAGGGGGTTCCCGTGGGCAAGGTGACCAACATTTTCGTGACCCCCCGTCAGAAACCCCACGTGGAAGTTACCATCGATCCCCAAAAAGTGCAGTTACGCCCGGGAGTGGAAGGCCGACTGGTGATTTACAGCATTGCCGCGGGGACCATGGCCATCAGCCTGAGTGGGGGAGATCCCAAGGCGCCGGTGCTGCCCCCCGGTAGCCAGATTCCAACCAAGCGATCCACCATCGAGGCGATCAGCAAGCAACTGACCGACGTGATGGAGCGCGTGTCGAACATTCTGGACGACGTGGAAAGCAAACTGGCGGCAGTCCAGGAAGAGGACATCCGCGACATCATGGGCAAGGTCAAGGGCATACTGGGTAAGGGGGACGAACTGGCGTCCAAGGGGTCGACGTTGATGGATGAAACCACGGGGGCGGTTCAGGATACCCGGGCCGAAATCCGCAAGGTCTCAACCATGCTTTCCGAACGGAACGAGGACCTGAGAAAGGTCATGAAGTCCCTGCAGGATCTGCTGGACACCTCCCGGGGCAAGGTGGCTGAACTGGTCGTGCGAAGTATCCAGGAACGACTGACGCGGGCCCTGGATGACGTGTCGGCGTTGTCCCGCAAGGCGGAACAGATGCTGGACAACGCGGGCACCGTGGCGGAAGACGTGACCCGGAAGGCCGGCGACGTGGAATACGGTCTGCGCCAGACCATGAGCGAGTTGCGGGACACCTTCACGGAACTGCGGCTGCTGGTCGAGGAGTTGCGCCGGGAACCGTCGCAGGTGGTGCGGGGCAAACCGAACGTGGTGGGGCCCTCGAACAGGAAATAAGGAATACCGGGCATGATATGGTCGCGCGCGAGGCGTATGCGCTTGCTGACGATGCTGGCGATCGGAACGGTGACCCTGGTCATCACGGGATGCCTGGGGCCGAAAACCATCATGGAGTACCGGGAACACGCGCTGTGGCTGGACACGAAGGTTTCGCCGTCGGCCGGGCAATTGCCCTGGACGGTAGGTGTTCGCCCGATTACCGGGGGCAAGGCAGTCGACCAGCGTATGGCGTACCTGGACGCGGACGGCGTGGTGCGCCGGTATCCGGATGATGGATGGGCCGAACCCCCGGCGGCAGCCGTGTACCGTGGGCTCGTGGATGCCCTGCGACATTCGGAAACCTTTGCCGACGTGGACAACGTCGCGGATATGGTGCGGCCGGATATTCTTGTCCATGGGGAGTTGCGCGAGTGCGTGGCGGATTTTTCGACAGATCCCCCGGTGGCCCGGGTAACCCTGTCGATTTCCGCCCGGGTGTATCGGGACCGGTTTCTGGCGTTGGGCCACGTGATATCGAAAGCGGTTCCCATTGCCATGGATCCAGTCGATAGCGATCGGCGGGAGGAACCGTTGCGGGTAGCCCAGGCTTTACGGGAGGCCATGCGGCAGGTTGTGGCTGAGGCCGCGGGGTTGATTGTGGACCAGGCTGCCGCGTGGTCGAAGCAGGCGGCATCGGAAACAGGCAAGGAAACGACTCGATGAGCGGTGGACACGGTTCTTTCGTTGCGGTTGTCAATTGCATGGACGGGCGGGTGCAGGAATCGGTCGCGCGGTTCGCGAAAACCAGGTTTTCAGCGGATTACGCGGATACCATAACCGAACCTGGACCGATCCGGGCCTTGGCAGAAGATCCGGATAGAGGGGAGAGCCTGTCGATCCGCCGGCGCCTAGAAATATCCCTCCTCAAGCATCGCGCGGCAGGTATCGTCGTCGCGGGACACGGTGATTGCGCGGGAAATCCCCAGCCACGGGAGGTCCAGGAAGCCCAGTTAACCAGGGCGGCGCAGACCCTCCATCGGTGGTTTCCCGATGTCCCGGTGATTCGGGTTTGGGTACGCCCGGAGGACTGGGAGGTGGAAGAACTGGCCTGATTGTAGGCTCAGGCAGATCCGGACAGGTCCAGCAGGTTATCGAAATGGGCGGCGTTGATCTCGGCGATGGTCATCCATGCCTCTACGCGATCCTCGAGGCGAGCAGGCGTTCCCGGTTGGTTCGACTGCGCGCGAAACTGGCTATACCAGCCAGGGTTTCCAGGTAATGGGCCTGGTGTGACTTTGGCGCGACAACCAGGAAAATCAACCGAACCGGTTCTCCGTCCGGCGTCTCGAACTCGACCGGTTCCCGGCATATAGCCAGCGCCACCTTCACGGTCTTTCCGGTACTGATCCACGCGTGGGGCACGGCTACACCATGGCCGACGGAAGTCGGCCCCTCGTTCTCCCGTTGGAAAATCGCTTCGATCAGTTCACGGGTGGCGGGCTCACTCAGCCGGTTTCGACGGGCGTAAGCGCGCGCGAGTCGTTCCAGCACCCGTTTTTTGTCGCCCCCCGGCATGCCCACGATGATGTGAGAAAGCTTGATCAGGGGGCGGTCCAGCCCGGTCTCTCCGGATCCTTTCAGGGCCCACTCGGTCAGTACCGGGCCAATCAGTTCGTTGATGGTTACGGCGCCGAGCACAACGGTGCCGATGAATTCCGCGGCATGCGCGGGTAACAGGTCGTGTCGTCCTTCCAGGATCAGCACCAGTGCGACGCTGATGCCGGAATGGGGCGCGAGGGCAAGGCCCAGCCGGGTGGCTTCCATCGCCGGCCGACCGGCCAGCATCGCGCCGCCCAGGGTTCCCAGGGCTTTTCCCGCGATTCGCGCGGCCATGAACACGACGGCCAGCAGTCCCGCTTCCATCACGGCGTCCATGTGCAGGGCGGCACCCGCCACAACGAAAAAGGACGCGTATAATGGCATCGTCAGTACTTCTGCCACGCGGAAGCGGTGGGAGAGGTCGTCGGAGATATTGGAGATGTACACCCCGTAGGTCAGGCCGGCAAGAATCATGTTCAGGTTAAGGGCCTCGCAAGCGCCGACCAGCACCAGCAGGACCGCCGCCACGCTCATGTCCGGGATGTCGCGGTCGAGCAGTTGACGGGATATCTCCGCGCAAAGGCAACCCAGTACGATGGATAAACCCAGCGTACCCAGGGCCGCGAGGACCATGGAGGTGGAAGGCGTGCCCCGGGGTAACTGTTCGAGCAGCGCGAACGCGGCGGCAAACACCAGCAGGCACAACACCACGTCGATGGCAACAACAGCCACAAGCAGGCGCGTGAAGGGACCCCGGGATCGGTGTTCCTGGATCAGCACGAGGATAGTGGCCGGAGACGTGGCTATGGCCACGGCACCAAGGGCCATCGACACGATCCAGTCGGCTCCCATCGCGCGGCATATCATCAGCGTGACGGAAAACGCGGCGAATCCTTCGGCGAGGGCGATAATCAGGGCCCGGGGAAGAATGTCCGCGATGCGCCTGAACCGCAGGTGACCGCCCAGCATGGCCGCCATGAATCCCAGCGCGTAGGTGGTGACGGGGCTCATGGACGCGGCAATATCGATCGAACCGAAGAGATTAATGCCCATGGGCCCAATGAGGAAACCGGCGCAAATGTAGCCGATTTCGCGTGGCAGGCGGATCCTGGACGCGATGTGTCCGAACAGGGAACCGGCCACAAGGGCCGCGCTCGCGACAATCAGTACTTCAGAGCCGCTAACCTGTTCCAGGGGGGAAGCCGCCATGAGTTGCTCCACGTCCGGGCAGGGCGGTTACGCGTTGCCCAGGGCTTTGTCCGCCAGGGCAGGCAGCACCACGCCGGCCGGTCCACGCAGGAAAATATCCGTTATCGATGTGGTAAACGCCGTGGGATGGATGTTGCATTCGATGATGGTGGCGCCATTTTCCCGGGCCATCCAGGGCAGGCTGGCCGCGGGGTATACCTGCGCGGAGGTGCCGATCACCAGCATGACGTCGCAGGTGGAAGCCAGAACCCGTGCCGCGGTCAAGGCGCTGGGCGGTATCATCTCACCGAAAAGGACCACGTCTGGTTTCATGTATCCGCCGCACTCGCACCGGGGCGCGCCATGGGCCCGATGGCTCAATTCCATGTTCCGGCGGCGGCCGCAGGCCGGGCACACGATGGCGTCGGCCCGCCCATGAAATTCCACCACGGTTTCGCTGCCCGCTCGATGATGCAGGGCGTCGATGTTCTGGGTGATCACGCCCGCGAGACGGCCCGCCTTTTCCAGCCGGGCAAGGGCGTAATGCGCGGGATTGGGCCGCGCGTTCCCCAGGGTTTCGGCCAGTTCATACCACATGATCCAAACCCGGTCGGGGTCATCATGAAACGCCTCGATCGTGGCGAATTCCTCGGGGGGGTACCGGGACCACAGGCCGTCCGCGCTGCGGAAATCGGGGATGCCGCTTTCAACCGATATGCCGGCCCCCGTGACGGCCACGGCAAGCCTGGCGGAGGCGAGGGCCCGGGCCGCGCGGTCCAGGTGTTCTCCCTCGAGGCCATCGCCATACTGCTGATCGCAAATTTTTGCGTTCATCTCGCTTCGATTCGCTCCATGCCGTTCATGTAAGGCCGTAGCGCCTCGGGGATGGTCACCGATCCGTCCTTTTCCTGGTAATTTTCCAGGATGGCGACGGCCGTCCGCCCCACGGCAAGCCCCGAACCGTTCAGGGTGTGCGCGAATTCCGGTTTTCCGCCCGCCCCGCGGAAACGGATGGACGCGCGCCGGGCCTGGAAATCGGTGAAGTTGGAGCAGGAACTGATTTCCCGGTAGGCATTCTGCCCGGGAAGCCATACCTCGAGATCATAAGTCTTCGCCGCGGAGAATCCCAGGTCGCCCGCGCACAGGGTGACCACCCGGTAAGGTAAGCCAAGCCGCTGGAGCACCGCTTCGGCGTTGGCCGTCAGTTTCTCCAGTTCCACCCAGGAATCCTCCGGCCGGGTGAATTTGACCAGTTCCACCTTGTTGAACTGGTGCTGGCGGATCATGCCCCGGGTATCCTTGCCGTACGATCCGGCCTCGCTGCGGAAACAGGGGGTGTAAGCGGTGTAGTACAGGGGCAGGGTATCCGCGTCCAGGATTTCATCCCGGTGGATGTTGGTCACGGGCACCTCGGCAGTGGGGATGAGCCATAGATCCGCGCCCTCGATCCGGAACAGGTCCTCGGCGAACTTGGGCAACTGGCCCGTGCCGCGCATGCTGTCCGAATTGACCATGAACGGGGGCAGGACCTCGGTGTACCCGTGTTCCCGGGTGTGCAGATCGAGCATGAAGTTGATGAGGGCCCGTTCGAGCAGGGCACCCGCGCCCAGGGACAGGGAAAAACGCGCCCCGGAGAGCTTGGCGGCCCGATCGAAATCGAGAATGCCGAGAATACGGCCGATTTCCACGTGGTCCTTCGGTTCAAAATCGAAGCGGCGGGGTTCTCCCCAGACCCGCAGGACAGGATTGTCTTCCGAAGACGCGCCATCGGGGACCGACTCGTCCGGAATGTTCGGCAGCGAGAGCATCCGTTGCGCGAGGGCCTCGTCAATTTCAGTCACCTGCTGTTCCAGCGCGGCGATCTTTTCCTTGACCTTGCGCATGGCTTCGATGGCCGCGGAGGCGTCTTCTCCCGATTTTCTGGCCCTGGCGATATCCGCGCTGGCCCGGTTCTGTTCGGCCCGGCACTGTTCCAGTTCGTACAGCGTGGCCCGGCGTTTCGCGTCCAGTTCCAGCAGGTCGTCGAGGTCGAAACGGGCGTGTCGTCGTTCCAGCGCCCGCCGTATACGGTCAGGCTCGGATCGCAGAATCCTGATGTCAATCATGGTGTCAGATTTCCGGTTTCGTTCCGCCTTTCGCGTTACCCGAGAGCAAGTCGAGCAGGCGGTTCATGTGGTCCGTGTCGTAGAATTCGATTTCGATTTTCCCGGTGCCGTTGCTTTTCGGGCGTACCCGGACGCGGGTGCCAAACCGCTGTCGGAGGGTTTCTTCCACGCCTGAAAACAGCGGGTCGGTTTTAGTTTTTCTGGGGGTCGGGCGTTGACGTTTTTGTCGAGCGGCAGCCACAAGGGCTTCGGTCTGGCGCACCGATAAGGCCTCTTCGACCACTTTCTGGGCGAGTTTCGTGATGGCCTGGGGAGACTCCAGTCCCAGCAGCACCTTGGCGTGACCGGTGGAAAGGGTTCCGTCGGCCACCATCTTTCGGGCGGGTTCGGGCAGGTTGAGCAAGCGTAACGTGTTGGTTACGGCGACGCGGCTTCGGCCGACTTCGCCAGCCAGTTGTTCCTGGGTCCAGCCGAAATCCCGCATCAGGGCCGCGTAGGCTTCGGCCTGCTCGATGGGGTTCAGGTCGTCCCGGTGCAGGTTTTCGACAAGGGCCAGCAGCAGCAAGTCGTTGTCACTGACTTCCCGGATGAACACGGGCACTTTTTCCACGTCGGCCATGACGGCCGCGCGGCAGCGGCGTTCCCCCGCCACGATTTCCAGTTCCCCCTTGCTGTTTTTCCGGACGACGATAGGCTCCTGCAGGCCGTGACGGCGAATGGAATCGGCCAGTTCGGCGAGGGCGTCCTCGTCGTAGTGTTTCCGGGGCTGCCTGGGGTTGGGGCGCAGTTCCCTGGGGGATACCCACATGATGTCCGACACCCGGGACGGACCGGCAGGCGTAGCCGTTTCCTGGCCTGATGGCGCTATTTTGGCCGTTTCATCCAAAACTCCCTGCGGGATGAGGGCGTCCAGGCCCCGGCCCAGGCGTTTTTTACGGGAATCAGCCACGGGTGAGTACCTCCTGTGCCAGGGCGTGGTAGGCCCGGGCACCCGGCGAACGGGGATCGTAGAACGCGATGGGCTGACCGAAACTCGGGGCTTCGCTCAGGCTGATGTTACGGGGAATGACCGTGTTGAATACCCTGTTGCCAAGATGGGCACGCACGTCCGTTTCGACCTGTCGGGCAAGGTTGGTATGCTGAAACATGGTCAGCAGCACGCCCAGTAAAGACAGTCCCGGGTTCAGCCCGTCACGGACTCGCATCACGGTCTGGATCAGTTCACTGAGTCCTTCCAGGGCGTAATACTCGCACTGCATGGGAATCAGGACACGGTCGGCGGCGGTCAGGCCGTTTACCGTGAGCAGGCCAAGGGACGGTGGACAGTCCACGATGAGGTACTCGTACGCGTCCCGGAGGGGCACAAGGGCATCCCGGAGGCGAAACTCCCGTCGTTCGGCATCCACCAGTTCCACCTCCGCGCCAGCGAGGTGGCGGGTGGATGGGATCATCCGCAGGTTGGCGGCCTGGGTATCGACCACCGCGTCCGAGGCGGCGAGGCCATCGATCAGCACTTCGTAGGTAGTGCGGTCAAGGCCGTTACGTTCCACGCCCACGCCTTGCGTGGCGTTACCCTGGGGATCGAGATCGACCAGCAGGACGGCCTTCCCCGCCAGGGCTAGGCAGGCGGAAAGATTGACGGCGGTGGTGGTTTTTCCCACCCCGCCCTTCTGGTTGGCTATGGCAATGATGCGGCCCATGTGGTTACCCGGAATGTCTTCGGCGTTGGTCGCGCCCCGGCATGGTATGATACGTTCCCCGATGGAGGGGATGCAAAAGAAACACGTGGAAGAGGCTGCCATGGCCCGGGTACTGGTCACAGGTTGCGCTGGATTTATCGGTTCTCACCTGGTCGAAGCCCTGCTGAACCGGGGCGACGAAGTGGCGGGGATCGATTGTTTCAATGATTATTACGATCCGGCGATCAAGCGAAGGAACCTGTCCCGGGCCTTGGGACATGCCAGGTTCACGCTCTGGGATCGCGACATATGCGACGAGCCCGCGGTGCGGAGCGTGTTCGACGCGTTCCGGCCCGACGTGGTGGTGCACCTTGCCGCCCGGGCGGGTGTGCGGCCATCGATTCGGGATCCCAACCTGTACCACCGGGTGAACGTGATCGGAAGCCAGCACATTCTGGATGCCTGCCGGGATTTCGGTGGGCCTTACCTAGTGTTCGCCTCGAGTTCATCGGTGTATGGCGGCAGCGACCGGGTCCCGTTCAGGGAGGACGATCCTGTGGCCCGGCCGGTGAGTCCCTACGCGGCTACCAAGCGAATGAACGAACTGCAGGCCCACGTCTACAGCCATCTCTACGGGCTCCAGATAACCATGCTGCGCTTTTTCACCGTCTATGGTCCCCGGCAACGGCCTGACATGGCCATTCACAAGTTTGCCCGGGCGATTCTGGAGGGGCGGGCGCTGCCCATGTTTGGCGATGGGTCTTCCCGGCGGGACTATACCTACATTGACGATATTATCAGCGGCGTGCTGGCGGCGATCGACCATCCCCGGGAATACGATATCTTCAACCTTGGCGAAAGTCGAACGGTCAGCCTGACGGAACTCATTGCCCTGCTGGAAGAGGTGCTTGGACGCAGGGCGCTGATTGATCGGCATCCCCCCCAACCTGGGGATGTACCCATTACCTACGCGGATATTTCCCGGGCGCGGGAACTCCTTGGCTGGGAACCGCGGACTCCCGTGGAAGAGGGATTAAGACACTTTGCCACGTGGCTCGTGAACCCATGGTAAGGCCTGGCATGCCATTTCTTTGCTCCATTCTCCTCCCGTGAATTCGCCCGTGACCCTTATCGATGTCTCGTTGCCGCGCGACGGTCTTTCATGAGAGGTTGTAACGGATTTTTTCAATAATCTTCCGGACGGATTTCGGGTTCAGTCGTGATGCCGTCGGCGTGAAAAGGAAGTCGATACGGGTGGTATCCTCGCGGACCGGCCCCCAGTTTCGTGCGTCCACGATGGCCAGGGGCTCCAGTCCGGCCAGTTGGGCATAACGAACGATTTCTTCGGTGGAATAAGCCTTTTCCAGGCATTCGAACAGCACGGACTCGTCCCGGACCAGGCGGGTCATGCAGGTGCCGGATTCCGGGAACCATCGGCTTTCCCAGGTCAGCATGATATCGCCAACAGGTTCGATCCAGGACTGGTTGCCGAATACGTCTGCCATGAGCCGCTCGGTGACCATGTCAAAATAAAGCAATCCATCGGGACGCAGCGCGGCGGACAGGGTGCCAAGGGCCCGGCGGACGGCCTCCGGCGAGATCAGGAAATTCATCGAATCGAACAGGCAGGTGATGAAATCCACGCCCGCGGCGGGGGATGTTTCGAGGTTTCCCACGAACACGGGAACATTCGCTCGGCTTTGGGCGCGGCGAAGCATGGCCGGGGACAGGTCGAATCCGAAGGCCCGCCAGCCCGCGTCGCGCGCCCGTTTCAGCAGGGAACCGCTACCGCAGGCGGCATCCAGGTACGTAAAGCCTGGCGGCAGCAACGTTTCGAGTTCCCGCATGATGGCGAACCAGCGGTCGTACTCCACGTGGGCCATGAGCGCGTCGTACAGTCCGGCTATGTGATCAAAGCGGTCCGGTTCCGCCATGGTCCTCGGCATCCTTTTTCTCGAGCCAGAATAGAAACGCCGCGGTGTTGGGATCGGTGTACTCCTTGTTCCGGCTGAACGCCACCTTCTGCCGCGCCACGTACAGCAGGGCCGCGCGAAAGCCTTCCTTCCGGAGGATTTCCCGGGTGACCGCGGCCTCCGGGTATTTTCGTCCGGGTTCGGCGAAATCCGCGACGATCAGGCCCTGGCCGAGAGCTCCCAGGCCAGGACGTCCGGTGGTGTGCCACGCGATAGCTTCCTTGACCGGTTCACTGAGGCCAAACCGCTCGCCGCACAAGACCGCGGCCACGTGACCGTGAAGGAGCACGGGCCGCTGCAGTTGCGCGTCGGTGAGGGGCAGACGCAGCCGCCGGGCCTCGGCCAGGAGTTCCTCGCCCGACAGGTCGCGGCAATAATCGTGCAACAGGCCCGCGGTCACCGCTTCGTCATGATCCAGGCCGATGCCCGGGGCAAAGGATGAGAAGTACTCGGCCACGAACACGCAATGGGTTACCCGGCCGTCCTTAAGTCGTTGCCGGATGGCGGCGAGGTAGGTTCTGGCCTGCTCGCAGCGGGTTATCGGCATCCGTAGAGTCCCTTTTGACGGATCAGGCGCCACACGGGTTCCGGCAGGGCGTCATGAATGGGGTCACCACGCTGCAGGGCCTCGCGGATGGCCGTGGACGACAGGGCCATCGGGTTGAAATCGAGAATGGTCGCCCGTTCCGCCACGTCCGGGTTCAACGGGGGATAGGTTTCATTGGGACGGGGCAGGATGAGCAGGCGGGCCATGTCCAGGATCTGCCGGGGCTCGCGCCACCGGGGCAGGTCCAGGGCGGCATCGTAGCCCATGATGAGGAACAGGTCGGCATCGGGGTGAATCGCCTTGAGTTCCCGCAGGGTATCCACGGTGAACGACGGGCCGGGCCGGCGCAGTTCGAGGTCGCTGACCTCGAAACCGGTGATGTCCGCCACGGCCGCGCGCGCCAGTTCCAGCCGGTCCATCGCCGGGGCGTGGACTTCCCCGCGCTTGTGGGGGGGCACGGCGGATACCACGAAGAGCACGCGGTCCAGCCCGGCCTGTTCCCGGGCGGCTTCGGCTATGGCCAGGTGCGCGCGGTGAATCGGGTCGAAGGTGCCCCCCAGCACGCCGATGCGTGGGCGGTCATTCACGGATCTGGCCGTTTCCTCTGACCACGTATTTCAGCGTGGTGAGCCCCTCGAGCGCCATGGGCCCGCGGCAGTGCAGTTTGCTGGTGCTGATGCCGATTTCCGCGCCCAGGCCGAACTCGAAGCCGTCGGTGAAACGGGTGGAGGCGTTCACGTATACGGCGGCGCTGTCCACCTCGTCCAGGAAGCGTTCCGCCGCTTCGTAACTTTCGGTGACGATGGCGTCCGAATGGTGTGACCCGTATTCGTTGATGTGGGCGATGGCTTCATCCAGCGAGGAAACGATGCGGATGGAGAGAATCTTGTCCAGGTACTCGGCGCGCCAGTCTTCCTCGGTAGCGGGGAAACAGTCGATCAGCATGCGGGTGCGCTCGCACCCCCGCAGTTCGCACCCGGCCTCCGCGAGGGCCAGGCAGATGTCCCGCAACATCATGGTGGCTGCCGCCTGGTGCACCAGCAGGGTTTCCATGGCGTTGCACACGCCCGGTCGCTGCAACTTGGCGTTCAGCACGATCTTCATCGCCTTGTCAGGGTCGGCGTCCTCGTGCAGGTAAACATGGCACACGCCGTCGAGGTGAGCCACCACGGGGATTCGCGACTCCTCGTACACGCGGCTGATGAGGCTCTTGCCGCCACGGGGCACGATGACATCCACGTACTGGTCCAGGCGCAGCAGGTGGCCCACCGCTTCCCGGTCGGTGGTTTCGATGATCTGGATGGCGTCTTCCGGAACACCGTGGGCGACCAGGGAAGCCCGAAGCGCGCCGGCAATGGCCAGGTTGGAACGCAGGGCTTCAGACCCGCCCCGCAGGATGCACGCGTTACCCGATTTCAGGCACAGCCCCGCCGCGTCGGCCGTGACGTTCGGGCGGCTTTCATAGATGATACCGACCACGCCAATGGGCTGGCGGATACGCGCGATGCGCAGGCCATTTGGATGCACGTACTGGCTGACGATATCGCCCACCGGATCGGGCAGGGCGGCTACCGTTTCGAGTCCTTCGGCCATGGCGTCGATCCGCTTGTCGGTCAGTTCCAGGCGGTCGAGCATGGCTGCCGAAAGGCCCTTTTCCCGGCCCGCCGCGAGATCCTTAGCGTTTTCGACTTTCAGCGTTTCGCGTTCGGCGCGCAAGCGCCGGGCCGCTTCCCGCAGGGCGGCGTCCTTGACCGCCCTGGACATGGACCGCAACGCGTGGGCGGCCTCCCGGGCCCGGCGGCCCATGGGTTCGAGGGGATTCTTTTCACTCATGTCGGATCCTCCCGATGCCGGTCATCCGAACGACCGGCATGTCTGCGTCGCTCTACGCGGTCAATACTACCAGATTATCCCGGTGAATCACTTCCTCGCGGCAGCGGGCCCCCAGTTTCTGGCGCACCTCGGGGGTGTGCAGCCGCATGATCCGCCGGACGGTGGCCGCGTCGTAATTGGTGATTCCCCGGGCGAGGACGCGTCCCGATTCGTCGGCCACGGATACGGTGGCTCCCGCGGGGAATTCTCCATCCACGCCCGTAATACCCGCCGGCAGCAGGCTGGAGCCTTTTTCACGCAGGGCGTGGGCCGCGCCGTCGTCGACCTGTATCACGCCGCGGGACAGCCGGCCGAAGGCGATCCAGCGTTTGCGGTGACTGATGGCATCCCCCGAGGGCTTGAATCGCGTGCAGGGCATGGTCTGGTCCAGCACGCCGGACACGATGCCGTTCCGGGTGCCGTTGGCAATCACGCAGACGACCCCCGCCGCGCAGGCGATTCGGGCGGCTTCGAGCTTGGTCCGCATGCCACCTGTGGAGGCGATGCTGCCGGCGTCTCCGGCCACGGCGGCCAGGGTGTCCGTGATCTGCTCCACCTCGTGGATCAGCCGCGCGTCCGGATCCTTCGCGGGGTTCCGGTCGAACAGCCCGTCCACGTCGGTCAGGATCAGCAGCAGGTCGGCGTTGATTTTCGCGGCAATTTTTGCCGCCAGGGTATCGTTGTCGCCAAAACGGAGTTCGTCGATGGCTGTGGAATCGTTCTCGTTCAGAATGGGGATGATCCGTCCCATTTTCAGCAGGGTCAGCAGGGTATTGCGGACATGGAGATAATTGGTCCGGTTTTCCAGGTCGTACTGGGTGAGCAGCACCTGGGCCGTCGCAAATTCACCCTTGCCGAATACCCGCACCAGTGTCTCGTAGTAGTGCATCAGCCGGGCCTGGCCCACCGCGGCCACCGCCTGTTTTTCCGCCAGGGCTTTTGGCCGTTCGGTCAGGCCCAGTGCCTCCATGCCGCACCCGACCGCCCCGGAACTCACCACGAGGATTTCATATCCCCGTTCCCGTTTCAGGGCGCAGAGTTCCCGGACCAGTTGCTCCATGTAATGGCCATCGAAAGCCTGTTTCCCGGCCAGCAGGTTCGTGCCGATTTTCACGACGAGGCGCGGGGCGCTGTGTTCCGCTCGATTCATGGCTGGTTGTCCAGTTGCCGTTTGTTCGCGTTACTCCGTGTCTGGCAGGTATTCCAGGGAAATGTCGCCGATTTCCACCGTGTCCCCTTCCCGGGCGCCCAGGCGCGCGAGGGCCTTGAACAAGCCCATTTTTCGCAGGACCTGCTGCAGGTGGGCCACCGCTTCGGGGTTGTCGAAGTCCGTCATGCTGACCACCCGTTCGGGACGTCGCCCCCGAACCCGGAACCCGCCGCTGATCCGGCAGATTTCAAAGGGAGCCTCGTAAGTATACTCCCGAAAGGCGGGTTCGTCGCCGTCTGGAGTGGCCGCGTCTTCCCGTTCTTTTGCGCGGGCCTGTTCCACCAGTTGCCAGGCCCGTTCGAGTAGATGGGGAACACCTTCCCCCGTGGCGGCGGAGATCAGGAAGGTATCGGGCCCCGTGACGGCGGCCAACTGGGAGAATTTTTCCCGGTTTTCCGGTACGTCGGCCTTGTTGAAGACCACCAGCCGGGGGCGGTATTCCAGTCCAGCCCCGTAGGCCAGCAGTTCGTGTTCCAGGGCGGCCAGGGTTTCCAGCGGATCCGGGTCGCCCAGGTCAATCACGAACAGCAGCAACCGCGTCCGTTCGATATGTCGCAGAAAGTCCAGGCCCAGGCCTTTCCCCTCGGAAGCGCCCTCGATGATGCCCGGAATGTCCGCCAGGGTAAATTCGCGGTGCCCCGACAGGCGTGCCACGCCAAGATTGGGCTTGAGCGTTGTGAAGGGATAATCCGCGATCCGGGGGCGGGCCGCGGAGGATGCCGCCAGCAGGGTGGATTTTCCTGCGTTGGGTTTGCCCACCAGCCCCGCCTCGGCGATCAACTTAAGTTCCAGCAGTAGTTCGCGGTACTCTCCGGGTTCCCCCTTTTCCGCGAACCGGGGCGCGCGGTTCACCGGGGTGGCGAACCGGGCATTGCCTCGTCCGCCCCGCCCACCCCGGGCGGCCACGAAGGTCTGGCCTTCCCGCACGAGGTCCGCCAGCAGTTCATCCGTTTCGAGGCAGCGGACCATGGTGCCGAGGGGAACTTCCACCACGCGGTCGGCGCCCCGTTTTCCATGGCGCTGGCTGCCTTCCCCGTGACCGCCGCGTCCCGCCCTGATATGGGGGTGCCATGACAGGTCCAGGAGGGTGGTCAGCCGGGCCGTGGCCCGCAGCACGACATGGCCGCCATCTCCTCCGTCCCCGCCACTTGGACCGCCCCGGGGTACGAAGGCTTCCCGGCGGAAGGCCACGCAGCCGTTACCGCCGTCCCCGCCAAAAGCGTGGATCTTGACCCGATCGATAAACATGAAGAGGTGTTTCCGCAGTTTGCCGACTCGCGCGGAATGACAGGAATTATACGGAAGACGCGAGGCGCAAGAATACGGCACGCCCGGAAACCCCGGGCGTGCCGCGTAACCAGAGGAGGCGTAATCGCTTATTCAGCCGTGACTTGGGGGATGATGTCCACGCATTGCCGCCCCCGTTTCACGTAACGGAATTGCACGATACCGTCCGCGAGGGCGAACAGCGTGTGGTCCTTGCCTACGCCGCAATTTTTACCGGGGTGCCAGTAGGTGCCCCGTTGCCGCACGATGATGTTGCCAACCCTGACGCGCTCGCCGCCGAACTTCTTGACGCCAAGCCGCTGCGAATGACTGTCCCGGCCGTTGCGTGAACTGCCGCCCGCTTTCTTGTGTGCCATGGCAGGTACTCCTCAACGTTATCCGCGGATTTCCTTGATTTCCAGTTCGGTGTACCACTGGCGATGGCCGAGGGTCCGCTCGGAATCCTTCCGTCGCCGGTAGGTGTACACGCGGATTTTCTTGTTCCGGTCATGATCGCGCACCTGGGCGACCACCCGCGCGCTGGCCAGTTCGGCCGGCGAGGAGACCACCGTGCCATCGTCCCGGACCAGCAGGTGCACGGGGGCCAGTTCAACCATCTCACCGCGCGGCTGATCAATCCGTTCCACCCGGATCCGCGCGCCGGGTGCCACCTTGTACTGCTTTCCACCGGTTTTCACGACTGCGTACATGTTGCGCTTCCTCAACGGTCTGGTTTCACGCCGTCATTGCCAGGCAACGGCGAACGTGACAAACGAGAGAACGTCCTACCTGGCAGGACGACACCATAATTCCGCCGCCCGCCGCAGTTCGTGAATGGCGGACAGCGAAGCCAGGTAACTGGTTTTGGGATTGCTGGGCGAAGGCCGGTTGCGGGTGACCGCCCGCAATGCGCCAAAGGGTCCCTTCGCCTCGATTTCGTGGGAATTTTCCGTGGCGGCCGGATCGGCAATGACCCGAACCCGGGTCTTTTCCGGACCGATACCCGCCAGGCTCAACGCAGCAGCCACGTTCACGTTGGCAGGGAAAGCCCGCACGGCTTCCAGCGCGTTACCCTCGAAAATGACCTTGGCTTCTGTCAGGGCATTGAGATCTATACCCTGCTGAACGACCCACGGCGCGCCTGCCAATCCTCGCGGGGGCTTCCGGGTGGTCAGCGTGACGGAGTCAAGCCCCGCTTCTTTAGCGGCCCGCACGCCGTCCAGCCCGCACACCGCCCCCGAAGGCAGCCAGACCCGGATGCCCTCTTGCCTGGCCTCTTCCAGGAGTTCACCGCGGGTCATCAAGCCGCCAAGGCTCATGATCAGGCAGTCAACGCGCCACTTCAGGGCCGCCTCGAGCACCGGGCCCACCGCGTCGCCCGACGCAGCCTCCACAAGCAGGTCAGCGACCCCGGCTACCGCGTCAAGATCTCCCACGACGGCATCATTCAACTGGTACCGTTCCCGCAGGCTTTCGGCCTGGCCCGGAACGCAATCCGTCAGTCCCGTGATTCGCGCCAGGATACGCCCGTCCTGCACCGCCCCGCATATTTCCGAGGCGATATTACCGCACCCGACCAGTCCCAGGCGAATCAAGGACATCTGAAAACACTCCGGCCTCGGCCGGCTCCCGCGAAAACCAGAAACAGGTATTTCCCCTCGGAATCATCCGAAAGGGGACGTCATCATATCACGTTCAGTTCACCGCACGCAAACCGTGCTTCCTGATATTACCCGGGCTTGTCTTTTCGCGTTCGACGTGTTATACTAATTTCTTGACAACGGGAGACCGTATGAATCTAGGCGTTCTTGGAACATGGTCGCCGCTGGCCCGTTGGGCCGTTCTGGCGGGATTGCTCGTGGGCGTTTTCGCGATACCGGCCCGTGGCGAGTCGGAAAATGAGGCGGCAGCAGCCGCGGGCACCCCGGTCGTTTCCGCGCCCGTGCGGGTGGCGGAACGGTCCCAGCGACGGACCCTTCACCAGTTCAAAGACAAGAGCGGGATGGTTACTTTTACCAACCGACCGGACAAGTACCGCTACAAGCCTGGTTTTATCGAAGTAGACATCAAGTACGAGCGCATTCCGCTGCCGCCTTCCTACAAGCCAACCCCCAAATCGACCACCCCATCCCGTCCGAGGCTCATCCAGATCAGGGACGATGACCTGGTGAACATTGTCCGGCAATATGCCCGGCATTACGGGGTGGACGAGTCCCTGGTATACGCGGTGATACACGCCGAAAGCGGGTTCAATCCCAAGGCCGTGTCACCCGCCGGGGCCTGCGGGCTGATGCAGTTGATGCCCGGAACCGCGGCGGAAATGGGGGTTACGGACATCTTCGACCCGGTACAGAACGTTGCCGGCGGCGTGCAGTACCTGTCGAAGATGCTGCAGTTGTTCGGCAAGAAAGACCTCGCCCTCGCGGCCTACAACGCGGGTCCGGAAAACGTGAAACAATACAACGGCATTCCCCCGTTCGAGGAAACCATCCGGTACGTGCATGTGGTCAAGCAACTGGAAGAAGGGTATCGAAACGGCAGCCGTTCCGCGGGGGGCAGGCTGGTACGCGTGGCGGGCGCGCGCCCTGTTCACGCGATTTCGGACAAGCCTGCCCGGGGGCAGTACATGGTCGAATTTCACAGCGGGCTGACCCAGCCGGCGGACAACGTGATCGACAAGGACGCGTACTGGTTCATTGAATTTGGCAACCGGGTGTACCCGGTCCGAAAAGAACTCGTTAAGGCCATTCACAAGCCCGCCTGAACCTGGTAACCCCGGAGTCCTTCATGTCCTGGTTTGAAGTAAGCGTGGTGGTGAACGCGCCGGGGGCGTTTGAACCTCTCCGAATCGTGGACGGAGAGAACAGGGGTGCCCGGTGGGTGGTTGTTCGGCACACGGATGGCGATGTTCAAGTCCGGGCCACGGATTCCGGCTCCGCCCTCAGGTTGGGGTGGGACGAATTGCGGCTGGAACGGGATGCCCGGGACCAGTGGACATGCCGGGCGGTCTCCAGGGCCCGGGTGACGTTGTGGACCTTGCTGACGGTGTGTTCAACCTTGTTATGCATGGCCGTCGTGTTCTTTACGATGTCGCCGGAATTTTTCGCGCCGATCACCGGTACTGTACCCTTGTCTCCCGTGTTGCTGATGGTTATACTGGCGATGTTTGTGCTTGCCGTTGACCTGCTTGTCATGCCTCTTCTCGCGCGGAACATGACGCGACAGGCGGTGGCGACGTGGTTGAGACTGTTCAGCGGGGATGGCGGCGCGCGGCACGACGTGTAGCCGTGGGAGTTACCCGGGGCATGGGGAGGGTTGGATTGGAGGATGCTTCCAGGATTTCCAGAAACGCGTGGGCCCGGCGGGTGAGGTAACTGTCTCGACGCCGGACGACACCAATCGTCAGGATGGGCGGTTCTTCCAGTGAACGTTGCTGGAAGATCGGCTGTGCCTGGTTGGCAACCATGTCCTCCGGTAGAAACCCGGATCCCAGTCCCTCCGCGATATACTGCCGGATGACCTCGAAGGAACCGCAGGTAAGCAGGGGTTTCTGGGTAACCTGGTGCCGGGCCAGCCACTCCCGGATGACCCTGCCGGCGCGGGTCTGTTCGTCCAGGAGAATCAGCGGGGTTTCCGTGAGTCGGGTTCCATCAGCCGGGGTGGGCGCGTCGGTCCATCCGGGTGGAGAGGCAACAAGGGCCAGGCGCTGGGCGAAAAGGGGGTGCGATTCAAGGTCGTCGCGGGATTCGGGCAGCGTGACCAGCCCCAGGTCGAGCGCGCCTTCCGCGACCAGCGCGGCAATGACGTCCGAACTGCGGCTGACCATGGTGATCGTGGTGTCTGGGAACGCGTCCCTGAACTGTCTCAACAGGGTCGGTAGCAGGTGAATGGCCGTGGTATCGCTCGCGCCCAGGCGCAGGGCCATGGATTCCGCGCGGCCGAGGTCTGCCAGTTCTCGACGGAGATCATCCAGTTGCCGCAACAGGGCCTTCGCGCGGTCATACAGAAGGCGGCCGGCGGTGGTGGGTTGCCCGGCGCGGCGGTCCAGTAATGCCTGTCCCAGGGATTTTTCCAGGGCGCGGATCCCCATGCTGACGGCCGGCTGCGTCCGGTAGACCCGTCGGGCGGCCTGTTTGAAACCTCCCGTTTCCACGACGGCACAGAAATATCGGAGCCATTCCAGGTTCACAACGCGTTCCTTATAAATTTTTCTTATTCATATATCATTATAATTCATTTTATTTTATACCCGCTGTCGGTGTACCCTGTAGCGGTTGCCGGATCCCGTCTCCGGTTTCCGATCTCGAAAGGGAGTGCCCCATGAGCGACATATCTTCCAAGCCATCTTATTCTTACCGGGACGCGGGCGTGGATATTGATGCCGCGAACACGGCCCTGGGTCATATCAAGGAACTGGTGCGCAAGACCTACAACGAGCAGGTGCTGTGTGACATCGGGTCTTTCGGCGCGATGTTCCAGCCCGACCTGTCCGGCATCGAGGAGCCCGTGCTGGTTTCCAGCGTGGACGGCGTGGGCACGAAACTGAAAATCGCTTTCATGGCCAACAAGCACGACACGGTAGGCGTGGACCTGGTGTCCCACTGCGTGAACGATATCCTCGTGCAGGGGGCGAAGCCCCTGTTCTTTCTGGATTACTTTGCCGTGGGACGGTTGAATCCGGACGTGGTGGTGGAGGTGGTACGGGGGCTTTCCAACGGTTGCCGGTACGCCGGGTGCGCCCTGATCGGCGGGGAGACCGCCGAGATGCCGGACATGTACCAGCCGGGAGAATACGATCTGGCGGGTACGATCGTAGGCGTCGTGGACCGGAAAAAAATCATTGACGGTTCGACTATTCAGGCGGGTGACGTCATCATTGGCCTGCCCTCGACGGGCCTGCACACCAACGGCTACAGCCTGGCCCGGAAACTGACGTTCGAGGTGGCGGGGCTGAAACTGGACGATCCCATGCCATACACGGGCCGGACCGTGCTGGAGGCCCTGATGGAACCGCACATCAGTTACGCGCGGCTCATGCAGGTGGTGATGAAGGTCGTGCAGGTCCGGGGCATGGCGCACATTACCGGCGGAGGTATTACCGAGAACCTGCCGCGGATCCTGCCAAAGGGGCTGGCGGCAGAGATTGACCTGGGAAGCTGGATCGTGCCTGGTATCTTCCGGTTTCTCCATGAAACCGGGAACGTGGCCCAGGACGAGATGCTCCGAACGTTCAACATGGGGCAGGGCCTGCTGTTCGTGGTTTCCCGGGAGCAGGCGGACAAGGCCCTGGAAACCCTGGAACTTACCAACCAGAATGGCACGGTGGTCGGGCGCGTGATCGAAGGCGACGGCCGCGTGTATTACAAGGGAACCCTGCGTTATGCGGACTGACCGGATCGAAGTGGGCGTGAAACCGGAACTGGCGGATCCCGCGGGTACATCGCTGGTGGCGCGGTTGCGGGATGACCTGGGGATTCACGTGAGCGACGCCCGGGTATTCGACGTGTATACCCTGCGCGGCGACTTCACGGAGTACGAACTGGAGCGGGCGCGAGTAGAGCTGTTTACCGATCCGGTTCTGCAGGTCTCGGCCCTTAACCGGCACCTGGCCACGGAATGGGACGCCGTGGTGGAGGTAGGGTTTCTGCCGGGGGTGACGGATAACGTGGGCAAAAGTGCCCTGGAGGGACTCCGGGACCTGCTGGGTCGGGACCTTGGACCGGACGCCCGGGTGTTCAAGTCAACACTTTACGCGTTTCGGGGTATCGACCGGGACACGGCGGAGCGGGTCGCCGGGGCGGCCCTGGGCAACCCCCTGATCGAGCAATGGCGGACCCTGGACCGGGACGAACTGTTACGATCCGGCGGGCGTCCCCTGCTGGCCCTGCCTTTGGTGCATATTCCCGCCGCGGCGACCGCGGAAACCCTATCGCTGAACCTGGACGACGCCGCGCTGATGGCGCTCAGCAGGGACCGGATGCTGGCGCTGGATCTTCGCGAGATGCGCGCCATCCGGGAACACTATGCCGATCCGGCAACCCGGGCCCGCCGCGCGGCCCTCGGCATGCCTGCCGATCCCACGGACGTGGAAATCGAATGCATTGCCCAGACCTGGTCCGAACACTGCAAACACAAGATTTTCAGCGCGCGTATTCATTACACCGCGCCGGATGGATCCACCCGCGAAATCGACGGGCTTTTCCGGACCTACATCCGTGGCGCCACGGAAGCGGTCGCGCCAACGGTGGACTGGCTGGTGAGCGTGTTCGAGGACAACGCCGGTATCATCCGCTTTGACGATAATCACCTGTTTGCCCTGAAGTGTGAAACCCACAACAGCCCGTCGGCCCTGGATCCTTACGGTGGCGCCATGACGGGGATCGTGGGGGTCAACCGCGACGTGCTCGGCGCGGGCCTGGGTTTCCAGTGTATCTTCAACACGGACGTGTTCTGCTTCGCTTCGCCCTTTTACGAGGGAGAATTGCCCCCGCGGCTTCTGCATCCCCGGCGGGTCTTGCGGGGCGTGCACGCGGGGGTCCGGGATGGCGGCAACCAGAGTGGCATTCCGGACATCAACGGCGCGATCGTGTTTCACGAGCGATTCCTGGGCAAGCCCCTGGTATTCTGTGGAACCGGAGGCCTGGCTCCCGCGACAGCGGCCGGCCGCCCCACCCATGAAAAGGCGGCGTCTCCCGGTGACCTGATCGTCATGACCGGTGGCCGGATCGGCAAGGACGGTATCCACGGGGCGACGTTTTCATCGGAAGAACTGCACGAAGGATCACCGGCGACGGCCGTGCAGATCGGGGACCCCATCACGCAGAAAAAAATGGCGGACTTCCTGCTGGAGGCCCGGGATCTTGGCCTGTTCACCTGTATCACCGACAACGGCGCGGGCGGGTTGTCGTCCAGCGTGGGAGAAATGGCTCGCAAGCCCGGCGGAGCGGTGTTGCACCTGGATCGCGCGCCGCTCAAATACCCGGGCCTGGCCCCCTGGGAGATTTTCCTGTCCGAGGCGCAGGAACGCATGACGCTGGCAGTTCCCCCGGAACACATCGACGCGTTCCTGGAACTGGCGAAGCGCCGTGAGGTGGAGGCAACCGTGCTGGGCGAGTTCACCGACACGGGCCTGCTGGAATGTTTCTATGGCGGGCAGCGGGTGGCGGCGCTGGACATGACGTTCCTTCACGAGGGGCTTCCCCGGATGGAACTCGAGGCGAGGCTGGATCCCCAGCCCCCCGCGGGCACGGTGGAAATCGTGTCGGACGACCTCGGAGCGGACCTGAAGCAAGTACTGGCCGCCCTGAACGTGTGTTCCAAGGAATCGTTTGTCCGGATGTATGACTGCGAGGTGCTGGCCCAGTCCGTGCTCAAGCAGTTTCAGGGTGAGTTACAGGATGGTCCGGGTGACGCCGCCGTGATCAAGCCCGTGGCGGATTCCTGGCGAGGCCTGGCAGTGGCCTGCGGCATCGCGCCCAAGTACGCCGACCTTGACGCGGCCAGCATGATGGCCTGCGCGGTGGATGAAGCGGTGCGTAACCTTGTATGCGTAGGCACGGGACTTGGACGGATCGCGGGGCTGGACAATTTCTGCTGGCCCGACCCCGTGCAGAGCGAGAAAACGCCCGACGGGCGGCACAAGCTCGCGCAACTGGTCATCGCCTGCGAGACCCTCTATGACCTGTGCGTCGCGTATGGCATTCCCCTGATCAGCGGCAAGGACAGCATGAAAAATGATTACAAGTTGGGGGACATCAAGATTTCCATTCCGCCGACCGTGCTGTTCACCGCCGCCGGCATCGTGGAGGATGTGCGGCGCTGCGTGAGCATGGACGTGAAGCGGCCGGGCGACCTGGTATTCGTGCTGGGAGAAACCCGGGACGAGATGGGGGGCAGCGAGTATTTTCTCGTGAAAGGGCTACGGGGAGGCGTGCCGCCAAGGGTGCATCCCCTGTCGTTTCGGCGTCTCTACGAGCAGTTGCACAAGGCCATGATGGCCGGGCTGGTTGCATCCTGCCATGACTGCTCGGATGGGGGCCTTGGCGTGGCGCTGGCGGAATCGGCTTTCGCGGGCGGTTTTGGCATGAAACTCGATTTCACGCGTCTGCCGGAGATGCCGGAGAATCCCGCGGTAATCCTGTTCAGCGAGAGCCAGGGCCGTTTCGTGGTGACGGTTCAGGCCGATCATTTCCCCGCGTTCAAGGCCATGATGGATGGATTACCCTGCACGTTCCTGGGGGTGGTGACCGAGGAGCCCTGGTTGGACATGGCCTTCCCGGGTGACCTCCAGGTGAGGGAAGACATCGACGCCTTGCGGACCGCGTGGAAACAGACGCTCAACTGGTAACGGATCAGGGCCCGCGCGGCCGGGCTCAAGGGAGATCAACCGCGTCATGACTGTGAAGGCGATTGTGCTGACCGGTTTCGGCATCAACTGCAACCGGGAGACACTGCTGGCCCTGCGGCGGGCGGGAGCTGACGCCCGCGAAGTGCACCTGACGGACCTTGCCGCCGCGCCCGATCAATTGCTCGAGACGCACATTCTGGCTATTCCGGGAGGTTTTTCCTTTGGCGATCATATTGCCTCGGGCAAGATTCTCGCGAACCGGCTACGCTCGGCCTTGGGCGAGCCCATGCGGGCGTTTACCCGGGCGGGGAAACTGGCCATCGGTATCTGCAACGGGTTCCAGGTGATGATCAAGATGGGACTACTGCCCCTGTTTGAAGGGGAATTTCGCCAGGAAGCCACGCTGGCGTGGAACGATTCCTGCCGATTTGAAAACCGCTGGGTAACCCTGCGGGTGGATCCGGCGACGACCTGCGTGTGGTTGCGCGGCATCGAGCAACTGGACCTGCCGGTTCGCCATGGCGAGGGCAAGTTCATTCCGGGCACCCCGGAGGTGCTCGCCCGGCTGCAAAAACAGGGCCAGGTTGCCCTGCGCTACGTCCGGCCGGATGGTTCCCCCGCGGCAGGCGAGTTTCCGTGGAATCCCAACGGTTCGGTCGACGATATCGCGGGGATATGCGATCCGTCGGGCCGCGTGTTCGGACTGATGCCTCATCCTGAAGCGCACCAGGATCCCACGAATCACCCGTTATGGCCGCGACGGGATACCTTGCCGCCGGAGGGCCCTGGCCTGCAGTTGTTCCGGAATGCCGTGGAGTTTGCCCGGGAACACCTGGCCTGAGGCGGTACCTTTCAGTAACCCGGGCGGAAAACTGGCCAATAAAGACAACACAGCCGACGTCGGGATGACGCCGGCTGTTTCGATTTCTGCTCGCTCCGCCGGATGAGATCCAGCGGCTCCGAAGGTTCAGCGCTTGGAGAACTGGAAGCGCTTGCGCGCGCCCGGTCGTCCCGGTTTTTTGCGTTCGACCTCACGGGGATCGCGGGTCAGCAGGCCAGCCTTGCGCATGATGGCGCGCATGTTTTCGTCGTATTCCACGAGGGCCCGCGCGACACCATGGCACAGGGCTCCCGCCTGGCCGGACAGGCCACCCCCGTCACACAGGGCCCGGATATCGAAGTTTTCGCGCAGGCCGACCAGTTCCAGCGGCCGGGTGGCCAACTGGACCAGGGTTTCCCGCGCCAGGTATTCGCCAAGGTCCCGGCCGTTCACGAGGAATTTTCCAGTACCCGGCGCGATCCGTACCCGCGCCGTCGCGCGTTTCCGCCGACCCGTCGCTACGATTTCCTGCGTGTACTTGTCTTTCACCTTTGTGATCTCCCAGCCTGTGCCTTGTTACTCAGAAGGAATGGGGAACGGGGTTTTGAGCGGCCTGTTCGTGTTCCGGTCCGGCATAGACCCGGAAGTGACGTGCCAGTTCACGCCCCAGCGGGTTATGCGGCAGCATGCCCTCGATGGCCAGCCGCAACGCCCGGGTGGGATCCTTACGCGTCATT
Source organism: Candidatus Hydrogenedentota bacterium (assembly GCA_018056705.1). Lineage (GTDB taxonomy): Bacteria > Hydrogenedentota > Hydrogenedentia > Hydrogenedentales > CAITNO01 > JAGPFE01. Next base: position 9,478 of record JAGPFE010000004.1, on the reverse strand, counting down.
TCGGCCAGCGTGGTTTCTTTCAATCCACCGGGGTATCCCGAATGACGGTAGTAAATCTTGTCGGTCATTTTCCGGCCGGTTACCCTGACCTTGGCCGCATTAATGATGACCACGGGATCGCCGCAATCCAGGTAGGGCGTGTACTGGGGCTTATGCTTTCCCCGCAGAATGCGGGCCGCCTCGGCGGCGACGCGTCCCAGCGATTTGCCTTCAGCGTCGATCAACCGCCACTGTTTCGTGATTTCCCCAGCCTTGGGGACGTAAGTCTTCACGGGCTGACTCCTTACCTCCGCGGGAACACCTTGGACAGGCGTTCCGGCGCGATCGAGTGTTCTGATACTTCACGACACGCCGCGGGTGTCCGCGACCGCACGTAACGGGGAACTTATTTTAGCAGACGCAACCCCGCCACCGCAACATCCCCGGGCCGGGATTGCGCGGGGGAGTTTTGGGGCATCGCGCTTGTCGGGGGAAGGGGTATCCCTTGGCGGGCGCGCGGGCAGGGAAGGATTTCTCCTCACTTCGTTCGTCGAAAGACGGAGAGATGAAAAATACCATGGCGATGACAGGGCACTGTGGGATGGCATATTAATGTGCCGCGTGCCGGGTTGAAGGTTCGAGCGGGAAACGTTTGTCGAATGACAGCGAGTGTCGCTCTGCCCACTATATGCCGAGCCCGGTTTAATCGCGACGCCGTCATGCTGGCGAGGTTAGAGGGAAACCAGGGGGAACCGCGTAGCGCGTCGCGCGCGTTCAGGTCCCGTTCGCGGGAGGCTGCGACTGTTCGAGTTTCCGGCGAGCGGAATCGCGTTTTTTGTCCAGTCGGACAGCCCGTCGCCATTCTTCGGCGGCCCGGGACACATCGCCCATGGCGGCAAAAATATCGCCCAGGTGTTCGCGCAGTTCGGCGTCGTCGTGGTTCATGCCATATACCGCGCGCCGCACATGGTCCAGGGCTTCCTGGAAACGGCCCTTACGGTAATACACCCATCCGAGACTATCCAGGTAGAAGGGGTTATCGGGATCTATTTCCAGGGCCCGTTTGAGAAGGCTTTCGGCCTCGTTCAGGCTTTTATTATGTTCCGCCAGGAAGTAGCCGAGGTTGTTCATCATGTCCGGGTTGTCGGGCATCAGTTCCAGGGCCCGGCGGTGGTGGCGTTCGGCGGGATCCCATTGTTCGAGTTCCTGGAAACAGTAGGCGATATTGGAGTGGACCCAGGGGTCGTCGTTTCCGCCCGGGGCTTTCAGGGCTTCCTCGAAAGCCTCGACGGCCAGGGGATAGGCCTCCTGGATCATGTAGATCCGGGCCCGGGTGAACGCGACGACCCGGGAAGGCGTTCCCCGGTCCGCGGCTTCCTTTCGAAGCGTTTCCAGGGCGTTGAGCAGGCGGTCACCCATTTCGCGGGGACCGAACAGGGTCAAGGCGGGCAGCAGGTAGGACTCGCACTCGTCGTTAAGGTTGTCTGCCTGGGCTTCGAGCTCGGCGAGATCATCGCCGGGCTGCTGCCCTGAGTTGCGCGCCGCGACGGCCCGGATGAGTCCACCCAGAACGGGAACGCTGACGGCGTCCGTTATTTTCACGGCTTCCTCGGGCATGTCGGCCACGAGCGCTACCAGGGCAGCCTTGAAGAAATCCTCCGGTTCGGGATCCTGGAGGGCCAGACGAATCTGGAGGAGGTTGAATGCCTCCGCCATTGAGCCATTCCGGAAGAATGCCGCCGCTGCCACGCCAAGGGCCTGGACGTCCAGGGCCTGGCTTTCCAGGTACCGCGCGAAATGGGGGAGACTGTCAGCAATCCGTCCGCTTTCCATCAGGCAAGTGGCCAGCAGGTAACGGGCCCGCTGAAAAGCCGGTTGCAGTTCGAGCACCTTTTCGAAGGCCGTGGCGGCCGCCTCGTAGTCACCGATCCGGAACAGGCTCAGGGCGTACTGGAACTGAAAGGCGGGTTGATCGGGGTACCGCGAGGCCAGTTTTTCGTAGACCTCGGCCGCCGCCACGTAATCGTTCATGGATTCTTGCGCTTCAAGCAGCGGCGCGTAGGAGGTCAGTTCGGCCGGGTTGATTTCCACGGCCTTTCGGAACGCTTCCAGGGCTTCCTCGTGCCGTCCGGACTGGTACAGTCCTTCCCCCAGCAGGATCCACAGGTCGGGATTGTCTGGATGGCGATGAACGATGTCCCGGGCGATTTTCAGGGATTTTTCCGAGTTACCCTGGCGACGCAGGGCCCGGACCAGTTTGACGGACGGGGTGACGGCATCGGCATCTCGTTCCAGGGTTCGCTCGTACTGGGCGACTGCCCGGTCGATCATGCCCCGGCGTTCGTATACCACTCCCGCCAGAAAGTGGGCGTAGGCTCGGGACGTATCGGTGGGCCCGGCAACCGGCTGTAACTGCCAGGGGAATTCCAGGTTCAATCCACCCAGGCAGGCGCACCCGTAAAGAGTAATCGCTGTCAGCATCGATAAGGACATGACCTTAACCTTTATGTTCATAGGTGGATTCATTTTATAGCATCCGTGGGTTTCAGGGGCGCGTGAACAGGTTCTGCTGAAGGGGACCATTTCCACGAAGGGGAGCGAAGCTGCGGCGGTGTTCCGGGCAGGGCCCGAACCGCGCGATGGCATCGAGGTGTTCCGGAACTCCGTATCCCTTGTGCCGGGCAAATCCATACTGGGGATACCGAGCATCCAACGCGCGCATGTGGCGGTCACGGGTGACCTTGGCAACAATACTGGCGGCCGCGATGGACAGGGACAACTGATCTCCTCGAATGACCCTGCGGACGGCCATGGCCATCCCCGGCAGGGCGTATCCATCCACGAGCAGCAGGTCCGGGGGCCTCGCGAGGGCTTCGACCGCCATGCGCATGGCGAGGTAATTAGCCTGTTGGATGCCCATACGGTCTATGTCGGATGGCGATACCGTGCCAATACCCACGTCGTGAGGGCCATCCATGAGCCGCGTGAACAGTTCTTCCCGCCGTTCCGCGGAAAGTTGTTTGGAATCATTGAGGCCGGGAACAGGACAAGACAGACACACTGCCGCCGCGACGATGGGACCCGCCAGGGGACCACGTCCCGCCTCGTCCACGCCGGCAACCCGGCGGAATCCCTCGGCCCAGGCCGCCGTTTCCAGGGCCCACATTGCCGAAAGGCGTTCCCGCTCGGCTCTTTCCACGTCCAGGTTGTCCAGAACACTTGGGTTGAACATGACCAGATTTGCCTTCACAGGTAATCCCATGCTACGCCCCGGCGTGGAAACGACGCAATTGCGGGCCATGGAGGACCCAGCCCATCGAAAATTCAGCGAAGTTCCCGCGCTGACTGAACGTGCCGCGCGAAAGCCTCGGCGAACCTGACGCCCGCCTCCATCCCGCGAAGACGATGCATCTGTTCGTGCAGCACGTAGAAATCTTTCTCGGGGTTCTGGCTGCGATGGGCGTAACAGGCTTGTCGTTTGCGGTCCTCAACGCTCGTGATGTCCACGTAGTGGGTGGGATGAAAATGCTGGGTCTGGCGACCGGTCTCCACTTCAAAGTAATATAGCGCGAACCGGCGATCCAGTTTGAGCCAGCAGTCATACATGAGCATGGAGATCACGCGGTGATCCCGGTGGCCGTCGATCGGCCAGTGGGTGATGAGGATGTCCGGCGCTTCTGTCCGGATCACTTCCAGGGCCTCTTCGTAGCGGGCTCTATTCAACTCGGTGCTTCCGTCGACCTGGGCAAGGAACACGGGCCGCGCGTTGAGGACGCGACAGGCCTGTTCGGCTTCGGCCGTGCGGATACGGGCCGCTTCCTCGTGGCTTTTGCCGCGGATGCCCGCTTCGCCGCGAGTGAGGTATAGGGAAACCACTTCGTGCCCGGCGTCGGCGTACAGGGCCATGGTGCCGCCGCACGCGCTTTCCGGGTCGTCTGGATGGGCTCCGGCCACGAGAAGTTTCAACTTTTCCCCGCGTTCGGCGTGGCTTTCCGTGGGCAGCAAGTTTCCCGCGGTCGCCAGGGCCGCGCCTTGCAACACGACTCTCCGGCTGATTTCATTTTCGGCCATGACGGATTTCCTCCCGCGTGTTCGCGCCTCCCGCGTGGTCCGATGCCTGCTGGTACGGCGCGCCGTTGCGTCCGCGGGTTCATGATAGCAGGACGCGCCGGTAGACTTGACACGATTCAAGGGGGAAGGTGGACAATGAGGACATGCCGAAGGTAACCGAACAGGACCGCCTGACCCAGGCGGAACGGCTGGCCTTGTATTACGTGGCCCCCCGGGTGGCGGGCCCCCTGACAGTGGCCCTGCTGGCCGCCTATGGCGTGGTGTTCCTGGAGGCCCTGCTGTTTTGCGCGTATGGCTTGTGGAGAGGGGAGTCTCCGTGGCCGCTGGCGGGTGTGGGCGCGCTTGGGGGAGCGGTCGCCCTTGGCGTGGTGATTTTCGTCGGACGGGCGGTATTCGTGGAAGTGCGGTTCCGGCGGGCCTTACGGACGGCCCGGCGGGAAGAATCCGCCTGGGATGGCATGGAACTGGGCGATCCCTTTGAGGGCCGACGGCTGCTGTGCCGTCCCGCCCGTAGCGCCGAGGACGTGTACGGCTGCGCCACGAACGAGGGGGAAATCCTGTATTACGTGTCCCGGGATCACGGCCGGTGGCAGGTCCGGGATGCCCGGGATGCCCCCGCGCTGGAAGTGGTTGAAGAAAAAGGGCCACCGAGTTTCGCCCTGTTTCTGCAGGGTCGGGCCGAGCCCCGACAGGTTCGGGTATTCCGGGATGGCCGGCCGGTGGCGCTTATCCGTCGGCGTCCGGGAATCTATGGCACCACGGCCCGGATCCAGCCCCTGGATACCCCGGGGCCCGCGCTGGTGGTGGCTGGAGGCGGCATCTACCAGGGGGGACGCCTCGTGGGACGGGTTTACCGATTGCGGAGTCAACTGTACCTGGACATCGAGGATGAAATGCTGGGGGACGGACTGCTGGGCTGGTTCCTGACCTTGCAATAGCCGCGGGAGCGTGACCATGGAAGGACATCGATCGGCAATACGCCTGTTGCAGTTGTACCTGCTGTTGTGCGATGGCCAAAAATATACCCTGACGCAACTCGCGGAACGTTGCGGGTGTTCCCGCCAGACCGTCTTGCGGCTGGTAGAAGAACTGGACAAGGTACGGGGAGTGGTGATCAGGAAATGGAAGGAAGGCCGGGATCGCTGCTACCAGTTACGGTCCCGGACATCCCTCTCGGTCATCTCCCTGGACGCGGACGCGATACGTTACCTTGTACTTTGCCAGTATATCGTGCGACACATGATCCCCGAGCCGGTGAGGCAGAACATCGAAACCCGCCTTACCGCGGGGCTTGAAGCCGTGTCGGCCCCGGATGAGGGCAAACATTCTTTCAGCCTGGCCATTTTCAAAAAGGGGTATATTGATTACACCCCTTTCCGGCACGTTTTTGATGATCTCCAGCAGGCCATGGACCGCCACACGGTATGCCGGGTGGTGTACCAGGCCAGGTTGAATGCCCCCGAGCGGGTGTTTTACATCGCCCCGCTCAAGATCATTGCTTCAAAGGATGCCTTTTACCTGCTGGGCCAGCACGTGAACCGGGACGGCACGCCTGAAGACCGCCCCCCTATGACCCTCGCCGTGCATCGGATCAGGAATCTTACCCGGTTGGATGTCCGGTTTTCTACGGAACTGGAAAAACGGACCGAAACGGTTCCACTGAGCCAGTTTGGCTTCCGATTTGATGAGCCTTTCCGCGCGCGGATCCGGTTTTCGCCCGAAGCGGCCACCTATGCCTACGAAAGGCGCTGGAGCGAGGACGAGGAGAAACGCCTGCTCGAAGACGGCTCCCTGGAGTTGAGTTTTACCGCTGCCAGTCGTCCAGAGGTGCGGGCGTTCGTTTATGGTTTCGGCAGCCAGGCGGAATTGCTGGAACCTGTTGATCTGCGCGAAGAAATGCGCGGGGAACTCGAGCGCGCGGCCCGACTGTACGCGGACGGCGCGGGTTGAACGGGGAATACTGGGCATGTTGAACCTTGACGCGGAAGAACGGGACGTTTATTTCATGCGGGTGGCCCTCCGGGAGGCTGAACGGGCCCTGGAAATCGGCGAAGTACCCGTGGGTTGCGTGATCACCCGGGAAAACCAGGTGATCGCGCGGGGCTACAACCGACGGGAAGCCCTCCAGGATCCCACGGCCCACGCGGAGATCCTGGCGATTACGGCGGCGGCGAATCACCTGGAGTCGTGGCGACTGGAGGAGACCACGCTCTACGTAACCCTGGAACCCTGTCCCATGTGCGCGGGAGCGATCATCCTGGCCCGGATTCCCCGGGTGGTGTTCGGGGCGTTCGACCCCAAGGCGGGATGCTGCGGAACCCTCATGAACCTGCTGGCCGACAGCCGGTTCAACCACCGGCCCGACCTGCGGGGTGGGGTTCTGGAGGCCGAATGCGGAGGCATATTGTCCGCTTTTTTCCGGGAAATCCGGGCCCGCGGTCGTGAAGGCGTTCCTTCCGGGGATCAGCCTCCCCCCGGGGAAGCGGGTTGACATCCAGGCGTGGAGCGGTTTTCCCTTCCGGTTCAGGGACCCGCGTGGTGTCTTCCTGGAAGCAGGAGCCTGCGTTATAATGAAATGAACCGGCCGGGAGACTGTGTTTATGCGATCCAACAGTGGCTTTACCCTGATTGAACTGATTCTGGTGACGGTCATTATCGGGATTCTCGCGGGGATGGTAGTAGTCAATTACGGCGGACGGGTGCGGGATACCCAGATCCGGGCGGCCAAGGGGGACATTGCCAGTCTCAGCAACGCGATTGACCTGTACGCCCTGGACAATGGAGACCAGTATCCTAAATCCCTGAACGACCTGACGGGGGGCAAGCGCAATTACGTGCGGGAACTGCGGAATGATCCCTGGGGCAATCCGTACCTGTATGAGCCGCCCACCGACCCCATGAAGGCGGATTACAAGGTATACTCCGCCGGACCGGACGGCGTGCCGGGTAACGAGGATGATGTCACTTCCACCTCGCCGATGCCGTAACCTCGAAACAGGGCTGGTCCGCGGGCCTCATGGGGAGGATCGGCAGGCCCGGGCGGCCTTTACCCTCCTCGAACTGATCGTGGTGGTGGCGTTGCTGTCGATCCTGACGGCCTCGATCGTGCCGATGTATGCCTCCAGCATGACCGGGGCCCGCATACGGAACGCCCGGGCTGACCTGGTGACGGCCTTGCGCTATATCCAGGACCGGGCCGTCCAGGAATCCCGGGAGTACCGCCTCTACCTGGACCGGGAAGAACGGACCTGGTGGGTGGAACGGCAGACGGGGGTGAACGAGGATAACGAAAAAGTATTCGAATCGCCGGCCGGTACGGAAGGTGAAAAACGGACCTTGCCCGATGGGCTGGAATTTCAACGGATCAAGGCCCGTCAGCCCCGTGACCGCAACCGCTACTTCGTCGCGTGTTATCCCCACGGTGTCAGCGATCCCGCGGAGATTGTCATCCGGGATACCCGTATCCGCGGGGGTGAATTCGTGATCCGGGTTACCGGTCCCGGTGGCCGGATTACCATCGGAGAACCCTGACATGGCCGGTCGCCGGTGCCTGGGACGGCCCGAACGTCCACGTGGCTACATATTTATAGAGACGGTGGTTGCCATGGCCGTGCTCAGTGTGAGTGCCATGGTGATTTACGAAGCGTTGCGCCAGGCCGCCCTTGTCCGGGCGCAGGCCACGGATTTCACGGTCGCGCGGTTCCTGCTCGAGCGGACCCTGTCGGAACACGCCCTGCCGCCCCTGCAGCAGGAACAGGAAGGATCCGGTGCTTTCCCTCCGCCCTTCGACCGTTTTTCCTACGCGTGGAAGGTCAGCCGGGTGGAAGTACCCGAACCGGAATGGCCGACGGATCTCTCCCAGGAGGAACTGGCCGTGTTCAAGGCCAGTTACCAGAAATTCCTGGGCAAGGTGGAGGCGGTGGTCAGGTGGACCCGAGGCGGAGCCGATTTCGAGGCTCGGGCCGAAACCCTGGTTAACGCGCGGCACGTCTGGGTACCGCCTGAACCCGGGCAGGGCATGCCATGACGCTCCGGCGGACTGGTTCCCGGGCAGGGTTCACGCTGGCCGAAATGCTGGTGGCGGCCACCATGCTCAGCATCGTCATGACGGCGGTATACGTGCTGTTTCACAGCGCGGCAGGTACGTGGCGGCTCGCGGAATCCGGGTTCGACGCGCCCAGGGATACCCGGTTCTTTCTGGAACAGTTTCAGCGGGAGTGCGCCAATACCCTGGTCCAGGCGGAGTACCTTTGCGAAGGGGATGATGACAGCGTCACCCTGTTCGTGCTGGCGGAACCCCTGGACGTGAGCAAGGGCGAGGGGCGACGGCTGATGCGGGTGGAATACACCTGGAACCGCAACCGCGGCCGGGTCACCCGGGAAGAAGGATACGTGGAATCGGCAATTCCCATGATGCCCGTTTCGGAGGAAGACCGGCGTCGCGCCAAGCGGGTGAAGATCGACCGGGGTCGGCGGGATGTGCTGTTGGAGGGAGTTACCCAGTTCAAGTTGCGCTACGTGTGGTTTCCCATGCCGGAGGTCCGAAGCCTGATGGAACCGCCACCCCCGGAGCCGCCGATGTACCTCGATCGGCTGGAACAGTACTGGGGGCTTCCAGACGCCATCGAGGTGACCCTCAGGGTCGAGCCGCCCACGGAAAAGGGGCGAGTGGAAGAACGGCCTTTCGAACTGACCACGCTGGTGCCCATCCGGGCGCCCCGGCAGCCTAGAACCCGGGCCATGCTCGAGAAAGTGCTCGGCCGCGAGGAAGGAGACCGGCGATGACGGGTTGCTCCTGGCGCGGTGGGCGGTATGGCATGGGTCAGCGGGCCGGATTCGTGCTGGTTTGCGTGCTGTGGGTGACCGCGCTGCTCTCGCTGCTGGCCCTGGGTTTTGCCCGTCGCGCCATGCTGGATCGCCGCGCGGCAACCTACGCCCTGGATCATGCCGTGGCGATGGCCGCCGCCCGGGGCGCGGTGGAGCGGGGGATTCTTGAGGTCATGAACCGGGGACTCAAGATCCGGTTTCTGCCCCCGGAGCGACGTGGCGGCACGCACCTGGGCGAGTACTGGGCGCGTCCGACGGATTTCGCCGGGGAGGGCTTTCTATCCCAGGAATTGTTTGGAGAAGGCGACGCTGTCTACTACGTCATTACCGATGAAGAGCGACGGATCAATATCAATACCGCGCCGGAAGAATTGTTGCGGAATATTCCATCGCTGAACCGGACCGTCTTGCGGCGGATTCTTGCCCGGCGAAGCGGGCAGGACGAGGAGGACCCGGAAAACCGGGTAACCGTGTTCCGCGCGCTCGAGGAGTTGCGGAGTTTCCGGGGCGTGGAAGACGAGGACTGGTTTGGTGACGACCGGAAACCGGCACTGAGTAAATTGCTGACGGTATGGGGTGACGGCATGATCAACATCAATAC
>JAGPFE010000085.1 GCA_018056705.1 Candidatus Hydrogenedentota bacterium | reverse complement strand
TAATACCAGCCATTGTCCGTGTTGTACAACTGCACCAGTCGCAGCAACTCAGACAGTTCGAACTGCCAGTTCCCGTTCAGGTCTCCCCGGTGCGGGCTGCCGTTATGATCCGTGCCGCCCGGCAGGAATCCATCTTCTGAACTTCCCGCCACGCCATACGCGCCAGAGTTGAACAACTGGACTACCCGCAGCACTTCGCTCAGTGAAATCCGCCAATCGCGATCCGTGTCCGCCGTATGACACAGGCCCGGATCCAGGGCCTCGGCGATTACCGCGGCGGGCACGCTTTCGCTCAGCAAACTGCTGGCCACGTTGTACAGTACCTCACCCACCAGGGCGAACCGCGCGCCCGTCACCGCTGGGGCCAGCATCGTGTAACGAACCTCAATCGGGAAGGTCACATCGGCCGGCCAGTTCAGGCGCAGGCGGTTACCGTCCGCTTTTTGCACCACGGCCTTTCCGGAACTGTCGGTAACAGTTCCCAGGGTCCAGCCGTCCGGCAATACCTCGTCCAGGCTCAGGCCCTGGATTTCCCGCGCCAGGCGACGGGTAATCCGAATGATCACTTCCACCGACTCACCTGGCCGATAGAACCGACCCGCATACGCGCCACGGACCTCCCGCAGCACCTGCAACACCTGTTCCACGTTACCGGCCGCCGCCGTGGCCAGAACCGCCCCGGCTTCCGACGTATCAATCGCGCCATCGTGGTTCAGATCCAGCGATTCAAGGACCGCCGCCGGCACGTTGACCACCGCCAGGATTTCGCTGAACTCCAGGGCGCCATTGCCATTGGCGTCCGCCGCGGTAAACAGCCGACCCAGCAGCCGGGCCATGTCCACGGGAACCGGACCGATCACCGGCGGTGTCACGGGATCACCGCCTCCGTCACCACCCTCGCCGCCGCCATTGTCCCCGGTACCGCCGCCGTCACCCTCTCCGCCATCACCCGGTGTCGTCAGCCCGGCAACATCCTGGCAATCGACCACACCGTCGCCGTTCCGGTCCAGGTAGGCAAATACGCCCGGAACCGGGATTTCGCCCGGCGTGATCACCAGGTCACCGTTAACATCGACGGTCGCCAGGACCGCCTGCAGTTCCGTCGCGTCCACGCAGCCATCCCGGTTCACATCCACGAAATTGAACACGCTGGTTAACAGGTCCCGGGGAGACGGGTAAACCGCCGGCATGACCAGGTCCGCTCCCAAAATGGTTACCGGCGGCAGGACAGCCATCACCTCGTCCAGGCAGATCTTGCCATCCTTGTTCGTGTCCGCCACGGACACCAGGTAGGCAATGACCTGATCCACTGGAAGCGGGCACGGATCTCCGGGAACCGGTGGATCCACCACAACCGGGGGCTCCAGTGCCGCGAGATCTTCGCAATCGAACACGCCATCGCCGTTCACGTCCACGAGGGCGAATATCCCGGGCGAAACAAACCACGACACCTCTTCGTAGGAGATGATCCCGTCGCCGTTGGGATCCACGTACGGAAGGACATTTTCGTGCAGCACCCCGGACAGCACGGACTGCAGGGCCGCCAGCTCCGTGGCATCCAGTTTTCCGTCACGGTTCGCGTCCAGCACGTTGAAATAGCCCGTGTACTGCTCGATAGCCGGATAAACTGCCGCGATTTCCGACAGCGAGATACCCCCGTCCTGGTTCGCGTCAAGGAAACGCGGGGCCAGATATCCGATCACGCCCATTACGTCCGGCAATGGACACCCCTCAGCCGGATCACCGGGCTCTCCCGGGTCCACGGGAGTCGGCGGCGTGATCAACAGGTCCAGATCTTCGCAGTCGATGACGCCGTTTCCGTTCCGGTCCAGGAAATTGAATATGGACGCGTCAACAAGGGATGAAACTTCTTCCCAGGCGATCAGGCCGTCGCCATTGGGATCGACGTACGCCACCGGATCCATCCCCAGCACTGACGACAACAAGGGACGTAGCACTACCAGTTCCGTCGCGTCAATGCGGCCGTCGCGGTTCGCGTCCGCGAGGGTGAAATACGTGGCGTACTGGTTAATATCCGGGTAGATGACCGCGATTTCCTGCAGCGACACCCCCCCATCTCCATTGGTATCCAGGAACCGAACGGCAAGGTTGGCTACCGCAGCGTATAGATCCGGAAGCGGACAGGGCGTCTCAGGTTCTGGATCCGGTTCTGGATCCGGATCTGGTTCAGGCGTCTCCCCAAGATCCCGGCAGTCCACCATGCCGTCCCCGTTACGATCGACCAGGGCAAACTGTTCCGGCGTCACCATGGACGCGACCTCGGCATACTCGATGATGCCGTCCCCATTCGGATCGATCATGGCTGCCGGGTCAGTACCCACCACGGACGCCAGCAATGGAACGATGGCCTGAAGTTCAGCGGGATCCACCTGGCCGTTCCGGTTGCTGTCCAGGATGCCAAAATACGCCGCGTATTGGTTCACGTCCGGGTATACCGCCGCGATTTCAGCCAGGGACAGTCCCCCGCTCCCGTCAACATCCAGCAACTGGAGGAGCAAGTCAATCGCCGCCGCGTACAGGTCAGGAATTGGACATGGCTCCACCGGTTCAGGTTCAGGTTCAGGTTCAGGCTCAGGTTCAGGTTCAGGATCCGTACCGGACCCCGGATCTGAATTCCCGCCAAGATCCGCGCAATCCACCACCCCGTCGCCGTTCACGTCCACCAGCGCGAACTGCGCGGCTGTAACGTAAGACGCCACTTCGGCGTATTGAATAGCGCGGTCACCGTTGGCGTCGATCAGGCTCAAGGGATCGGTGCCGAGCATTTGAAGCGCTACGGACAATTCGTCGGGAGACAACTTCCCGTCACGATTCGCGTCCAGAAAGGAGACATACGACCAGTACGTGGACACGCCGGGGTATAACAGGTCCGCCTCCGCGGGGGAGAGGCCGCCATCCCCATTCGCGTCGACCAGGGGAAAAATCACCCCCAGCAACGCGAGCGGATCCTGGGGTAACGGGCAGACGGCCGCGTTCGCGCCCGTAGCCAATGCCAGCGCGCAGGCAAACATGATTATCCACCACCGCTTAGCCATCTTGCTGCCTCCTTGATCTTCGTCAGGTCAGTTTCGCGTTCACGTACACTCCACACTTTTTAAAATCGTATCATGTTTCCTGGGAATTGTCAAGCGAAAAACGATTACCCATGGCAGGCGCGGCGTGTGATATGCTGGTTTGCGAAGCCCTTGTTACCGCGAGGAGAGGAAAAACGATGAAGTCGAACGCGCGCGTTCTCAACCCGGCCGTGGTGCTTGCCGCGGGGTGCGTCATGATCTTTCAGTTCAACGCTTCAGCCTGGCTGCGGCACCAGGTGTATACCCGGCCGGTGGTACAAAACCTGCCCGCCGTGACGGGGGCACCACTGGCCAGCGCGGAAACCCTTGAAGACTTTCTGGCAGCCACCGAGCCCGAACTGGGCGCGGCCCTGACCGAAATCGAGGCCTGGGCCCGGGATAATGTGCCCAGTTATCCTCCCTGCCCGGATAGCCTGGCATTCACTGCGACCGGTGACCCATCCACCCTTCGTCAGCGGTTTCTCCGCGCCATCCGGGTCAACCCGGATGTGAAAACACCCCTCTATGTCACGGAATACGGCCAGCCCACGCCAGCCGCCAAAATCCTGCTGTCCCCCGAGGACGTGTCAGTCGCGGGCAATTACGATGAACTGGCTTTTCTTCAGTTTCGCGCCCTCACCGCCGGGGAACCCGTCACCCCCCTGGAAATCCTGGTCTCCGCCAGCGATGAACCGGATTACGGCCTGGACATCGGGCTGTTCGCCGACAACAACACGCCCGCGGGCAATGAATACGGCCTTGGCAACCAGCCCTACGGTAATCCCAACCTGCTGTACGGATCGCAGGCCCCCTTTCACATGGCCTTTTTCCATGAATCCCCCATTGTGAACCTTGCCGCGCCCTTCCTGCGCAAGAGCCTGATCGAGTATCGTATCGGCCTGTACCGGCGACTAGCGGCTTTCGCGTTTCGGACCGGGCATGACTACTGGGGGTGGCGGTTCACGGGTTGGGGAGTGCATTACATCGGGGACCTCTCCATGCCGTACCACGCGACCGCCCTGGCCGGCTACAGCGCGATTCGCATGATCTTCATCAACCTGCTGGACATGATCGGCATTCCGGGCCCGAAAGCCCGCGCGGTGCAACTGGCTTCCAACCGTCACCTCGCCCTGGAGGCGTTCATGGCGCCCATTGTCACCAACGCCCTGGAACAAGGCCCCCCTTACGCGAACCCAGTCCTTGTCACCCTGGCGGACACGACCAGTCCCCCCGCCTACGCGGACACCCTTCCCCGGGAACGGGTTGCCCGGGAAGCCCATAACGTTTCCCGCAAGGTCGATCGCCTCATCGTCCGGTATTTTCCCAGGGAATACACCCGGGAACCCGACGTGGAAGTGGGAAACCTCCCGGAACGGTTCAGCCTGAACGAACGAGTAGCAGGGGAACAGGGTGAAGAAGCCGTGAAGGACCTGTGTGAGGCCCTTGCCCGGCCGCTCGCGGCTTTTCGGGATACCACCCGGGCCTACGTCACCGCTGCCCGGCAGGGTGCCTGAACAGGGTCCTTACCGGATGACGTACGCGAACACGCTGGCGGCATGCAGCGCGCTGCCGGTCAGCACAAAACCGTGCCACACGGCGTGGTTGAAGGGTAAGCGGTCCCACACGTAGAACACCACCCCGCCCGTGTAGGCCAGGCCGCCGAACAGCATCAGCAGGATCGCGCCGGGAGGTATCGCCATGACAGCGGGCTTCAGCGCGACCAGCACGATCCATCCCATACCCACGTACAGGAGCGTGGACAACCGGTCCCAGCGTCCCACGAAAAAGGCTTTCCACGCGCATCCCAGCACCGCCAGCCCCCAGACCAGGCAGAACAACGTCCACCCCAGGGTACCCCGCATCGACACGAGCAGAAAAGGCGTGTACGTGCCCGCGATCAGCACGTAGATGGCGCAATGGTCGAGCGTGCGGAACAGGTGTTTGAGGGAAAGCGACGGAACGGCGTGGTACAGCGTCGAGGCCAGGTACATGAACAGGAGAGACAGGCCGAAAATCAGGGCCGCCGCGACCCGCCAGGGATCCCCCGTGCGCCAGGCGGTATACACCAGCACGGCCATGAATCCCGCGCTGAGCACCACCCCCACCCCGTGGGTAAGGCTGTTGGCGATCTCCTCCGGCAGGGAATAGTGTTTCGTCCGGTGAGTCATGGCGCGGGTTACCTCAGTACTTCAAAGTTAACGGAATCCATGGAATAACGATTCCCGGCGGGATGGGGAGAACGAAATGATTCACGGGTAAGATCTGAATGGTAACCGATCAACGGTTCCGTGCCGCGTTGCTCGGATGATGCCTGCGGGCACGCGTATGTCGCTGGTGGCGGCGGAGGGAATCGAACCCCCGACAGGCGGATTATGATTCCGCTGCTCTACCGACTGAGCTACACCGCCCCATCGCCGTAATCATAACACACTCGCGCCTGGCAATTCCATTTTTCCAGCCTGGCTGTTTCCCCGCGATTCTGGGACGCAGGGTTGAGAAATCCGGGGAAATCCCGTACAATTAAACCGGTGGAAGCAGGAATATAAAGAGTGGGTTCATCATGCTCAGACTGGAACAGCAACTCAGCCAGAAACAGGTTCAGACCCTTACCCTGAGCCAGCAGCAGATCCTGGGCCTGCACATGCTCCAGATGAATGCCCTGGAACTGGAGCAGTTCCTGGCGCAACAGGTGGAGCAGAACCCCCTGCTTGAACTGGAACGTCCGGAACCGGCTCCCATCGAAACCACCGAGGCCGAAGCCCAGGTCGACGATGACCCGGATAATCCGGAATATGGCCAGATGCTGGAGGAAACCCCTTTCACGCCCGCCTGGAACGGGCCGGACTTCAGTTTTGATCCCGACCTTGGAAAAGTCTGGGATTACCGTTACAACTCCGTCACCCAGGAAACCTCGCTGCACAGCCATCTCATGGCCCAGTTGCGGGCCCAGGTGTCCGACGCCGACCTGCTGACCCTGTGCGAATTCCTGGTCATGCAACTGGACGACAACGGCTACCTCTCTCATCCCCTGGAAGAACTTGCCGAAGAGTCCGGCATTCCCCGGGACTCCCTGGATCGCGCGCTGGAAATCATCCGCGGCCTGGAACCGGCGGGCGTGGGCGCGACTTCCATACAGGAATGCCTGGTCTTACAGGCCCGACGCCTGTATCCGGGGGATACCCTGCTGGAGACCGTGCTGGCCAATCACTTCACGGCCCTGTGTAAACTCCAGTTCCGGTCCATCGCCCAGGACCTGAACATCAGCGAAAACGAGGTGGAAGAGGTCTTCCGGAAAGTTAAAACCCTGGACCCCTGGCCCGGAAGGGAGTATCAACCCTCTCCGCCCCCGATTGTGACGCCGGAGGTCATCATCCAGGAGATACCGGAGGGTTGCCGTGTTCCCGGCGATCCGAAATACGAAGCGGTGCCCGCGTCCGACAGCGTCTTCAAGATCCGGCTTAATGACGCCTACATCGACGAGGTGCGCCAATCCACCCGGGGCGAACTGGATGACAACACGAAAAAATTCCTCAAGGAAAAACGGAGGGCTGCCCTGGAACTGTTGCACAATCTCAGCCGCCGCGAGCAGACGCTGACCCGCGTGGCCGGTGTCATCGCCGAAACCCAGGAAGAATTTTTCGACACCGGCGATCCCGCCCGGCTCAAGCCCCTCCGGCTACGGGACGTCGCCGAAAAACTCGGCATCCACGAGGCTACCGTCAGCCGTACCGTGAAGGAAAAATACGCCCAGACGCCCCAGGGTATCTACGAGTTGCGATGGTTTTTCGGGGGGGGCCTTGTCACCGACACCGGGGAGGAACAATCCGCCCGGGCCATTCAGCAACGTATCCGTGAACTGGTCGACCAGGAAGATCCTCTCCATCCCCTCAGCGATCAGGCCATCGCCGAAATGCTGAAAAAGGAGGGCGTGATCATCGCCCGGCGCACCGTGACCAAGTATCGGGAACAGATGGTCATCCTGTCCAGCAGTACCCGTCGCCGGAGTTAACCCATGCTGATCCACCTGGTGCTGTTCAAGTT
>JAGPFE010000084.1 GCA_018056705.1 Candidatus Hydrogenedentota bacterium | reverse complement strand
GGGTAATATCCACCGCGCGCCCCGGTACGGGGGATCGGGCAGGCAGCGATCCAGCAGCGCCAGGAATCGTGCCCGGTTGATTTCGGTACCCCCCAGGTTAACAAGGTGCGGATTGGGTATCTGGCCGTCGATCAGGGTGATCCCCAGCAGGCGACAGGCCGCCACCAGGGCGATAAACGCCTCTTTTGACGCGTCCCGTTCCAGGTGAAACATGGATTCTCCGCAGAATATGGTCCCAAGTCCCACGCCATACAGTCCGCCCACGAGCGTGTCATGTCGCCAGCATTCCACCGAATGCGCGAATCCCAGGACGTGCATCTGGAGCATGGCCCGGATATATGCCGGCTTGATCCAGGTTCCCAGTTGTCCCGGTCTCTGAACCGTCGCGCATCGTCGAATGACCTCCGGGAAGGCCCGGTCTACCGTGAACCGGAACGCGGATTTGCGGATGGCCCGCGCGAGGCGGGGACGCGGACGCCACGTCGCCGGGTCAAACACCATCCGGGTTTCCGGACAGTACCACAGGGGATCGCCCTCGAAAAAATCCCACGGGAAAATACCCCGTGAAAAGGCGTCCAGCAATCGCTCCACCGACATTCCACCACCAACCGCCACCAGGCCGCCCGGCTCCCAGAGTTCGGTAGGCGGGAAGGGATCACCGGGCTTCAGCCACACCGTGGGCATGGGAGGTGTCTGTCTCCGCCGGGGTCGGACGGCATTCCAGCAGCAGCAGTCCGATCCGGTTGTTGAGACGGAATCCCCGGGGCGTGGGGCGCCAGCCGGTATCCCCGGGGAGAGGTTCCATCAGGCCTTCATCCACGCATCGGCGCAATGCCGAGCCAAAATCGGTTTCGAGGTCCCCCCCGAAGCGCTCCAGGTAAGTGTTACGGTCGATGCCATCCGCCAGCCGCGCGTGCTGGATGACGGTTTCCACCCGGATGTCGAAGTCGGACAGCACTTCGGACGCGTCCGGTTCGCCCGGTCGGGCCAGCCATTTTCGGAATCCATTCGGGTTTCTTTCCCGGCGGATGCCATCAAAACGCCACGCGGCGGGGCCCAGGCCTTCGTAACGTTCGTTGCGCCAGTAGACCAGGTTATGCTGGCATCGTCGTCCCGGTCGGGCGTAATTGGAAATCTCGTAATGTTCCCAGCCCCCGGCGACAAGCATGGATTCAGCCGTGTCATACAGTTCCAGCCACGTCTCGTCATCCGGCGCCTCGTCCAGCCGGGCGTACAAGGGCGTGCCCGGTTCCCAGGTCAGGCCGTAAACCGAAAGGTGGGGGGGGGCCACGCGGATGATCTCGTCCAGGGTGGCTTCCAGCGTGTTTCGGGGCAGGGCTCCGAACATCAGGTCCACGCTCCAGTTATCGAAGGTGTTCGCGACAAGTTCCATGGCCTGGCGCGCCTTGCGCGCGTCGTGGCGTCGGCCAAGGTACTGGAGTACCCGGTCATCCAGCGACTGGATGCCCAGGCTGACCCGGTTCACGCCCAGCGCGCGCCACGACTGGACCAGCGGCGCGGTGATATCGTCGGGGTTGGCCTCCAGGCTGATTTCCGCGTCCCGGGGTAACCCCACCCGGTGATCCAGCCGATCCAGCACGCGTTCCAGTTGATCAGGGCTCAAAAGGGAAGGAGTGCCCCCCCCCAGAAATAACGTCGCGATCGGTTCCAGGTTTTCGGTTTTTCGATCGATTTCCCGCCTCAGCCCGTCCACGTAGGTGTCGGGGATCATGCCGGGAATCGCCCGGGTCACGAAGTCGCAGTAGTGGCATCGGGTTCGACAGAAAGGCACGTGGATGTACACGGAAGCAATGCCCATGGAAGGAATCATGTGGAAGGGGATATCGGCATCACGGAGGACGCCACCCCGTGGATAGGGTAACAGCGGCCCAGGACGGACTGGAGCGGAACAACATGAATCCGCGGACGCCGCTCATCCGGACCCATGCCGATTTCCTCCGACAGGATCGCGCAACTGCCATTCAGGACGATTTCCCGGCCACCCCTTTTTCCTCCGGACTCCGTCTCCTCGTCCCACACTATCTCGGGGATACTGCGCGCCGTGACGCCCCACTCCGCGAGCGTTTTACCGTTCAGACGGGGCTCGCCGTTTTCCCGGGAAAGCCTGTCTCCGGGGGCGCCGATCACCGTCCCCAGCAGGTATGCTTCGTTCCCGGATTCTTTTTCCGTCAGCAGGCAAAGTACCCGGTCTCCCCGCGCGGGAACCCGCCACCGGATCAGCCACTTCCGGGTCATCGGAATCCGTAACCCGTAACTGGGGAAAAACACGGCGTGTCGCGTGCGCCGCTCGCCAGCCCGGACCGTCCAAAGGCGTCCCACGAAGGCCCTCGTGAACACCAGTGCCAGCAGCGCGATCACGCTGCCGCGCCACCACAGGGTCCGGGAAAATCCCGTGAAGTCGCGCCACCGCGAGGGGGGCCACCAGATGCAGGCTACTCGTCCCACGATGTGTTCGTTCGGCACCCAGCCGAAATAGCGTCCGTCACGGCTCTGCGCGCTGTTGTCTCCCAGCACGAGGTAGTGTCCGGGCGGGACAAGCGAATACTGGTCGTCCGCGAGGATCCCGTAGCGGGCGTCCGGCGGCGAGGTGTAATACATGCCGGGGGGCATGAAATCGGGGATCGACAGGGGTTCGCCATTGACGTACACCTTGCCCTGCCGGATGTGAATCCGTTCCCCGGGCAGGCCAACGATCCGCTTCACCAGCGTCTTGTGGATCGCGTCCGGTTCCACGGACTTGAACACCACGATGTCCCATCGCTGCGGTGCCTTGCCGTAAAACAGCCGCTTGTTCATGAAGGGCGCCCGTATCCCGTAAATCCACTTGTTGACGAACACGCGGTCGCCCCGACCGAATCGCGGATCGCCATGCAGCGTGGTTTCCATGGAACTGGAAGGAATCCGGTACGGCTCGGCGATGGCCCAGCGGATGATCAGCGCGCAGGCCAGGGCCAACCCCGCGCCCTTGAGCCATTCCCAGACCTGTTCCCGCGTCATGCCCGCCGTGAGCCAGAAAAACACCCCCGCCACGCACAGGCCGAGTCCCGCGTACCACGCGCCGTCCATCGAGCGCCCCATGCTGACGTTGGCGCGTTGCATCAGCACGAGTCCCGCTACCAGCATGGCTGGACCACCCCAGCCCATGATGGCGGGGATGAACGGACGCGCGTCGCCGGAAACCGGCTCGGGGGATGTTTTACGTGCCATGTCAGTTACACCGTCGGGTGATTGGAAACAAGGCGTCCCCCGCTGGCTGGTCGGGGGCGCGCGAAAAAATCCGCGGATAACTTACCACACGAACGCGGGAACGGCCAAATAAAACGCCCTCCCCGCCGAGACGGGGAGGGCGGAGAAGGTCCTTTTCCCTGGGGTTTTACTTCCGCTGGTAGACGCGCGTCGGCCGCTCGTCCCGGATCCCTTCGTATATTTCCGGTGGGTAGACGGCGAATTCAACGACGGCTGGCGTGCTGTCTTTCACGCTGGTCATGCCGCCTGAGCCATCTGGTATCAGCGCCTCCGCCGTGGCGGTCAGCACGAACCGGATTTCCCGCTTCTGCCCGGTGTCGAACAGTCGGTTCGGGTCCGCGATCTCGAGGCCCGTCGCGTTAAACAGTGCCTGGATAGCATCGCTTAACTGGAATTCCGCCTCGCCGTTCGTGTTGGGTGTCACGGTGCCCGTGTAGGGTTCCGATTCGGCCTTGATAGGCTGGCCCTCGCGGAACAGGGTCCAGTGGATCACCGACTGGGCGGTCGCCGCCGTCAGGTCGATGTTGGCGGCCCGGCTGGGCAGCAAGGCCCGCAATGTAATCGCGGCATCCACCACCACGCCGTTGGCAGCGTCTTTTTCCCGGGGCGCCGGCACGCGCCGCGCCGCGCCGAAGTCGCGTACTTTACTGGTGCCAATCCGCCAGTACAGGTTGACCTTCGCGTCGGTTTCTATGCTGGTCTGGGCGCGCGAGTCGCCATTGATCCACCACCGGTAGTCCACGCCGGCGCTTTCCAGGTCTGCCAGCGAGTTCAACGTCGCGCCATCCGCGATACCGGGCAGTTGGAGGTTACCCGCCTCGTCACCGCCGATAATGCTGATGAGAATCATCTGCCCTTGCAGACCCGGGTCATTTTGCAACTGGTAAAGTTCCGCGCTGTCCAGTTCAATGGTCGTCCGTGTCCAGGGACTCCAGCCGCCCAGGGCTTCCCAGCGGGTCTGTGCCGCTGGAAGTCCCGCGTCTACCGCCTTCCACAACTTGTACCGCGCGATCGGGAAACAGGGGAAGATCTCGTCCGCGGCGAAAGTGAATGGCCGGGCCATCCGCCATTCGAACCGCGGCTTTCTGATCACCACGCCCTGGGGCCCAACCGAAAATTCAGCCCGGGCGTTCTGGAACCACCAGATCTTCATGGCGAAAGCGGGTTGTTTGCTCTCGTTGCCTGCCCGGTCCTTGGCCTGGGGTTGCGCGGCCAGTTTCAGGCCTTCCGTCTCGTCGAGTTGGCAGGTCCAGATCATGGTGACGCTCTCACCCGCGGCCGAGCCGGGCAGCAACTGGTACCGGACCACCGTGCCGGTCGAAACCGGGGATAACCGGCCGGTCCCAGAACCCGCAACCGACCCCAGGTAAGTGTTGATGGGACTGTTCTCCGCCAGGTCTATATTCTGGGCGCCGAACCCTGAAACTGTCAGCAGGTTGAATACCTGTCCCACGTTATTCTTGGGTCTTGGATCCGTGAAGCGCGCTTCCAGCGTGAGTTGCAGGGGCTGTCCTGCCGGCGCGTTCAGGAACACGTGCCGGTCCTTCGCCTTCGTGTCGGGGGTAGCCTGCGGCCCGACGGTGTCAATGATCCCGTAGGATGCCGGCATGACGAACTGGAGAGGCGGCCAGCCCCCGGGCCCCCCCGCCGCCAGGACATTGTCCGACGATGAAACCACCCGGGGAGATCCCGCCTGGCTGTTCCCGTTTCCGGGAAGCACCACCAGTTCCGGCGGCAGCGTGTCGACCAGGAAAGACCAGTTCAGGCGCACCTGTGGTTCGATAACGTCCTCGTTTTTACCCGGTCCGTACAGCGCGCCGCTGCTGTCCCGCAAATAAATCTGAATCCGGCCGTCCGTGCAGACGGGGGTATTGAGTGAGGACCGGAATTGGAACGGATTGCCGAACGTCAACGTGAGGGATGCTTCGTCGGCCGCGGCATTGTTCAGCGGGATAACCACCACGTGCGCCGGATTGTCCACCTGGCCGGGAACGCCCGCCACGGGTTCTTCGGGTACCAGCACCAGCGCGCCATTGGCCAGGTCGATGTTCAGCGTTTCCACTCGGACGCGCACGCTGGCGCCCTGGCCGACCATGCGGGGACTTACGTCACAGGTCACCCATCGCGGCAGATCGCCGCCCGTGCCGCCGCCGAGTTCGTCGGCACCGGCCATGAGTCCGTCGCTGGCACTGCGGAAGTCGCCTTCGAAGTCCAGCCCGAACGACGCGCAGCCCACCGTCGCCCACTCAGGCAGGTCTCCAGCGTTTTGGGGGTTACGCAGGTTCAGGTTTTCCAGGGTGTCCTCAAGTTTCCCGGGCCATCCTAATCTGCTGAACCGCACCGAGAACGAGTTACTGTCCAGGTTGGGGAAATTGGCCTCATCCGGTGAGGGATACTGGTGGTCCGGCACGTAGCTGAGAATGACCCGCGCGGTCGAACCGGAAATGCCGTCCATCAGGATGGACGCCACCACATCAATGGGTCCCGAACCTCCCGGCGCGCCGTCGGGGAAGGTGGTCTGGAACAGCATCAGCCGGCCCGTGCCGTCATTGCGGATACCGCCTCCACCGTCAATTACGCTGCACGCGATTTCGGCGTTGGAGGTATGGTTCAGAATGACGCCCGGCCCGCTGGGTGCCCCTATCAGGCTCCGGGTCACGCATAGGGTGCTCTGATCCCGTAGCGAGAAGGCCGGACTACCGTTTTCGAAGGTCACGCCCCGCGCGGTGAGTCGCGCGTTGCCATCCAGGATAAACAGGGTACCGGTCGCCGTCTGGCTGATGGTGACGTCATCAATCTTGAAACCCAGGTCTGTGGCCAGGGACGGAGCAATGATCGCCTGGAATTCCAGCGTGGCATTCGGCACGCCCCACAACGATTCCGGGATACTCAGAGAGACCTCCCGGCCGGAGGCCAAGTCGGGGTCAGCCGCGGAAAACACAGGGGTCAGGGCCTGTCCGTTCAGGCTACAGAGCAGCCGGTCGCTCGCCGCGCCGTTGGCGGTCAGGTGGAACGTCAGTTCCGACGGGCCCGAAGGCAGGTTGATCCCGGTTTGTTGCAGGGTAATCACGGCCTTCCGTTCCGTGGTCGACAGGACCGTAAACACGGCGGCCTTGTCCGGCGAGCACGCGGAGGTGGTGGCGCGAACCATAGGCGTGGTCAATGGGCCCGCGGGACCATAGGACGTCCAGGATCCCGCGGTGTCGAAACTGGGCGTCATGGACCACGCGCAGGGGTCGATCGTGGCATCCAGATCGCGCCAGAGGGTACAGACCGGCGTCACGCATACGTCATCCACCACGAAAATCGTGTCGGTCGCGCTATTGCCCGTGCTGAGCAGGTTGGCCGCGAAAACAAGGTTCAGGGTACCCCCCGGATCGACCGGGGCCAGTTCCACCAGCCCGCACGCGGTGGACAGCATCGAATCGCTTTCCATGACGGTCCACACGGACGCGTTGTTCACGAGCAACTCGAGCCGGTCGGTGCCGTTCCCGGAGCGTTGCGGCGCGCTGACCCGGAACGAAATACCCGGGTACCCGACGCCACCAAAACGCAGAACCTCGTTACCCCGGTAGGCCAGGACGGAAGAAACGGCATTGACCGGGGGCAGGGAAACGCCAAGACCCGGCACGGGCAGTGCCACGGCCGTGTTGAGGCCGAGCAGGTTCGATGGATTCGTCCCGGGATCCACGCTGCCGACCTCCGCCGCGCCGACCACGATGATGGAAGGCGCGGCCGTTCGGGTGGAGGTGGATGCCTCGAAGGTCAGGTTGATCGGGTCACTCAAGGGCAACGTGGCAGTTATCTTGACCCAGTCGCCCGTCGCGTACATGCTGCTGTTGGAGTCATTGATCGAGAAAACCGGGCTGCCGTTCGCCTGGATCTGGAAATAATCCCCCGATCCCGTGTTCCACTGTGGAACCTTAATCCAGGCG
>JAGPFE010000083.1 GCA_018056705.1 Candidatus Hydrogenedentota bacterium | reverse complement strand
GGACCGCCGGCAGGCCTGGAACCGGGGACCGCTCTGGGCAGGCGCGCCAGGATTGCCGCGGGCATCTCCTCGGCTCACGGGAACAGGGGCATGGCACTGAGAGCATACGTGAATGGGACCGGCATGGGCCGCGCGCGCTGGATCCCGCGCGTTGTGAGGGGAAGAAGGAGGAAGAGAGAAAAGGGAAAGATTTCTCGCTTCGCTCGAAATGACATGAAATGTAGAAATGCCAGAGGCGCTCGAGGTGACAGGATTAAGGTTTGGGTTAAGGTGGGGACTCGGGCGGGGATAACGAGGATGGACTTAAAACATGCTGCCATTGCGACGAACGCGGTGAGGAGAATCTGCTGTCTGTCACGCCACTCCGGAAAAAAGTTGTCATTTCGACGAACGAAGTGAGGAGAAATCTTTCGTTCCGCCTCGACGGGAGGGAAAGATTTCTCGCTGCGCTCGAAATGACAGAGGGGGGGCGAAATGACAAGGTCTGTCGGAATGACAGGGGTTAGTCGAGCCTATAAATTATAGAATTTAAGGACGAAGATGCTCGGGCAGGAATAGAAGCGGGGCGGCTATACCGGGAATCGGTTATAATCCAGCCGTACGGCACGGGAGCCTATCTCATGGATTTATCGGAATTACAGGAACTAATCCGGCTGTTCGAGTCGACCGGCCTGAGCGAGATAGAGATTGAAGAAGGCGGCAGGCGGATCCGGCTGGCGAAAAAAACCACGACGGAGATCATCGCCGGGGGAGCGGTGGTGCCCGTGGTACCGGCAACCGTTCCGGGAGCGGGTATGGGAATGGGTGACGCGCCTGGCATGGGCGCGAAGGGAAAAGCCGGCGAGGAAAGCCCCCGGCTGGAAGAGGGGCTCATCACGATCGATTCACCCATGGTGGGCACGTTTTACGACGCGCCGGGTCCGGGGGAACCCCCGTTCGTGCAACCGGGCGACACGGTGGACGCGGGCCAGGTGGTGTGCATCGTGGAAGCGATGAAGATCATGAACGAGGTGACGGCCAAGGTGCCGGCAATCGTGGAACAGGTGCTGGTACGTAACGGGGAGCCGGTGGAATACGGTCAGCCGCTGTTCGCCGTGCGGCCATTGGCGTGAGGGGAGAGGCCATGTTCCGGCGGATCCTGATCGCCAACCGGGGAGAGATCGCGGTACGGATCATCCGGGCGTGCCGCCAGATGGGCATCACCACGGTGGCGGTGTACTCAACGGCGGACCGGGACGCGCTGCACGCCCACCTCGCGGACGAGGCGATCTGTATTGGGCCCCCGGAGCCCCTGGAAAGTTACCTGAAAATCCCGAGCATTATCGCGGCGGCGGAGGTAGCGAACGCGCAGGCCATTCACCCGGGCTACGGGTTTCTGTCGGAAAACGCGCGGTTTGCCACGATCTGCCGGGAATGCAAACTGGGATGGATCGGGCCGACGCCGGAAGCCATGGCGCTGAGCGGGGACAAGGCGGCCTGCCGGGCGGCCGTGGCGCGGGTGGGCGTGCCGGTGGTGCCCGGGTCAGAGGGGACCGTGCAGTCGGTGGATGAGGCGGTGACCGTTGCCGAAAAACTGGGATACCCGGTGCTGGTGAAGGCGGCATTCGGTGGTGGGGGCAAGGGCATGCGGCTTGCCCTGAACGAAGCCGCCCTGAAGCACGCGGTTGGCATGGCCCAGAATGAGGCGGCGGCGGCCTTCGGCAACGCGGGCGTGTACCTGGAAAAATTCATCGACGGCGCGCGACATGTCGAGGTGCAGGTCCTGGGCGACCAGACGGGCCGGGTCATCGCCCTTGGGGAACGGGAATGCACCATTCAACGGCGTCATCAGAAACTGATCGAGGAAACCCCGAGTCCTGCCCTCGGAGACACGCTCCGGGCGAAACTGCTCCGGGCTGGCGTGAAAGCCGCCCGGGCCATCGGCTACACCAGCGCGGGAACGGCCGAATTCCTGCTCGCGCCATCGGGCCAGTTTTACTTCATCGAGTTTAACGCGCGGATCCAGGTGGAGCACACGATCACGGAGGAGGTGACGGGGATCGACCTCGTGCGGGAACAGATCCGCCTGGCGGCGGGTGAGCCGCTGGGGTACACGCAGGTGACCCCGGAAGGATCGGCGATCCAGGCGCGGATTTACGCGGAAGACCCGGAACACAATTTCCGGCCATGTCCAGGCCGGGTAGACCAGTTACACCTGCCGGGAGGACCGGGCATCCGGGTGGATACCCACCTGTACGCGGGGTGCGAAATCCCGAGGTATTACGATTCGCTCGCGGCGAAGATCATCGCGCGGGGCCGGGACCGGTTCGAGGCGATCGACCGGCTGGCCTGCGCCCTGGATGAAACGCACCTCGGGGCGATTCGCAACACGGCAGGGCTTTGCGCCAGAATACTGCGCGGAAACCGCTTCAGGCGGGGCGACATCGCCCCGGACCTGATCGACGAATACCTGCCGCGTCCGGAATCGCCATGAAGCGAACCGGCTCGACCGGCGGTGAACACAACACGGAGGATCACGCCGTGAAACAGAAACTGGTAATGGCGATACTTGCGCTGGTGGTGTTCATGGGAGGCATGTGGCTGGTGGTGACGGCGGCGGACACGGGTAACGTGGTCAAGCCCGCGTTGCGGGGCTGGATGATGTCATGGGCGCCAGGTCTGCTGGACCACCCCGCGGTGCCAAGAATCACGCGGTTCGGCCTTGGCGTGGTACTGGTACTCTGGGGCGCGGCCGTGCTGTTGCTGACCAGGTGGCGGCAACGGTACATGCGGTTCCGGACCGAGCACGGCGAGGTCCGGGTGGATCTGAACGCGTTGCGGAGGGGCGTGACGGAGGTGGCGCGGTCCCTGCCGGAAATCCGGAAAGCCACGGTGATATTGCACCCCCTCAAGGACGGACGCAGCCTCGAGGTCACCACGCGGTTGTGGTTGCGGGACACCATGGGACAAGGCCTGAAGCGTACCGCGGAAGTGGTGGCGAACTGCATCGAGGAGGCGGTGCGACTGACGATGGGCCTGGGCGGACAGGTGCGGGTCAACCTGGAAGTGGAAGGCATTGAAGTGGACGCGCGCGAGATCACCCGGCGGGTCCAGGAGCAAATGGAAGCGGAGACCGCGACGGCGGCGCTTCCCCGTCCTCCCCTGGCCGCGGTGATGCTGGACACGCGTGAACCTTCCGGCGCTTCGGATGAAATTGCCTCGCCTGAAAAGCCGGCCAGCACGGTTTCCACGCCGCGGACGTCGGAACCAGCCGCGCCGGAGGAACCATCCGGAATAACGCGTTCGCCAATCGTGACCCCTCCTCCAGACGACCTGAGCCAGGAGGAACTGGCACGGCTGGCGGCCATTGAGTCGGAACAGGCCGACTCATCGACGTCGCCGGATTCGGATCGGTAACCCGGGCGCCTTTCGAAAGTCCGGTTTCCCGGATGGGATCGGTCTGCACCGCCGGAAACCGGAATATGGCGTTGGCGGGGAATGTTCAGAGAGTACGTTTCTGAACAGCCACGCCAGTGGTGAGGAATCCAAGAGGTAAAGTAGATGGCCAGGACGGAATCGACCATGATGTTGCCGATCGGGGCCAGGATACCGGTGTTCCGGTTGCCAGACACCGACCACCGGATGTACGGCCCCGAAGATTTTCATGACAAAGACGGCCTGCTGGTCATGTTCATATGCAATCACTGCCCGTACGTGAAGTGGGTGCGCGCTGAACTGGCCCGGTTGGGCCGGGACCTGCAGGCGCGGAACGTGGGCGTGGTGGCGATCATGTCCAACGACGTGGCCCAGTATCCCGAAGACGCGCCCGAACAGATGGCTATTGAGAAAGACGCGGCGGGATACTCGTTCCCTTACCTGTACGACAGGGATCAGCAGACGGCCATCGCTTTCGGGGCAGCCTGTACCCCGGACTTTTTCCTGTTTGACCGAAACAGGGAACTGTATTACCGGGGGCAATTAGACGACTCGCGCCCGAACAGTTCGATCCCCGTGACGGGTCGGGATCTTCGGAATGCCGTGGAAGCGATGCTCCGGGGAGATCCGCCGCCCTCGCATCAGAAGCCCAGCATGGGGTGTAACATCAAGTGGCGCCCAGGGAACGAACCGGCCTATTACAGGCAGGCCGTTGGGGTCACTCAACCGAAGTGATCAAAGCCTGGACGGGACGAGGGTAGCGCGCCATCGACAAGCACTGCCGGGGGGCCTTCAACTACAATCCCGATCCGGTGCAGCGCGATGCCGATGTTTTCTGCCGCGCGGGAGGCAAGGTCCCAGGCCTCCGGGGCCACGGTGACCGCCAGTTCGTAAGCCTCGCCCCCGGTAAGGACGCAATCGAGGGGTGAGAGTTCCAGGTTCGCGCAAAGGACCTCAAGTTCCGACGGGACAGGCAGCAGGGCGGTTTCCAAGTGGATTTGAACCCCGCCGCGGCGCGCGATATGGCCAAGGTCCCGGAGGAGACCATCACTGACGTCGATGGCGGCGCGCACGCCGTCGAGGGCGGCGAGGGCTTGGCCGAGGGCAATCCTGGGTTGGGGCCGAAGGGTGGCGGTGCGTATAGAGTCCGGCGGGGACAGGTTTCGCTCCAGCGCGGCGACGCCCGCCGCGGCTAATCCCGGCGCGCCGGTGACCGCGACGAGATCACCGGGCCGGGCCGCGCCTCGGGTAAGCACCCGTCCGGCGGTCGGTTGCCCGGTAACCAGCGCGTCGATGAACAATCGATGGGGGGATCGAACCACGTCTCCTCCTACCAGGCAGGCATCGACGGCTTCCGCGGCTTCGGCCAGGCCGGCACACAGGTCCAGGGCATAGCCATCGGGCAGGTCTGGCGGCAGGGCCACGGACGCGAGCGCGGCGAGCGGTTTGCCCCCCATGGCCGCGATATCGCTTAAGGCCGAGGCCATGGCGCGCCATCCAATGTTCCGGGCTCCCCAATCCCGTCGGAAATGAACGTCTTCCACGGACGCGTCGGCGCTGAGCAGCATGCGCCCAGTGTTAACCCGGACCAGGGCGCAATCGTCCCCGGGGCCGAGTTCCACATCGGGTCCCGCGCGCAAGGTGCGGGTAAAGGTGTCGATAAAACCGAACTCCCCCAGCCGTTTCAGTTCGTTGTCGCCGGAAAGTGTCATACAGGCATGTCCGTGCCGGCCGGGAATGCCCGGCCACGTGCGCTGGAAGCCGGTTCACCGGATTCGATTTCACGCCACGCCCATGGTAGCGCCCGGACAAGGTCACCGGCGGTCATGCCGCGGGCGCCAACGGCCTGTTCGAGCAGGTCGCCAGCCGTCGCGTGGGTAAAGACCGCGATCGCGGCGGCTTCCAGCGGTGGCACCCCCTGGGCCAGCAGGGCACCGGTAATACCGGTCAGCACGTCCCCGGATCCGCCTCGGGCAAGACCGGACCCGCCCCGGGGACAGACATAACAGCGCCCATCGGGCGCGGCGATCACCGTGCCATGGCCCTTAAGCACCACGATGCCGTGCCACCTGGCGGCATACCGTCGCGCCGTGTCGACGCGATCCGCTTGAATTTCGGTGACGGCGCGTCCCGTCAGGCGGGCCATCTCGCCGGGATGGGGGGTGAGGACCCTGGAAGGGACATCATCCGGGACGAACCCGGCAAAGGGGCCCGTTTCCGCCAGCGCCCACAGGGCGTCCGCATCGATCACCGCGGGAACCGGGGCCCTCCTGGCAAGGCTTCGGGCAAAAGCGATCGCGCCGGTATGGCGGGACAAGCCGGGACCCAGCGCGAGGGCGTTCCGGGTAGACAGGGCATCCAGTACCGTCTGCGTCGCGTTGGGAGCAAAAGCATCCTCGGACGACGCGGGGCAGGGGAGGGTCATGGTCTCGGTCATGCGCGCGGCGGCAATGTCCGCCAGCGGGGCGGGCACGGCAAGGGTCACCAGGCCTGCCCCGGAACGTTGCGCCGCGTCGCAGGCGAGAAACGCCGCGCCGGTCATGCCACGGCTGCCTGCGGCCACGAGCAGATGGCCAAAGATCCCCTTGTGGGCATCCCGTGGGCGTGGGGGCAACCACGAGGCAACCAGTTCGCGGGTCAGGGTTGTCACCTCGGCCATAACGCGTCTCCTTGCCACCAGGCGCATGGCGGTTCGGATGGTGTTGCTCTGGTGAACCGGAAATCGCCGCGGATTGCTGAAGCCATCTGGGAACCGCGCGCGTGCCGGAAACCGTTCAGCCCGTTCAGGGCATAGTCTACTCCTGCTGGAAATCAAATCATAACGGAATCCCTGCGGGCAAAAATATCCTTTCCAGGTCTCCCGGGAAATCCAGCAGAATCGCCCGCGCGATGTAAACGGCGTGCGCGCCCTCTTACCCCGGACACCAGGGCCTGGCGGTTTTCGGCAATAGGCACGTGCTTCATGTGCCGTGGGGGAGTCAGGACGCGCTTCCGGGGTCTGCTGAAGGCGTGGCCCGGAAAAACGATTCTCCACGAAGGACACCCGGTAGGTCGCGCGGTCTTGCTGTCGGGGGCGCATTATGGCTCCGGGAGGACGTCGATCTGCCGGTAACCTTGCCCGCGCTGCCCCAGGATCAGCGTGCCATCGCTACCCAGAACGACCCGAACAATACCGGTCGGGATCACCCCTGTCCCATCCATGGATCCGTGTCCTCACCGCCGATATGGAAGATGTGCGTGGCCGCGGTGTTCCTTGAGCGCACCGACAGTGTCCTTACCGCCGATATGGAAGACATGGAATGGCGGGACTAGGTTCGAATCCATGGAAAACACGTGTGCCCTGCCGGGACCTTTTACGGCCAGCATCGTGTCATTCATAACTTCTACGTCGACCGGCCAGCGGCACGTACGCTGGGATGTCCGAATATATTGGATCAGGCGGAACAGTTGGAACCTCGACCTCGAGATCGGAAGGTTTTCTCATCCCTTTTGAAATCTCGTGCGACACCGGGTTCCTCGCCAGTCCCAGCCGTTGCGACCCGAACCATCCCTCCTGCCGCGCGACAGAATGCCCTTTTATATGGGGGCATTTCCTCTCCCAGGCGGGAATACCCTGTTCTGTCATTTCGCCCCCCCTCTGTCATTTCGAGCGCAGCGAGAAATCTTTTTCCCTCCCGTCCAGGCGGAACGAAAGATTTCTCCTCACTACGTTCGTCGAAATGACAAGCTGTGCGTTCAAGTGGAATTCGCTCAGGTCTTACATTGCATCGCGGTGAGAAAGCTTTCCCCTCTACCCCTTAACCCTGTCATTCCCGCCCGTCATGCACTCCGACTGACCCTGTCATTTCCCCCATCATGTCATTTCGAGCGCAGCGAGAAATCTTTCCCTCCCGCTTAGGCGGAACGCAAGATTTCTCCTCACTACGTTCGTCGAAATGACACCTTTTTCCGGAGTGGCTTGACAGCAGATTCTCCTCCCCGCG
>JAGPFE010000037.1 GCA_018056705.1 Candidatus Hydrogenedentota bacterium | reverse complement strand
GCCTGCCGATTCCAGCAGCGCGTAACCAGGGGTATCCATCGCGTAGACTTCCACGGATACCGACGGGAAATATTCCGCCGCGACGCGCACGGCCGCCGCGATCCGTTCGGGAGGTACTCTTTTGGGGGCTTCCCCGGTCAGCAGGAGCACGTGCCGAAACCCCCGTTCCGCCAGAAACCGGCACTCGGCGTGAATCTCGTCATCCCCCAGGGTGACCCTGCGAAAGCGCAATCCCGATTTCGCCGCGAACCCGCAATAGACGCAATCCGCCGCGCACAGGTTAGAGATGTAGATGGGCGCGTAGAGACTGATGGTGCGGCCAAAGTACTGGCGGGTGAGTCGCCGGGCCAGGCGTGCCATGTGCTCCAGGTAAGGCCGCGCGGCAGGGGAAAGCAAGGCCGCCAGGTCGGCGGGCGTGCGGTTTTCCCGGTCAAGGGCCCGCTCCACCGCGGCCGGCGTCGCCGACGCGATCAGGTCCCGAACCCTTTCGGGCGGCCATTGCCGGATTTCACTTGAGAAGGCCATAATCGTTATCCGTTAGCGTGCTTCCAATTATTCCGGTAAACCGGTCGACTCGCGGTATTAATCCCGCGGCGCGTCTTCCCCGGATCGTTCAAACAGAAAACCCGTGAGGGGCGACGACGCTTCCGCGCCCTCCCGTTCGGGCGCCATGCCCGCGCGCCAGGCCAGCCGTCCGGCCTCCACGGCCATGGCGAAGGCCCGGGCCATGGCCGCCGGGTCCGCCGCGTCCGCGATGGCCGTGTTCACCAGCACGGCGTCCGCGCCCAACTCCATCGCTTCGGCGGCATGGGACGGCGCGCCCAGCCCCGCGTCCACCACCACGGGCACCGTGGCCTGTTCAATGATGATCCGGATCATGTCGCGGGTCCGCACGCCGCGGTTGCTGCCGATCGGCGCGCCCAGGGGCATCACCGTCGCCGTACCGATATCCTGAAGCCGCCGGGCAAGAACCGGGTCAGCCTGGATGTACGGGAGCACCACGAAACCATCCTTCACGAGAAGTTCCGCCGCCCGCAACGTTTCAACCGGATCCGGTAACAGGTACCTGGGCTCCGGCGTCAACTCGAGTTTCACCCACGGGGGCAACCCGGCCGAACGGGCCAGGCGCGCCAGGCGAACCGCCTCTTCCGCCGTGCGCGCGCCGCTCGTGTTCGGTAGAATCAATTGCCGGTCCGGATCCAGCGCGGAGAGAATATCGCCCTCTTCCGGGCGGGAGAGGTCCACCCGGCGCAGGGCCACCGTCACAATCTCCGCGCCGCTGGCCGCCACGGCATCACGCAGCGCCTTCGCCGACGGAAACTTCCCCGTACCGATCATCAGCCGGGAACGAAAACGGCGTCCCGCGATGATCAGCGGATCAGAAAGGGTATGGTCATGCACGCCAGAGGAAAGGTTCATGAACGTTCTCATACTTCACGCGGACCCTGGGGTCCGGAAACAGGCCAGTTCGTCCTGAGATTATACCCCCATGAAGGGACTGCCGGATAATCCCTATTCCCCGGACTCCGCCAGCGCGCGTAACCGGTCGGGGCGCAACACCTCGATCTCCCGCCCTTCCACGCGGATCAGCCCTTCCTGCTGAAACCGGTTGAGCAGGCGGCTGAGCGTTTCGGGTGCCGTGCCAATATGCGCCGCCAGGGTGGCCTTGGATCCCGGGATCCGGATTCGCTTCCCTCCGCTCTCTTCCGCCATTTCCAGCAGGCGCGCCGCCAGACGCGCCGAAACCTCTTTCAGGGACAGGGCTTCGATCAGGTCCACGAACCGCCGCAGCCGCCGCGAAAGCACCGCCAGCAGGCGCATCAGAAAATCGGGATCCTCCCGGGCCGTCCGCAGAAAGGCATCCCGGGGCAGGAACAGCGTGCGACACGGTGCCAGGGCCATGGCCGACGCGGGAAAACTCGTGCCCTCGAACATGGCCACTTCCCCGACCGGTTCCCCGCGGCCAAACAGGTGGATCACCTGTTCCCGGCCATCCGGTCCCAGGCGGTAAACCTTCACGAGGCCATCCGCGACCAGGTACATGCCATCCGCCGTTTCGCCGGAGTGGAACAGGATCTCGCCCTTGTCGTATGCCCGGAACGATGCCCGGGAAGCCAGCGCGCGGATCCCCCCCTCATCCAGTTCGCTGAACAGGGCGCACGCCTTCAGCGTCACCATCCGCTCTTCCAGCGATCCCGAAATCCGTTTCATGGCACCGCAACCCCGGGGGTTTCCCTGTTCGACACCGCGCGCGCGTTCACGGAAAAGCCGATCATGGTTCCTCGCCCGTCACCAGCCGGTGAAGCCTTTCGGGATCCAGCACGTGGACGCTCCGGTGGGACAGTTCCAGTATCCCCGCCTGCTCGAGTCGCAGCAGGTGCGCCGATACCGTCTCGCGGGCCGCCATGACGAGCCGCCCCAGGTCAAGATGCGTCAGCCGCACCACCTGCCCCCTG
The DNA here is from genome assembly GCA_018056705.1 of Candidatus Hydrogenedentota bacterium. GTDB lineage: Bacteria > Hydrogenedentota > Hydrogenedentia > Hydrogenedentales > CAITNO01 > JAGPFE01. The sequence goes on along the minus strand of JAGPFE010000037.1, from coordinate 29,030 downwards.
GGATCCATGTGCCGTTCCAGGGCCGCGGCCAGCCGGCGCCGCACGGGCCAGAAGGAAACTTCCGCCAGGCTATCCCACGCCCGGCGTAACTTCCGACCGGTCTCGCTCGCCACCGCGAACGCCAGGTCGGGAAACAGCCGGCACAGTTTCCGGAACTCCTCCACCCGCATCAGCATCAGGGTCGCTATCTCCACGGTTTCGGCGTATTCCCCCCGCCGGTACGATTCTTCCAGGGCGGATTCGCCAAACAGTTCGCCGGGGCCTACCAGGGCCACGTTGACTTCCCGGCCTTCAGGCCCAGACCGGACCACCCGCACCCTGCCCCGAATCACCCAGTACACGTAATCGCAGGTTTCGTCGGGAAAATAGACGATCTGCCGCTTCGCGTACTCCCGGGACACCAGCAACGGGGCAACCCGCTCGCGCGTGGCGGGCTCCAGCCGCGCGAAGAACGGATGTTCCGCCAACCGGGCGGCCTCTACAGTTCGGGTCGGCATCTCCCGGGCATACCTCCGCGGCGTTCCGCGCCCCCCTGACCGCGGATCACACCAGGCCGAGGTTCCGCAACACGCCCTCCAGTTCGGGGGCTTTTTCCTCGCTCAAGGAAACCAGCGGCAACCGCAGCACGTTCCGGATCAGTCCCATCCGGGCCAGGGCCGCCTTCACCGGCATGGGATTCGTTTCAATGAACAGAGCCTTGAACAGCGGCATCAGGCGGTAGTGGATTTCCCGGGCCCCGGCGAAATCCCCCGCCAGGGCGCGGCGGCACATCTCGGCCACCGGTCCCGGCGCCACGTTCGCCGCCACCGACACCACGCCCGTGGCGCCCACCGCCATCATCGGCAGGGTGAGGCTGTCGTCTCCGGACATCACCGTGATGTCGCACAGGGAGAGGATCTGGCTGACCTGGTCCACGCTGCCCGCCGCTTCCTTGATGGCCTGGATGTTATCCACCTTGCTCAACCGCGCCACCGTGGCCGGGAGCATGTTCGTGCCCGTGCGACTCGGCACGTTATACAGCATGATCGGCAGGCGCGGCACCGCCCTGGCCACCGCCTCGTAATGGGCAACCTGCCCGGCGGGCGTGGGCTTGTTGTAGTATGGCGTGATCAGCAGCGCGCCATCCGCGCCCGCTTCCGCGGCGAATTTCGTGAGTTCCACCGCTTCCCGCGTGCTGTTGGATCCCGTGCCCGCGAGCACCTTCGCCCGGCCCGCCGCCCGTTCCACGACAAACCGGATGCACTGTTTCTGTTCCTCGTGGCTCAGCGTGGCGGCCTCGCCCGTGCAGCCGCAGGGCACCAGCCCATCGGTGCCGTTTTCCAGCTGAAAGTCCACCAGCCGCCCGTACGCGTCGAAATCAACGGAGCCGTCCTCGTTGAAGGGGGTAGCCAGGGCCACGTACGATCCTTTAAACATGCTTGCTCTCCTGTGACGTTAACTGTGTGCGATTGTTCAGTCGAAGGGAGGCAGATCATCCTCCACGTAGCCATCCCCTCCCAGTTCGGATGGCTCATCGATCGCCGCGTTGACCGCGACCGCCGTTTTTACCGCCGGATCACTGTCATCCATGGGCACAAACTTCTGCATGCCCGGCTTGAACAGCAGGTTGAACCGTCCCGTGGGACCATTACGGTGCTTGGCCACCTTCACGCACAATTCATCACTGCGCTGGGGATTGGGCCGGAACAGGATCAGCACCACGTCCGCGTCCTGCTCGATCGCGCCCGACTCGCGCAGGTGCACCAGTTTCGGCTCGCCCCGTTCGTCCTTGTCGGCCTCGCGGCTCAGTTGCGACAGGGTCAGCACCGGCACGCGCAACTCCCGGGCCATACTCTTGATGAACCGGGAAATCTCGGCAATTTCGGCCTGCCTGTTTTCCACCTGTCGGCCCACGTGCATCAACTGCAGGTAGTCGATGACGACAAGACCCAGGTCATGCTGCGCGGCATGCCGGCGCGCCTTGGAGCGCATCTCCAGCGGGGTCATGCCGGCGGTTTCATCGATGAAAATCGGCAGGTTACGTATTTCTTCCGCCGCCCGCCGGACTTTCTCCAGTTCCACCGCGGAGAAGAACCCGTTCCGTAAACGCCCCATGTCCACGTCGCCGGCAAGGCACAGGAGCCGGTTGACCAGTTGCTCCTTGGCCATTTCCAGGCTGAAAATCAGCACGGTCCGATTCGGCAGGGCCCGGGCCGCGTTCAGGCTGACGTTGAGCGCGAGGGCCGTTTTGCCCACCGACGGCCGCGCGGCCAGCACCACCATGTCGGACGGCTGAAACCCCGACAGCAGACGATCCAGCGGCCTGAACCCGGATGGAACCCCCGTCAGGTCGGAAGGATTTTCCCGCAACCGTTCGAACCGCGCCTCGGCGTCCGCCACCAGGTCCCCCACCCAGTACACCGGGTTCAGGTGCCGTTGCTGGTTCAGGCTGAAGATCTCCCGCTCCGCCATTTCCAGCAGGTGATCCACGTCTTCCTGGCCCTGGTACGCCAGCGCCCGGGTACGGTCGCACACGGCGATCAGCCGACGCTGCATGGCCTTCTGCAGCACGATCCGGGCGTAGTACTCGGCGTGCTCCGAACTCGGAAACGCGTCGGTGAGTTCCGCCAGGTACGTGGCCCCTCCCGCCTTTTCCAGCAGCCCCATCCGGTGCAGTTCCTGGCGCACCAGGACTGGATCGGTTGGCTGGTTGCGGCGAAACAGGGACAAGATGGCATCGTAGATCGCCTGGTGCGCGGGAAAATAAAACGTGTCCGGCAGGTTTTCCCGCAATACTTCCACCACCGCGGCCACCGCGTCGGCGCGCACCATCATCGCGCCCAGCACCGCCCGTTCCGCTTCCCCGTCATACGGCGGCGTGGTATCGCCCGTAACCGGTCGCACCGGGTCGTCCTGCTGCGCGCGCTTCTGTCTCACCATGATTCATTTCCCCCGGTCTGTCGCTGGCGTCCCCATTGCCAGGCGAGCCGCACCGTGGTCAGGCCGGGTTATTCCTCGTCGTCGTCTTCGTCGTCTTCGTCGTCCTCGTCCACCTCAACCGGCTCGGTCTCCGTGGTCACTTCGCCTTCCAGGCCTTTCACCCACACCTTCACGCTGGCCTCGATGCCGCCCGCCAGCCGGACCACCACCGAGTAAATGCCAAGGGCCTTGATCGGCTCTTCCAGCATGATGGTTTTCCGGCTCACCTCGAACCCCGCCTCGGCCAGTTTTTCGGCGATCATGGCCGTGGTGACGGATCCGAACAGCTTGTCGTGTTCGCCGGCCCGCATCTCGAACTCGAGGGTCAGCCCTTCGATCCGGCGGGCAAGGGCCGTCAGTTCCGCCCGGCGGCGTTCTTCGCGCTTGCGGATGATACGCATTTCATGTTCGATCTGCTTCGCGCTCGCCGCGTCCACCGGAACCGCCAACTTGCGCGGTATCAGGTAGTTGCGCGCGTATCCGTCCGCGACCGTCACCTTCTGGCCCACCGATCCCAGGTTTTCCACGTCTTCGCAAAGAATCACGTTCATCGAACTTGTCTCCTGTCTCTTCCGGACCTGTTTTGCCGGAGTTGACGTTTCGTTGTCCTGTTTCCTGTCATGCTTCGTCGGGGGGTGACCCTGTCCCGTCGTCCCCATTGTTGCGCCCGCGGGCCGCGGCCAGCCGGGCCAGCATCAGGCGATGGTCAAACCACGTGTCGAAAAACCCGAACACCAGCAGCACGCCCTGCAGGCTGGTCACCATGAACGCTACCAGCAGGGCCATGCCCACCAGGGGATGCACCCTGAACACTTCCAGCCCGAACAGCACGATGCCCAGTCCATTAAACCAGTACACCGCACCCAGTGCCACGCCAAGGTTCCAGGCGATAAACCGCACCACCTCGTTGGGATGGATATAGTCTACCACCACTCCCGCAAGGGACGCGATGACCAGCCAGACCAGCCAGTCCGCCGGCCGCGTCAGCGCGAACCGTCCCTGGGGCTGGGGCGCCTGGCCATCCACGTCCTGGCGCCGCAGTATGCCGAACAGCACCTGCGCCTGGAACAGGGCGACCATGTAGCATCCCGCAAACACCGCGCCCACCACCACGTACGGCAGGTACTCCCGCCAGGCGGTAATGCTGTCGGCGCCTTCCGTACCCGCCATAAACCTGGCCTGGCTGTCCAGGAACGCCTGCCAGTTCCCCATGTTTTCCTGCCAGAACAGCGCCATCTGGATGCCCAGCACGGCAAACTGCGTCACGGCCAGCACCGCCGCCACCTCGCCGAACCAGCCTCCCCGGCGTAACCGGCGTCCCGCCGGCACCCCGCCGAGCGAAATCAGCGTTCCCGTCAGGCCGGCCAGCAAGGCGCCCCGGCCTGCCGAAAGCGCTGCCAGGTTTAACATGGTCAGGATCACGGTCTGGCCGTGCCGGCCCCGCGCCTGCGCCAGCGCCACCGGCACGGCCAGTACCATCGCGTTCAGCGGTGACATCCCGGCCACCGAAAGCACGAGCGACGCCACGTAAAACGGTATAAGCGACGTCGCCCGCATGATTTACGCTCCCGTCCGGAGTCGTTCCGATCAATCGGCGCAGTACGGAAGCAGGGCCACCTGCCGCGCCAGCTTGATCGCCCGGTTCAGCATCCGCTGGTGTTTTGCCGTCGCCCCGGTGATCCGGCGCGAAATGATCTTGCCCCGCTCGGTCACGTAATGCTTGAGCAGGTTGACATCCTTGTAATCAATGTAGACGACCCGGTCCACCGTCAACCGGCAGACTTTTGAACGGGACGCCTTCTTTTTCTTTCTCCGCCGAAGCCGCTTTTCGCGGATCTTGGCTTTCATCTTAGCCGATATTCTGGCCATGGTATGGTGTCTCCAGGGTTATGGCGCTCAGAAGGGAATATCGTCCTCGGGCTGCGGGTCCTCCGGAACCACCGGTTCCCGATGCGCGGGAGACGGTTCCGCCGGGGGCGCGGGACTGGAAGCGCCGCCGCGATCCTCCCATTCCAGTGGCGAAACCCGTTCCGCGTTGATCTCGAGCCGGCTGCGCTTCTGGCCTTCCTGGTCGGTCCATTCGCTGGTCTGCAACCGGCCTTCCACCAGGACCGCCCTGCCCCGGTTCAGCCGCTGTCCAACGAATTCGGCCATCTGGCCCCACACCACCACGTCCACGAACGTGGTGATTTCCTGACGTCCGCCAGCCTTGTCCCGGTAATAGCGCGTGTTCGCCACGCCTACCCGGCAATAGGGTTGTCCCGCGCTGGTGTATTTCAACTCGGGATCCCGGGTCAGGCGACCCGCCAGGAAGACTTTGTTCAGGTCCGGAACCCGCAAATCGCCCATGGTGTTACTCCCCGCTCAGTCGTCGTATTCTTCGTCATCCATCCGACGACCGCGGCGACGGCCGCGGGCGCCTTCATACTCGTCGTCCTCGTCGGAGTCATCTTCTTCGCGCACGCGCGTGGCAGCCAGGCGCGCCTCTTCCTCGCGGCGGCGCGCCTGTTCGGCCTCCAGTTTCAGGGTACGCTCGTCCATATACAAAACAAGCGACCGGATCACCTGTTCCGAAAGCTTGAAGTAGTTATCCAGCTTCCGGGGCATTTCCTGGGTCGCCTGGAATCGCATCACCACGTACACGCCATCCGTAAATTTCCGGATCGGATAGGCGAGTTTGCGGCGGCCCCAGATGTCCGTGCGCGCGATGGTCCCGCCGCTCGAAGTGATCATTTCTTCCACTTCGCGGACCACCGCCTGGATGCCATCATCGTCCACGGTCGGCGCGATGATAAACAGCGCTTCGTACGTTCGCATACCGCTTTCACCTCCTTTCTTAGATAGTCCGTCCCGCTTGCGGGACAGAATCGGTAAAAGCGGATTCTACCACGCGCGGCCACTTTCATGCCACCTGCCAAGGTCCGCGGCATGCCGGACGGCTCGAAACGAGGGATTGTTCAACCCGGGTGGAACGGTTACAATGTAAAAGTAACAGCCGGCAGGAACAGCATCATGCGCGTACTGGGCATATCGGCGTTTTATCACGACAGCGCGGCGGCGCTGCTGCGGGATGGCGAAATCGTGGCGGCAGCGCAGCAGGAGCGGTTTTCGCGCAAAAAACACGATCCGCGGTTTCCGGATGAAGCCATCGCCTATTGCCTGGAAGAGGCAGGCATTGGGGTTGACGACCTGGATTACGTGGTGTTTTACGACAAGCCGTTCATCAAGTTCGAACGGATGCTGCAGACCGCGCTGTCGGTGGCGCCGGCGGGATTGCCCGTCTTTTTCGAGCAGATCCCCGGATGGATGAAAGAAAAACTTTTCATGCGGGGAACCATCCGCAAGCACCTGAAATATTCGGGGCCGATCCTGTTTTCGACCCACCACCTCTCGCACGCGGCGGCGGCCTTTTTCCCCAGTCCATTCGAGGAAGCGGCGATTGTCACCGTGGACGGCGTGGGCGAATGGGCCACGACCACCGTGGGCCACGGCCGGGGTAACGACATCCGCATCCTGAAACAGATCAATTTCCCCCATTCCCTGGGACTGCTCTACTCCGCGTTCACGTATTTCACCGGGTTCAAGGTGAACTCCGGGGAATACAAACTGATGGGACTGGCCCCTTATGGCGAACCCCGTTACGTGGACGTGATCAAGCGGGAACTGATCGATATCCGGGAAGACGGCTCGTTCCGCCTCAACATGAAATACTTCGATTATTGTCAGAACCTGCGCATGACGAACCGGGCCTTTGCACAATTGTTTGGCGGTCCCCCGCGTAAACCGGAATCCAAAATCACCGAGCGCGAAATGGACCTGGCGCGGTCGGTGCAGGTGGTGACGGAAGAGGTCATGCTGAACCTGGCGCGCCACGCAAAGGAAGTCACCGGGGCGAAATACCTGTGCCTGGCGGGCGGCGTATCGTTGAACTGCGTGGCAAATGGCCGGCTGTTGCGGGAAGGGCCCTTCGAAGACCTGTGGATCCAGCCGTGCGCGGGCGACGGCGGCAACGCGCTTGGCGCGGCCCTCGCGGGCTGGCATATCGCCCTCGGACAGCCGCGGGTGCCGGACGGCCGGCGCCAGAAAGCCTCCTACCTCGGTCCGGCCTACCCGGACGAGGCCATCCAGGCCTACCTCGACAGCGAGGGCATTCCCTACCGCAAATTCGCGGATGACGCGTCCCTGGTGGACGCGGTGGCGGACCTCATCGCGGGGGAACACGTGGTCGGCTGGTTCCAGGGACGGATGGAATTCGGGCCGCGGGCCCTTGGCGCGCGCAGTATCCTGGGCGACGCCCGCAGCCGGGAAATGCAGTCCAAGTTGAACCTGAAGATCAAGTTCCGGGAATCGTTCCGGCCCTTCGCGCCCTCGGTAATGGCCGAGCATGCCGACGAATACTTTGACCTGCGGGGCCACGAGAGCCCGTACATGCTGCTGGTCGCGGACGTGCTGCCTCACCGGTTGCTGCCCCTCTCCCCGGAACAGCGCGCCGCGCGAGGCTTCGACAAGTTGCGGGTGGCGCGGTCGGAAATCCCGGCGGTGACGCACGTGGACAACAGCGCGCGGATTCAGACCGTCCGGCGGGAGGATCATCCCCTGTACCACGCCCTGATCGAGGCGTTTTACCGGAAAACGGGCTGCCCCGTGATCATCAACACCTCCTTCAACGTGCGGGGCGAACCGATCGTCCGGACCCCCCGGGAAGCGTTCACCTGTTTCATGCGGACCCACATGGACTACCTGTGCATGGGCCATTTCCTGCTCGACAAGCGGGAACAGAAGCCCTGGAAAGACGAGTCGGACTGGCAGAAGGAATTTGAACTGGATTGACGCGCGCCGGCCCCCGGGCCTGCCGCCGGAGCATGGACATGATCGACATCGACGTGACGAGCCGAGGAGAACAGCGCAAGTTCGGGCTGGTGATGGCGGTGGCCATCGCGATCCTGGGCTTCCTGCGTTCGGCGTGGCATCACGGGATCTGGAGCGTGACCATCCCGTGGGGATTCCTGGCGGTGGCAGGCGTGTTCGCGGTGCTTGGACTGGCCGCGCCGGGCATGTTGCGGCCGATCCTCGTCGCGTGGATCCGGTTCGCGGAAGGACTGAACTGGGTCATCACGCGGCTGCTGCTTACCATCGTGTTCGTGCTGCTGCTGACCCCGATGGGAATATGGGTCCGCCTGCGGGGTAAGGACCCCCTGAAACGCCGATTTCTGCCCCCCGGTACCTCGTACTGGGAACCACCCGAGGAAGTGGACACCTCGCTGGAAGGATTCCGAAAACAGTATTGATCCTTTCCCGGGCTCCCGTTCCCGTGAAAAGGCAGAAAGAGCCTCGCGACCAGACGAACCCAGCGCGTTCAGGAGCGCGCGCCGGCTCGCATGTCGGGGGGACTTGTACTTACGCGATTTCTTGCATACTATATTCGTGGAGTGGATTTTTTCGGGATCACTCTCGAATGATGGATAACCGGTCATTCTGCCTGGCAACAAGGATCGTCCTCATGCCCTACCACCTGATCCCATTGTTTACCGCGGTATGCGCCCTGGCTGGATCCACCTTCGCGCAACCCCGCATGCTGGCATACTCGGCCGTGCCCACGCCCTACCTCAATGAACACGCAGCGGACGTGGCCCGTTGCTACGACGGCCTGTTTTTCATCGTGGGTGACTGGGACGCGGGCGTGGTTCAACACCTCGGCCAGGATCCGGATACCCCACCGGCGTCCGACTGGCTGGAAAAAGTCTCGGAAAACGTGAAAAACCTGAATGCCGCGGGTGCCCGGGAATCCGTGCTGGGCGTCTCATTTCCGGAAGATGGGGCATGGCCTTCCCCGGAAACCCTGCGCTCACCGGCGTTCACCACGAAAATGGCGGCACGCTTCGGGAAACTGGCCCGGGCGGCCCGGGAAAACGGCTTCCGCGCGATCAGCATCGACGTGGAATATCCCTACAAGCGATATTCCTTCGACCACGAAATCTACACGTGGGACGGGTACACCGTCGAAGACCTGCTCCAGGCCGCCGAAAACCAGGGTAGGGCCACCATGTCGGCCATCCTGGACGCCTTTCCGGAAGTGGTCGTGTTCGTCCTGCCGGGAGATCCACGGAATCGGCCTGTCTGCAGGGCTTACGTCATGGGACTGCTGTCCGTCATGGCCGAACGGAACGCCCCCGGCGGCTTGCACCTCGCCTACGAACGCGGATACTGCCTGTGGGAAGGCCCCGTTTCCCAGTTCGCCCTGTGCCGGGATGGCGACCTTGCCGTTGAATGGCTCTGTCGAAACAATCCGAGGGTTTGGCGGTACTGGAAAGAACGCTGCACCGTGGCCCCCGGGGTATGGCCGCTCCACATGGTAGAAACCGGGGGACGGGATTACCCCGTTCGGCCATGGCCCGACGAACTGGCCGAACTTCGCGCGCAGATCCAGGCCCTGCGGCTGGTTGCCAAGCGTTACATCTGGTCTTTTTCCTGCACGCCTGTCTGGTGCCCCGCTGGCGCCGGTATCCGCGAGGCGTATGGTATCGGCCCGGCTTCCTTTGATGGCGCGCCGGAGGTCATCCGCGCGTGGCAGGACATCCTGGCCGATAAAACCGCCCGCACCGATCCCCGCGCGGAGCGACTGGTCCGCGCGGTGCGGGAATATGACGAGGGCAACCTCTCGGCGGCAGACCTGTGCGGCGCGTTCGGATGCCCGGCCGACTGGTACGTGCTGGGGCCCCTGGGAAACCCTTTCACGAGGCCCCAGTTCGCCGCGCCGGACGCGGTAACCGCGCCCATACGGCTGGATATCCCCGTCCATGGCCGCGATCGGGTGGTCCGGTGGTTTCCCTTCCACGCGTGGGTACCGATGGGCAGCGTGAGCATGACCAATGTCTTTGACTGGCGCGCCACGGACGACCAGTCCGCCCACCTTGTCGCCGAAATCCGTTCGCCGCAAACGCGACAGGCCTGGATCAACGTGGGCTGGGATGACGGCATCCGCGTGTGGCTGGGGCCGCGGCTCGTGTTCGATCGCGCGACCTATCCGCCCAAGGGACATGGCGCGCAGTTCCGGGACCGCTACCTCTTCGAAGAACGCTTTGAAGTCACCCTGCCCGCCGGCGCGACCCGCCTGGGCGTGACGACCATCAACAGCCACGGCAGCTGGTCCTTCAACCTGCGCGTAACCGACGCGGAGGGTTACCCTATCGAGGGTGTGACGTTCGGTCTGCCACCGGTGGAATAACTCCGACGGGCGCCCATACCGCGGTCGAGGGTATCGCGCGCTGTTCGGTTCCTTCCCGGTCAAATCGCTGTATGCCGACGGAACACAAGGGGAAAACGAGACGTTTTTTCTGGTATACTTTCCGCTCCATGTGCAAAAGGTCGGTGTTAAACCATGAACCGGGGCCGGTGCTTCGCCTGTTTCACGGAAAACGGTCCCTCGAATCACGGAGTGTAAACGGATGAAAACCTATAAAATCGCGTTGCTTCCGGGCGACGGCACAGGGCCTGAAGTGCTGGCCGAAGGCGTGAAAGTCATCGCCGCCGCCGCCGAAAAATGCGGGTTCAAGCTCGAAACGCAGTTGTATGATTTCGGTGGAGAACGTTACATGCGGACCGGCGAAGTCCTGCCCGACAGCGCTTCGGACGAGTTGCGGCAGTACGACGCCATTTATCTTGGCGCTATCGGTCACCCCGACGTCAAGCCGGGCATCCTGGAAAAGGGTATCCTGCTCCGCCTGCGTTTCGAACTGGATCAATACATCAACCTCCGGCCCGTGAAACTTTATCCCGGTGTCTGGACCCCCATCAAGGACAAGGGACCTGAAGACATCGACTTTGTCGTGGTGCGGGAAAACACGCAGGACCTTTACTGTGGCATGGGAGGGCTCATGCACGAAGGCACCCCGAACGAAGTGGCTACCCAGGTTGCCATCTATTCCCGCTTCGGCGTGGACCGGTGCCTGCGCTACGCCTTCGAATACACCCGCAAGCGCAACAAGCGCAAAACCCTGACCCTGGTTGGCAAGACCAACGTGCTGACCTACGTCTACGGATTGTGGGAGCGGGCGTTCCACGAAATGGGTGAACGGGATTACCCCGACATCAAGCGTGAATACGCCCACGTTGACGCTACCACCATGTGGTTCGTGAAAAACCCCGAGTGGTTCGACGTGATCGTCACCGGTAACATGTTCGGCGACATCATCACCGATCTTGGCGCGATGATCCAGGGCGGCATGGGCGTGGCGGCCGGCGGCAACATCAACCCCGAGGGTGTCTCGATGTTCGAGCCCATTGGCGGCAGCGCACCCAAATACACCGGTCAGAATGCCATCAACCCCCTGGCCTGCATCTTCGCCGGCCAGATGATGCTGGATCACCTTGGCGAGAGCCGGGCCGCCCAGCTGGTCGAGGACGCCTGCGTGAAGTTCCTGCAGTCCGGTATCCTGCCGGGCCTGTCCGTGGCCGATATCCGCAAGGCCGGGCTCTCCACCACGAAAATCGGGGACCTCATCGCCGACAACGTGGCCACTCTCTGAGTTTTTGCCTCATGGCTTTCCGCCCTGGTCCCGCCAGCCGGGGCGGATCGTTTTTTCGGGATAAATTCCTGAAAATTTCGCTTGACTTTTATCCCGGAATCAGGCATAATAAGAGTGTGAGCGGCGTAAGCCGTGGGTAGTGTAGGCCGACAAGGAATCAAACACAGGAGATGGACGCCGTGAAAAAGAGTGTATTTATGCTGGTGCTGGCGCTTGTGATGGCGGTGGCGGCTGGCGTCGCGATGGCCGCGGACACCCCCGCTTCCACGCACACCACCACCATCCGCGTGGCGGGCAGCACGATTGCTGGTGGCGCGGGCGGTCTGGGTGGTGTGGCCGGTGGCCTCGCCGGTGGCGCGACCGGTGGCGGTGGCGCGGACCTGAAAGTCGCCCAGTACTGATCGCTTTCTGAACGGGACGTAGATCGGAGATTAACTCCCACTGCGATGGGTGGTGGGAGTTTTTTATTTTTTTAGTGGCACGGGGGACCGGCCCAACGCATAGTCGTGCCCCGTCCTGCCAGAAAATAACTATGATCCCGCGGCGTTCCCCCTATTTCCCAAACACGGTCTGCCTGACTCGTAACGCCGTCCCGCTGAAGTCCGTGAACAGTCCGTCCACCCCGTATTCGCGGTAGAACTTGTCCAGCTCGGCGGTAATATCCGCGTAGCCCCGTCCCACGTCATCATCCCGGAAGGTGTGGGATGCACCTTCAGTCCCAGCGCGTGGGCCCGACGGACCAGTTCCGGATCCTTTTCAACCAGTTTCTTATCCGGGCCAATCGCCTGGGCAACTTCGGCCACGGATTTCAGACCCTCCGGGGTCAGCAGGCGCCTCAGCAACGGGTGATCCGCGACTAACTGCACCAGCGGATACGGGCACCGCAACTCGACCCGCAACCGCCTCACCGCATCCGGGTCAAAGCACTGCACGTACATGGGGCAGTCCGCGTTCCCCACGCCAGGTTTTCCGCGAGGGCCAGGAAATCGGCTTCCATGGGCTGCCCTTCCGCGCGGTGAAACGCGGGTTCCTTCAGTTCCGGATACACCCCGACCCGGCGACCAGTTGAACGGTTCAACCCCTGGACCAGCCGTGCCACTTCCTCGAAGGTAGGAATGGTCAGGATGGCCGTTTCCCGGGGAAACCGGTTCGGCAGGCGTTCCACGGCTTTCAACTGCCGGATTTCTTCGAGGGTGAAATCAATGGCGTACCATCGCCCGTCCGGCCGCTTGCGATCCGGAAACCGCGTGGCCACGTCCGTGGTGTCTTCCAGGTGAATATCATGGCGGCAGATGAACGCGCCGTCCCGGGTGCGCACCAGGTCCGGTTCAATGTAATCCGCCCCCATCCCGTACGCCATGGCATAGGCCGCCAGGGTGTGTTCGGGGAGGTAACCACTGGCCCCGCGGTGGGCGATAATCACCGGCGGCCGCTCGATGGGTTGCTCTCCCCCTGCCGGGGCGCCTACGGCGGTTGCCAGCAGGCACGCCAACAACGGGATGATACTCATCTTTCTCACAAGGTTCCTGCCGCTCATGACTCGCCTTTCTGCTCCGGTTTATTCCTGGACAACCGCGCTTTCATGGCTTCCAGTTGTTCCCGGGTCGCCTCATCCAGGGCATCCTCCAGCCGTCCCCGGTTCCGGGCCGCTTCCATCCGCGTGGCCTCCAGGCGTTCCCGCGCGCGGTCTGCCTGTTCCTGCAGGGTTTTCAAAAAATACACCGAGTCCACCGTGAGGCTGCCCATGCCCCGGCAGAGATCCCGGATACCCCGGTCATTGCTGACCACCACCAGTTCCGACCGGAGGGGGTACCGCTGCACGTACCACTCGATATAGGCGTCGGCGGACTGGCGTTCCGCCGTGTACGTAATGGTCAGCCGCGGGGCCTGGACGGACACCACCGAAGAACCGGACGGCAGTGCTTCATGCCGGCCATCGAAAACAACCGTGACCTCGCAGCGATTCATCAGGCTAAAGTCCACCAGGCGGGAAATCAGGTGTTCCCTGGCGGAACGGATGTCCTGAAACAGGATCTTTCGCAGCGACGGATCCTTGTAGATCACGTTGTAACCGTCGACCAGGTAATGTTCGGCCATGGCCGTTCCCGTTCAGCCTTCCCCGGCGTATACCCGTTCCACCCGCGCGCCGAGACCAGTCAGGATCACGTAGGGAATGGTGCCGGCCCACCGGGCCAGTTCCTCCACCGTGATCCGGTCCGATCCGTCCACGCCGATCAGCGTCACGGGGTCTCCCTGGCGCACATCGGGCAAGTGCGTCACGTCCACCATCGTCTGATCCATGCACACGCTGCCACGCACGGGACACCTGAGCCCCCGGATCAGCACTTCGCCGCGGTTGCTCAGTCCATGGGGATACCCATCCGCGTACCCCACCGGAATCACGGCGATACGGATCGGGGCCTGGGCCCGGTAGGTCCGGCCGTATCCGATCGTGGCCCCCTCTGGCAGGTCCCGCACCTGGATCACCCGGGTTTCCCATCGCAGGACCCGTTCCAGCAACCCCGCGTTCGGGGCCGGCGGACCGGGCCATATCCCGTAGGTGAAGAGTCCCGGCCGGACGGCATCGAACACGCTGTCCGCGTAATGTACCAGCGCGGCGCTGTTCGCGGCATGGGCACAGGTAAACGGGATGCCCGCCTGGGCCGCTTCCTTGAGCAGCAGCCGGAACCGACGGATCTGGGCGTGGGTTTCGGGGTCGTCCGGCTGGTCCGCCGCGGGAAGGTGGGTCGCGATGCCCTCGACGTCCAGCCGCGCGATGCGGGCAATCTTTCGCATGGCCTCCACGGCCTCACGCTCGTGAAAGCCCTGTCGCCCCATGCCCGTGTCCACCTTGACGTGCACCCGGGCTACCTGATCCAGGCGTTCCGCGATCTCCCCCAGCCGGGTGGCCATTTCGAGGTCAGAAAGTCCCAGGCGCAGATCCAGCCGAACGACCTCGTCCAGCTGGTCCATGTGCGGCGACACCATGAGCAGGATCGGCGCGGTAATACCGGCATCCCGCAAGGCAGCGGCCTCTTCCAAGGTTGCCACCCCGAGCATCAGGCAGCCTTCCGTAGCGGCCACCCGTCCCAGGGGTACGAGGCCATGGCCGTAGGCATTGGCCTTGATCACGGCAATCACGCCAGCCGTGCCACCCGCCAGGCGCCGCGCCAGGCGCAGGTTGTTCCGGTAGGCGTTCAGGTCGATGATCGCGCGGCTGGGATTTTTCCACGGCATCCTCAGGCTCCTTCCCCTCCCGCCGTCCGCAGGGCCTGCCAGTTGGCCCACGCGAATTGCGCCCCCGAAAAGGCGGTATACGCGGCCACCAGGGAGATGGCCAGCATGGAACTCCACCGTATCACGGGATCAACCCACGGCCGCCACGCTTCCGCCGCCGGGTACCAGGGGACCAGGACGCGCCAGGCCACCACCACCGCCAGGAACACGAACACGTACACCATCTGAAATACCGTTTTGGCCTTGCCGTACAGGTTCGCCCCGATCACCACGCCTTCCGATGCCACGAGGGCCCGCGCACCCGTCACCAGAAACTCCCGGGCGAGGATCACCACCACCGCCCAGCCCGGCACCCACAGTTCGGGCAGGTCCCGCATCATCACGAACGCGGCTACCATGAGCACCTTGTCCGCCAGCGGATCCATCAACTTGCCGAAATTGGAGACCATCCCGTAGCGACGGGCGAGTTTTCCATCGTAATGATCCGTAATGGCCGCCACGGTAAATACCAAGTATGCCGCGGCCAGCGTGAGGGCGGATGGAAAGGACATCAGCGCCACAAACACGCCGGCCAGCACGCACCTCGCGAGGGTGAGTTGATTGGGCAGGTTCATGCCCGTATTGTATCAGACCCCGATCCGTTACCGCATGAACCGCCCACCGGTTCCCGTCATGGGCTCCAGGTAGTGGACTATTCAGGAGAGCCCGGTCGCGCGGGAACAACCTGTCGGCCGTTCCCGCGCGTTACCGGCATCACGAGGCATGAACCCGAACAAGACGCCCCGCGCCGTTCCGCGTCCGGAACAGGCCTCACGGGGCCGCGTCCCGTTCAGCGAAAGGGCTCATCAGGTGGGTAAAGATAAACCTCTTGGTTCTTCTGCTCGTTCTTCTGGACATCTGTAACGCGGAACGACGCGTACACACAGGCGTCCTCGTAAACCAGCATGCTCCCGATCAGGTTTCCGTTCTGATACCGGTAATCCTCACCCAGCCCCAGTGACTTATGCCGGCTTTCCTCGGCCTCCCCGATCGATTTGAGCAATGCATCCATGCGCTGAAACGTGGGCAGCGGGGAACGCTTGCGGGACTTCCTGTCCGAATCCGGGAGATCCACGAGATAACTGAACAGGATCTTGCGATGCAGTTGCCGGTAGATATCGGGCTGTGCCACGAATTCGAGCCCCTGCGATTCACCCTTGTGGAACAGCATGAATCCCACCTGGTCAGGGTGACAACTCAAGGCACTGTGCCAGTCTGCCAGTTTTCGCTCCCAATACTTCAATCCCTCCTGGACTGCCCGCGTCGGGGCGTCGACGTTCCGCTTCGCGAGGAAAAACTCCACTTCAGACCACACGCCACGCTGATCCGCGGCGAAATCCTCTCCAAAAGCCAGCTTGTTCAGAACACTCTTGGACAGTCGATCCCGAACCTGTTTAGGTGCCACGTACTCCGAGTTTTTGAAGCGAGTCGACTCCTTTCCGGACGCCACCGAGTGCCAGCGTCCCCGCTCCACGCAGCACACCGGCAGGTTGATTTTCTTTTTGGGGGCCAACAGAACCGTCACGTTCGCCACGCGATTCTGCCACGCTCCCAGGAATTCCTCGCCTTCAATGATCAGGACGGGGAGGTCTCCAAGATTCCTGGCCTCCACCTCGTTGACCGACGGACCACCCCGCTTTTTCTCCTGGATCTCCAGGGTCTCCGCTTCCAGGGCGTCCTTCAGTGACACGAATGGCGGAACGGATTTTGCGGCACCTCGCGCCAACGGCAGCACGGCGACACCGTCCCACGTTTGCGGAAAATGGAAGGCACACTGAGACAGCACTTCACTCGCGAAATTTCCCATAACCGAATCCCCTGTGGTTGTGGTTGGTGGTTCACTTAAATTTTACCGCGCGTTGTGAAATTTGTCAAGTGACCATGAAAAAAAATCATCTCACCCGGAAAAACGGGCGGCATCGGAATCTCCGTTCCGACGCCGCCATGCTTTATATCCGCCGCCCATCCCTGGACGGCCCCGACATCCTGTCATTTAATCCTCGACATCCTGTCTCGGCCGCCCGGATTATCGGCAATCTCTGCCCAGAACTTTATTCCTTGCCCTGGTCCCACGACACTGGAAATGTCATGGCCTCCACGAAAACCTCCGCGAATCCGGGCAGATCCGCCAGGTTAATCACCGCGCAACGGGCGGCCAGTCTCTCCGCGATACCAGCCATGCCGGGATCCCTGGCCACCACTGCCGCGCCCGCCAGCGCCGTGTTTCCTGGACGAACCACCTGTTGCGGGGACACCCCCAGCGGAACCAGGCCCACCGTGACTGCCGACGCGACATCCAGGTGAAAGCCGTAGCCCCCTGCCATAATCACCACGTCCGGGGAAGCGTAACTGCCACCCAGGCGCGTACAGAGCAGCCGCGACCCCGACCGGATCGCCGCCACGGCCAACTGGAATTCCCGCGCGTCCCGCTGACTCAGCCATACGCCACCCCCCCGTTTCCCGGCAACGTGAAATCGCGTTTCCCCGGTCGACGCGTCCACGTACATCCGTTTCGCCAGCACCGGTACCCGCTTGACGGCAGGATCTTCGGGATCCCGTAACTGTCCATCCGGAACCAGTCCGCCCGTCCGCAGCAATCCCGCCACCAGGTCTACCAGGCCACTGCCACACAGGCTCCGGCCCCGTCCCCCGCCTATCACCCCCACGGACAGGCCCGTCCGGCTCAGCCGGACGCTTTCAATGGCTCCCTTCACCGCGGGGGAACCGCAGGTGATCCGGGCGCCTTCGAAGGCCGGTCCCGCTGCCGTACCCGCCGCGATGTACACGTCTCCCTCGCGCGCCACGAGTTCCCCGTTGGTTCCAAGGTCCATGAACAGCACCCGTTGTTCCGGGGCGATCCTCCTGGTTACCAGCAACCCTGCCACGATGTCCCCGCCGATGAATCCTCCAGGTGTCGGAAACAGCCACTGGCGTATTTTCCCCGGCAACCCGGGAAAAGATCCTGTCACCTCAAAGGGGCCCGTGTCCTCGGGCAGAAACGGATACTGACCAAGACAGGACACGTCCCGGCCCAGGAAGAAATACGTCATGGTGGTGTTTCCGCACAGCACCACCCGCTTCACGGCCTGCGGATCCACCCCGTACCTTTTCAGCAGTTGCCGCGCGAGCAGGCCGACCGTGTCGAGCAACCGTTCGCGCAATACCCGAAACGCCTCCGGCGATTCCGACGCCCCGGCAATCCGGCTCATCACGTCCAGTCCCCCCACGTCTCTCTGCGCGTTCACAACGGCTTCGGGATACATGGGCGGGATCTCACCGGCAACCTTGTCCACCGCGGGTCCATCCAGAGGAACGAGCGCGCCCGCGACCGTCGTCGTGCCCAGGTCCACGGCAAGGGCCCAGTTTTTTACCCCGGATGTTGCCACCTTTTCCTGGAATTCAGGCGCCAGCAAGCAACCATCCACGATCTGGACCAGGTCCAGGGCCTCGCCTTTTCCCCCGGTAACTTCCGCGGACTTACCCTGCCCCAACCCTTTCCGCATCCCGCATAACAACCGCCAGCCCTGCTTAACCCGTTCGTCGCCCAGCAGACGCGTGTCATCTGGACCAGGCATCGGCGCGCGATCCGGGGGGATCACCCGGACCGCGCACTGGCCACAGGATCCCAAGCCACCACAGGGAAACGGTCCGGCCTCCCTGACCGCCCGCCGAATAAAGGAGGCCCACCCTTCCCGGGAACGCCGGACGAGTTCCCTGCCAGAGGGGAAGATCAAACATTCCGGAAGACGTTTCACCAGGCAGTATCCATTTCGCCGGGGAGCCAGACTCGACCCGGTCCTGTTTCGTGGCACCGAACCTTGCCCATGACCGGGCCGTCCCCACCGGTGTAATCGTTGCGGGAACTATTCTACCGGACCACCCCTTCCGTTCGGGGTACATCCCGTGGCACCCCGCAAGCCTGTAGACCACCCCTTCACAGATTGTCCCTTTCGGAGGCGGGCAGGTAGAATGTGCCACACACGATAGGAGGTCATTTCATGAACGCGTATGTTGCCCCCGCCTCGTCAGCCATCGAATCCGCCTATGCCATCGCCCGGGAACGCTACGCCGCCCTTGGGGTGGACACCGAGACCGCCATGGAAAAACTCGCGGCCGTGCCCATTTCCCTGCACTGCTGGCAGGGGGACGACGTGGCCGGGTTCGAGCAGGTGGAAGCCGCGTCCGGCGGTGGCATCCAGGCCACGGGCAACTACCCGGGGCGCGCCCGCACTCCCGATGAACTCCGACGGGACGCCGAAAAGGCCCTGTCACTCATTCCAGGACGCCACCGGTTCAACATTCACGCCATTTATGCCGAAACCGGCGGTAAGGCGGTGGATCGCGTTAACCTTGAGTATGCCCATTTCTCCGGGTGGGTTGACTGGGCCCGTTCCCTGGGCCTTGGCATCGACTTCAACCCCACTTGCTTCGCCCATCCCAAGGCGGACGACGGTTTTACCCTTTCCCATCCCGACGCCGACATCCGGCAGTACTGGATTGACCATTGCCTCGCGTGTCGTCGCATCGCCGAGCAGATCGGCCGGGAACTGGGCAATCCCTGCGTGACCAACCTGTGGATTCCCGATGGTTTCAAGGACACCCCCGTGGACCGCTACGGCTTCCGCAGGCGGCTCATGGACGCGCTCGACGTCATCTACGACGAACGCAGCGATCCGCGGTACAACCTCGACGCCGTGGAATCCAAACTCTTCGGTATCGGTTCCGAGTCGTGCGTGATCGGGTCCCACGAGTTCTACCTGGGCTACGCCGTCAGCCGCGACCTGATGCTTACCCTCGACACCGGCCACTTCCACCCCACCGAGGTCGTTTCCGACAAGATTTCGTCCGTGCTGCTGTGTGTCGATGAAATCCTGCTGCACGTCAGCCGCGGCATCCGGTGGGACAGTGACCACGTGGTCGCCCTGAACGAAGAACTGGAGGCCATCGCCCTGGAAATCGCGCGGAACGGCTTTACTGACCGGGTGCACATCGGCCTCGATTTCTTCGACGCCAGCATCAACCGGGTGGCCGCGTGGGTCATCGGCACCCGCAACATGATCAAGGCCCTGCTCAAGGCCTTCCTGGAGCCCACCGAAACCCTGCGCGCCATGGAACTGGAAAAGAACTACACGGGCCGTCTCGCCCTTCTCGAGGAACTCAAGACCATGCCCTTCAGCGCCGTGTGGGACATGTACTGCCTGCGACAGAACGTGCCGGCCGGCGCGGCATGGATGAACGACGTGCTGCAGTACGAAAAGGAAGTACTCGCGGCCCGGGGCTGAACCGCCTCGTGTTCCTCAGCCAATCTCGCCGCGATCCTGGCGTTCGTATTCCTCCAGGCGGCGGTAGAGCGTGCGCAGGCCGATGCCGAGCGCCTTCGCGCAGGCCGCCTTGTCATAGCCGCAATGCCGCATGGTTTCCTCGATGGCGGCCCGTTCCACCACCCGCATGGGCACCCCCACGGGCACCCGGATCTCGCCCCGCGTGGGCCGGGCCTGCCGGCGAACGCGCTCGGGCGCGTGGGCCGCGGTGAGCAGGCCGCCTTCCCGGCGGGTCGCCGCCATGGCCAGGGTCACTGATCGCAACTCGGTCAGGTTTCCCGGCCACGCGTACCGTCCGAACAGTTCCAGCAGGTCGTCCCCAAACCGGGCCGCTTCCAGGCCTTCTTCCGCCTGCCAGGCCGCGATCAGCGCGGGAATATCTTCCGTCCGGTCCCGCAGGGGGGGCGACTCGATCACAATCCGTCCCAGCGCGGCCATTTCACCGGGGCTCCAGCCGCTTTCCTCCAGCATGCGGGGGTGCATCCGGGCCGTCAGCATCACCCTGGGGAGCCCTTCCGGGTGTCGCGCCGCGGCGACCATCTCCGCCAGTTCCGCCCGGGCCCGGTCCTCCAGTAATTCACCGTGACTGATGAGGAGTGAACCTTCCCGGGCCACCTCCCATAGTGGGCGGCTGTCGCGCCCGAACAGCACGTCCCGATGATCTGTCCGCGCCAGGATGGAACAGTCCAGTTCAACGAGGGGGCCCTGCCGCCGCGGGCCGGATTCGTGCACCGCCCGGGCCAGTCGCCGTTTACCCGTGCCCGGTTCTCCCCAGATCAGCAGGGGCTCCATCCGTTCGGACGCCTGCCGGGCCGCTTCATACACCCGGCTCATGGCGGCAGACCAGCCAGCGAGTCCCGTAACCCCAAACCGCTCATCGACCCGCCGCCGCAGGGCAGCCATTGCCGCTTCCCGTTCCCGGGCCGCGTCGTGGCGCCGCAGCAGCGTGATGATCTTGGGGATGCTGATGGGATCTACCTGGAAATCCGCGGCCCCCGCTTCCATGCCGGCTTCGGCCTGTTCCAGTCGCGCGGGATCAGCCAGCAGGATCGCGCATCCCCCGGGGTTCCGCTCAAGAAACACCCTCAGCAGGGCCAGCCCATCCAGCCGGTCTGACACCTCCACCACGAGACCCTCGAAACGTCCCCGGACGAGGCGCTCCCGGGCCAGGGATGCCGGCGATGCCGCCTCGGCGTCCAATCCAGCCTCGCGCAGGCGCGCGGCGATTTCCCGGGCCCGCCGGCCATCGTGGCGAACCACCAGGACGGTCATTGCCGCGGGAACGGCCCGGTCTCCCAGCCGGGTTGTGGCATTTCGGGGCATACGCGGATAATCCGTCTCGATCAGGGAGCGTGCTTGCCATCCGTTGGCCCGGGTGGACGGGTATTGTCCCACTCCAGGCGGATGGTGTCCTGCTCCTCCCGCACGGGCACGATCCGGGGTACCGACGGATGCCGGTTCGGCTGGTGAAAACAGGCCATCAGCCGTCCCGAAAAATCCCGGAACAGCATGCCGTGTCCACCGTCATTCCGCACCAACGGCGACTTTTCGTGCGTCCACGGCCCTTCCAGTTTACCGCTCACGCTTCGCGCGAGGCCCAGTTTATACAGGCCATCGTGTCCGAAACTGGACCAGAGCATCAGTAACGCGCCGGAAGCCGTCCGATGCAGAAATGGCCCATCGGTTACCTTGTCGGGCTGCTGGATCACCCAGGGGGCTTCTGAAGCACGGAACAGCAGCCGGGGTTCGCCGATGGCCCGGCCCAGATCTTCCGAAAGGGGTATCGCCTGGATTTCGCCATCTTTGACCTGCAACCATTCGTGGCAGAATACCATCCAGGGCTTTCCGGCTTCGTCCACGTACAAGGTGCCGTCCAGGGCCAGCCAGTCCCTGGGGGTCTGCGGACCATCGCCCAGGGGAAGAAAGGGACCCTCCGGGCTGTCCGCCACGCAGACGTGGGTGCCCCGGGCGGCATTGTTCGGCTTGGCGAAGGTCGCGAAGAGATAGTATTTCCCGCGCCAACGGTGTACTTCTGGCGCCCAGAACTGGACCTCACCCCAGAACCCGGGGGGTGGCGTGAAGATCGAAATGGGCCCGGACCAGGTTTTCAGGTCCCGGCTCCGGTAGCAGAGCAACGGGGCCTTGCCTGAAAACTCGGAAGCCGTCCCGTAGAGGTAGTACCACCCCGATTCGGGCACTGGCAGGACGAAAGGATCACGGATCCAGATATCCGACAGGGCGAGGGAGTCTCCACGCTTGATGAGGGTATCCTGGCTGGAAGCGGGTTCCGCCGCATTGGTCGTCATCGCGGCAATCAGCCCTGCCAGAATCACCCAAAGAGAAATCGATGGGGCCCGCACAGCCCCCCGGCCACGGCCAATATTTCCTGAAATCATTCCACGCATCTGGGTCTCCTTTCAGCGGGCATCCACCCGCCGGAAGGAGACTATATCAGAACCGGCAGAGCCGGAGAGAAGCGCCCTTACCAGCGGGCCACGGGCACGGCGACAGCATCTTCATCCTGTACCCATTCGGCCGTCTCAAAAGGCGACAGGTTCACCAGTTCTCCAAGGTGATCGACCACGAGGTTTGGCCTGAAGGCATACCGGGAAAGATCTTCCCGCCGGGTATTACCGCTCAGCACGAGAATGGTACGGTAGCCCATGTTGACCCCACCGAGAATGTCCGTGTCCATGGTATCGCCGATCATCACGGTGTGCGCGGCATCCAGGCCAAGGGCCTTCCGGGCGGCGCGCATCATGATGGGACTGGGCTTACCCACGCTGAAGGGCTGAACCCCGGTCGCGCGTTCCAGCATGGCCGCGATCGCGCCGCATCCGGGACGGGCTCCACGGGCGGTGGGACAATTCGGGTCCAGGTTGGTGGCCACCAGGCGGGCCCCCCCAAGGATAAGGTTCACCGCCTGCTCTATGACCTCGAACGTGAAGGTGCGGCCTTCGCCTACCACGACATAATCCGGGTCCTGATCGGTGACGGCCCAGCCTTTCTCGTGCAGCGCGTTCAGCAGGCCTCCTTCTCCAATCACGAAGGCGGTGCCATTGGGCTTCTGAGAGGCCAGAAATTCCGCCGTCGCGATGGCGCAGGTGTAGACGTGGCGTTCTTCCACGTTAAACCCCAGCCGTTGCAGCTTCATGGCGATGTCCAGGCGGGTGCGCTGGGAATTGTTGGTCAGGAACATGAACGGAATTCCCTGGTCCTGCAGGGCCCGAATGAATTCCAGTGCGCCGGGAATCAGTTCGCTGCCCCTGTAGATGACGCCGTCCATATCCAGCAGGAAACCGACCGGGGTTCCGCTTCCAGTCTTCTTCATGAAGGTATACCTCCCATGTGGCCTGGTCAGTTTTCGGTTCGCGCGTTTCCGGATGGCCGGCACCCGATGCCCGCTCATCCGTTGTCCGCGTGACGCGTTCTGGCGTGATGGTACCTTCCGGGTGTTGGAATCCGGTTAGCCGTGGAAAAGAAAATGGTTTTTCCTGCCCGGCGCAAACGTGACGGGCGCGCGACCTGATCCGCCGCGATAGGGCATAATCCCCGTGCCTAATAAAAATTTCATTTTTCGCTAACAATCGGATCAAACAAACGCGATAGGTTTATACCAGGTTGAAGGAAATGCCGCTTCGCGGAAAGCGGCTCGCGGACAGGATGCAGATCATGCAGAAGAGCCGGATACTGGTCGTCGAGGATGACGAGGACATCCTGGAACTGGTGTGCTTTCACCTGCAGAAGGAAGGGTTCCGGGTAGATCGGGCACTGACCGGAGAAGACGCGCTGCGCCTGGTCACGGAAGGGGATGAACTGCCCGCCCTGATCCTGCTCGACCTGATGCTGCCGCGACTGAGTGGCTTCGAGGTCTGCCGCCGGCTCAAGGAAAACCCGACCCTGTCGTCGATCCCCATCATCATGGTGACGGCGCGGGGTGAGGAAACGGACATCGTGGCGGGACTGGAACTGGGCGCGGACGACTACATTACCAAGCCTTTCAGTCCGCGGGTGCTGATGGCGAGGGTGCGGGCGCTGATGCGCCGTAAACGCCGGGGTGAGGTCCGGGCGGACGAAGTGATCAAGATCCGGGACGTGGTCATTCACCCGGGCCGGCACGAGGTCACGGTCGCCGGAGAACCCGTAACCCTCACCTATACCGAGTTCGCCCTGCTGCACCTGCTGGCCCGTCGTCCCGGCTGGGTGTACACCCGGAACCAGATTATCAACGCCATCCGCGGGGACGCGTACGTGGTCACGGACCGGACCGTTGACGTGCAGGTCACCGGGCTGCGGCGTAAACTGGGCCACGCGGGAGAATACATCAAGACCGTTCGAGGCGTCGGGTACAAGTTCGATGACCCCGGGACATGAAGCACGTTCCGCCACCGGTATAATGCAACATGAATGGCCGAACCTCTCCGGACGGGAGGTGGGATCCCGGGAGTCATGCACGTGACCGCGCGAGAAACAGGCCTGATCGGCGTGACATTGGCCGCGTCAACGGGCGTGGCGGCGTGGCTGGCCCTGTCGACAGTCGCGCCCGTTCTCCAGGGCGGACCAATGGGGATGCCGGGATCCCTGCTGGCCATCGCGGCCGGAACGGTGGCGGGCATCCTGTGGCAGGGGGCCGCGGAACGATGGCGCCGGGAGGAGAACAGGCGGGTTGCCGCGAGCCTGTCGCGACATGGCCGGGTCCGGCCCGAGGACTGGCCACCCTCGCTGGTCGACATCGGGGAGGCCACCAGTCGTCTGCTGACGGAGCGGGACGCGGAAATTCAACACTTGCTGACTGAGCAGAGTCGAACCCTGTCGGTCATCCGGGGGATGTCGGAAGGGGTGGTGGCGGTCAACCGTGACCTGGAGGTGCTGACCGCCAACAGCGCGGCGGTCCGACTGCTGGAACTGCCCGAAACCATCCTGGGGGGCGGCGCTTCCCTGCGAGAAACGGCCCCGAAGCATCCCCTGACGGCGTTCCTGGGTCGGATGCTGGCGGAAGGAAACGACCAGTCGGCGGAACTGGAGGGGCCCAACGTGGGGGGGCGAACGTTGCAGTTGCTGGGATCGCTGCTGCGCGACGAGGCGGGAAACCGCACGGGAGCTGTCGCCGTCATCAATGACATCACCCGGTTGCGGCGCCTGGAACGGGTCCGGCGGGATTTCGTGGCGAACGTGTCTCACGAACTGCGGACGCCGATCACCTCGATCAAGGGATTCGTGGAAACCCTGCTGGACGGGGGGCTGGAAGACCGGGAACAGGCGGAACACTTCCTGAAGATTGTGGCCCGGCAGGCAGACCGGCTGGACGCGATCCTGGGGGACCTGCTGACCCTGTCGCGGCTGGAAGAAGGGGACGCGCGACAGGTCATCGAGATGGCGCCGGTTCGCCTGGGGCAGCCGGTGGAAAACGCCTTGCAGTTGCTGGAATCCCGCGCGGCGGGCCGGGGTATCCGGCTGGAAATCGAGGGCAACCCGGACCTGATGGTCCGGGGCAGCGCGGCCCTGCTGGAACAGGCGGTGGTCAACCTGGTGGACAACGCGATCAAGTACAGCAGTCCCGGGGGAGTGGTTCGGGTAGAAGTGGCCGGCGAGGAAGACGGGCGGGTGGCGCTGCGGGTTCACGACGACGGTTGCGGCATTCCGGCGGAGCACGTTCCCCGGCTTTTCGAACGGTTTTACCGGGTGGACAAGGCCCGCAGCCGGAGTGAGGGTGGCACGGGGTTAGGCCTGGCCATCGTGAAACACGTGGCGCTGGTACATGGGGGCAGGGTGGGGGTCACCAGCACGCCGGGCGTGGGAAGCGTGTTTTCGATGGAGTTGCCGGGGTACGTACCCGGCACGGATACCGAGACAGGCATGGCCCAGCAGGATGCGGGCGATATACCCTGACCTGGCTACCCGGCGGAATCCCGAAACGGGACGTCGCCTTGTCCCAAAATGGGACTCCATTTTTTAACGATTGCCTCCGCCCAGGGTTTCGTCAACAGTTTATTTTTCTTAACTTTTTTTATGACAGTATTTTACATGTGATTCCCATTTTTGAAAACTCTCTGGCACGCATATTGCTGAGGTAAGCGTGGATGTGCGCGCGGCGGCATTCAGGCACTTAAAAATCCACATGGGCAGCGGGGACAGCAGGTCCTCGCGGGCGGCGGGTCCGGTTGAGGCGGCACCGGCAGAGGTAGCCAACGGGGCGGCGGAGTCGGGAAGGCTCCGCCGCCCGCCTGTCTCGGGAACAGGCGGGACGTTACCGGTCCCGCATGGGCCCTTCGCGCGGTTTATTCCCCAATCGCGCGCGCGCGTGCCTGTCCGCAATCCGGGATCCAGGAAAAGCCGCATCCCGGGCACCCTGGACAGAAGGCCCCTTGAAGGATCCAGAAGGGATGTTACCGGCACAGCCGGGTTTTCCGGGCGATGATGGCATGACCCCGGCATGAGAAACGGGAAGTTCCCTTGCCGGTGCCTCCACACCAGCAACCTGACCAGACAGCCCGGCTTCGTTGTCCGGGCGTTGCGCGATATCGCTGGACGCGCCTGTCAACCGCTTCTCGGCCGGTCGCGTGATTTCCTGATTTTCCGGGATACACCGCGCGCCTGGAGATATCATTTCCGACGCCGGATCCAGAACTCCGGCCGTATCGTCGGCGCATGGACGGCCTGGTGCCGCAGCATCGAGCAGCAGGGATTCCAGCAGCGCGATGGCCTCTTTCCTTAACCGGACTATTTCCCGAAACAGGGCCGCAGCAGGCAGCGGCTTCCGATCGTCGTCCAGGGCATCCAGGAGACGACCTTCCAGCCTGCTTGAAATCACCAGCATAACACAGGCATGAACGCGTCGCACCTGCTCCAGGGGATCTCCATCGGTATTCGGAAGTACCTGGTTCAACGAGGACAAAAGGTCGCGCACCTCGGGGTGGCCAGGCGCGCAGGTCAACATGAACGCGACGGGAGAGGTCATGGTCAATCCTCCTGCTGGGGTGCCCGGAAACAGGGCCGCATGAAATGGCCCCCTATATATATAGGCGGCCTGTTGCGTCACGAGTGGGCACCGGAACCACCCGCCGCCTGCCTCCGGCCCGAGAACAGGCCGAGTACGGCAATTTCTGGCAGCATTGGTGTCGATTACGGTATGCTGATACCCATTAACGTGGCTACTCCACGGTATCGGCGCAAGGAATCCCCCATGAGTAACACCCAGCGTGAGATCATTCTATCCGGCATACGGCCGACGGGCAGGTTGCATTACGGAAACTATTTTGGCGCGATTCGTCACTTCCTTCGGTTGCAGGAACAGGACACGGCTACCTGCTACTATTTCGTGGCCGATTATCACGCCCTGACCACCATCACCGAGCCCACCGATATTTACGCCAATACCATCGCCATGCTGCGGACCTACGCGGCCTGCGGGCTGGATCCGGAAAAATCGGTGATTTACCGGCAGAGCGATCTGCCATGCACGGCTGAACTGTCCCTTTTACTGGGCATGATCACAAACATCGGCTTCCTCGAGCGGGGCACCACGTACAAGGACAAGTTGAGCAAGCTCCAGGAAGACCCCAAAACGGAAGGCAACCCGCTGTCCTATGGCCTGCTGGGCTACCCGGTGCTGATGGCTGCGGACATTCTGATTGTCCGGGCCGACACGGTGCCGGTGGGCGATGATCAGCGGCAGCACGTGGAGATGGCGATGGATATCGCCCAGCGGTTCAACAGCCGGTTTGGCGAAACCTTGAAAGTGCCCCGTCCGGTGGGCCGGGACGCGTTGCGACTTCCGGGACTTGACGGATCGGCCAAGATGGGCAAGAGCGATCATAATACCCTGGACCTGCTGGATGATCCCGAAACGGTGCGTCGGAAAATCCGGGCGGTGCCGACGACCACCGAGCCGTTGCCCCTGGAAACGGGCAGCGATGATCCGGACGTCGTGATTCCCCGGATGCCGCCCGGCGTGGGCGTGCTGTACCGGCTGCTCTCGTTGCTCGCGCCCGAAGCCTACCGGGAATTCCTGGAGGCCTACCGGCAGGGCGGCAAATTCTACGGCAGCCTGAAACAACGGGTCATCGAGGAAGTCAACCGGTTCAACGCGCCGATTATCGAACGGTTCAACGCGCCGTGGAACACGCGGGAATACGTGGAAGATTTCCTGCGTGATAACGCCCGCCGGGTCACCCCGGTAGCCCTGGAAACGGTGGAATCGTGCCGGGCGGCGATGGGCATCGGGCGGTCCCTGTTCCGGGCGTAGCGCGCCAGAAAGGGTTACCGGAAAGCTCGTTCAGGAATCCGGACCGCGCGGCGCGTTGAATATCGGCGCGAGTTGTTCGGCGATTATCCTCGCCTTGTCGTCGATGGCCCAGAGACGCATGTGGCAGATGTCGGTGTAGCGGTCAATGCCCCCGGCCAGGTGGGGGGCGATGTCCAGAAGGGGCGCGTTCCAGGCCGCACAACGGCGACGCAGTTCCCGGTTGTACAGATCAACGAGCCGGCAGTACGCGCGCATGGTCAGGCGGGGTCCCCAGATCATGTTCAGGATGCGGCGGTCATAGAAGGCCCGCTCTGCCGCGGAGAGGTGATCCCAGTCCGGCCTGGCAAAGGTACAGAACACGACCGGCACCCCTTTTTCCTGGGCTTTCCGCCGCAGGCAGTCCATGTTGGAAAAGGTCACCTCAAGGCCCGCCAGCAGCGCCGGTTCAGAAGGCATCGCCCACAGGTCCAGGTGCCTCCTGGCGAACACGGAACCACGGGCCAGCCAGCGAAGCAGTTTCCGGTAAGACAAGAAGGGCTCGGCTGCCTCGGCGTGGTTGAGCACGCTGATGACGTCATTGACGAAGTTGTAATGCAGCAGGAGATCCGGCTCCAGGGCGAGATAATCCTCCGCGTGCCCCGCCTCGCCAAAACTGAGCAGGGCGAAAATCCCCGCGTTGACCACGTCAATACCTGGCCATCTATC
>JAGPFE010000082.1 GCA_018056705.1 Candidatus Hydrogenedentota bacterium | reverse complement strand
GAATTCCAGGTTGTCCCCCACGTACTGGATGGGCGTGTTGATTTCGTGGGCGATCCCCGCGGCCAGCCTGCCCACGGCCTCCAGGCGCTGATGCTGCCGGCTTTCCTGTTCCTGTCGTTCCATTTCCATGATATCTTCAAAAAACTCGACTACGAGGTTGCCGTGTTCTCCTTGATCGTCACGCACGGGAAACGCCCGCAACCGGAATACCCGGGCCGTTCCGTCCGGATACGTCACCGCCCGTTTCACCTCGTGGACGCGACCATCCTCGAAACATCTCCGTACGGCGCATGTCGCGCAGGGACCCTCCGGCGACTCCGTGTTGTACATCCGGTAGCAGGTATCCGTGTCGTCATGGATCGCGTACTGCCGGGCGGCCGCGTTGCTCATGACCACCCGGAAATCCCTGTTGATCTGGAGAACCCCGTAATGGATGTTTTCCATGATGGCGCGCGCCATTTCTTCCGACTGGCGCGCGAGGGTCTCTGTCCGCTTGCGGGCCGTGATATCCCGGACGATTCCCACCGCGTGCCACCGGTCGTCCAGGCGCAGGGCCGAAAGGGACACCTCTACCGGCACCTCCGATCCGTCCCGTCGGCGGGCGGTCAGTTCCAGCGTGTTGTCAATCGCCACGCCTTCCCCGCTTTCCCGGAATTGGGCCAGCCCTTCCCGGGCCTGCTCGCGATACCGTTCCGGGGCCAGCAGGGCGTGCAGGTCCTGGCCGACCAGTTCCTCCGGCTTCCACCCCAAAATCCCCTCCACCGCCGCGTTGGCAAAAATCACCCGGCCATCATCCCCCATCAGGAATATCGCGTCCCGGGCCGACGAGACCACCGCGTTGAAAATCCGTTGCTCCCGCGCCAGGGCCTGCCGGGACTCCGACACCCTCCATAACAGGTCGTTCACCGATTGCTGCAGCGTGGTAATCTCATCCCGTCCATCCCGGGTCACCAGGGAAAGTTCCGCCTCCCGCGGGTTCAGCGCGGCGATCTCCCGCCCCAGCCGCAGCACCCGGTTCACCAGGTTCCATTTCAGGTATGCCATGAAGACCAGCAGGGCGGACAACGAGGTCACCGCCAGCCCCAGCCAGAGGCGGCTCACCGTCTTCAGGTACTGCCGATGCAGGGGCCGGTCTACCGTGGCTACTACCGCTACCCGGTGATCCCCCGTCACGTCCGGCCAGGGCATGCCCACTTCCGCCCGGTCCCGGCTGACGACGCGGAACACCCCACGGTCTCCCGGTTTCGTGCGATCCAGGATCCAGCCCAGTTCCGGGCCGGGATCCGCGAACAGCCGCAGGGACAACGTGGAGGATTCGCGCACCCGCCGCAGCACCGATTCCGACACCCGCCGGGCCATCAGCAGCATCCCCCCGGGCGGCGCGGTACCGTCCCCCGACGTCACCGCGTGCGTCGCTACCAGCACCGGTTCTCCCCGAACCAGCGCCAACCCCGATTTCGCCTCTTCGGTCCCACTCGTGGCCGCGAGCGGAGCCCCCGGGCGGACCAGGGACAGCGCGTCTTCCATGGCCTCCGCCCCGGCCGCTTTCGCCCGCCAGACCACGGGGTTCCCGGACAGGTCCACGATGAGCAGGTAGTCCAGGTCCAGGTTGTCCACCACGTTCTCCGGAATGTTCTCCTCCAGGAAAACCGGATCCCGGGTGCGCAGGAACCCCAGCAACGAATCCCACCTGCCCCAGTCGGTTACGCTGTTGCGAAGGCCGACCAGTTCCACGTTGAACGCGCCCTCTACCTGTCGCAACAGGTCCAGGGCCATGTGTTCTTCCACGCCGTAATATTCCCGGCCGAGTTCTTTCACCAGTATCAGGCCGAACACGCCTGCCACCAGGGCCTCGGTGAGAATAAACACGGCTACCAGTTTTCGTTGCACCCTCGTCATGTCCGCATCTCCCGCATAAAGTATATCACAAAAAAGAAAAACTTGTTTTATGATAATAGTAATTGTTTCTGGTAGCACCAGAAAGTGATATAATCAAACGTAATTTTCCGGAGACACTGCATGAACATTCGCCTCTATCTGTGGGCCGGATGCGCCTTGTTGCTCGCCTTGGGTATCGCGGGGTGCGGGAAACCCGCCACCCGGGATATACCCGAAGTCCGGCAGGCCTCCCCGGAATCCTCCGCCATGCCCCCCGCTCCCCTGGCCACGCCCGAACGGATGGGACTCACCGCCGCGGCCGGATCCCCTTCCGCCGCCCCCGGGGAAAATCTTCCCGCGAATCCGCCCGGCCCGGGCCTCGTCGCCAACACCCCGCCCGCGGAGGATTCGCCTTACGCCTGGACCCTGCCGGAAGGCTGGCGGGAACTGCCCCCCCGTCCCATGCGCCTGGCCACCTTTGCCGTGGGCGAAGCGGAGTGTTATATTGCCGTGCTCGCCGGCGATGGCGGCGGCGTGGCGGCCAATATCAATCGCTGGCGGCGGCAGATGGGGCTGGAACCCCTGGACGACGCGGCCATTGACGCCTTGCCAACCCTGGCAGTCCTGGGCGGGCCGGCCCCCCTCGTGGAAATGGAAGGAACCTATCGGGACATGAACGGAAACACCCTGGAACAGGCGGGCTTCCTGGGCATCGTCAGGGAACTGGGCGACCAGACCCTGTTCATTCGCGTGACGGGCCCCGCGGAAGTCGTCCGGGCCCACAAGGCCGAGTTCCTGTCTTTCTGTGAAAGCCTGCGCGAGCGATCCACCCCATGAAGTCTCTTACCCATGGCCTTCGCGCCCTCCTGGCAACGGGCTTTCGAATCCTTGCCTCGTACGGCTTGTCCGTTATCCTCCTCACGCTCCTGCTGGTCCTGGTGTTCATCGGCACCATCGAGCAGGTCCGGATCGGCCTCTATCCCGCCCAGCAACGGTATTTCGAATCCTTCATCGCGGTCTTTCCGCTCTTCGGATCCATCCCGCTGCCGCTGCCGGGCGGCTACCTCCTGATTACGCTGATCTGTATCAACATGCTGTGTGGAGCGATAATCCGGGCACCGAAAAACCTTCGGCGTCCCGGGTTGCTCATCGCCCACGCGGGCGTGCTCCTGCTGGGCGTTTGGGGGTTCGTCACCTATCACTACGCCATAACGGGTTACGTGGACCTGTATGAAGGGGAAAGCGCGTCGACCTTCCGGGATTACCTGGACTGGGAATTGCGGATCACCGAGTTGAACCCCCGGGAGCCCGGACCGAACCAGTACGTGACGCATCACCGCGATTTCGACGACGCCCGGCCCGGAAAACCCGTGATCCTGCGCCACGCCCGGCTGCCGTTTACCCTGGCGGTCCAGCGATGGCTGCCCAACGCCAGGCCCGCCCAGGACGCGGGCCCGGACAGCGTCGAGGGCGTCACCCTCGTGCCCCAGCCACCGGCGCCCGAACCTTCCGGAAACCTGCCCGGGGTGATCCTTTCGGTCAACGGGGCAAGTCCTTCCAGGGGCCTGGCCTGGGCGGGAGAACGCGCGCCCCTGGTCCTGGACTCCGGTGAACGGCGGTTCCGGGTGGACCTCGCGCCCAGGGAGTGGCCCCTGCCTTTCACGATCCGGCTGCTCCGTTTCCGCCACGAAACCCATCCGGGCACCGCGATGCCCAGTCACTTCAGCAGCCGGGTCGAACTCCTGGAGGGAGACACCACCCGGGAAGTAGAAATCCGCATGAACGAACCCCTGCGTCACCGGAACCACGTCCTGTACCAGGCCTCCTGGGGCCCCCAGGACGCGGAACCTGGCGCCCGGCTCTATTCCGTGCTGTCCGTCAGTCGGAACCCGGCCGGCGAGTGGGCCCTGTACGCGTCGCTGATCATCACCGCGGGCCTGCTCCTCCACTACGCCCAGGTTTTTCGGGACTTTCTCCGCAAATCCGTGGGGAGAACCGCGCCATGATCCATCCAACCTGCCATGGTTTATCCATCACCCGTCGACGGGCGCCGGTGACCTCGTGGTGGCTGGCGTTGCTGGTCGGGGCCGTGGCCCTTTTCCCCGGCCTGCCTGCCCCGGCAGATGATGCCGCGCCACCGGTCGCTCCCGCCATGGGTGATCTCCCCCCGCTGCCGCCGGATCTCGCCTTCGATCTGCCCCCGGACATCCCCGGCATCCTGGCCGGCCTGCCCGTGCAGGAGGGCGGCCGGGTCAAGCCCCTCGCGACCTTCGCCCGCTTCGCCCTGCTGCGGCTCAACGCGCGGACCTCCCTCACCGTCGAGGCGCCCGGCGACGCGAAAACCCGGCTCGACGCCATGACCTGGCTGTGCGAATGCCTGTTCTTCCCCCGGCGCGCGGTGACCCGGCCCTGCTTCAGCGTGGACGTGGACGAGGTGATCACCGCCATGGGCCTGCGGGCCCACGACAAGAAGCGCGACCGTTACGCCTACGCTGAACTGGCAGCGGGACGCGACCAGTTGCTGCTGCTCGCGCGGGCCATGAGCCGCAAGGAACCCCGGGAACGGAACTGGCTGGAACGCCAGGTGATCCGGCTGGCCGAAAACCTGCTGTTCTACGAGTCGCTGATCCATTTCGGCGACTTCGCCCGGAATCCCCTGGACCTGCGAGGGTTGGACGCTTTCGCGTCCACCACGGACACCCCCGGATCGGTGCCCCTTTCCCGGTTCCTGGAAGCCGCTCCGGCCGTGCTGCAGGCCCTCGCCGGTGCCAACACCGCCGGGACCAGCGCTGACCAGGTCCGCCGCGAAGTTGATACCCTGTTCGAGCGGTTGAACCAGGCCTACGGCAACCTGCCCGGATCGCCGGCCATGGGCGTGTTCCCCCCGCCGCCTGGCGACGACAAGACCTGGAAACATCCCCTGTCGCTGATCGAGAGCGCCCTGCGACCGGGACCACCCGCGACCGACCAGGCCCTGGCGGAACTGGTGCGACGCTGGGAGGCCCTCTATACCGCCGCGGACCCCGCGGCTTTCAGGCAGGCCGCCGGCGACCTGGTTTCGGCCACCGTTTCCCGCGCGGTAGCCCTGGGCGCGTACGGAAAAATCCCCCTGGAACTGCGCTATTACCGGATGAACCTGCTGATGTGGGCGCAGTGGCTGTTCGTGCTCGCCTTCGTGGCCGGCGCGATCCTGTGGAGTTTCACGTCGGGACGGACGGGATACTGGACGGCCATGGCCCTGCAGATCCCCCCGGCCCTGCTGCTGGCGGCAGCCATTGCCACGCGCTGCGTCATCCGCGGGCGGCCGCCGGTCACCACCCTCTACGAGACCATCCTGTTCACCACCCTGACCGCCGTGATCCTCGGGTGGATCACGGAAGCCATCCAGCGCCGGCGGCTGACGGGCATCCTGACCGCGTTGCTCGGCGCGGTCGGCCTGTTCGTGGCCGGACGCTACGAGGCCATTGAGGGCGTCGATACCATGCCGGCGGTGATCGCCGTGCTGGACACCAATTTCTGGCTGGCCACCCATGTCACCACGGTCACCATCGGGTATGGCGCGGGACTGCTGGCCGCCGCGCTGGCCCATGCCCATATCTTTGGCGCGCTGCTGTTTCCGCGGAAACGGGACGCTTTCGGGGGGCTCCAGCGGGCCATCTATGGCGTCGTCTGCTTCTGCCTGTTGTTTTCCCTGGCGGGCACGGTGCTGGGGGGGATCTGGGCCAGCCGGAGCTGGGGAAGGTTCTGGGGCTGGGATCCCAAGGAAAACGGCGCGCTGATGATCGTGCTGTGGTGCCTTATCCTGCTGCACGCCCGGCGGGGCGGCTTCCTGGCGGGCTGGGGCATGTCGCTGGGCGCGGTGATGCTGGGCATGATTGTCGCGTTTTCCTGGTGGGGAGTGAACGCCCTCGGCGTCGGCCTGCACAGTTATGGATTCACCTCGGGCATCTGGCTGAACCTCGCGATATTCTGGGGCGTTGAACTGGTGGTGCTGGCGGCCGGTCTTGGCGCGGCGGCCTCGATGGAACGGCGAGAACGACTGGAACAACTGGCCTCCGGCGGGCGCGCCTGACCCCCCCGCCCACGCCCCTTGGGGAGAGAAAAGATTTCTCGCTGCGCTCGAAATGACAGGTGGACGCGTTTAGCGTAATGCCAAGGTCCAGGAAGCGTATCACTCGACAAAAAAATTTGTCATTTCGACGAACGCAGTGAGGAGAAATCTTATCCTGAACACCCTTTCCATCGCGCGCTTCCCCACGCGTTCAGCGGGACCGGAAGGGGGAAGGGTGGGATACCGTTCCACGCGTTCAGCGGGAACACCTGGACTGCCGCGCGTCCACGCCGCCGGAAACACCCGATTGCCCGCGCAACACGCGACATCACCCCCCTCAGGAAAGTCCAACATGGCCGATTTTCATCAGGGTGGCCATGGCGTGTATAATTACCCCTCCACAGTGGTTTCCGGTCTCCGCATATTCCTTGAGGATCACAGATGTTTGCTGAACGCGCGGACAAAAAGGCCGTCGAAGAAGGCCTGCTTTTCATGCCGAAATTCGACGAAGCGGGCCTGATCCCCGCCATCGTCACCGACTGGCAGACCGGTGAACTGCTGATGGTCGCGTACATGAACCAGGAATCGCTCCGGATGACCCTGGAAATCGGCGAGGCGGTGTACTACAGCCGCAGCCGGCGGGAACTCTGGCACAAGGGCGCCACCAGCGGCATGACCCAGAAGGTACGGGAAATCCGGGTGGACTGCGACCAGGACGCGCTGTGGCTGCGGGTGGAACAGGTCGGCGGCGCGGCCTGCCACACGGGCCGGCGCACCTGCTTCTACCGCGCGGTGGACACCCCCGCGGCGGAAAACGGGCCCGTCCGCCTGCGGCTGGTAGTCGACGAACAGGTGTTCGATCCGGAAAAGGTATACGGCAAAAAGGCGTAAGGCGAGCAAGCGGATCCGCGGATAGCCTGCGACACCGCGGCATCCCGACAGCGCGGGAGAACTGATCATGGCCAAGAAGTCGAAAGAAAACCGGGAGACGATCATCCTGGAATGCACGGAAGCCCCGGGAACGTCCCGGTACATGACCTCGAAAAACAAGCGCAACACCCCGGAACGGCTGGAACTCAAGAAATACAATCCCGTACTGCGCAAGCATACCGTCCACAAGGAAAAGAAGTAAGGCGGGCGGCCTTTCCGCGCGTCCGCGTCGGTCTTGCCCGGCGTCTTCCACGGCTGGAATACGTGGACGGCGCCGGTTCGTTTTCCCTGGCAGCGATTTCCGCGCGGACGACACGCCCGGGTTTCCCGGGCCGAGGAGTCACCCTGGCGACATGACGGATACGGCGCCCGTTAACGGATCCCCGGTATTCATCCTGCTGGCTCACGGCAGCCGGCAGGAAGGGGCCAACGCGGCCTTCGCGGCGCTGGTCGACCGGGTGGCTACCACGGCCGGCCTGAACGATCACGTGCTGCACGCCTTCTGGGAGATGGCCCGGCCGGACCTGGCGGACGCCGTCCGGACAGCCGTGGAAACCCGCAAGGCGGCGCGGGTAACCGTGTTGCCCTATTTCCTGTCGGACGGCATCCACATCCGGCGGGACATTCCCGAAGCCCTTGCCCGCTTCCGGCGGCAGTATCCCGGGGTAACCTTCGACCTGCTGCCCTCGCTGCAGAATGATCCCCTGCTGGAGGCCCTCCTGGTCCAGCGCCTGCGCCAGGGCCTGTCCGCATCGGCTTCGCGCGACTAATTTACTCCCGAAAACACTTCTTCACGTCAGTCCACGCTCACCTGAATGTTCCCACGCGAGGGACGCCAAACATGGCGCGTGTTACAATGCGCGGGGGGGGTGGCGTGGCGGCGCGAGAGCGACAACCGGCGGTGAGGAAACAGCGTGCGGCGGAGATTGTGGCACATACCCATGGCGCTGGGCGCGGTGGGGGTCATCCTCGCCGGGACCATCCTGCTGAGGAA
>JAGPFE010000036.1 GCA_018056705.1 Candidatus Hydrogenedentota bacterium | reverse complement strand
CCACTGATCGTGCCATCGTTATACCCCGCCACGCCTCCTGAACAAGAATAAGAATAAGAAGAATAAGAAGAAGAAGAAGACGTAACGGTACCTGTGGCGTAACTCCCACTGATCGTGCCATCGTTATACCCCGCCACGCCTCCTGAATAAGAATAAGAATAAGAATAAGAAGAAGAAGAAGACGTAACGGTACCTGTGGCGTAACTCCCACTGATCGTGCCATCGTTATGCCCCGCCACGCCTCCTGAAGAAGAAGAAGAAGTAACGGTACCTGTGGCGTAACTGTCCAGGATCCCTCCCGTGTTCCAGCCCACGAGTCCTCCGGCCGCGTCCCTTCCCGATACCGTGCCGGTGGCATAACAACCGGTCACCGATCCCGCGTTGTAACCGGCCAGGAACCCGGCGGCAGCCTGGCCAGACGCCGTCGTGCCTCCCTCGACCGTTCCCCCCTCGAGCCCAAGGTTTCGCACGTCCCCGGCCGTGCCGATATATCCGAACAGCCCCACGTGGAGCAGGCCCGGGAGGCGGATGGTCAGGCCACGGATCACGAACCCCTGGCCATCGAAGGCACCGGTGAAAGGGGTTGCCTCGGTGCCAATGGGCTCAAAGCCCTGGCCACCGTTCCAGGAAGCCGTGGCCGAGGCGTCGATATTCCCGGTCAGCACGTATGTCCCATTCAGCGGATACGCCCCGTCCCGTCCAATGCGGTTCAGATCATCCAGCGTGGCGATGGGGATCGGCGTGACGGCCATGGCCCCCCCACACCCGATCAGCAGGGCCATCCCGGCCATCCACCAGCCCAGCCACGTGCTCTCAGCTCCCACGCGTTTACCCATGATGCGATGCCTCCGTGGGGGTCAACCCCCGTGTTCATGTTTTGATCAGTCCCCGTCCAGCGGACCCTACCGCTGCCGTGGTTCGTAAATTCTACCCGTATCCGGCCGGATTTTTCCAGTGTGTTACCGGCCGGGCGGGGGGCTAGCACCGCGCGGCCGCGTGTCCAGGCCCCTTTTTGGGGGAAACCGGGTATCAATCGAGAAATTTTTCTTTCTTTTCCGGTGTATGCTATACTGAACAAAAAGATGGGTTGCTAAACAAGGAGCCGGGTATGCGCGTCCCTCTTCGATACCACCGCGGGTTTACCCTGATCGAACTGCTCGTCGTCATCGCCATCATCGGCATCCTGGCGGCCATCCTCCTGCCCGCCCTCGCCCGGGCACGGGAAGCCGCCCGGCGGTCTTCCTGCCAGAATAACCTCAAGCAACTGGGCCTCGCCCTGAAAATGTACGCGGGAGAAGCCGGCGGGGCGTATCCTACCCTGCGGTTCCGCGTCCCCGACGTCACGCGGCCCGGTGAGCCCTGCGAGGCCCCCCTGCCCCGGCTGGACTTCATGTTCCACGGTCCGCAACTCCTGCCGGAATACCTGTCGGATTATGCCGTGCTGGTGTGTCCTTCCGATCCCAGGGCGGACCAGGTGCTCTCGGGAGGCTACTGGAACCAGCGGGATTCCGGGGACCAGTTGAACCCCGCCAACCCGTTCAATCCCTGCCGGGTGGACGATTTTTCCTACCTGTATTTCAGCTGGGCCTTCCAGGACCTCTACGCGGGCACCCAGGATCCCAATACCCCGGGCATGCCCACGAACCTCGTGCAGGCCGCCCAGCAGGGTTACCTGAGTTTTCCCCTGGCCGTGGCCATGCAGCAGGTCTACGGGCAGATCCAGGTGGGTAATTACGCCGTCCTGGACCGGGACCTCACGCTGATCCCCCCGGACGGCCGGACCGTCTACCGGTTACGGGAAGGGGTGGAACGGTTCCTGGTCACCGATATCAACAACCCCGCCGCGTCTTCCCTGGCGCAGTCGAACGTGTACCTCATGACGGATATCGTGGCGTCCCGGCCGGCCGAGTTCAACCACCTGCCCGGGGGCGCGAACGTGCTGTACCTGGACGGTCACGTGGCGTTCATCCGGTTTCCCGGGCCCAGGAACTCCCCGGTCACCCGGGCCTTCGCCGTCCTGGTGGGCAGCTCCCTGTAAGGGCGTTCTGCCTCCCCGGAAAGAGGCCTCCACGGCCCGCGGGAAGTTCCGAGTGAACCCGCCATCGGCCGCGCGGATAAAAGAACGCCTGCCCGGCCGGAACCGGGCAGGCGGTTACCGCTCAGGCAGGCCCGCGTGGATTACTTCACCAGCAGGTCGAAAAGCGGGGTAATCCGGGAAAACAGCGGGGCGAGCACCAGGGCGATCACGCACATCAACTTGATCAGGATGTTGATGGACGGGCCGACGGTGTCCTTGAGCGGATCGCCGACCGTGTCACCCACCACCGCGGCCTTGTGGGCATCGGAGCCCTTGCCACCGAAGTGGCCTTCCTCGATGTACTTCTTGGCGTTGTCCATGGCGCCGCCGGAGTTGGCCATCTGGATGCCCAGCATCACGCCGGTGGCGATGGCGCCCACCAGCATGCCCGCCAGGCCCCCCGAGCCCAGCACCACGCCGATGACCACCGGGAACACGATGGCCAGGCCGCCCGGCAGCAGCATGCCGCGGATCGCGCCCTGGGTAGCAATGGCCACGCAACGCGCGCTGTCGGGCACCACGCCTTCCTTGCCTTCCCGCAGGCCCGGGGTCTCACGGAACTGCCGGCGCACTTCCTGGATCATGGTGTCCGCGCAGGCGCCCACCGCGTTGAAGAGCTTGGACGAGAAGTAGAAGGGCATCATCGCGCCGATAAGCAGGCCCGCGAGAATCTTCGGGTCGGAAATGTTGACGTGGTCCGGCTTGGCCGCCAGGATGAAGGCGCTCAGCAGGCCGATGGCCGCGTACGCCGCCGAACCGATGGCGAACCCCTTGCCGATGGCCGCGGTCGTGTTGCCCACCGCGTCCAGGTTGTCGGTGATCTTGCGGACCGACGGGTCCAGGTGAGACATCTCGGCGATGCCGCCCGCGTTGTCGGCGATGGGGCCGTACGCGTCCACCGCCACCACCATGCCCGTGGTGGCCAGCATGCCCAGGGCCGCGATGGCGATGCCATAGATGCCGGCGCAGTAGTACGCCAGCACCACCGCGATGGCCAGCACGATCACCGGGCCGCCCGTGGACGCCATGCCCACGGCCGTTCCGTTCACCACCGCCACCGCCGGACCGGTCTGGGCCCGTTCAGCCAGTTGCTTGACGGGCTTGTACTTGCCGGAGGTATAGTATTCCGAGGCGAAACCGACCACGCCGCCCGAGATCACGCCGATGATGCAGGCCAGCGCGGGACCGAACTTGCCATAGGTTACCCCGTCGATCACGAAGGACTCGCCGCGGAACAGGGCATAAGCCAGCACGAGCACCGCCGCGAGGCCAGCACTCACGTAGGTGCCCATCATCAGGGCGCCCTGCGGATCGTTCTGGGCGAACTTCTTCACGTACAGCACGCCGACGATGGACGCCAGGATGCCGAGGCCCGCCGCCACGAAGGGAAACGCCCGGATGTATTCCATGCCCGGCGCGCCCGAACCCACGGCCACGGCTGCCGTCGCCGCGACCGCCAGCGAGGCGATGATCGATTCCACGTAAGATTCCAGCAGGTCCGCGCCCAGGCCGGCCACGTCGCCCACGTTGTCGCCCACGTTGTCGGCGATCACGGCGGGATTGCGCGGATCGTCTTCGGGGATGCCGGCCTCGACCTTGCCCACAAGGTCCGCGCCCATGTCCGCGCCCTTGGTGAAGATCCCACCGCCGGACCGGGCGAACAGGGCCACCAGCGACGCGCCCATGGCATAGCCGTTCACGATCGCGGCGTCACCATTGAACAACTTGTAGACGATCACGAGGCCCAGCAGGGCAATGCCCACCACGGCCATGCCCATCACCGCGCCACCGGAAATGGCGATGTCCAGGGCCTTCTTGACGCCGCCGGATTCGGCAGCCGCCGCCGTGCGGGCGTTGGACCGGGTAGCGATGTACATCCCCGTCACGCCGGCCAGGCAGGAAGCCACCGAGCCCGCCAGGAAGGCGATTCCCGTCTTCAGGCCAAGGCCGGTGTCCGGCGCGACCATGCCGACCAGGATGAACAGCACGAAGATCACGCCCACGAAACTGAACACCCAGATGTACTCGTTCTTGAGAAAGGCCGCCGCGCCAATCTGAACCTGGCGCGACAGGAAGGCCATCCGCTCGTTACCCTGAGGCTTACCCAGCACGTACTTGACCAGGTAGGCCACGAACAGCAGGGCCAGAATGGCTGTCGCCAACGCGAACTTGAGAAACATGGCTATGCTCCTTCTTTACCCGTTTGGGTCCCTTGTCCGATGTTTTCGTCAAATGCCCCGGCTTCACGTCCGCCGGCGCGACGCATCCTTTTCTCCCGGTTCATCATCCGTGCCCCGCAACGTGGCCAGGGCGCGACTGGCCGCCGCCTGTTCCGCGGCCTTTTTGCTGGGGCCCGATCCCGAACCCCGCCGGCGTCCCGCGATCGTCACCGCCACCGTGAAGGTCCGTTCATGGGGCGGCCCCGCCTCCCGCAGGACCTCGTAAACGGGCGTGCCCATCCCAAGGGCCTGGCAACGGGCGTTCAGGGCGGATTTCGGATCCAGTCGATCCGGGGTGTTCACCACCGATTCAATTTCATCGCGGAACAGGTCCAGCACCGTCTTCCGGACCGTCCTCCAGCCACAATCCAAGTACAACGCCCCCAGCACCGCCTCCATCGCGTTACCGATCAGGGTGTTCTCGGCGCGGTGTTTCGCCGTGGCCACCGATCGGCCCACCCGCAACACGTCACCAATCCCCGCGCGCCGTCCTACCCTCGCCACGGTTTCCCGGCTGATCACGCGGGCCCGCAGCCTGGAATATTCACCGGGGCCACCGCCCGGCACGCGCCGGAACAGGGCTTCCGCCACCACCAGCCCCAGCACCGCGTCTCCCAGGAACTCCAGCGCCTCGTTGTGACCGCCTCTTGATCCGGTGTCACCGGTCCAGGAGGCGTGGGTCAGGGCGTCCTCCCACAATTTGACATTTTTCACCTTTCCGCCCAGCCGGGCGGCGAACCGCTCCAGCCGGGTGTTTCTGTCCGCGAGATCCTCCGCCTGACCCGTATTATCCATGACGCGCGAATAGCAAGGAGACGTTATGACCCCCAAATCCTAACGAGTTGGACAGGGCAAAGTCAATTTTTACCTCTTTCGGACCACCTGCCACGATCCTTGCGGGGCATTCGGGATCGGGTTTTTCGTAGTTTTTGTTTTCATGCAGCACCCCCGTTCGCAGGGACTGCACGCAGGCCACCGACTCCACCCCTCCCGCCGCCCCCATCAGGTGACCGATCATGGACTTGGTGGAACTGACCCACGGTTCATGATTCCCGAAAACCGAGCGCATCGCCAGGCATTCGGCCGCGTCGTTCAGTTTCGTGCTGGTCCCGTGGGCATTCACGTACCCGACCGCGTCCGGCGCGACACCGGCGTCCTCGAGGGCCAGGCGCATGGCCTCCGCGCATCCCGATCCGTCCGGGCGGGGCGCCACGACGTGGTACGCGTCGGTGGTTTCCCCCACGCCCGCCAGCACCGCCAGGATGGCCGCGCCCCGGGCCCGCGCGTGGGACAGGGTTTCCAGCACGAGCACGCCCGCGCCCTCGCCCAGCACGAAGCCGTCCCGGTCCGCGTCAAAGGGCCGGCTGGCCCGCTCGGGCTCGTCGTTCCGGGTGGACAGCGCGCGGATCGCGCCGAATCCCGCGAGCCCGAGATCAATCACGGCGGCTTCCGTGCCACCGGCCAGCATCACGTCCGCCCGGCCCAGCCACAGGGCTTCCGCCGCGGCAACGATAGACTGGGCGCCGGTGGAGCAGGCCGTCACCACCGACCGGCTGGGACCCTGCAACCCCAGGTGAATGGCCACCACCGCGGAAGGCATGTTGCTCAATCCCTTGGGAAACAGGAACGGCGACACCCTCCTGGGGCCCTGCTCGTGGAGTTTCAGCGTGTTGTCGCAGATTTCCTCGATCCCCCCGATACCCGAACCGATGTACACCCCGCATCGCGTGGGATTTTCGCGGCTGATGTCCAGGCCAGCCTGTTTCCACGCCTGGTTAGCCGCTTCGAGGGCAAACTGAATGCACCGGCTCTGTCGTCGCAATTCCCTGGGATCCACCCCCTCGGGGGTGACGTCTTCACACAGGGCCGCGATCCGCGTGGTGAACCGCTCGTCCGCCCAGGGTACCTGCCGCACGCCGGACCGGCCCGCGAGCAGCCCCTCCCAGAAGGTTTCGACCGTATTGCCCAGCGGGGTTACCACCCCCATGCCCGTCACGACTACCGGTTCACGCATCGCCTGGATCTCCAGAACACACCGACGCCTGAAACCGACCCGGCTGGCCGTCCAGGCGTCGCTGGTACCGCATCGGCATCCGGCTGTGCCGGAACATCACCCGGCGTTCAGTTTCTTCTTGATGTACTCGATGGCGTCGCCGACGGTCACGATGCTGGTGGCGTCGTCGTCGACCTGGACGTTGAATTCTTCTTCCAGGGCCAT
Organism: Candidatus Hydrogenedentota bacterium; assembly: GCA_018056705.1. Taxonomy (GTDB): domain Bacteria; phylum Hydrogenedentota; class Hydrogenedentia; order Hydrogenedentales; family CAITNO01; genus JAGPFE01. The sequence goes on along the minus strand of JAGPFE010000036.1, from coordinate 28,639 downwards.
GACAACTTCCGTCTGGTCCAGGGAATCCGCGCCAAGATCATCCACGAACCGCGCGGTTTCCACCACTTCTTCGATGCTCCGGCCTAACCGGTCCGCGATGATTTCCCGAATGCGCAAGGCGATATCGTCGTTGGTCATGATCTGGCTCCTTGATGGTTTTCCGGGCTTGTCCCCAGGGACGGCCGCATGTACCGGGCGGCACACGTTGTTCCAGTTACAACCAGCATATTATGACGGAACCTGATGCAAAGTTTCAAATTGTTATATGCCTAACGGTGCTTCGCGCGTTGCGGTGCGCGGACCCGCCCTGGCAGGACGGGAACTTCTATCCCTATAGGAGGCGGAACGCCTCAAGTTCCCTTTCCGTGGATCTCCCCCGGAACCGTGCGTTTATCCCTGGGTAACCTGTTTCGTGTTTCCCATGTCCACGGACTGTAAAGTCAAGCCGGCAGGTTACCCGCGGTCCGGGCATCCACGTCCTGGTAGCAGGACCTTCTGACTTCGTGGCGGGAGGGCCTTCCGACTACCTGGCATCATTCAGGCTTGGCGTGAAAACGGGGATCCCTTGTCGCGCCGGTGATTCATCGCGTGACGCCAAGTCACCGCAAGGTGAAAAATGGTGGAGGCGGCGGGAATCGAACCCGCGTCCGGAAGTGCTTCCCCGAGCGTATCTACGTGCGTAGCCTTTCTTTTAGGTCATCGCCACCGGCGAGCGCGTCAGGCACGCTCACGCCGGCCGCCAGGCGGCTGGGTTTCCTTCCCGGGCAGCCACCAGCATCCCGGGTCGGAGCCCGCTATCGCCGTCCCGTTCCGCTAGCGGGCGGTCACGGAGGGGACGGGCGGCCGTATCAGGCCGCCAGCGCCAAGTTGTCGTTGGCAGTTATTGAGTTTCCCGCTTTTTACGAGGCCTGCGGGTCCTCGGCACGCAACGCTCGCTTCTTCCACCCCCGTCGAAACCGGGACGCCCCCACGGGCACCGGCCAACGTGGCGTTTCGCGATCGCTTCACGCTTATTATACCATACTTTCATCGCCGACCTGGCCCCATCCAGGGAACCGGTCACCATGACACGGTGTGCTAAAATGGCCGCGGAGGCGGGTCCGGTCCCGCGACACGGAGAAATACGCGATGTACAGGGTATTGTCCATTCTGCTGGCCGGCGGGGCGGGGGAGCGGTTGTATCCACTGACGAAAAACCGCGCCAAGCCCGCCGTGCCTTTTGGCGGCATTTACCGCATCGTCGATTTCACCCTGTCCAACTGTCTCAACAGCGGGTGCCGGCGTATCCTGGTACTGACGCAGTACAAGTCCAACTCCCTGAACCGCCACATCAATCGCGCGTGGGTCCCCGTGATGCACCCGGAACTGGGTGAGTTCATCGAGGTCATTCCCCCGCAGATGCGGGTCAACAGCAACTGGTACCTTGGCACCGCGGACGCCATCTACCAGAACCTGTACTCCATCGACCAGGCGTCTCCCCGGGAGGTCCTCATCCTTTCCGGAGACCACATTTACAAAATGAATTACCAGAAGATGGTGCAGCAGCATCGGGAAGCCGAAGCGGAACTGACCATCGCCGCCATCGACGTGCCCTCCGCGGAAGCCACCCGGTTCGGCGTGTTCGAGGTGGACGGGGAAGGACGCGTGCTCGGTTTCGAGGAGAAACCGAAACAGCCCAAGGAGATACCCGGTCGTCCCGGGCATTCGCTGGCCTCGATGGGCATTTACGTGTTCAACGCGGAGACCCTGCGGAAAATGGTCTCGGAGGACGCCGAAAACTCGAAATCCTCCCACGACTTTGGCAAGGACATCATACCGCGCATGGTTCGGGAACAGCGGCGGGTATTCGCCTACAAGTTCGAGGACGAGAACAAGAAAGAAGCCAAGTACTGGCGGGACGTGGGGACCCTCGACAGTTACTGGGAAGCCAACATGGACCTGGTGGCGGTGGATCCCCAGTTCAACCTGTACGACCAGGAATGGCCGTTGCGCACCTACGTCCCCATGCTGCCGCCGGCCAAGTTCGTGTTCGCCGAGATTGGCAACCGCTACGGCGCGGCCCTGGATTCGATCGTGAGTCCGGGGTGCATCATCAGCGGTGGCGTGGTGGATCGCAGCGTGCTGTCACCGGCAGTGCGCGTCAACTCGTACGCCCGGGTCGAAGAATCCATCCTGCTGGATGGCGTGAACATCGGGCGGCACTGCCGGATACGCCGGGCCATTATCGAAAAGAATGTTTCCGTGCCCGAAGGCACCGTGCTGGGGTACAACCTCGAGGAAGACAGCCGCCGCTTCCGGGTGACGGACATGGGCGTGGTGGTGGTGGAAAGCACGGATCGGTTCCGGGAAGCCTGAGGCGTCGCGCGCGCGACGAACGATCGGGCCCCGCTTACAACACCGGGATGAACAGGTCCCGCGGGAGGTACATCATGGCGCTGACCTGGATGGATGGGTTGCTGTTCCTGGCATTCGTGCTGACGGTACTGGGCGTGTCGCTGTACGCCGGGAAAAAGGGACAGGGTTCGGAAGATTACTTCCTGGCGGGACGCAAATTGACCTGGCCGCTGATCGGGTTTTCGCTGATCGCCGCCAACATCAGCACGGAACATTTCGTGGGGATGGCCGGCCAGGCGTTTGGCGAGACCGGCCTGGCCATCGCCAGTTATGAATGGATGTCGGCGGTAACCCTCGTGGTGGTGGCGTGGTTCCTGCTGCCCCGGTTCCTGAGCGCGGGCATCTACACCATGCCCGAGTTCCTGGAATACCGCTATGACACCACCACGCGCAGCATCATGGCCTCGTACATGATGGTGGCCTACGTGGTGGTGCTGCTGGCCACGGTGGTGTACAGCGGGGCGGTGGCGCTCAACGCCGTGTTCGGCATCTCGGGCATGTTCGAGGCGCGGTTCGGCATGGAACCTGAGCAGGCGCACTTCTGGGCCCTTGTCGCTTCAATCTGGATCATCGGCATCATCGCCGGGGCGTATACTACCTACGGCGGCCTGAGTTCGGTGGTGTGGGCGGACCTGCTGCAGTGTTCGGCCCTGCTGCTGGGCGCGGGCATCGTGCTGTATTACGGCCTGCAGACGCTCGGCGACGGCAGCGTGCTGGCCGGATGGCGGAAGTTCACCTCGCTGCACACCGACAAGCTGCACGTCGTGCGCCCATGGAACGATCCCCACATGCCGTGGATCGCGGTATTTATCGGGGGCCTGTGGATTCCCAACATCTTCTACTGGGGCCTGAACCAGTTCATTACGCAGCGAACCCTGGGCGCGAAAAGCCTCGCGGAAGGGCAGAAGGGCGTCCTGTTCGGCGCGTGCCTGAAACTGACCATTCCCTTCCTGATCGTGATGCCCGGCATCATCGCCTACGACCTGTACGGCAACGTGATCCAGCACGCGGACAGCGCTTATCCGTACATGCTTGGCCAGATTCTGCCCCAGTGGGTACGGGGCATCATGCTGGCGGCGCTTGCCGGCGCGGTCATCAGCACGTTCAATTCCGGTCTGAACTCCGCGGCCACCATTTTCACCATAGATTTCTACCAGAAACACCTGGTCAAGGACGCCACGCCGAAACAACTGGTGCGGGTAGGCCGGATTGCCACGGTGACCTTTGTGCTGATCGCCTGCGTCTGGGCACCCATGATCTACGTGATGGGTGAAGGGGTGTTCAATTACATCCAGGAATTCTGGGGTTTCTTCTCACCAGGGATCGTGGCGGCTTTCATTGGTGGCCTGGTCTGGCGTCGCGCCCCGGCCCTGGCGGCCAAGGTGGCGCTGGTGGTCGGCCCGGTGATCTACGCCTGTTGCCGGGTACCCGGCTGGTTCATCAAGCCCATGCTGGCCGTTGAAAACGGCAAACCTGTTCCCCCCGATGGCCTGCTGGGCTTCATCTACCGTTTCAGCACCATGACGTTTCTGCATCACATGGCCATTGTTTTCCTGGTCATCATGGGCATCATCTGGTTCATCACGCGGCAGAAACCGCTGGAACGCGAGGTGGTCATGCCACGTTCCCAGATCGATCTCACCCCGGATCCCATGGTCAAGGTGTTTGGCGTGGTGGTCGTGCTGCTGACGGCCACGGTCTATTATTTCTGGTGGTAAACAGGGCGCGCGTGGCGCGGGAGGGCATGACATGAAAGGACGTGACATGGGCGAAATGACCCTGGTGCTGGGCGTCTGCGGCGCGCTGGCCGTGCTGGCCATGACCGCGGCGTTTGCCGGAGAAGTCGCAATGCCTGACTGGGAAAATCAGCAGGTGTTCGGGATCAACAAGGAACCACCCCGGGCCACCCACATGCCCTTCCCCGACGCGGAAACGGCCCGGGCCAACATCCTGAATTTCACGGCGTCCCCATGGGTCCTTTCGCTGGATGGAACGTGGAAATTTCACTACGCTCCGAAACCGGCGGATCGCCCCGAGCATTTTTACGATCCCGGGTTCAACGTGAATGACTGGGCGGACATCCCTGTTCCATCGGTGTGGGAACTTCAGGGTTACGGCACGCCGATCTACTCCAACATCAAGTATCCCTTCCCGCCGGACCCGCCCCGCATTCCCCATGACAACAATCCCGTGGGCAGTTACCGCCGAACCTTCAGCCTTCCCAGGGACTGGGCTGGTCGCCGGGTATTCATCCAGTTCGGCGGCGTGTACAGCGCGTTCTACCTGTGGGTGAACGGCCAGAAAATCGGCTACAGCCAGGAAAGTAAAACCCCGGCGGAATTTGACATCACCGACGCGGTCCGATTCGACGGTGAAAACGTGCTGGCCGTGGAGGTCTACCGATGGAGCGACGGCAGTTACCTGGAGGACCAGGATTTCTGGCGGTTCAGCGGCATCTTCCGGCCGGTTCTGCTCTACAGCACCGCCGGCGTGCGCCTGCGGGATTTCCACGCGCACAGCGACCTGTCGGACGACCTTTCGCGGGCCACGCTACGGCTCACGGCACGGGTCCGCCGGGTGGACAACACCGCGCCCAGAGGCAATTACACCGTATCGCTGACCCTGCTGGGACCGGATGGTCACCCGGTGGTCCGTTCCGGGCAATGCCGCGTCGTCGTGACCCCGGAAGTTATGGGGCAGGACGCCGAAGGCACGGCCGAAGTGGTCATCGACCGGCCTCAACCCTGGTCCGCGGAAACGCCCACCCTTTATACCGCCACCCTTGAACTCGCGGATCCCTCCGGCAAGATCATCGAGGCCGCAGCCTTCCGGCATGGTTTCCGGAAGGTGGAAGTCCGGGACGGCGTGTTTTACATCAACAACCGTCCGGTTAAACTCAAGGGCGTGAACCGCCACGAGCATGATCCCGACACCGGGCGTTTCGTCACGGTGGAATCCATGAAGCGGGATATCCTGCTCATGAAACAACTCAACATGAACACGGTGCGGACCTCGCACTATCCGAACCGTCCCGAGTGGTATGACCTGTGCGACCAGTTGGGCCTGTACGTGATCGACGAGGCGAACATCGAGTCGCACGGCATGGGGTACGATCCTGCCACGTCCCTGGGAAACAATCCCGAGTGGGAAGCCGCCCACCTCGACCGGCTGCGACGCATGGTAGAACGGGACAAGAACCACCCCTCCATCGTGATCTGGTCCATGGGCAACGAGGCGGGGCCGGGCCACAACTTCGCCGCCGGAGCGCGCCTGATCAAGTCGCTGGACGCCAGCCGTCCCATCCACTACGAGCGGGACAATACCGTGACCGACATCCACAGCGAAATGTACTTCACGCCAAAAGAAATGAAGCACTTCGTCGAAAAAACCTGGGACGGGAAACCCTTCTTCCAGTGCGAATACGCCCATGCCATGGGGAACAGCGTGGGTAACCTGGACGAGTACTGGCAAGTGATCGAGTCCGACCCGCGGTTCATGGGGGGGTGCATCTGGGATTTCGTGGACCAGGGCATCCGGAAACCTTTCAGCGATCCGCGGGGCCCGCGACGGGTCCCAGCCCCGAATTATCCCCATGACTGGTTCTTCGCCTACGGCGGCGATTACGACGATCGGCCCACGGACTGGAATTTCTGCTGCAACGGCCTGTTCCTGCCGGATCGCCAGCCCGCCCCGGCCACCCGCCAGGTCAAGAAAACCTACCAGAACCTCCGAGTCCGGGTCATAGACCCAGCGGCCGGAAAGGTCGAGGTCCGCAGCGTTTACGATTTTGTGACCACGGATTTCGCCCGGGCCCTGTGGAAACTCGAAGAAAACGGCGTAAAACTCCAGGAAGGTGATCTCGGGGTGATTGCTCTCGCGCCCGGCGAATCCAGGGAGGTGACCATACCCTTCACGCTGCCGGATAAGCCCCGGCCATGGAGTGAATACTGGGTGACCGTGTCCTTCGTGCTGGATCGTGACCTGCCGTGGGCGGATCGTGGATTTGAGATCGCGTGGGACCAGTTCCAGGTGCCGGTAAACACGGCCGTGGCCGCTCCCGATGCGCCCGCTCCCGCGCCGAAACTTCGACGGAGCCGGAGTGAAACCGTGGTCTCCGGGCCGGATTTCGAATTGAAATTCGACGGGAAAACGGGATGGCTCTCCTCGTGGAAGGTCGCTGGTCGCGAACTACTGACCGGCGCGATCAGGCCGAATTTCTGGCGCGCCCCCACGGACAACGACCGGGGGAACAACATGCCCAAGCGGCTGGCCCGGTGGCGCGACGCGGTGGATACCATGCAACTGGTCGACATGAAGGCCGAAACGCGTGACGCCGTCGTGGTCGCGCGCGCGACGTACGCCATGAAACCCGCCGACGCGGAACTGGCCCTGGAATACCAGGTCCATGGCAACGGAGCGGTAGAAGTCACCATGACCTTCACGCCGAAATCCGCCGCGCCCGAGTTGCCCCGCTTCGGCATGCAGGCCACGGTTGTCCGGGATCTTGACCGGCTGACCTGGCTGGGCCGGGGCCCGTGGGAAAATTACTGGGACCGCCAGACTGGTTATCCCGTGGGACGCTGGAGTGGTACCGTGGACGAACTGATCCATCCCTATATCCGGCCCCAGGAAAACGGTAATCGCGTGGGCATCCGCTGGGCCGCCCTGACCGACGCGGCCGGAGCGGGCATGGTCGTCGTTGGCCTGACCCCCGATGGCGTGGGCGCGTGGCCGGCGGACACCTGCCCGGGCGCGCTGCCCGCGGAATGGCCACCCCATCTTTGCGTCAGCCTGTGGCCTTACACCATGGATGATCTCGACCAGAGCACCCATGACTGCATGCTGCCCCGCCGGGACTTCCACGTGTTCAACATCGACTGGAACCAGACCGGCGTGGGCGGCGATAACAGTTGGGGCGCGCGGCCCCACGAGGAATACACCCTGCAGTGCAAACCCTACCGGTATCGCTTCGCGATGCAGCCGCTAGCCGCGGGCGTCGACCCGGACGAGGCGGCGCGCGCCCTGCGGTCCCGGTTGCAAACAGTCCGGTAACCGCGCGACCCGGAAGTTCCGGGCGCGACACAAGGAGACGAGCATGAAACGGATGACGTGGTGGATGCCCGGTGTGGCACTGTGCCTGGCGGTAACCCTGGTGGCTTCAGCCGAAGCCCCGACGCCCCCACCTGACGACGTGCTGAAATGGGCCAAGGCCGAAGACGGCTGGCAGGACCTGTTCGCTCCCGACCTGTCCAACGCCATGATGCGGAAAGACGGCTGGGCGTGGGAGGACGGCGCGTTGGTGTCCAAAGGCCGCGGCGACATCTGGACCAAGGACCGCTATGGTGATTTCGCGCTGTCCCTCGAATTCAAGACGCAACCCAAGTGCAACAGCGGCGTTTTTATCCGCTGTGACTCGATCCGGGACTGGCTGAACACGGCCATCGAAGTGCAGGTGCTGCAGAACAACGAAGATTACGAGAACCCGAAGTGGCATTGCGGTGGTATCTTCGACTGCCTCGCCCCCGCGTCAACCCCCCTGAAACCGGTCGGCGAATGGAACCACTATCTGATCATCGCGAAAGGGCCGGACATCTGGGTGTACCTGAACGACACGCTGGTCACCCACATGAACCTCGACCTGTGGACCGAAGCCGGCAAAAATCCGGACGGGACCCCGAACAAGTTCAAATACGCGTACCGGGACCTCAAACGCGAAGGTCACATCGGTCTGCAGTTCCACGGCGACCCCATCGCGTATCGAAACCTGAAAATTAAACCCGTAAAATAAGCGGAATCAATAGGTTAATATTCAGGCCCCGAGGTAATTTCCTCGGGGCTTTTTTTTGCTGAAAATAAGTTGACTTTCATGCTGGGGGGGGGGTAAATTATGAAAAAAATGAACGGGAGGAACGTGGGATGTTTACGAAACGTAGTGTCTCGGTAATTCTTATTCTCGGCGTCGTTACGGCGATCGGTCTTGCCTTCTGGATACCGTCAGCCAGGACAGGACTCTTCTCCCCGTCAGGGACCTCTCCAGTAGTTTCAGCCCAGTCGGAAATAACCATTGATCCGACCGCCCAGCCCGTTGAACCGCCGGTTGTTCCAGTAGATCAGACGGGATGGCATGCGTTTGCCCGACAGACCGTGGCCTGGGCCGTAGCCCACCCGGAGGCAACTCCGGACCCGGAACTGTTGAGCCGGTTCGCCGACTGCTGGAAATATGATCTTTCCGACACCCAGCGGGCGGATATCGAACGCGACTGGTTGGCCAGACCGCCCGCGGGTTCCATGGACCGCTGGTTACGCATGGTAACCATGGAAGCGGCGGGATTTCCGGAACTCGCGCTTCGCGAGTGTGACGCCCTGTTGGGCGAATGCCAGGATCCCGCGTGGCGCGAACTGGCCTGGGACGCCCGCACGGGCTTGCTGTTGCGGTCCGTCAGAACCCCTGAGGACGCCTTGGCGGATACGCTGTCCAGGGCGGCGGAGGAAGTTCCGGCGGATACGCTGGAACACATAGTGGCGATGATCCGATTTCGGGGTCCCCGCACGGGTGCCGTTCTGACGGATGGTACCCTGTGCCCGGGTCATGAAATTACTGTGCTGGGGGGACGTTTCAGTACGGACTGGAGCCGTCGGGCCGGTGACCTGATTGCGTCGGTACTGCCGGATGTGGTCGGACAACCCGGTTACCAACTCGTCGAGCGATTGGCTATGGTGGACCAGGTCCTGAAAGGCCGTTCCGGTACCACGATGCTGCTTTCGGCTGCTGCGGACAGCGGCGGACAGGCCGGCGCGGCCGAAACGCTGCTGATGCCGATGCTGGATCTGTACGCGACCATGCAGGACGGACCGGAACTGGAAGCCGCTATCCTGTGGCTGCCAGATATCCTTTTCAACAATCCCAACACCTTCGCTGAATCGGCGGTATCGGTCCGCGACGTACTGGTGAACCTGGCCGAAACCCGAACGGACCCTGCTGTGCGGGCCGCGGCGCGGGAAGCACTGATCGTCATGGTGGACCGCGGCGTGATCAGTGAAGACGTGAGTACGCGGGTGGAAGAGGCTCAGATGCTTCTGGAAGAACGGCCTGAAAAACCGTGGCTGGACGAAATCCAGGAACGCCGTGAACGGGCCCTGCGCCTTTCCGCCCGGAGCGTGTTCTCCTCCCCGGACCCCGAAGCCATTCGGGTAGCCTTGGTCAACTGGCTGAGGGAGCACCCCTGCGGGCCGGTGGCCTGGACGGTCCTGGAAAACGGCGTGTCCCGGCTTACCCGTCCCCTGCTGCTGCCACCGTTTGAACCCCGGCCGCTGGCTGTGGTAGCCGCGGAAATTCCGTCACCTGAACCGGTCTGGAGCGTGTCGACCCTGTTCCGGGCTTCCCTGTTGGCGGGAGGGGTACCGCTGTTCCCGGAGGTTTCCGCCGACCGGAAGGAAGAACTGGAACCTATGGTGAAATGGATCTGTGCCGCCGCTCGGGGGTTGACCGAACCCAACACGCCCGAGATGGCTGGAAACGCGCGGGGTGATGGAGCCCTGGCGGAGGCCATCGCCCGGGAAGATGGAGCGGGCGTATTGCGCGAATTGATCCCCCGCTTTGAGGCGGGCCAGGCGGAATCGCGCCCGGACCAGCGTTGGGACCTCGCTGCTGCCCTGTCGATTATGCGCGCGTCACCGGAAGATTTGCGCGCGTTGATTGAGGAATCCCGTCTGGCCCGCAATCCCCGGGTCAACCTGCTGAACGCGTGCATGCGCTTGGTCGTGGGACAGCGGTTTCTATCATCGGGGAAGACCGTTCCCGAGGAATTTACCCGGAATTGGGTATTTGAAGACCAGTGGGATTATATGGAATGGCTGGGAGACCAGGGAGATGGCAAGCCCCTTCAGAAAGCCCGGGCGGCTGTATTGGCCGTGCTGTACGCCCTGTCTGGTAGCCAGTCCGCCGAAAGGGACAAACTGGTCCACTGGTCTGCGGACACTCTGCTGAATACTGACGCGCCGAATCCCTGGGCCGCGCGGATACTGTGGCCGATTGCGTTTGATTGCGCGCGTCGAGCCTTGGCGGAAGGCGACAATACCGCGGCCCGCCAGTGGATGGAACGGTTTGCCGCCGTCACCACCCGTTGCCGGGAAACCGCTCTCCCATTCCACGAGCTTCCGGCCGCCGAACGGATGGCCGAAAGATGCGCGATGTATTTCTGAAAAAATGTCTTTCTGAAAACAGCGGAAGGTCATATCATGAAGAGAATGGATATTTTTGCCCTTACCATTACGATGGTCCTGTTATCGGCTGTTCCTGTCAACGCTGTAACGTACGAATTTCACTGGAATTTTGGCACCGAGATGGCTCGGCTTTTATGGCCCGGTGATCCTGTCCCTGTATGTCTGGGCGATTGGTGGTCGGGTGCGGAGGTGTACCTCTATCGGGTGATGGATGACGGAACCGAACAACCCATTAATCTGACCTGTGACGACTGGCAGATTTCAACCGTCACCTGGTTCCCTTCCGGTTTTCCCACAGAAGAATTTTCGTATTGCCCGAAAAAATTGCAGGGAAGAATGTTGTGGAATACGTCCGGGAGTTATACCGTGTCCGCCCAGGCGGTCTTCCAGGGGGATAAATCGGTCCAGACACATGTCCCGGTAACCGTAGCCGTCTGGAAACCGGTATCGATAGCATTTACCCGTTATTCCGATATCTATCCGGCCAATACGGGCCCAACGAATAATGATTCTATGGTTAATGGCTGGATCAATATCACGCCTTCTTCTGCCAACCTGCATGGGCTCACAGCATCAACCATTACGATGAGTACGGAAGCATGGGATATGGTTGGTCCGCACCAGCACCCACACAGCGGAAAAAAACCGGCGGGGATTGTAACGGCCCCGGTGGGCAATCAGGCGGGGAGACTTGATTTTACCTATACGGCCAGTCAGGTAGGGCAGATTGAATTTGTGGGAGCGTCGGGATGTAGCGTTGGTAGGATAGCCACAGCCGTCATGGTTAATTTCCCCGGTTTACAGGAAATTCCCGCACCCACTTCTAGTTTTCTATATGCGTTAGTGGGAGATACCTCAATCCATCCATCAAACCACTATCTGAAATCATTATCCATGCTTTATGAATTACTTAATAGATGGGGTAATAATAATGTACTTAAAGTAACATATATGCGAATTAACGATTGTAGTCTTCAATGGGGAGGTATATTTGACCTGTATGGGAACTGGAGTACACCTCATTCTTCCCACAGGATTGGGAACTGCACAGACATTGGGTGGGCTAATTTGAACCAAAGTCAGATTCAGGCGTTAGGGGATATTCTCCAGAGCATGAAAAATGACGGTTTCATAAAATATTATGATGATGAAGGAAGTAATACGCACTACCACGTGGTCTGGTTCTAAGGGTTAACGTGACATGGTACACTTCACACTTTCCGTCATGTTGGTTTTAACTGAACTTACACCGTGGAAAGCATTTCCTCCGGTAGATATCACACAACTGAATGTTCCGGTAGTCGAGAGTATGGCACAGATCCCGGATGATCTTGGTGGACCCTGTGTAGTCATCGACAAACAGTCGAACCAGATATGCGTCGTGGAAGAGGCTGACGAAACCTCAAAAAAGAAAGGGTATCCAAAGGCTATCTGCTGCCGGGAGTATGTGTTTGATTTCCATTACCGGATAACCACGGAAACCGTGTTCAGCAATGATCGTTACTGCTACCTTACCCGTCTCTATTGGACTCCGGAAAACCCTCAGTGGCGTGAGGGAATGGTACTGGAACTGGAAGCGAACCCGGAGAGTGAAATCAACTATATTCCGGACGTCGAATTCGCGCCCAACCGAAAACACAGCAGAGACCTGAAAACCGTGAGACAATTAAAAGCCAAAAACCTGACATTAGTGGGGATAAATTCCGCGTACGTTTCAAATGATGGGTCGATTCACGCAAGCAGAATCTATTCATGCGATACTCAGATGTGTAAATCAGGGAATGTTTTTGCCACCTATGCCTCCCCTTTACTCCCGGGACCGGGAACATATGAATATGTGCCGTTTTCCCGCCGGTGGAGTCATTTGAATCCGGTGATGCCCCCCGGATTAGAGGACAAACCGTTTCCAGAGTGTTATTACCTTTATCGTGAAGACATTAAATTCAATCAGGTAATCCCATATCTGGATACAGGTTATACCGTATGCGCGCTATATGATCCGGCCTGGCCGCCAGCCCAACTGGCCGGCCGGTTGCTGAAGGATCTGCTGAAATTCGCAGAGGCCGGATGGATAGAAACACCGGAATCGGTTCCGGCCTCGGTGACGGATCTGCTGCGGCGGCTGGCGGAAGGAACCGTTGAGGCCGGGACGCCCCCGGATCTGGCGCAGGCGTTCGACCGGGCCTTGGACGATATCCGCGCGGCCTTCGATCAGAACCGGCTGGCCGCGGAAGCCCGGGACATCCTGACGCTGAACCTGCAGCACCTGAAAGCCAGACTAGCCGGCGGATAAGCCAGGGGGCGTTCCGTGGAAAGGACGAACCCCTCCGAGGAGAACGTCACGCCCGGGAAAGCGCGTATCGAATGGAACCGTCCCAGGCGTGCGACCACGGGGTGGGCTGAAACCCGGTTACGGACGATCAGGCGAGTTCCCGTTTCCCGCACCGGAAAAAGCCGCGCTTTCCACCGCCTTCCGTAACGCGTGCCGATCTATCTGCCCGTGATCCCGCCCACGATCTCGGGCAGCGGTGTTCCCGAACAGGCGGGTGGAGGGGTGATATTCAGGCAGGCGGCTAAGGTAGCTGGGATGTCCAGGGGGGTAATCGGACGGGTAATCTGGGCCGGGGACAATCCAGCCCCCGCGAAAAGCACTGGAACGCGCGTGTCATAATTGTAGGGGCTTCCATGAGTGGCGGACCATGCCGTTTCGGCGGTTTCCACGATATACCATGGGCGGACGATCACCAGAACGTCACCACCCCGGTCCGCCCGGAACGATGTGGTAGCCCGTTCAAACAGGGCGTCCCGGGGCACGCCTCCCGTCCGCAACAGGTCCGCGGTTGCCACCCATGCCGTCCAGGACCAGGTTCCCGCGATCCGGACGGCCTTTTCCCGAAGGGACGGGTTAACCGGCTGCCCGTTCTCGTGGCGCAGGTAGATAAACGGGCTCATGAACCGGGCGGTAATGCTCGATCCCGCCGACCGGGACAGTTGATCGGACAGATCCGCCAACTGGGCTTCCAGCTGATCTCTTGTAATCCGCTCGGCAGACAGGCCCTCCGCCCGGACCTGTTCCGGGGCCCGGCCAAACCCATGATCCGAAGACACGGCGATGAGCGTGTGCTCCAGGCCAACCAGCCCGTCTAGTTCGTTCAGCAATCGGGCTATCAGGGCGTCAACACGATAAAGCGTGTCTTCCGACTCCAGGCTGTCAGGCCCATACCGGTGGTGCACGTAATCCATCGCCGAAAAACTCACGCAGAGCATATCCGGCACGTCATCCTGGCCGAGTTGTTCTTCCTTCAGGATGGTAAGGGCCAACTCCAGGGTCCATTTATCTATGAAGGGTGTCCATGGCAATTCCGCCGGTAATTGTGTATCGGATAGCACCCCGAGATCGTGGGGGAAAATGGCCCCCAAGGGACCCTTTTCAACTTCCCGATCGTCAAGATTAAGGCGATCGTAATCTTCTGGATCCCGAGCCAGCATCCAGACCGCGTGCCGGTTCTGACTGATCGGAAAACGTTCACGCCAAGAGACCAGCTAGGCCGGACTTTCAGAATAATAATATGTACTGGTTACCATGGTGGCCGCATCCTTGTGGTACCAGAAGGCCTTTCCAAACTTACCAGCTGGCAGTATGGCTCCCCGGTCCTTCGTCGAAACACTGAACACCTTTGCCCGCCCATCCGTCGCCCGAATCAACTCGTCGCCGATCGTCGTGGAGAGCAGGTTGGCTGGCGAAGTGCCCTCATGAGGCTTACCCGGCGCGTCCAGCGTGGTGTGCCGTGGATCCTCCACGCAGTAGACCTCTTCGCCACTTTCCCGATCCAGCCATTCATTACCGATGATGCCGTGCCAGGCAGGCAGGGCCCCGGTGAATAATCCGGCGTGCCCAACGGCCGTAAACGTGGTTGTCCAAGGAATTTCCGCGCCGGTATATACCATCCCAGTGCCAGCGATCTTTCCAAGCCCCTCGGGATTGAGACGATCGACATGCCGCAGCAACAGTTCCGTGGGCAGCCCGTCAATGGTCAGTTGCACGACAAGGCGGAGCGGCGCAGCCCACGCGGTCACGGACAACACCAACGCCGCGAACACGCACATCCCGAGGCAATTTTGTCGCCGAAACATACGAGGTCTCCTCGTTCGCGTTTGAACATATCCTTATTTTTTTCGGGGTTCTGTGAGCTTTGTCTTAGGCAAAAACAATGATTCTGTTAAATTTAGGGTTGTGAGCGTCCTGGAAAAGTGGATTATTCCCTCGCAACCAGCCATACCCCACGGATGTAGAGCCGCCTGAGCAGGAACCTGTAACATGTCCCTCATTCGAGAACATATCGAACCGCGCGCAAATCCGAATCGCCATGAAGAGAAACCGGCGCAAGATTCACCATGTCCAGAGATAGACGGATCGCGCGATCCAGGGAGGCCGCATTATGCTTTTTCATAGGTCGACGGCGTGGATGCTGGCAGGCATGACGATCCTGACCTCCCTGGAGACCGGCCACGCCGAGCCGGCAGGCATCGCACTGTTTCAGCAGGGTAACGCCGGGTTCCATACCTACCGGATTCCAGCGCTCACCGTAACAACCTCGGGGACCCTGATCGCCTTCTGCGAGGGACGCAAGCAGCGTGCCAGCGACACGGGAGATATCGCCATTGTGGCGCGACGATCTGAAGACCTCGGAGAAACGTGGAGCGCGCCGGAGGTGGTGTGGGATGATCCCGGTAACACGAGCGGCAATCCCTGCGCGGTGGTAGACCGGGACACCGGCGCGATCTGGCTTCTCATGACATGGAATCGAGGAGACGATCAGGAAAAGGACATCATTGCCCGGCGCAGCAAAGACACCCGAAGGGTGTACGCCACGGTGTCCCGGGACGACGGCCACACGTGGAGTGCCCCCAGGGAAATCACGAAAGATGTCAAGCGGGACGACTGGACCTGGTACGCCACCGGGCCTGGCTCCGGTATCCAGAAGCAAAGGGAACCCCATAAAGGACGGCTGATTATTCCCTGCGACCACGTCGAGGCGGAGACGAAAGATTATTACTCCCACGTGATCTATTCCGACGACCACGGAGAGACCTGGCACCTTGGCGGCAGGACACCCCAGGCCGGCGTGAACGAGTGCGAAGTGGTGGAACTGGCCGATGGCTCGCTGATGCTGAACGCGCGGAACTACAACCCCGAACAGCGCTGCCGCCAGGTAGCTTTCAGTCGCGACGGCGGCCTGACCTGGGAAGACCAGCATTTCCAGCCGGACCTGATCGAACCGATCTGCCAGGCTTCGATCACCCGGTTACGCTGGCCGGAAGGTAGCGAGCCGGGCATCCTGCTGTTCAGCAATCCCGCGAGCCAGAAAAAAAGAGAAAACATGACGGTGCGGATCAGCCGTGACGAGGGCCAGACATGGTCGATCCTTCGGGTATTACACGAAGGACCCTCCGCGTATTCCTCCCTCGCCGCGCTCCCAAATGGCGAGGGGGCCTGCCTGTACGAGGCGGGCACCGGGCAACCGTATGAATCGATCCGGTTCGCGCGCTTCCAGTATCGACCTTCCTTGACGTACCCTGATGAATCGCTCCCGCCCCTGCCCCCCGGCCAGACCTGGAAACTGGTCTGGCAGGATGAATTTGACGGGGCCACCCTGAACCCTGAGAAATGGGAAATCATGGGTGACTATCCCAGGCGGGATGGCTTCTGGGTACAACAGGACGCTTATCTCGATGGCCAGGGTGCGCTGGTACTGCGTACACGTAAAGACGGAAACAGGTACACTTCCGGCGCGATCCGGACCCGGGGACGTTTCGAAGCCCTGTATGGATACTGGGAAGCGCGCTGTAAACTGCCCACCCAGCCGGGGCACTGGCCCGCGTTCTGGCTGATGCCCGCGCAGGGGATAGACTCGCTGGAACTGGGCGGCGAGGATGGCGCGGAAATCGACATCATGGAAAAACCATGGCGGGATGGTCGGATCAACCACGCCATACATTGGAACGGATATGGTGAGCACCATAAATCGGAAGGAAAGGAAGCGCAAGTTCCTGGCGTGGAAAGCGGCTGGCATACCTTCGGACTCTGGTGGCGTCCAGATGGTTACGTTTTCTACGTGGACGGCATGGAAACCTGGTCTACGTCGGCGGGCGGCGTGTGTCGCGTACCCTTGTATATCAAGTTGACCGAAGAAATCGGCAAGTGGGCTGGCGAGATCGATCAGGCCAATCTTCCGGATTATTTCTGCGTGGACTACGTCCGGGTATATCAGATTACGGATAATCTCAACCGGTAGGGTACCCCGGTGACGCCTATTCTCCGGGATACCGAACGCCCCAGATCGATCGAATCCGGTCCAGCGTCCGCGTAATCATGAGGCTCTCGTCCAACGGCATGTCCGGATGGTCAACGCGGCCCTCGCGCAGGCAGTCCATGACCGCCTCGGCTTCGTAGTTATACCCGTTGCCCTCAAGGGGAAAGCGCGCTTCCTCCTCGACGCGCCCATCCCGTTCAAGGGTAATCCGTTCGCATCGCCAGAAGGGCGGCTTCAGGCGGATCACGCCGGTATCTCCGGACAGCACGGCTTCCTGCGGCGTTTCCACGCGGATGGCACAGGCCGCCTGGGCGATACCGTCACCGGGAAACCGCAGGACAGCCGCGCCCCACTCATCCACGCCCGTGGGCCCCAACGCGGCACACCCCGTGATCTCCATGGGTTCCGCGCCAAACAGCCAGCAGGCCAGGGAAACGGGGTAACACCCCACGTCCAGCAGGGCTCCGCCGCCCAACGTGGGATCAAACAACTTGGGTTCCTCGCCCCGTTCCGCGCGGAACCCGAAATCAGCCTGGACCAGGCGCAGGGAACCGATCCGTCCTTCAGCCAGCCAGCGCCGGGCCACGCGTACCGCTGGAAGAAAACGCGTCCACATGGCTTCCATCAGAAACAGGCGGGCTTCCCGGGCCCGTCGGATCATCCGTTCTGCCTGCGAAGCGTTCAGGGCGAAGGGTTTCTCGCAGAGCACGGCCTTGCCCGCGTCGAGTCCAAGCAGGGTATGCTCCATGTGCAGGGCGTGAGGCGTGGCCACGTAGATCACGTCCACTTCAGGATCGGCGGCCAGTTGTTCGTAGGAACCGTACCATACCGGAACACCGTGGCGCTCGCCGAAGGCGCGCGCGGTCGCCAGAGACCTCGATCCCACCGCGCGCGACACCGCGCCCCGGGCATGACGCAAACCCTCCACGAAGGCCCTGGCGATCACGCCCGTGCCCAGAATACCCCATCGGATTTGCCGGTCCGCGTTACCCATGGATCGATCATACCCCGAGACGTGGGACACCGGCAAGTGGAATTCGGGATGCCCAGGGCGGTATTGTGATTTGTGTCACGCAGCCACGAAAACGGAGGGAAGCGCCATGAAGGCGGGATATTTCGAGTACGCGGTTGACGGGGCCGCCGGGATCCGGCTGTTCGCCCGCCGGTGGGAGCGGGAAGCCCCGCAGGGGGCGGTTGTGCTGATTCACGGATACGGCGATCACAGCGGACGTTATCATGGCGTGGCGGACGTCCTGAACGCAGCGGGGTTTTCGGTGTATGCCTATGACCAGCGGGGGCACGGTCGATCCCCGGGCAGGCGGGCCTACATCGAACGATTCGACCTCCTCCTGGAAGACCTGGACGCCTTCCTGGCGTTTCACCGGGATCAACTGACGGAGAGGCCGTGGTTTCTGATGGGGCACAGCATGGGCGGCATGGTGCTGGCCCGTTACCTGCAGACCCGGGCACCGGGCGCGCGGGGCGTGGTGTTCAGCAGTCCTTTCCTGGCCCTGAACGACGACGTTCCGGAGTGGCTGAAAAAAATCGCTCCCCTGCTGGGCGTCCTGCTGCCGCTGGTGCCCGCGGGACGCGTGGACAACAGGGGACTTTCCCGGGATCCGGAGGTAGTCCAGGCCGCGGACGAAGACCCGCTGGCGTACCATGGATACGTGGCGGCCCGCACGGGCGCGGAATTTATCCGCGTTATTCAGCAGGTTCAGGAAGCATATGGCCGGATCACCTTGCCCTTCCTGGCACTACATGGCAGCGCGGACCCCATCGTGCCCGCAGCGGGTACGCGCGAACTGCATGAAAAAGCCGCCTCGAGCGACAAAACCCTGCGGATCTTCGATGGCGGATTCCACGAACTGTGGAACGATCTGGATAAGGCGATCTTCTTCCAGGAAGTGACGGAGTGGCTTCAACAGCGCGCGGAGACCCGCGCGTAGCACGAGGAAATGATAATGACCAGGAAAAACGCGTTGATCGCGGCTAAGATCATTGTGGGTAGCCTGATGATTACGCTCGCGGCCGGGCTATCCGGAATGGACGCGGCATCCGCGGAACCGGTCATGGCGGCATTTCTGACCGATGGCACCGCGTGGATGACCGATTTCGGCAACGCCCTGGGCAAGGTGCTCGCGGAGCGGGACATTACCCTTCGGGTGGTCGCGCCGGCCACGCCGTTACCGGAATCCCAAGCCGAAAAACTGGCAGAACTGAATAAGGGGGACGCCGCCGTGCTCCTGGTGTGGCCTGCCAGCCCGATCGAACCCGGCGCGAGTTTCAAGGGCGTATCGCTCGATAAGCCCTTGCTGCTGCTGGGAGCGGACGCGCCCGAATCGGGACGGAAAGTTGCCGTTTCCCCCGATCCGGAGGCCCTGGGGCGCCTGTTCGCCGACCTGATCCGCCAATGTGTTCCCGACGGGCTGCTGATCGGCGTGCTGAACCGACGGAACGACGATCCCTGCCTGAAAACCCTGCGAAAGGCACTGGAAGACGCGCTGAAAGCCGGGGAAATAACCTCCCGGCAGATCATGGAGGACAATGGCGATCCAGGGGCGGCCCGGGAAAATGCCCGGGAACTGTTGGAAAAACACCCTGAACTGGCCGGCTACGTGGCCGTGGAACCCTATCACCTGAACGCCCTGGCCTCGGCCGCGACGGAAACGAAACGGGCGGGCTACGTGGGCATTGTCGGCACGGGGTGGCCGGAAACCGTGGGGGAACCCCTGGAAAAGGGTTTTGTCAACGGGGTGGTATACCCGGACGTCCAGGCCCTTACCGACACGCTGGCCCCGATGATCCGGGCCGCCGCGACCGCCGACAACGCGTTCACGTGGCCCGAATCCGGCCGGGTGGCCATGCCGCTGTCCACGCGGTTCACGCCGAAACCCTATGGGATCACGGAGATGCTTCATGGCTTACCGGGTGATTGGAATATTAAAGCACCTGCGGACAAACCTCAACCGCCCGCCCGAAAGTTCGATTGAGCGCGTTCGGTTTGACGTCGACGCCCTGAAGGACTGGCAGGTCGGGGACGATCCCGCCGAACCCGAGTGGAAAGCCGTCCACGGGAAGGTATCCCATCGCGAAGACGCGATCCGGATCTCCGCTTACTTCGAGAACACCCGCCGGATCGATATCATTGACCGGAACGAGCCGCGGTTCTGGTTCGCGGTGTCTTCCCCGGCGGACCCCCCGTTGAGCGTGGACGTCTCGCGATATGCCGTCCTGGAAGTCGAGGCCCGGAACGAAAACCTGCGGGGACAGTTTAAAGTGGCCTGCTTTTATCCGGGCGGCGAATTCCTGTTCACGTTGCCCATTGACCATGACTGGCATACGTTCGGCATGCTGGTCGGTCCCCGGTTCCCACGGGAGGTGACTGCCTTGTCCCTGCGGTGTTACGGGGCCTGGCGGGAAACCGGCACGGTCGATGTGCGGTCGGTGGGATTCCGCGTCCTTGAAGAGGAGGAAGCGCGTCAACTGGGCCGCTTGGATGTCCTGTGCGCGAACCCGCCGGTCGCGGATGCTCCGCCCGCCCTGCCGGACGGATTCTTTCCTTTCGGGGTGTTTCTGGACGCCGAAGCGTCCGCCCGGCTCGGCGACATCATGGATATCTCGTTCCACGACTACTGGCGGCTGGCCCTGGAAGATATCGCGCGTCATCATCACAACTGCGTGGTACTGGAACATGCCGAAAAAATGGGGCCGGAACTCGGCGCGCAGTTGTTAGAGCAGGCCAGGGGCTACGACATCCGGCTGATTCCGTCGTTCTCTTCCCCGCCGGATCCGGACGCGCCGGAGGCCCAGGCCCAGGTCGAACACCTCACGGGCGCTTTCCGCAACCATCCAAACATCGCGGCATGGGCATGCGGACGGCTTCCCGAGGATAACGTCTGCGCGTGGTGGCAGGGGCTTCAGAAACTGTTCAGGGACCTGCGCGTAACCCAGCCGTTGCTCTGCTGCGCCGAGCATCCCGGAAACGTGGAGATGCTGTCCCGGTCCACCCCAGTGTTCTGGTTTCATTTTTTCAAGTCGGGCATACCCTGGGAAGCCAGCCAGGCCGTCGCGACGCATGAACGGCAGAAGGGACACCGGGCCTTGTGGTTCACCGCTCCGGCTTTTACCCGGGCAAGCGGCGCGCCGGAATGGTACACATGCCCGGCCATGCGCCTCATGCTGAACCTTGCCCTGGCGAACGGCGTGGATGGCTGGTTTACCCACGCTTACCATCACGTTCCCTCATGGCTGCAGGGGAACCTGGAACGCTCGCTGACGGGACCCTTCCAGACCTTCAGCGACCTGTGGACTGAACTGGGTAACCGGCTGGAGCGGCTGACTTCTCTGGCGCCGGTATTCCAGGCCGTCCGGCCCGTCGATTCTCCCCCCGTCGGCTTCAGCCACGAAGCGGTAAAACACGCCCAGTCCGCGCTGGACGTCTCCATTCCGCCGGTCTCGGTGTTCTGGCTGGCGGGCGACGACATCCTGCTGTGCCACGTGGTCAACAACGACCTGATGCAGGTGACGTCGGTCACCCTTCATTTCCCCACCGATTTCGGGCCGGACACCGTGGTGTATGACCTGACGTATTTCGTGCGCAACCGGGTGTGGAATCCCGTCCGGTCTCCCCGGCGGCTGGAGATGTTTCCGGGACAGGGCCAGGTGTTCCTGGTCGCGTCCAAGGATACTGCCGCGTACTGGCGCGACCGGATCGCGTCCCAGATTCTCGCGGCGGATCAGCGGCAGGTCTTGGTCGACCTGGACCTCGCGCGGCAATACATCACCAACCTGGAGGAAACCGAACAGGCCCTGACGGGCGTTTCGGCCAATCCCCTGGCCGACCTGGTCCGCGTGCACACGGCCCGTGAAAAACTGGTCAACATGATCTACGCGTGTCCGGACCTGTACGAAACCCGGAGCGCCCTTATTGAAATCAGCGCTCTGCTGTGCGCCTGTGACGAAGCCCTCGCGCGGCTGCACGCTTCTGGTAAGTCTGAAGCGGCCCACGACTTCGGCATGCGGGCCTTACCTTTCGCGCGGCAGTTGACGGGATATCGCCTGCTGTTGCGCCGGGGAGCGGGTCGGAACATCCGCGGGGACTGCAGGCAATTGATCCAGTCGATCTATTCGCTGCTTACCGAAATCTGGGCGCGTTTCTGAGGTCAACCGGCAAAAACCGGTTTCCTAACATAAATTTAACACTTTTTTCATACACTTCAGAAAACTATTGGGCATGCTCCAGGCGTAAGTCGCAATCTCAACCTCAGGAGACACGCCATGTTTCGAAACCAGATTCGTATCGTCGTAATGTGTTGCGCCTTGTGCGCCGCGTGGTGCCTGCCGGTTACGACCGCCCACGCGCAGGCGGCCAGCCTGCGGGGTAAGGTGGTCGTTGACGGGTCCAGCACGGTGTTTCCGATCACCGAAGCCGCGGCCCACGCGTTTAAAACGGACTATCCCAACGTGGACGTCGTGGTCGGCGTATCGGGCACGGGGGGCGGTTTCAAGCGCTTCGTGAAGGGAGAAATAGACATCTCCGACGCGTCCCGCCCGATCAAAAAAGAAGAATTTGACGCCGCCAAGCAAAACAAGGTCCGTTTCATCGAGCTGCCAGTGGGCATTGATGGCCTGTCCATCGTGGTCAACCACGACAACACGTGGGTGGACAAGCTGACGGTGGAACAACTCCAGGATCTCTTCAGTGAAGACGGTAAAACACGCAAGTGGAACGACCTGAATCCCGCCTGGCCCGCTGAGCCCATCAAGTTGTACTCGCCCGGAACCGACTCGGGCACCTTTGATTATTTCCGCGAGGCCATCATGGGCAAGCGAAGTTTCCGTTCCGATCTGTCCACCAGCGAAGACGACAACGTGCTGGTAACCGGCATCAACGGCGACAAGTACGCCCTGGGTTATTTCGGCGCGGCATACTACTATGAGAACCGCGAAAAGGTAAAGGCCGTGCCAGTAGTCAATCCCACCACGGGCGAAGCCGTTCTTCCCGAGCCCGCGCGCGTGCTGGACAACAGTTACGCGCCCCTGAGTCGCCCGCTATTTATCTATGTCAACCTGAACGCCTTGCGGCGGCCGGAAACCCGAAAATTTGTGGCGTTTTACCTGGAACGGTGCGGTGAGTTGTCCCAGAAGGTCGGGTACGTGGCCCTGCCCGATGAGATCGTGGAACGGGCCAAGGATTTCCTGGCGAAACAGCGCGCGGGTACCGTCTGGCTGCAGCCGGACGGCGTCCAGCGACACGGCGCCCTGATCGATATATACCGGCCGGAAAACCTGGTGGATACCCTGTAAAGACCTGTAAAGACCGTAAGCGGAAAATGGTGGGGTCCGGCGTCACGTGGCCCGTGACCTGAACATCCGCTTTCTCCACGAGCATGACATGAACTCGAAAAACACGCTGGAGATGCCCCTTTCACCGGAGTCCCGCGTCCGGGGCCAGGCGGCGCGTCGCGCCCGCCGGGTGGTCGAGGCGCTGATTGTGACGGTCCTGGGCACGTCGACCGGCATTACCCTGCTGGTCACGGCGGCCATCCTCCTCGTGCTGGGCGTAGAAACCGTCCAGTTTTTCCGGCAGGAAGAAGTCACCTTGCGGGAGTTTTTTTTCAGCCTCCGGTGGAATCCCCTGCTGGGTGGTGAGAAACATTTCGGCATATGGCCCCTGCTGACGGGAACGCTCCTGATCTCCGTGATCGGCCTGGCAGTGGCCGTGCCGATGGGCCTGGTCACGGCGATTTACCTGAGTGAGTATGCCCATCCTCGGGTGCGCGCGGTCCTGAAACCCGCCCTCGAACTCCTCGCGGGCATTCCCACGGTGGTATACGGCTTTTTCGCCCTGGCCTTCATCACCCCGCTGTTGAAGTGGCTGCACGAGGGATTCAATTCCTACAACGCCCTGTCGGCGGGTATCGCCGTGGGTATCCTGATCGTCCCGATCGTGAGTTCCATCGCCGAAGATGCCATGCGGGCCGTGCCCAACGCCTTACGGGAAGGCGTTTACGGTCTGGGTGGAACGCGGTTTGACGCTGCCGTGAAGGTGGTGTTTCCGGCCGCCCTTTCCGGCATCGTGGCGGCGGTATTGCTGGCCATGGCCCGGGCGGTGGGGGAAACCATGGTGGTAGCCCTCGCGGCGGGCAGCACGCCACGGCTGGCCTACGATCCCCGCCTGGAGACCCAGACCATGACCGGTTTCATGGTGCAGATGGCCATGGGGGACGTGTCCAATTTCGGTGTGGAATATTACTCGCTGTATGCCGTGGCCGCCACACTGTTCCTGATGACCTTCAGCCTGACGCTGCTGGGCGCGTGGGTACGCCGTCGTTACCAGGAAAAGTACGAATGAACGATCGATCCGGGCACCCGTTACATCCCCTGCTTGCCGACCCGGCCCTGTTGCGCGCGCGATTGCGTCCCGCCGCGGGACGGCACCGCCGGGAACGGCTGTTCTACCTGCTCTGCCTGGCCGTGGCGGGATCGGCCGTGCTGATACTGGTCCTGTTGTTCGGGACCATAACGATCATGGGGCTTAGCACCCTTTCCTGGCAATTCCTGACCGTTCCTCCTTCGCCGTCCGCCGCGGATTCCGGCATGTACCCGGCGATCATGGGCAGTATCTGGGTCGTTATCCTGGCCATGCTGGCCGCCCTGCCGCTCGGCACCGCGTCCGCCGTCCTGCTCGAGGAATACCGTCCCCGGTCGGCCTGGATCCGCAACGCGCTCCACGTCATCGAACTGAACATCACCAACCTTGCGGGCGTACCTTCGGTGGTGTACGGTATCCTTGGATTGACTGTATTCGTCTACATGTTTCCCCTGTTCGACGGTTCGGGTAAACCCGTGGTGGAATGGGGGGTGCGGTACTACGACCAGTTTTACAACGAGGCGGACACCGTGCTGCTGGTTCCTGTGTCTTCGCTCGACGCGCCGCCCGTGGTACCCACAACGGGTCTCCAGGCCTACGACGCGAATTACAGGCCCGTCACCCTGCGGGTCATCGGCCCGGACGACCCGTGGCCGGAAGATCCCGAACGCGCCCGGGTAACCCTGAGATCCACGGACATGGGCGGACGGATCAGCGAAAAATCGTGGCATTATTTCTGCCTGCCTTTCGGCCGGGGGGTACTGGCCGGCGCGCTTACCCTGGCGCTGGTGATTCTACCCACGATCATCATCGCCGCGCGGGAGGCGTTACGGGCCGTGCCCGATTCGCTGCGGGAAGGTTCCTTCGCCCTAGGCGCCACCCGCTGGCAGACCATCCGCCGCGTTACCCTGCCCGCCGCCCTGCCCGGCATCATGACGGGGTCCATCCTGGCCATGAGCCGGGCAATCGGGGAAGCGGCTCCCCTGATCATGATCTCGGGGATTGTCTTCCTGTCGAATCCCCCCCGGCATCTCATGGATGACTTCACGGTCATGCCATTACAGATTTTCAACTGGGCCCAGCGGCCCCAGGCGGATTTCCACCTGCTTGCCGCCTCGGGTATCATTGTGCTGCTGGTCATCCTGCTGGTATTCAACAGCATCGCCCTGTTTATCCGCCAGCGTTACCAGAAGCCGCTGTCGTAAGGATCGTCCATGAGCGAAATGCTGAAACCCCCTGTTAACGCGGGCGCGTCGGCAACTGGCGCGACCTCGCCGGTTTCATCCGATCCCGTTCCGTCTTCCGTGCCCGCCGTCCGGGTGGCGGATTTCAACGCGTGGTACGGGGAAAAACAGGCGCTGAAAAATATCCGCCTCGATATCCCGGCGTGCCGCGTGACCGCCCTGATCGGGCCGAGCGGCTGCGGTAAGAGCACGCTGCTGCGCTGGATCAACCGGATGAACGACACCATACCGGGAGCCCGGGCAGAGGGCCTCCTGGAGGTCCACGGGAGCGACGTGTTCGCGCCTGACTCGGACGTGGTGGAACTGCGCCGGCGCGTGGGCATCGTGTTTCAGAAGCCGAACCCCTTCCCCAAGTCGATTTTCGAAAACGTGGCCTTTGGCGCTAGGTTGCATCTCAAGTTGAGCCGATCGGAGATGAACGGCCTGGTCGAGTGGGCCCTTAAACGCGCGGCCCTGTGGGATGAAGTCAAGGACCGGTTACACCACTCGGCCCTGTCGCTCTCAGGGGGACAGCAGCAACGGCTGTGCATCGCGCGGGCCATCGCGGTGGGACCGGAAGTATTACTGATGGATGAGCCCTGTTCCGCTCTGGATCCCAAGTCCACCGCCGCCATCGAGGACCTGATCTGGGACCTCAGCGAACAGTACACTATCGTCATCGTGACGCATAACATGCAGCAGGCGTCCCGGGTAAGCGACATCACGGCGTTCATGTACCTTGGGGAACTACTGGAAGTGGACGAAACCGAGCGGGTGTTCCAGAATCCGGCACATCCCCAGACCCGGGACTACATCACGGGAAGATTTGGATGATCGGAGGAATCGACTTGGCGCGGGGCGCCTCGCCGCGGGAAGGAAACCACGCATGCACGCGCATTTTCTGAGGGAAGTGGCGCTGATCAAGGACCAGATTGCCCGACAGGGCATGATGGTGCATGAAAACTTCGTCATGGCCCTCGAGGCATTCATCGACGGAGACCGATCGCTTGGTAAGCGAGTACTCGAGATCGAGTCGGAAGTGGATAGCAGCGAGGTTTCTCTTGAAGAAGAATGCCTGAAAACCATCGCCCTGCACCAGCCCGTGGCGGATGACCTGCGCTTCCTGATCTCCGTGATCCGGGCCAACCATAATCTTGAACGCATCGGCGACCAGGCGGCCCGGATCGCCCGTTTCGCCGGCCTGGTGTTGCCGGAGTCCCTGGAGCCCCTGCGCCTCATGATCCGCAACCTGGGCGCGCTGACCTCGATGATGATCTACCGGGCCGCGCACGCGCTCATTGAACGGGTGGGCGACGAAGCCCTGCTGATCTGGCACGTGGACCGGCTGGTGGACCGGCTGCACGACGAAACCGCCAAGCGGATCCAGGAGGAAGTCGGCCTTAACCCTGAATCCGTCCGGGACCTGTTCACCGCCCTTGACGCGATCAACCGGATCGAACGCGCGGCAGATCACGCGGCAAATATCGCCAAGGCCGTGCTGTACCTGGTGCTTGGCCATATCGTCCGGCATCACCGCAAACAGGCCCTGCGGGAAATGCCCCTGCCCAGGATACGACTGCTTTTCGTGGATGAACGCGACGCCGGATCCGCGCGCATGGCCCAGTCCTGGATAAACCATGCCCACGGTGACCACTTTTCAGCCGAAAGCGCGGCACTGAACCCGGGGGATCCGAATCCCCTTGTCGCGACGGTCATGGCTGAAACAGGCGCGGACATCACCGCGTACGCCCCGCGCGGTCTGCGCGAATATTTCGAAACCGAGCGCGCGATCGACTTCGTGATCGTGCTGGGGAATCCCGGACTCCTGGAATCCCTGCCCAACATGCCCGGCACGGCCTGTCTCGCCTGGGACCATCCCGATCCCGCGACGGGCCCGGAATTCGCCGATACCCTGGATGCCCTGCGCGCGTACAGGGACACGCTGACCGGCAAACTGGACCGGTGGGTTAAAATGCTGTCGCGTTGAGATCCGGCGACGACCGCCGGCGCGCGCGACACAGGGAACTTCATCATGAACGCGTTCGGATCGGGCAGGGCACATTTTTCGGGGATCGGCGGCGTGGCCATGGTCGGTGGCGCGCGGCTGGCCCTGGAACTGGGTTGGGAAGTACGCGGCAGTGACGGCCCACTGTACCCGCCGGCCTCGGACATGGTCCGCGCCCTGGGCATTCCCGTTGCCGAAGGTTATGCCGAGGAAAACCTGGACTGGAATCCGGATGTCGTGGTCATCGGCAACGCGTTGAGCCGCGGAAATCCCGAGGTAGAAGCGGCACTCGCCCGGCGCGCGCGGTTTACCAGCCTCCCGGAATGGCTTCGGGAAAACCTGTTGCGCCATCGCCGCCCGATCGTGGTGACAGGCACCCACGGAAAAACCACCACGACTGCCATGACCACGTGGATTCTGCGCCAGGCCGGCGTGAATCCGGGTTGGCTGATCGGCGGACAGCCGCTGGGTATCGACCATCCAGCGGCTGCCGGAACAACCGGCGGACCTTTCGTGATCGAGGGAGACGAATACGACACGGCGTTCTTCGATAAACGCGCCAAGTTCCTGCATTACCTTCCCGAGGTCGCCATCGTCACGTCGGTTGAATTCGACCACGGCGACATCTACCGTGACCTGGACGAAATTGACACTGCTTTCCAGCGGCTGTTGCGCCTCATTCCCCGGAACGGTCTTCTCATCCTGTGCGCCGACACCCGGGCCATCCAGTTGCGGGAACACGCGTATTCTCCGGTGATCACCTACGGGTTTTCTCCCGGATCCGACTGGCGACTCGAAACCGCCAGCCCCGCGCCCGATAGCACGCAGGCCTGGTTCGTAAACCGGGGCGATCGCGCCGAGGTAACGTTACGCGGCCTGCCACCGGGAAAACACAACGCGCTGAATGCCCTGGCCGCGATCATTGCCGCGGAACGGTTCGGCGTGTCCCCCCAGGTCGCCGCCGATGCGCTGGCCACCTTCCCCGGCGTTCGCAGGCGGATGGAGTGTTTTCTCACGTACCGGAACGCGTTGTTCATCGATGATTTCGCGCACCACCCCACCGCCATCGTGGCCACGCTGGACGCCGCGCGCGGCCGGTGGATGG
>JAGPFE010000035.1 GCA_018056705.1 Candidatus Hydrogenedentota bacterium | reverse complement strand
GACCCGATCCCCCCGACCCCACCCGCCCCATGACCCCGGCACCGTCCCTTCCATCGCCAGGGGCGCCGGCGCGCGCGTCCGGCACGGAAAAACCAGAAAAACCGGACGCGTCGTTTCCGGGTATGTTATACTGGTAACCAGCGTGGACCGCGTGGAGGAAGCATTTCGTGACCGGTTCCAGTCATGCCGATAACTCCGGCCAGGGTGCCCTGCGGGTGGCACTGTTCGGCGCGGATGCCCAGTCGCTGGCCCCGATCGTAGCCGCCCGCCCCGAACTCACGCTGGTGGAGCGGGATCCCGACGTGGTGGTGTGTTACGGCGGGGACGGCACCCTGCTGGGCGCGGAACTCCGCTGGCCGGGCCGTCCCAAGGTGCCGATCCTGAATAGCCGGGTGGGTAACCGCTGCATTGCCGCGCCCCCCGAACGGGTCATCGCCGCCCTGGCGTCCGGCACCCTGGAACGGCACACCTACGAGAAACTGGAATGTGCCGTCCATCGTCCCGACACGCCGACCGGGGAAGCCGACTTCACCCTGGCCTGCCTCAACGAGATCAACGTCCACATGGGCCGCATCAACAGCGCGGTGCGCTTCCGGTTGTGGGTCAACGACGAACCCTTTGACGGCGGGGTGGAACTGGTGGGCGACGGGTTTATCGCCTGCACGGCCTTCGGCAGCACCGCCTATTTCAACGCCATCACCCGGTGCGTGTTCACCCGGGGCATTGGCGTGGCTTTCAAGGCCACGGCGCACCAGATCAGTCACATGGTGCTGCCCGAAACCGCGCGGATCCGTTTCCGGATTACCCGGGGACCGGCCGTGCTGGCCTTTGACTCCTCGCCGGAATACTTCACCCTCGACGCGGGTGATGAACTGGTCGCGCGGCGGCATCCCCAGTCCGCCGAGATCCTGTCCATCGGGCCCATGCGGCATATTCACCATCCCTTCCGGCAGGTAGGCATGTCGGAGCCGTGACGCGGACCGCGGGTAACACCGCACCCGGCAAGGCGTACAGTACCCGGGAGGATGGCGCGCGTCCACCAGGCAGACGTTCCCATATATAATGGCATTTGTTGCGCGCGAAACGGGAGAACCAGCGATGCGGACGACGCTGAAACGATGGATCCTGGCCCTGGGCGTCGCGGGATGCCTGGCGGGGGGATGTACCCCCGAAGAACAGATCTCCGGTCCTTTCCTCAATCCGCCAAAGCGGTTCTTCGAGTCTCGCCTGGTGTGGCCGGTGGAAGGGGCCCCAGTGGACGTCACGGCGGCGGACCTCAACGGGGATGGTCGTCCCGACCTGATTACGTCCAACCGAACCACCAACTCCGTGTCCGTGCTGCTGGGCGTCGCGGGCGGGTTCGCCGCCGCCACGCACCTTCCGGTGGGTGAGGCGCCCGGCGAGGTGGCCGTTGCCGACCTGGACCAGAACAATACCCTCGACCTCGCCGTAACCAATGAAACCTATTCCCAGGTCACGCTGCTGCCAGGCAACGGGAACGGTACCTTCGGCGAAGCACGGGCCGCCAACCTGATCAGCGGTTCGGCGCCCCGGTCCCTTACGGCCGTGGACCTGAACCGCGACGGAAAACTCGACCTGGTGACCGCGGACGCGGGATCGGGCACGCTCACCTTCCTGGTGGGACGCGGGGACCTAACCTTTGAGGATCCCGTGAGGTCGCAGGGGCTGGGCGGCCCCCGGCAGGTCCGGGCGGCCGACCTGGACGGCGATGGCGCGGCAGACCTGCTGGTCACCGAGTTATCCGCCGGCCTGGTATCCATCTGGCGCAACACGGGCGGCGCGCCGGAAAAAGCGGCCGAACTGGTCACTGGCAAGGCGCCGGCCGTAATGGCCATCCGCGACCTGAACGGCGATAACCTCGCGGACGTCGCCATCGCGAACGCCGAAGCGACGTACCTGTCCGTGTTCCTGAACCGCGGCAACTTCACCTTTGACAGTGAAATCCAGGTTCAACTGGGCAAGAAACCCAACCGGGTGGCGGCAGCAGACTTCAACCTGGATGGCAACATGGACCTGGCCGCGCTGGTTTACATCTCCGAATCCGAAGGTTCGTGGGGACTCGCGGCCATCTGCTTCGGGAACGGCAAGGGCGATTTCAGCGCGCCGGCATGGTACGGAACCGGCGGCCAGGGTTCGGGCCTCGCGGCGACCGACCTGAACCTGGACGGCGCGCCCGACCTCGCGGTATCCGACCTGGCCAACGCCCTGGTGGCCCAGATCAACGGGCGGGGCGACGGCTCCTTCGAGTCCGACCTGCGTCTGCCCGCCGGATCCACGCCCCGGTGCGCCGTGGCCGCGGACTTCAACCGGGACAAGATCACCGACCTCGCGGTGGGTAACCTGGACAGCCGGAACATCACCCTGCTGTATGGCCGGGCGGACGGCGGTTTCGATGCCAGTCCCGTGTTCCTGGCCCTCGCGGGACAACCCCGCGCCATGGCCGGTGGTGACCTGGACGGCGATGGCCTGACCGACCTTGTCGTGGCCCAGCTGGGTGTCAGGAACCTGTCGGTATTCCGGGGACTCGGCACGGGGGCTTTTGGCCCCATGCCCGCGCCCCTGGCCACGCCGGCGGACCAGCAGGCCCTTCCCGAACCGAGATCCCTCGCGCTGGCCGACCTGAATGGCGACGGAAAACTGGACATCGTGACCGGTAACAGCCGGGGCGACGTGCTGGCCTTCCTGCCCGGAGACGGCACGGGCAAGTTCGGCGCGCCCCAGGTGTTCGAAGCGGCGAATTACCCCCTGGGCCTCCAGCTGCGGGACATCAACCGGGACGGAAAACTGGACGCGGTATTCGTCAGCACCCGAGACCCGGACAGCGCCAACGACAAGGCAGAGCCCCGGGTCGTGCGGATGTTCGGCAGCACCGACACCGTGTTCGATCCCGACAGCCGGGAACGCTACGCCACGGGTGGCGGACCGGTGGACCTCGCGCTCGGCTCCCTGACGGGGAACGGCATACTCGACGCCGTCACCGTCCATCCCATGGCGGACGCGGTGTACGTGTTGCAGGGCACCGCGGACGGCCGGTTCCTGGCCGGCAAGAAGTTCCTGGTGGGCCTGCGGCCGGCGGCGGTGCTGCTACCGGACCTGAACGGAGACGGCATGGCGGACATCGCGTGCGCGCACAACGGCGGATACGTGTCGGTACGCCTGAGCCGTGGCGAGTACCGATTCGACGCGCCGATGTACTTCCAGTGCGGCGACGACGTGCAGGGCATGATGATCCAGGACCTGAACGGAGACGGCTTCCCGGAACTGATCACCTTCAATCGACGCACATCGGACATCTCGGTGATCCGGGGACGACAGGTACCGTAGCGGGACTTTTCCGCGCCCCGCGCGGAGCCATGCCATTCCGGGGTCGGGATTCGTTCGCCCGGTTCACTGTCGGGCGTGGCTTCGTCCCAGGGCACGCCACCGGGCCGGTGATCCCTCAGTCCAGCCGGAATACCTCGACGAGTGGATCTTCGACGGGCGCGTGGTCCGGATGGGTCTCCATGATATCGGCCATGTAGTCCCACCAGCGGCGCACCACGGGATGGGTGGCCAGCCCGGCCAGCCTGGCCTCATCTTCGAATTTCTGGACGGCGAACAGCGTGCCCGTGGCCTCGTCCAGCCAGATGCTGTAATCGGCGATACCGGCAGCCTTGAGCGTTTCCGCCATTTCCGGCCAGAGTTCCTCGTGCCGGCGTCGGTACTCGGCCGCGCATCCCGGCTTGAGGCGCATGAGATAGGCTCGACGTTTCATCGGACGGCATCCTGTTTTCCGCCTGGCTGGTTGCCGGCAGGTTCACGGAAAAACAGCGTGAAAAACACCAGGGTGGCCAGCGCGAGGGCCGTCGGGGTCATCCAGACACCAAACCAGTTGATCACCGCGGCGTCGCCGGTACCGGAGGTGAACCAGTTGACGGTCTGCCCGGCGGCATTCTGGCCGATGGTCATGCCGATACCATAGGTCACGAGGGCCAGCAGGCCCTGGGCACTGCCACGAATATCGGAAGGCGCGGCCTTCTCCACGTAAATCTGGCCGGTAACGAAGAAAAAGTCGTAGCACATGCCGTGCAGGGCGATGGCCAGCAGCCACAGGGCAAGGCCGGGCCCTTCGGGGCCACCAAAGGCAAAACACAGGTAACGGGCGGCCCAGGCCAGCATGCCCACCGCCAGCATGTACTTGACACCGAGAAACGCGAAGCACACGGGAATGGCCAGCATAAACAGCGTTTCGGAGACCTGGCCAATGGTCATGACGCCCGTGATGTTCTGGATTCCACCCTGGGACAGGTAGGCCGATCCAAAACTGTAGTAGAACGACAGGGGCACGCAGATCAGCAGGGACGCGGCCAGGAATACCGCGAAGGAAGGATTCCGCAGGAGACGCAGGGCATCCAGCCCGAAGATTTCCCCGACGGACACGGCCTGGCCACGTTTCTGGGGCGGTGTATCGGGGAGCAGGAACGCGTAGAAGCCCAGTCCGACGGAAACCAGGGCCCCCATGAGGAACGGCAGCCGGGTGGTGTCAGCCCGCAGCACGAAGCTGACCACGAGTCCGGCGGCGATCCAGCCGAGGGTGCCCATCACGCGGATGTAGGGAAACTGCTTTTCGGCGTTTTTCATCTGGGCAAAGGCCACCGCGTTGCTGAGAGCAATGGTAGGCATGTAGCACAGGGTATGGGCCATGAGCATGGCAAAATAGAGGGGAAAACTCTCCGACTTGGACAGCCGCCACAGAAACAGGCCCCCCAGCAGATGCAACGCGCCCAGCACCTTCTGGGCGGAAAAGAAACGGTCGGCGATCATTCCCATGAACAAAGGGGCGATAATAGCGGCGATACCCGTCGTGCTGTACGCCAGTCCAATCTGACCGCCGGTAAAATGCAGGGTCTGGGACATGTAGGGTCCCATGGACACGTACCAGGAGCCCCAGACGTAATATTGCAGGAACATCATGGCCATCAACTGAAACCAGGTTACCGGCGACATGCGTTGATCCTCCCATATATATAGAGCCTGATGTTGCGACGCGGGCGGCATATTCCAGCCGTCGATCGCCGCCATTTAGTGTAGGAGAACCACCGGGTTCAGGCCAAACCACCGGGAAAAATTCTTTGTGATGAAGTCGGATCCGGGCGATGACGGCGGAAAATGTTTTCCATTTATTTTTTTATTTTTTCAATTTTGA
Organism: Candidatus Hydrogenedentota bacterium; assembly: GCA_018056705.1. Taxonomy (GTDB): domain Bacteria; phylum Hydrogenedentota; class Hydrogenedentia; order Hydrogenedentales; family CAITNO01; genus JAGPFE01. Next base: position 30,173 of record JAGPFE010000035.1, on the reverse strand, counting down.
TTGAGGAATAAACTGAACGCCTGTTAATATGTGATAAACTAAAGGAAGTGGGAGTGCAACTGACCCTATTACAGAACTGGAGTTCTGGAAACTCAAGGAGCGACTCAAATGCGTGATCGGTGGGTATTGTTCTGGCACATTTTCGGTTTCACGGCATTTTTCGCGCTGATCGCGTTGCTGATCGCGTTGCTGGTCACGCCACGCTCCACGCGGGTGCCGTCCCTGGCGGGCCTCGCTGAAGGCGCGGCCATCACGGCCGTCACCGACGCGTCGCTGCGAGTCGGCAACATTACCCGGGTGTGCAGTGACACGGTCGCCGCGGGACTGGTCATCAACCAGGATCCTGCCGCGGGGGCCCGGGTACGCCGGAACAGCACCGTGGACCTGGCGGTCTCCACGGGGCCATGCACCGTGGCCGTGCCGGATGTGTCCGGCCTCACCCAGGCCGATGCGACAGCGTCCCTGGCCTCGGCAGGACTGGCCACCGGATCGGTAACCTCCCAATGCAGCAGTACGGTCCCCGCCGGGTCCGTGATCAGCCAGTCGCCGGCGGCGAATACACGGGTCACGCCCGGATCGGCGGTGAACCTCGTGGTGTCCACGGGACCCTGCCCGGTCACGGTGCCGGCCCTGGCGGGAATCAGCCGGGCCGACGCCATCGCGGCAATCCTGGCGGCAGGCCTGGCGGTGGGAGACGTGGGGGAACAATGCGATAGCACCGCGGCCGCGGACGCCGTAATCAGCCAATCGCCCGCGGCGGGCACCCAGGTCGCGCCGGGATCGGCGGTGAACCTCGTGGTGTCCACGGGACCCTGCCCGGTGACAGTGCCCAACGTCACCGGACTGGAACAGGCCGCCGCGGAAACGGCCATCACCCAGGCCGGACTGGCCGTCGGCGAGATCGCCCAGGTCTGCAGCGATGCCGTGCCGGCGGGACTGGTCATCAGCCAGGATCCCGCGGGGGATACCCAGGTTGCGCCCGGATCGGCGGTCAACCTCGTGGTGTCCACGGGACCCTGCCCGGTGACAGTGCCCAACGTCACCGGACTGGAACAGGCCGCCGCGGAAACGGCCATCACCCAGGCCGGACTGGCCGTCGGCGAGATCGCCCAGGTCTGCAGCGATGCCGTGCCGGCGGGACTGGTCATCAGCCAGGATCCCGCGGGGGATACCCAGGTTGCGCCCGGATCGGCGGTCAACCTCGTGGTGTCCACGGGACCCTGCCCGGTGACAGTGCCCAACGTCACCGGACTGGAACAGGCCGCCGCCGAAGCAGCCCTGGCCGCGGAAGGCCTGTACACGGGCCTGGTCAGTTCGCAGTGTGATGACACGGTTGCCGCGGGCGCGGTGATCAGCCAGAGCCCCGCGGCGGGCACGCAGGTCGCCCCGGGTGCGACGGTGGATATCGTGATCTCGACGGGGCAGCCGGTCGTGCCGGACGTGACCGGCATGGAACTGGCCGAAGCGGATACCACGATTTCGGCGGTGGCCGGGTTGAGCGTGAACTTCACGATCGCCTGCAGCGACACGGTCCCATCGGGACAGGTGGCCAGCCAGAACCCGGCAGGCGGTACCACGGTGTCCTGTGGTACCACGGTTGAGGTAGTACTTTCCACCGGCGTGTGCCCGGTGACGGTGCCGGACGTGACCGGCATGGAACTCGACGCGGCGGCGGCAGCCCTGCAGCAGGCTTCGCTGTTGTATACCACGACGGAAAGCTGCAGTGACATGATCCCGGCGGGCAGCGTCGCGGAACAGGATCCGGCCGGGGGCGAACAGGTCCCACCGGGCAGCACGGTGGCCCTGGTGATCTCGAACGGCCCGTGCCCGGTGGCCGTGCCGGACGTGCTCGGACTGGACCAGGCTTCGGCCCTGGCGGCGCTGGCGCAGGCCTCCCTGCTTTATGTCGTAACGGAGGACTGTGACGACACGGTTCCGGCGGACCACGTGGCGGCGCAGGACCCCGCGGGCGGCACGCTGGTGCTCCCGGGAAGCCAGGTCATGCTCACCATCTCGGTGGGCATGTGCGTGGTGGTTCCGGATGTCACCGGACAGACCCTGCTGCAGGCGGGACTGCAACTGGACCAGGCAGGGCTCACCCTGGGCAACCGGACGGAAGAATGCAGTGGCTCGGTGCCCCAAGGTGCCGTAATGGCGCAATCACCCGTGGCGGGCACGCGGGTCATGGCGGGCACGGCCGTTGACCTGTCGATTTCAACCGGGCCGTGTCCACCTCCGAACGACCTGTGTGAAAACCCCTATCCATTGCTGACGGGGGTCGTGACCTATGGCACCCTGTTCAACGCGACCCCCACGGAAAACGTGTCGTGGGATTTCGCCGACATCTATGATGTCTGGTACGAATGGGTTCCCGAGCGAGACGGCCAGGCCGTGATAACCACCTGTGGTCCCGGCACGTCGTTCGACACGGTCCTTCGGGTTTTTGATTCGTGCGAGAACCTGCTCCAGTTGACCTCGAACGAAGACAGCGACAGTTGCGCGGTTCCCCAGCAGTCGCGGCTGATGTACCCGGTCACGGCTGGAACGACCTACCTGATCCGGGTGTCCGGGTATGCCCAGACCGCCGGACTGTTCCAGATCGAGGTGTACTTCGCGGAATAATGCTTCCGGAACGGGTGATCCGTCCGTGAAGCATAAAGTCGGCCACGGAACGCGCCCGGGAGGGCGCGTTACCCTCGGCATGAAACGGAATCAGGATGTCCGCTGTCTAACCCACGAAGCGGGCCGGACGCGCGCGGCATGGCGCGTGGGTCATCTGATTCCGGGCGGAAATTCCGCGTGTTCGCGATCCGGACCAAGGGGAAAACGTAAATCCCAGGAATGGCCAATCACGGGAGTGGTGAATCATGCGCAAGTGCCGGGTTCAATGGCATGTCACGGCGGCGGGTGTACTGGTCTTCGGGTTGCTCCTGTCGGGTCTCGCGTCCGGGGTGGATGAATCGCCCTGGATGCTGCCCCTGGAGACGGACTGGCGATTGCAGTCTTCGGCCGAGGTCCATGCCGATGGGGCACAACTTTCCACGCCAGGTTTCGACGCCTCGACGTGGTATCCCGTGACCGTGCCGAAGACCGTGCTGGCGGCCCTCGTGGACAACGGCGTGTACCCCGATCCATACTACGGGCTGAACCTGAAGCGGATCCCGGGATACCAGGACGGCCTGTGGCTCGAAATGCCGCAGGATAGTCCATTCCGGGCGTCCTGGTGGTGGCGGACGGAACGCGTCGTACCGGCATCGTGGCGTGGCCGGCACGTTTTTCTGCAACTGGACGGGCTCAACTACCGCGCAAACGTGTGGGTGAACGGCCAGCACGTCGCGGGACCGGACACGCTGTCGGGCATGTTTCGGCGGTTCGAGTTGCCGGTGACGGCATACCTCCACTTTGGGGGCCCGAACGTCCTGGCCATCGAAACCATCCCCCCGGGGCTGCTGGACGCTTCCGGGGCGCGCACCAAGCAACTGGAGGCGACCACCGGCTGGGACGATCACAATCCCCAGCCACCGGACATGAACACCGGGTTGTGGCAGCCGGTCCGGTTGCGGGCGGATGGCCCGGTAAGCCTGCGGCATGCCTACGTCGAAACGCGCCTGGAAACCCCGACGCTTGAACGGGCAACGCTCATTCCGTCCGTGTTCGCCCGCAACAACACGGACCAGTCCCTGGAGGCCGTCATCACGGCCCGGATCGATGGCGTGGGCGAGTTCCGCCAGGTGGTATCCCTGTCCGCGGGAGAAACCCGGGAGATCTTCTTCCGGCCGGAAGCCTTCCCGGAACTGAATGTGCAGCAGCCACGGGTCTGGTGGCCCGCGCCGCTGGGTCCTCAGGAACTGTATACCCTCGCGATGACGGTGGAAACCGGTGGCGCGGTATCCGACACCTGCTCCACCCGGTTCGGGATCCGCGAGATCACCACGGCCCTGAACGAAGACCACTGGCGTTATTACGTGGTCAACGGCCGGAAGATCCTGATCCGCGGGGGCGCGTGGATGACGTCGGACATGCTGTTGAACCTCAGTCGCGCTCGCTACGAAGCCCTCGTGCGCTATGCCCGCGAGGCCGGGCTCAACATGCTGCGGTCCGAAGGGTTCTCGATCCGGGAAACGGACACGTTCTACGACCTGTGCGACGAGCTGGGCGTGATGGTCACGCAGCAACTGTTTGGCCGGAGCATCCCGGACGAGTCCCTGGCAATCGCGTGCGTAGAGGACACGATGCTGCGGATTCGGAATCATCCAAGCCTCGCGCACTTCCTGGGACACGACGAGACCTTTCCCACCGAAACCCTGGACCAGGCGTACCGTGACCTGATCGCAAGGCACCGGCTCAACCGCACGTACCAGCCCCACTCGGGTACCTTCACGATCACCACCCGGAAGAAAACCGGGGGTACCCGTACCGGAACCCGCGAACTGTGGACTTACGCGTCCCCGGCACACTACTACTGGGTTGAACGCAAGGCGGACGTGGCCTGGGGCTTCGCGCAGTCCGGCGGTATCGGGGGAATCCTCGCCCCGCGGGACAGCCTGCGCCAGATGCTGCCAGCCGAAGACCTCGACCGGCCCATGGCTACCGAGGCGTGGTCCTTTCACACGGTTACCCAGGGCGCGGAATATTTTGACGCCGTGCTGCGAGCCATGGAACGGAGTTATGGCCCAGCGTCCGGATTCGACGATTTCTGCCGCAAGATCCACGCCATGAATTACGCGAGCGCGCGGGGCATGTTCGAGGCCTACGGCTGGAACAAGTACGACGCGACGGGCATCACCACCTGGAAGTATGACGCGGCGTGGCCCGCGGCGATGACCTGGCAGTACGTGGACTGGTACCTGCGCGCGACGGCCGCGTACTACGGGGCCAAAAAGGCCTGCGAGCCGCTCCATGTCCAGTACGTTTACCGGGATGGCACGGTATGGGTGATCAACAGCCTGCGGCAACGGTTTGATGGGCTGCGGGTACGGGCGTGGTGCGCGGGACTGGACGGCGCGCCCGCGGGGGACGCGGTGGAAGCGATCGTGTCGGTGGACGAGGATGGCAAGACCCTGGCCTTTGCCGCGCCCACCCCCCCGGAACCCCGTCCCGCCACGTGGCTGCTCTGCCTTGCCCTGCGCGACGGGGATCGAGTGGTATCGGAAAACCGGTACTGGCTATCCAGCACCCCGGACATCCCCGGACGGGACCGCGAGCGGGATGGTATTTTTGAAACCCTCCCGAAAAGCGTGGCCGATTACCGCGCGCTGGAATCCCTGCCAACCGTTCCCGTCAGGGTGACCTGGGAACGGACGCGCGAACAGGATGGAACCATCCGGCTGAGCGCCCGCGCCCGGAACGAGGGGAACTACCCGGCATTCCAGGTGTGGTTCAAGGCCCGGGCCGGGGCCCAGGGCATGGAAATCGGGCCGGCCTACTGGGACGACAACTGCCTGATCCTGCTGCCCGGTGAAGAAAAAGCCCTGTCCTGCGTCGTGCCGGCATGGGCGAACGGGGCGGACCAGGCGGTGGTCGGGCTGGAGGGGTGGAACGTTACGCCGGTCCCCTGACGCTGGAAGTCTTTACGCGTCCCATGGACCGGCGGGATCCGCCGACGCGGCGACGAACGCGCCCGGCGCGGCCCGATCGGGATATCGCCTCCGGAAGCGCGCGTTCATGGCATCGACGAGATCTGGGGCCCGATGACGCTCCACGAGGGCAATGACGAAGCCGCCGAATCCCGCGCCGGTGAGTCGCGCGCCAAGGGCTCCCGCGTCCATGGCCGCCTCCACGGTTTCATCCAGTTCGGGACAACTCACCTCCAGGAGATCGCGGCATCCCGCGTGGGAGGCCAGCATCAGCGCGCCGAAGGTCTTCATGTCCTCTTCGTAGAGGGCGTCTCGGGCCAGTTCCACCCGCCGGAATTCCTCGGCGAGGTAGCGCGCGCGGGCGCGCAGGCTTACGGGTTCGTCGGGCTCCGGCAAGGGATCGAACCACTTCGCCCGGGCCTCTTCAAGAGAGATGCCAAGACGCAGGGCCACCTCTCTCGGGCCGGCCGGATCTTCCGGCAGGGCGCGATCCGCCAGGGCCAGTACTTCGCGAGTGGTCAGGCACACCGGGCCCAGCCAGAGTTCTCCAAAGTACCGCAACGGCACCGGTTCCCCGAACTCGGCGGATAACTGGCGGCCCATGAGTTCGGTGGCCAAGCGGCACAGCAGGGGCTGCATGTTGTACCGGGCGCGGAGGGTCCCGCTTTTCTCGGCGCGCCGACCGCTGTCGCATAGCACGAACGCGACCGTATCGGGCAGGGGCAGGTGCTCCACCCGGGGCGGCAGAAAGTCGACCCGACAGGCATGCCCCCGACGGCCACGAAGGATAACGGTCTGGTCCATGCCGCCTCCCCGGGTTCCCACGTACTGCTCGCCTTCGGCCAGCCAGGCGGCCAGGGAGGCGGCATCCGGGCGTTCGCCCTCCCCCGCCAGGGCCACCAGCGCGCAGGCCACCACCAGGGCACTGGAGGAACTCAGGCCCGCGCCGGAAGGAATATCGCCCTCGACCAGGATGTCCGCGCCCCGGCAGGTCCGCCCCAGTTTCCGGTTCAGGATCTGCCAGGCGGCCCGGGCATAGTTGTCCCACGCGCCGGGGGGGGAGGGCGGAATATCTGGAGCGCTTTCAAACACCGCCGGTGCGAACCGGACGTCGGTGTCGCGCAACCGGACCAGGTGGTCCGGACGGGACGCGAAGGCCATCCGGATTTCCCGGTCCAGCGTCATGGGCATCACGGGGAGGCCGGCGTAATCCACGTGTTCACCGATCAGGTTGACCCGGCCCGGGGCGCGGAGGAACCGGGGCGGATCGGTCCTGTCGAAGGCTTCCGCGAACGCCGCCTTTAACCGGTCCCGATCTCGCGCGTCCGGTCCAGTCATGGTCCCCCCTTCCGCGCCCGCCTCAACGCCCCGGGACGGCGCGGATCCGCGTTTCGAGGGCCCGGGCGGCCTCGACGGAGTCCACCGCGCTAAACGCCACCGTGAAACGCAGGGACGCGCCGGGCCTGAGGCGTTTCGCCGTGCCTTCGCGCAGTTCCGCCTCGATGCCGCCCACCCCGCAGGTGCACGGCTCGAGCCCGCAGACATATTCCTGTTCGCCGGTCATCTTCCACTGGGTGAAGCGCGGCAGCGTGTCCGCGCGGTAGCGGACGACCACGCCGAAAGGATCGCCCGGTCCACCGGAGCACGCGGCGTTGAGCAGGGCCGTGGTCACCCAGCCGGCGCGATCGGGCGCCATGTCATGAAAAAACACCTGCTCGTTCCAGCCCCGACGGGGACCGGTCATGGCGTGCCAGGCGTCGAGACCCTTTTCGGCCTCGGCGTCCCGGGGCACAACCTTCCGGCTCGGCGCGACCAGGCGGGAACCCTCGTCGAGGGCCGGCCAGCCAATGTTACAGTGATACAGCAGCATGTAGGGCGTTTCGCGGAAACCTTCGTTTACCAGCGTGTCTTCGACCAGCAGGTCGGCGCGATCGGCCCAGGCGGTGATCCGTCGGCGCAGCACCAGGTTTTCGCCGAACACCGAGGCTTCACGGATCTCGCCTTCGATCCGGAGCACGTAATCGCGGTTTTCCCAGCCCTGGCGCACGCAGAGGTTGCGCGCGGGAGTATTGCTGACGCGCCCGTGGAGCCCCTTGCCGGACAACGCGCTGTCGGACGCGGGCAGGCCGACATTGCTCAGGCCACAGGTGGTAAGCAGCCCGCCGAAATAACCGCGCAACCAGCGAAATCCCTCGGGCTCAAAGTATTGCGGGGCCACGTCGCCGGTCACGGAACGCCATCCCATGGGACGGCCCCGGTACCGGGCCGCGGCAATGTCGAGCCCGCGGTCGGCGATGATGACCGCTTCCAGCCCGGCCGCGGTATGCAGCAGGAAAGCCCGGGCGGGCCGTTCATTGCCATCGTCCAGCTGGACGGGCTTGATGCCCGCCACCTGGTCCATGCTACCCACGCGGCGACGCAATTCCACCACGCTCCACTTTTTTCCGTACAATTCCATGTGGCAACCTCCGCGGTTTGCCCGGTCCCCCGGGCCGAACCCACTCCATCAGCATACCCCGTTCCAAAAACGCAGTCAACTGTGGGGCCCCTGAAAAGCGACCCGCGCGAGCAAGGGGCGTCACGGGGGAGCAAGGATATCCAGGGCGAGGGCGGGGGCACGAAAAGATTTCTCCTCACTTCGTTCGTCGAAATGACAAGGGGGAGGACAATGACAAGGGGGAGACAATCACAAGGGGGAGACAATCACAGGGGGAGACAATCACAGGGCAAGGGGAACACGCTTCAGGGCAGGGTCGCCCGCGCGCAAACCGTCTACCCATGAACATCATCCACCCCTGGCACACCGTCCACCCTTGGAATATCTCCCCTCCTTGTCATTTCGAGCGCAGCGAGAAATCTTCCCTCCGTCGCGCCATTTCAATCGCGTAAAATTTGCTTGCGGAGGGCAGAAAGGAGTAAAGTTTCACGGTGAGGCTTCCCCGGCCTGTCGGCGACCCGGTTATGGCGCAAGGGAAGTTAGCGTTAACTATTCAGGAGCACGCGCACCATGAAACGCTTTGCCGTAGTCGGGCTGTCGATGGCGGCCCTGTTTTGCCTTCTGCTGACCATCGCGGCAGGACCGGCGATCGCCCAGGACACTGCCCCCAATGCCAACGGGGACCAGGCCCAGGCCGCCCCGTCGGACACAAGCGCCCCGGACGCCGCGGCGGCGGGCGGTGAGCCCACCCCGGAAGACCTGTCCAAGATCAGTTACGTGGTTGGATACCAGATGGGCGGTTCGGTCAAGAACGCCGGGATCGACGTCAACCTCGATGAACTGGTCCGGGGCATCAAGGATGCCGTGGAAGGCCGCGAGGGCGCCGTGAGCGAAGAAGAGGCCATGAAGGTCATGACGCGCCTGCAGGGCACCATCCGGGAAAAACGCCAGAAGGAAATGGCTGCCCAGGCCGCTGACAACCAGCAGAAGGCGGAAGCTTTCCTGGCGGAAAATGCCAAGGCGGAAGGCGTGAAAACCACCGCGAGTGGCCTGCAGTACAAGGTGGTGGAAGAGGGATCCGGGCCCGCGCCCAAGGACGGCGACACGGTCACCGTGCATTACCGGGGCACCCTGGTTGACGGCAAGGAATTCGACAGTTCCTATTCCCGGAACGAGCCCGCCACCTTCAAGGTAGGCCAGATGATCCCCGGCTTCGACGAAGGGCTGAAGTTGATGAAACAGGGTGGGAAATACCAGTTATTCATCCCGCCCGATCTCGGGTACGGCACGCGAAACATGGGGCCGATACCGCCGAACAGCCTGCTCAAGTTCGACGTGGAACTGCTGAAGGTCGAGCCGGCCGCCGAGAGTGGTGGGCAGGATTCCGTGGTTCTGCCCATGGGCCAGTAAATCCGCGCGATTTCGCGGGTTACCGTTTTTTTACGCCGTCCGTCGGATCAGCATGGCGGGCGGCGTAAAAATTTTTTTTACATTCCGCGAAAAATCGGGAATAAACGTTCTTTTTTTGGTGTATAATGTTGTTCACGGGAAAAGGTCAGGGCCAGCAAGCACGATTCAGGGGAACGTGACTTTCAATTTCATGGCGCAAGGCATGCATCCTATATCCGGGAATTCGACGCGCGAATAACGACGGGGAAACCCCCGTGACCGGGGGATGATTCTTCCTGTTTTAAGACAATCACGCGTGGGGTCTCTCCTGCTCGCTCCAGGCTGAACGATTGAAACGAAATACCGTTCAGGGTCGATCTGTTACCGTAACGATCAACAGGGACTCGGGATACAGTATCCATGGGCATCGCGCTGGTATGGCTTCGACTTGATCTGCGCCTTCGGGACCATGGTGGCCTGGGCGCGGCGGCCCGGGCCGGGCTGGAAGCGTTGCCCGTTTACGCGTGGTCGCCGGAGGAAGAGGCCCCCTGGGAACCTGGGGGCGCGAGCCGGTGGTGGCTGCATCACTCGCTGACGGCACTTTCGGAGGACCTCCACCGGCTCGGGGGGCGCCTGGTACTGCGCCGTGGTCCCGCCGCGGAGGCCCTCGCGACGCTGGCCCGGGAAACCAACGCGGAAGTCGTGTTTTTTTACCGGCGGGTCGAACCGTGGGCCCGGCAACAGGAAGCGCGGGTACAGGCGCGCCTGGCCGACATGGGCATCCGGGTCCAGCCCCTGTCTCCGGACCTGCTGATCCGGCCGGACGAGTTACGCACCACGCTCGGCGGGATATTCCAGGTTTTCACGCCCTTCTGGAAAGCGGCGGAACGGGTTACGGAACTGGATCCGGCGGAAGAGCCCTTACCCCGCCTGGCGTGCCCGGCCGGGTTACCTTCGCTGTCCCCTTCCGACCTGAACCTGCTGCCGCGTCCGGACTGGGCGGGAGGGTTGCGGGAGACGTGGACCCCGGGAGAGGCCGCCGCGCGCCGGCAACTCGAGGCGTTCCTGGAGACCGGCGCGGGCGCCTACCTGGACCGGAGAGACCGCATGGACCTGGCGGGGACGGGGCGGCTGTCGCCTCACCTGCATTTCGGGGAGATCAGTGCCCGGACCGCGCTGCGGGCGGCCCGATCCGCGCTGGCCTCCGACCCGACACCGGGGGTGGCGCGCCAAGTCGAGGGATGGATCCGCCAGTTATACTGGCGGGAGTTCGCGCATTATCTGCTGTACCATTTCCCCCGTCTGCCGGAGGAACCCCTGCGGGAGGCATTTCGCCGGTTTCCGTGGCGGGAGGATGAGCATGGGCTTCGGGCGTGGCAACGGGGCCGTACCGGTTACCCCATTGTGGACGCGGCCATGCGGGAACTATGGCACACGGGATGGATGCACAACCGGGCGCGGATGATCGTGGCGTCCTTCCTGGTAAAGGACCTCATGATCCCGTGGCAGGCCGGGACGCGATGGTTCTGGGACACGCTGGTGGACGCGGACCTGGCCAATAACACCCTGGGATGGCAATGGACCGCCGGATGCGGCCCGGACGCCGCGCCCTACTTCCGGGTGTTCAACCCGGTGACGCAGGGAAAAAAGTTTGACCCGGAAGGAACCTACGCGCGACGCTGGATTCCAGCCCTTGCCGATGTGCCAACGGAGCGGATCCACGAGCCCTGGCTGCTGGAATCGCCGCCGGAGGGGTATCACCGGGCCATTGTGGCGCACGAGGAACGCCGGGCGCTGGCGCTGGAAGCGTACGCGTCGCTCCGCGATGGAGAGAACGCCCCCGTCATGGACCCACCCGGTCCAGAAGGTGACCGGAGCGGGCGGACGCGTTCAGTTTCCAGCCGTCAACGCCGATAAACAAAGGGGAGAACCGCATGAACATCCGTGACATGGGCCTGACCGCGTATCTCCGGGACATCTCCAGGATTCCACTGCTCACGCCACAGGACGAGTACCAGCTGGCGCGGCAGTTACGCAAACCGGGTAAGCGGGGAGTCGAGGCGCGGGAAAAGCTGATTCGGGCGAACCTGCGGCTGGTGGTCAGCGTGGCCAAGCGGTACCTCCACTACGGGATGCCGCTCGCGGACCTGATCGAGGAAGGCAACATCGGCCTGATGAAGGCGGTAGACCGGTTTAACCCGGAACGGGGATGCAAGTTCAGCACGTACGCCACGTGGTGGATCCGCCAGGCGGTGACCCGGGCCCTGTCGAACCAGGGACGGACGGTGCGCGTGCCGGTCTACATCACGGAGAACCTGGGCCGGTACCGGCGGGTGGTAGACAAGTTACGGTCCGAACTGGGCCGGGAACCCCAGGCCGATGAAATCGCCCGGGAAATGAACCTATCCGTGGAGGACATGACCAGGCTGGAGGCTTTCAGCGACAGCGTCGGGCCGATCGAAGGCAACATGGCCTTCTCGGGTGACCCCGGGTCGATCCAGGAACCCGAATCGTCCTCCGCGAATAATGACTTCAGGTACATGGAGTTCAGGGACCAGATCAACGTGCTGCTGGGCAAGCTCTGCGAGCGGGACGCCGAAATCCTGCGCTATCGCTTTGGTCTCATCGATGGCAAGAACCACACGCTCGAAGACACCGGCGCGTACTTCAACCTGACCCGGGAACGGATCCGGCAGATTGAAAAAGACGCCATCGCCCTGTTGCGGGCGGAATTCGGTAACCGGGCCGACGATTTCCGGTTTGACTGAACCGGAAGCGGAACATCCGACGGCGCGGGAACGTTTCAGGAAAAACCATGGATCGCGCGACATTACCAGGTTCGGCCGCCATCACCCGACGGGGATTCCTGCGGCGTGGAGCGGCTGCCGTTACGACCGCCAGCCTGTTTCACATCGGGCGGAGCCACGGAGAAAACGCGGCAGGCCGGGTGGTGATCCTCGGATTCGACGGCGCGGAGCCCGCCCTGACGCGGCAACTGCTGGAACAGGGGGCACTGCCCGCCATGGCTAGGCTCGCGGAACAGGGCACGGCGGGCGTCACGCGTACCACGGCCCCCCCCCAGTCCCCGGTGGCCTGGACCTCCTTCGGCACCTGCAAGAACCCGGGGGGCCACAACATCTTCGATTTTATCCGGCGGGATCCCGCGGGCGCGGGTGGGCCGCTTCCCCTCGTGGGTACCGGTCGGCTAATTCCGCCGGAGATCGCGCCGGACGGGTCCACGCGGACCCCCGCCCGGGGCGAAAACTTCCGACGGGGCACCCCTTTCTGGTCGGTGGCCGACGCCCAGGGACTCCGGGTAAAACTGTTCAACCTGCCGTACGTGTACCCGCCAGACCCGTTAAGGCACGGCAAAATGATGAGCGGGCTGGGCGTGCCGGACCTGCGGGGCACGAACAGCACCTATTTCCTGCTGGCCGAAAACCTGGCGCAAGACGTGGAAGCGGTGTCCGGGGGGCGAAGGATCCGGCTGGCGCTGGACGGTTCTGGAACCGGGGAGTTCACGCTGCCCGGTCCCCGGGACTTGCGCAAGCCCTTCAGTGATCCCGCGGTGTATGTTCCCGCCCCGCTGGACCTCCGCGTGGACCGGAGCGGGAGACGGGGCCGCGTCTCCCATGATGGCAGAACGGTCGAACTCGTCGAGGGACAGTGGTCGGAGTGGTTGCCGTTAACCTTCCGGTATTCCGACCGGATGACCGTGTCGGGGATCACCCGGTTCTTTCCGATGTCCCTGGGCGCGCCGGTCCGGGTCTACGCCGCGTGCGTCCAGTTTCATCCGGGCGCCCCGTATACCGACCTGACCGCGCCGCCGGACTTCAGCCGGGAACTGGCGTCCCGGTACGGCCTGTTCAAGACCATTGGCTGGGACCTGGACACCCATGCCCTGCGCCAGGACGATCTGCCCGAAGACGCCTTCCTGGAAGATTCGCGGCAAACCATGGCCTGGCGGGAACGGATGACCCTGGACGAACTGGACCGGGACGACTGGGACGTGCTGGTCAGCGTGTGGACCGATACCGACCGGGTGGCCCACATGTTCTGGCGATTTCTTGATCCCCGGCATCCGCTCTACCAGGAAGACGCGCCCACCCCGTGGCGTGAAGCCCTGAACGACACGTTGCGGCGGATGGACGGCATCGTCGGGCGGGTCATGGAACGCCTGCGGCCCGGGGACACACTGATCGTGATGTCGGACCACGGTTTTGGCACGTGGCGGACCGGGTTCGACGTGAACGCCTGGCTGCGCGAACAGGGCTGGCTGGCCGTTTCAGACCCGGCCAAGGCCGCCGAAGGGTTCCTGCAGGGGATCGACTGGTCCCGCACCCGGGCGTACGCCCTGGGCCTGAGCTCGGTGTACCTCAACCTTGCGGGCCGGGAAAGCCAGGGCATCGTTTCCCCCTCGGACGCGGACCGGGTTCGGGCCGAACTGAAAGACCGGCTGCTCGCCCTGCGGACACCGGACGGCGAGGCGCTCTTCCGGGATATCGTCTCCCGGGAAGTTTTCCACGGCGAGGCCATGGACGCCGCGCCGGACCTCGTGCTGGGTTACGCCGCGGGCTACCAGAACAGCAAGCACTGCGCGCGCGGCGCGGTAGGACAGGTCCTTTTCGAGCCTAACCGGGACAAGTGGAGCGGTGAACACGCCGCGTCCGCCGCCACGGACCTGCCGGGCATTTTCTACTGTAACCGGAAACTCGATCAGCAGGCCCCGCACATCCAGGACTACGGGGTGGCGCTGCTGCGCCATTTCGGGCGGGATGTCCCCGCGGATTACGAGGGCGAAGCCTTCCTGTTATAATCCTTCCCGTCCGGAAAAGCAGATGGGAGGAATCCGATGGGCAGGAATACCCTGTTGACGCGCGCGTTGGCCATGCTGCTGGTGACGGGAAGCGCCTGGATCCCTCTGGCCGGGCTGGCTGAATCTCCGGCTGACCGGCCCGCGTGGCGACTGCTGGTCAACGACGACGGTACCAACCTGTTCTGGCGGGAGGACCTGACGCCGGAGGCGGTACAGTTCCAGGCAGGGGCGATTCCCCACGCGGTCACCACCGTGCTGGTCTGCCCCAACGGCATCCAGAAGATGCTGTATCCCAGTTCCGTGGAGGCGGTTTCCGAGCGGGGACGCCTGCGGCAATACTTCGCGGAGGGGCGGGACCTGTTCGGGGAGTACCTTGCAGCCCTGCGCCGCCGGGGATTCGAGGTGTTCATCACGTTCCGGATGAACGAGGTGCACAACGCGCACGATCCGAATGAACCGGACCTGTGTGACCTGTGGCGCAACCACCCGGAGTGGCGGGTGGAACCCGGCGCGCCGCCCACCGACTGGATGGCCCAGTGCCTGGACTATGCCCGGCCGGAGGTCCAAGAACACGCCCTGAAACTCATCTTCGAATTGCTGGATCGCTACCAGCCCGATGGCATTGAACTGGACTGGATGCGGTTTCCCCGGCATCTATCGGGCGACGAGCGGCAGGTCTGGCGGAACAAGGGCATGCTGACGGACGTGGTGGCGGCAGTCCGGTTACGCGCCCGCGAACTGGAGGCGGCCTGGGAACGGCCCGTCCGGGTGGCTGTCCGGGTGCCCGCGTCGGTGGAGGGTTGCCGGAAACTGGGCGTGGACCTCGCGGACTGGACCGCCCGGGATCTCGTGGATTTCGTGACGGCGTCGCCTTTCCTGGCGTCCGACTTCACCATGCCCCTGGGAGCATTGCGCACCCTGATGGGAGATCACCCCGTGCCGCTCTACGCGGGTATCGAGTTCGGTTACGGGGGCAAGGATCACACGGAAGCATCGTTCCGGGGCGTGGCCCTCGGGCTGCTGGCGAGTGGCGCGGACGGGCTGTACGTATTCAATTTCCCGTGCTGGCGCGAGCAACTTCCCGTGCCGCCCTGGTCGCGCGTGGCCATTTTGGGACGCCCGGAAACCCTGGCCCGGGGACCGGTCACGCTCGCCCTGGTCAATGGCACGCACCGGACACCGGTGGATCTGCCCGTTCCCCTGCCCCGACGGATCGACCCCGGCGAGACGGTTACGCTGGCGTGGACCGTGCCCGCCGTGCTGGCTGCCGGCGGATGGGAAACGCCTCCCGTCCTGGCCCTGACCGCGTCCGCGACCACCCTCGAGGCGCGCTGGAACGATCAGCCCTGCGCGCCGGATGGCTCCCTGCCGGAAGGCGCGCTTCGAGAGGGGGACAACGCGTTGACCCTGCGGAACACGGGTTCCGAGCCCGTGGAGATTACCCTCGCGGAGTTGACGTTCCGGTTCCCGCGGTGGCCCCGGTATAAGCCCGGATCGAGAGACGACGCGAACCTGGCGGTCACGCTGGATCCTCCCGGGCCCGATGAGGGCCGGACCGCCCAGGCCAGGGCCCTCGATCAACTGAACGAGGCGCTGAGGAAATCTCCTGGACAGCCCGCCTGCCTGGTGTTTCCGGTGGGGCGATATGCCCTGAACCCGGACTGGCTGGCCGCGGTCGCCGCATTGCCCCATGGCGGGTGCGCCCTGCGTGCCGCGGATCCCGGCAACACGATTCTGGATGGCGGCGCGGCGCTGACCGGATGGCGACAGCTGGAAGACGGCAGGTGGGAAAGCGACCCGGTGCCTGGCACGCGGGGGGACGAGGTCCTTTACCTCAATGGCGAACCCATGCGCCTCGCCAGCATGCCGTTCCCGGAGTCGTGGGACACGTGGGGTGACCTGGAGCACATTGACGGGCGTTGCGGTTACCGGGTGTCCGCCACGCAGCTGCCCAGGTTCGCGCGGCCTGGCCGGCTCCTGGTCGACGGCGTGAAGGAATGGGCCCACATGGTATGCCCGGTCGCGGCGATCCTTGCCGATGGCCAGGGCAACCACCTGATCGAGATGGCGCAACCATGGTTTTTCCTTGCCCTGCGCAAGGAGGGTGTCCGACTGGAGCAACCCTTGCGCCTGCTGAACGCGCCCGAACTGGTCGACGAGCCGGGCGAGTTCTGTTTCGATCCGGACCGAGAGGTCTACCTCCTTATCCCACCGCCGGGCGTCCGGCCCGATGACCCGGCGACGGTTACCCGGATTTCCGGGCCCGGTGTCCGGTTGCGCGGGGCCAGCCGGTTGCGGTTTGAGGGACTGGTGTTCGAGCACATCCGTTCGGACCAATCCCTGCTGGAGGCGCATATCGACGTGCAGGCCAATTTCCGGGCCCGCCAGGACAACCTGTTCGCGCGGGACGGCACGCTGACCTCCCTGCACAATGAATACGCCCGGCTGGATGGAGGGTTCGTGCTGGAGGGCTGCCGGGACGTGACGTTTTACCAGTGCGTCTTCCGGAACTTCGACGGTACCGGACTGGACTGCACCGGGGGCAGCCGGGAGATCGTGGTGGACACGTGCCGTTTTGAACAAATCGGCGGCACGGGGATCCAGATCGGCGGGGTAGCCCAGGCGGACCACCACCCCGCCATCCCCAACGGCAACACCGGAGACGTCACGATAACCCGGTCGGCAATCCGGGACTGCGGCCGGTTCTACCTGGGCAGCGTGGGGCTGTTCGCCGGGTACGTGGACAACGTGACCATCGCCGACAACACCTTCAGTGACCTGCCTTACAGCGGGATCTCCATGGGATGGGGCTGGGGTGAAGAAGACGCGGGCGGCGGTCACTACGACGTGCCTTACCGTTATACCACGGCCACGCCGGCAGGCGCGAACCGGATCGAGGGTAACCGGTTCAGCCGCGTCATGGCCCGGATGAACGACGGTGGCGCGATCTACACCCTGGGCGCCATGCCGGGAACGATCCTCCAGGAAAACCAGGTCGACACCAGCACCGGCTGGCCCGGCGGGATCTACCTGGACGAGGGCAGCGCCTACATCGAGGCCCGCGGTAACGTGATCCGCAACGTCCCCAAGCCTTTCAACCTGAACAACCTGCACCAGGGACGCCAGAAAACCTGCCTGTTCGTGGATAACGACCCACCGGTGGAACTGCCCTAGCGGCTTCCGCTCCGACCGGTCAGGTCGCTTCCGGGACGTCCGGAAGGTCCAGGAGAAACCGCCAGGCCGGCATCACCTGGACCACGCCGGCGGCAGTTTCGATCCGTTCTGATTCGTGCCGGGTCACGACGGTCCCCAGCCCCACGTTAAGTTCGGTCATGGCCTCGGCCAGGGCGGCCAGTTCTCGCTTTCGGGTAGCGGGGTCCTCGAGCGACTCGCAGACCTGGACCAGCCCTCGGATCGTCCCCTGTTCAGGCACCACGAAGTCCACTTCTTTCCCGGACCGGGTCCGGTAATAGTACAGTTCGGGATGGATCCGCCGCAGGGCGGCAAACACCAGGTTTTCCAGCAGGCGTCCCGAATTGGCGGAAAGCCCGGACGCCACGGACGCGGCCAGCGCGTGGTCCACGCAGTAGACCTTTTTCGGGTTGGTGTTCCGTCGGGCGATGGACGGATCAAAGATGCACACGGTGAACAGAAAGTACGCATCCTCCAGCCAGGCCAGGTAATCGCCCACGGACGTTTTGGGAACCTTGTGGCCAAGGTTTTTCAGGTACTCCGTCAGCCGGTTCACCGTGCAGGGGCGGGCTATGCTGTCCATCAGGCGGCGGGCCAGGTCCACCACCGCCCGGGGATGGGCCACGTCATACCGTTCGACCAGGTCTCGGAAAAGGATGGTGTGGAAATACTCCTGGAGCATCCGGACCCGGAGATAGGGCGGGACATCCAGGACTTCGGGAAAGCCGCCGACCTGTCGGTACTGGTCAAAGGCCCGCTGTATCAGCAGTCGCCGGCGGGTGGACAATTCTCCAGTCCCCCCCAGGCCTTTCCAGTCCAGAAATTCGCGGAAGGAAAACGGAAACAGTTCCCAGGACAGGGCCCGCCCCCGCATCTGGGTGGCGATTTCCCGGGACAGCATGCGGGCGGAAGACCCCGTCAGGTAGACCTGGCAGGATTCGGTCCGCATGAGACGATCCACGAAGGCTTCCCAGTTCGGGACCACCTGGATTTCATCAAAAAAGCAGTAGACCGTTTCGGTGTTCTTCTTTTCCGGATAGAGGGCATAGTAGGCTTCGGCGATGACGGAGGGTCCCTGCTGCCGCAGGCCATGCAGTCGGTCGTCGAAAAAATTCAGGTAGAGGATATTCCGGCGGCTGACACCGCTTTCCAGCAGTTTCCGGATGGTCTGCCCCATGAGGGTGGACTTGCCGCATCGGCGCACGCCGAGGCAGACAGCGGCCTTTCCCGGCAAGGGCTCAATCCGCAAGTGCCGGGGAACCCCGGCAGGAAGGGGTATATCCTGGTAATCCAGGATGATGGTTTTGAGGGTGTCCAGCATAACCGGTTATTTTTATTTCCAGCCTTAGATCAAACCGGTAATAAATATTACCAGATTTGCCTTAATCTGTCAAGAAAAATGACCGGTTTTTCGGCTAGACTAGTCCACGGCAATGAATCCGTGCAGCAGGCCCATGTAGTAGGGCAGCAGGAAGACGGTGCCGCTACCGAGGGTACGACCGTTACCGGAATAATCGAGTTGCCACGGATCATGGTTCCAGTGGTTGAAGTAACGTTCGGAAACGGGCAGGGTTTTTCCATTCACCCGGTAGCCCCGGCTGCCGTCGTGGGAATCGAAGGGCTCGGTGGAGATCCAGGGCGGCAACTTGATGATGTCCTTGCGGTGGCTGTTCTTGTGGCCCCAGTTCACCCGGTCAAGGGGGAAATCGATGAGGGTTTCAATGGCGTCGTCGAGCCAGAACACCATGGGTTCCAGCGGGAACGATCCGAATGAAGTCGCATAGACGCTCCCCCGCCCGAAGGCGGCGTACGCGAAGTTGAAGAAGGGGTTCATTTCCGCCGCCTCGTTGACCCAGGCGTAGAAGAACGAACAGCGAATCTGATTTTTCAGGTTCTCGTCCTTCGCGTATTTCATGAGGTTGTAATAGCACATGAAGGCCATTTCGTCGTCGGACTGGTTACCTGAGCCGGGCCCAAGGTGCACCTTGTAGAACATGGCGTTGTTGTGGTAACCGAAGCGGTCCATGAGCTCGCGGGCGATCTTGTCGTACTTTTCGTCACCGGTCACGTGGGCGGCGACGGCAAGGTAAGACAGCATGCTGAGCGACTTCAGACCCCGTTCCTGCCACCAGTCCGGGCTGTGGTTCAGGCTTTTGGGGTTGTACATGCCCCACCGGGTGGGGGTCCCGTCATGATCGATGAGCAGAAAGTCGTGCTCGACGAGGTGATCGGTGAGTTTACGCACCACCTCGCGGACTTCGTCTTTTTCGGCCTCGGTTTCGCAGACATAATCGAAGTAGGCAGGATAGAAGAAATAATGCCCGTCCAGTTCATCGCTGCTGGTATCGCTCTTCCAGTACCAGCGCCCGTCATCGGTCCTGGGCCATCTGGGCTCGTAAACTTTCCACAAGCCGTCGTTCTTTTCCTTGTGGCGGCGGTCCTGTTCCACGCGTCCCTCGTTGGGATCCGGGCCGTCGCCGGGCAGAATGGTCCGGGCGACGTACCCCTCGGGCGGCCGGATGCTTCCCATCTGGGGCACTTCCTGAAGAAACTTCAGGGCGCGGAAGGCAGCCCTTGCCCGTTCCCGGGCGGCCGGGTCATGGGTAGCGGCATAGGCGAAACATTCGCCGGCGCCGTACATGGAGGTCCACAGGCCGTCGTTGTCATCATCCGCGAGGCGTACCTCCGATTTATCACCGGGCCGTTCGAGGTATGCCTGGGCCACGTAGCCATATTCCGTGCGGCGGATCAGGTCCATTTCCTGTTCATAGAAGGCGGCCTTTTCGGCGAGGGTCATCACGCGCCAGCCGATACGGCCAAGGCCGCCGCTGGTGGCGAACCACATCTCGCCGTCGGGACCGGGCGCCATGGCGCGCACGTGATCTCCGGGCAGCCAACGCCTGCCCTGCCGGTACCGCCACTGCCCGTTTTTCCAGCGGATCGCGCCGATGGTAGTGCCGAACCAGATGGATCCATCGCTGGCGGCCGCCGCGCAGGTGAAATCGTCGTAAGGCAATCCTTCCTGACCGGTATAGAATTGCCACGATCCCTCCCTGCCAGCGCATACTCCCGCGGGGGTGGCGACCCACAGGTCGCCGTTCTGAGCGATGGCCACGCCGCGGACATCCCTGGCCGCCCAGTCGCGGCCGGCCTCATCGGCTATAACCACCCGGCGGAATCGTCCGTCTTCCTGTTTCAGGAACAGGCCCTTGCCGGTCGCCACGGCAACGGGCTCTCCCGATTCGGGGGCAACGTCCCGCGCGTCCATGGCGTGGTCGCTTTTTTCCCGTCCCAGGGTGGCGTAATCCGCGTCCACCGGGACCAGGTACCACGGTGTTTCGGGATCGGAAGCGCGCCACTGATCGCCATCGCGGACATACCAGGTGTCTTCCACGCGGATCTTCAGTTGTCCGTTCACCATCCGGACATCGTCGATGCGTTTCGCGGGCAGGCCGTTGTCCGGCGTCCACTGTTCGGCGATTTCCTGGGGAAACCGCCCTACTTTTACCGGTACCGCGGGTTCAGCCCCCCATCCCAGACCACCAAATCCAAGGCCAAGCCCGACCACTACCAGGACCGTTCGCCACCACGCCATGCCATGTCCTCCCAGTGAAACGATTGTATAGCAGCAATTCAATGAGACTCATCGAAAGGACAGAAGGTGTCATCTCAATGCCTGGAAATCGGAGGATCCGCGACCACGCGCCTCCCCAGATCAGGATCGAACCCGGCTGGCACACCCCGCGCAGGCGCGCAACTTGTCGCAGGTCTCCCTCAGGAGACGCTCGGTGGTTTCCCAGCCGATGCAGGGATCGGTGATGCTCAGGCCATATTCGAGGGTTTCGGGACGACTGGTCAGTTTCTGGTTGCCTTCGCGGAGATTGCTTTCGAGCATGAAGCCGATGATAGAGGTGTTGCCCTCGACCTTCTGCTGCACCACGTCCCGTAACACGTGCCCCTGCAGATGGGGCTTTTTGCCGCTGTTCGCGTGGCTGCAGTCGATCATGATGCGGGGGTCCAGGTTTTCCCGGCACATGGTCTCTTCCGTGTCGATTACGCTGACCGGGTCATAGTTCGGGCCACTGTAGCCGCCCCGCAGGATGACGTGACAATGGGGGTTGCCGCGCGTGGCGACCACGCAGGTGCGTCCCTGCAGGTCGATGCCGAGAAAATGATGGGGCCACCGGGCCGCCAGGATGGCATCCACGGCTATGCGCACGTTCCCGTCGGTGGAGTTCTTGAAACCCACCGGCATGGAGAGGCCGCTGGCCAGTTCGCGATGGGTCTGGGATTCGCTGGTACGCGCGCCGATGGATACCCACGACAGGAGGTCGGCGATGTACTGGGGAATGATGGGATCCAGCACTTCGCTGCCGGCGGGCACGCCGAGGGCGTTGATATCCAGCAGGATCTTCCTGGCCTTGCGGAGCCCCTTTTCGATGTTGTAACTGCCGTCGAGGTCGGGATCGTTGATCAGCCCCTTCCAGCCAATGGTGGTACGGGGCTTTTCGAAATACACGCGCATCACGATGAACAGGCGATCCCCGAGTTCCCGTCGCAGGGCAGCCAGGCGACCGGCATACTCGAGGGCCGCGGCGGGATCATGGATCGAGCACGGTCCCACCACGGCCAGCAGGCGTGGATCCCGCTTCTCCAGGATGGCCCGGATGGTATCCCGGGCGGAGGAAACGGTCTCCGAAATCTCGTCCGTAATGGGGATTTCCCGGACGAGCTCTTCGGGCGGACACAGGGGCGTGATGGATAAAACGTTGATATTGCTGACGTTTCTCATAGGCTGTCCAGTAACCCACCAGGGGGATGGGCGAATTACCCCTCACCCATCTCGCCGATGTAACAGGGCGTTCCGCCAGGCACGTCCAACCGGAGTTGCTGTCCCTCGGTGTTAACCGTAATCTTGTCCAGGTTGAAGGTATCCGGCAACAACTGGATGGATTCAATGTTATCCCGGGGAATCATCACGATCGATTTCTGGGCATCCACCTGGGCGCCCCCGGGGATGTTCCGGCTGACCAGCACCAGTTTACCCTCAAGAAGCACCCAGCCTTCACTGAACCCGGTAACCTTGCCCACATAGGACTGGGGGCGCTGCTCCTTGAAACGGCGGACCAGTTTAACGCGCACCATGCGATCTTTCAACATCGCGTAATCCTCCGGGTTGGTCACGCTTGCATCATATCACGAGCCGGCCGAAGCGGGGTACCCCCGGGCCCGCGCCCCGGCATTTCCCTCCGGGGCGCGGACTCGTCGCGGGATCAGAAGGCGTCCGAGGTTTCCAGCGTGGCTTCCGCGGGCACCTCGCCATTCCGGGCCGGGATGTACGGACCGGTCAGCATTTCCTTGTACGGCATGCCGGGGCCCACCATGGGGAACACGAAGGCATTCTTGTCGACGATGACTTCGAGGAAGGCCGGTCCCTCGTGATGAATGAAGGCGTCCATGGCTCCCCGCAGGTCCTCGTAGCGCTCCACCCGGCGGGCGAACTCGAAGCCGTCCGCTTCGGCCGCGCGGATGAAATCCTTGCGGTGCAACGACTTGTCGGTGCCCGAGAAGCGTCCCTCGAAGTATAGCGACTGCCACTGGACCACCATGCCGTCCCCGTAATTGTTCAGCAGCAGGATCTTGACCGGCAGGTTGTAGGTAGTGCAGGTTTCCATTTCACCGATGTTCATGCGCAGGCTGCCGTCGCCGTCCACGTCGATGACCAGTTTATCGGGGAAGGCGCACTGGGCGCCGATGGCGGCGGGCAGGCCGAAGCCCATGGTGCCCATGCTGCCCGAGGTAAGCCACAGCCGGGGATGCCTGAAGTGGAGGAACTGGGCGGCGAACATCTGGTGCTGTCCCACGCCGGTGGAGACGATCGCCTCGCCTTTCGTGAACTCGTTGAGGAGTTCCATCACCGCCTGGGGCTGGATGATGGCGCTCTCCCGGTTGTAGTTCATGGGGTGGTTTTTCTTCAGGCGCTCCACGTGCTTGCGCCACGCCGAAAAATCGAACTTTTGTCCCTTACCATACTCCAGCAGGGCCTCGAGCACTTTCCGGGCATCGCCCACCACGTGCCAGTTCACGGGCTTGACCTTGCCGATTTCGGCGGGATCGATATCGATGTGGCAGATGACGGCGTTTCTGGCAAACTCCCGGGGCACGCCAGCCACGCGGTCGTCGAAGCGGGCACCCACCGACAGCAGCAGGTCGCAGTCCTCCACGGCGTAGTTGGCGTAGGCCGTGCCGTGCATGCCCAGCATGTGCAGGCACAGGGGATCGGTGGTGTCCATCGCGCCGATGCCCATCAGGGTGGTCACGACGGGAATCCCGAAATGTTTCGCGAAACGGCGCAACGCCGCGGCCGCGCCGGAATTGATCACGCCGCCGCCGGCGTAGATGAGCGGCCGCTTCGCCCGTTTCAGGAGATCGAAGAAGGCCTTCGCCTCGTCCGGGGAAAGTTGCCAGGTTTCGAGGGCCTTGATCCGGGCGGTGTATCCCGCGAGGGGCAGCATGCCCTCGCCGCGGAAGGCCCCCTGCCAGTTCTGGACATCCTTGGGCAGGTCGATGACCACCGGTCCGGGCCGGCCGCTGCGGGCAATGTGGAAGGCCGTGCGCACGGTGGCCTCGAGTTCCTGTTCGTTCTTCACCAGGAACACGTGCTTGGCACAGGCGCTCATGATGTTATACACGGGGGCTTCCTGAAAGGCGTCGGTGCCGATGGCCGCGCGGGCCACCTGGCCGCAGATCAGGATCATGGGAATGGAATCGGCCATGCAGTCACGGATGGGCGTGACGCTGTTGGTGGCGGCGGGCCCGGACGTCACCAGCGAGACACCGACCTTTCCGCTGGCCCGGGAATACCCGGCGGCCATGAAACCGGCGCCCTGCTCGTTCGCGGGAACGATCAGGCGGATTTCCTGGTCCGGGTGCGAGCGGTTCCAGCGGAAGACCGCGTCATAGGTCGGCAGGATGGCGCCGCCGCTGTATCCGAAGATGGTGTCCACGCCTTCATCGGCCAGAACCTGCATCACCATGTCCGCGCCGGTCATTATGGTACCGGCCATCCTGTGGGGTTTCTTCGATGGTGTCATGGGAAATCTCCCGTGCCCCTTCAGGGCAATTGGCATTCCTGTGTGTTAAAAAAACACGGCGCGCGCGTCTCATCATCCGCGAGAGACGCCCGCGCCGGAACATTACGGAAAAATAAACCGGGTTTATTCCCCGGCAGCCGGACCGCCGGACGCCTCTTCCGGCGGCCGTACCGATTCGGGCGCCGGAGTATCCGGCGCCGCCGCGCCCTCCTCGGTCTGGCTGGTGGTGGCAGACGCGGCATCGGCCTTCGCGGCGGCCTTGGCGGCCTCCACGCGGCTGACGGCCATCATCAGTTCGTGGGCCACGTCTTCGAGGCTGCGGCCGGCCTGAATCATGTTGGAGGGTACGGCGCCCCGCAGGGATTCCGCAACGTCCACCGCGCCCGGCTGGTAATCGGCCGTGTTCTGCCGCTCCAGGTCCCGCTCGTACTCGCGCACGCTCAGGCCGATTTTGCGGTCGACGTGGTTGATGTTGATGACCTTGGCCATGACCTTGTCGCCGATCTTCAGGACGTCTTCGGGCTTGTTCACCCGGTCGCTGGAGAGTTCGCTGACGTGGATCAGGCCTTCCACGCCCTGCCCCAGGTCGGCGAAGGCGCCGAAACTCACCAGCTTGGTGATGGTCACCTCGACGTGGCTACCCACCGGGATGTCCTTGACCACCTCGATCCACGGGTCGGTCTGCAACTGCTTGAGGCCGACGCTGATTTTCTCGTTCTCGGCGTCAATGCTCAGCACCTGGACCTCGACCTCCTGGCCCTTCGACAGGATTTCGGCGGGATTGGTGATCTTCTTCGTCCACGACATGTCGCTCACATGGAGCAGGGCGCCGATGCCGTCATCCAACTGGATGAACGCGCCGTACTCGGTCATGTTGCGGACCACGCCCTTGACCACGGACCCGATGGGATAGCGTTCCTGCATGGTCTTCCACGGATTGGGCTGGGTCTGCTTGATGCCCAGGGCCATTTTCTGTTCCGCGGCGTCCACGCTCAGCACCATCACGTCCACTTCCTGGTCGAGGGACAGCACCTCGTTGGGATGCCGCACGCGACGGGTCCAACTCATTTCGGACACGTGAACCATGCCCTCGAGACCGTCTTCAAACTGCACGAAGGCCCCGTATTCCGTCAGGCTGACCACCTTGCCGCGATGCACGGACCCCACCGGGTAGCGCTCCTCGGCCGAGAGCCAGGGATTTTCGGTTTTCTGCTTGAGGCCGAGGCTGATCCGCTCGGTGGCCGGATCGAAACTGAGCACCTTGACCTCGATCACGTCGCCGACCTTGAGCATCTGGGAGGGGTGCTTCACGCGGCCCCAGCTCATGTCGGTCACGTGCAACAGGCCGTCGATGCCGCCCACGTCCACGAACGCGCCAAACTCGGTAATGTTCTTCACTTCGCCCTTGATGATCGCGCCTTCGTGGATGGTTTCCATCAACTGGCGTTTTTCTTCGATCCGCCGTTCTTCAATCAACTTGCGGTGGCTCACCACGACGTTGCGGCGACGACGGGTCAACTTGATGATCTTGAACTCCAGTTTCTGGCCGATGAAGCGCTCCAGGTCACCCACGGGCCGGAAAGACAACTGGCTGGCGGGCATGAACGCGTCAATGCCGATGTCCACCTTGAGGCCACCCTTGACCCGGCGGGTGATCACGCCCTCGATCACGCCGTCTTCTTCGTACACTTTCTGCACGTGTTCCCAGTTCCGGATGCGGTCCGCCTTGGTTTTGGACAGCATCGGCATGCCGTTTTCGTCTTCGGGATTTTCAATGCAGAAATCGAATTCCTGGCCTATTTCGAGGTTTTCCAGCCCGGCGAACTCGCTCCGGGGCACCACGCCCTCGCTCTTGTAACCGATGTCGACCAGCACCCGGTCGCTGCCGACTTCGACGACCCGTCCCCGCACCACTTCACCTTCCTTGAACGCCTCGTCGGCCTCGTTCAGAAGGCTGTCCATGGAACTTTCCCGCAGTTGCTGCTCGAGTTCCTCCAGCAGGGCATCGTCATGGACGTTCACGACGTCCGGTTTGTAGGTTGGTTTCATGTTGACCTGCTCCAGTGGTTCCGCGAAAAAAAACACCGCACACGCGGCGGCTTGTGAAGTGTATCATTTTTGCTCCGGGCCTGTCAAACCCCGCCACATGCAATCCAGGTTGTGGATTCCCTCCGCAGGCCGCTTTTCGCGAACAGCGGAGTCGTTCGGGCCTCGAGATATTTCGAGCCATGCTGCCTGCCAGGATTTCTCCTCACTTCGTTCGTCGAAATGAGATTAAAGGCGCCGAAATGACATGACGGGGCCTCCGGGTGTTCATCGGGGCCTTCACGGATCGCGTCCATTTCGTTCGTCGAAACGCCTCCAAAGGTCCCTTCGCGGACCAGTATGAAGGTCCAGCGGAAGCAAAGAACTCGTCGATGAGACCGGTTACCTCTCCCCCGAAAATCACCCCCCTGCCTGCTCTCACTTCCTACACCCGCACCACCCACGATCAGCATTCCATTAAGGGGTAGCCGTTGGACCGCGTCGGAGGTTGCGCCTGCCGTTGGCGGGCGGGTATGTTGATGGTACAGCAACCAGAGAAGGAAACCGGCATGCGAAACGGGACCTGGATCGGCTTGATCTTACTGGGACTCGCGAACGCGGTCAACGCGGCGGAGCCCGCGTCGGAACGCCCCGCGAACTGGCACGAGAATGCCTTCTTCGGGCTGCATTTCGACCTGCATCCCAACGCGGGTGACACCGAACTGGGCCGCGAAACCACCGCGGAACACATCCGCGCGATGCTTGAAAAGGTACGCCCGGATTTCGTCCAGTACGATTGTAAGGGTCATCCGGGTTACACGGGCTACCCCACGAAAGTGGGTACACCCTCGCCGGGCATCGTCAATGACGCGTTGAAGATCTGGCGGGAGGTGACCCGGGAAATGGGCATTCCCCTGTCCATCCATTACTCCGGCATCTGGGACAGCCGCGCGATCGAGGAACATCCCGACTGGGCCCGGATGGACGCGCGGGGTAAACGCCACCCGAACTACGTGAGCCTGCTCAGTCCCTATCCCACCGAGCGGATGATCCCCCAGTTGCTGGAAGTGGTGCGGGAGTACGACATCGACGGCATGTGGATCGACGGCGACTGCTGGGCCGCCCTGCCCGACTGGAGCCCGGCATGCCGGGAAGAATTCACCCGTCGCACGGGCATCACGGAAGTCCCCGAAAAGGCCGGCGATCCGCACTGGGAAGCATGGCTCGCTTTTCACCGGGACCTGTTCAAGGAATACGTGGCGCGCTACGTGTCGGCGGTCAAGGCCGTGAAGCCGTCCTGCCTGGTAACGAGCAACTGGTCCTTCACCGTGCGCATGCCTGAACCCATGGAAGTCCCCCTGGACTACATCAGCGGCGATTATGACCCCTCCTTCGGCACGGAACGGGCCATGGCCGAAGCCCGGTTCATCGCGTCCCGGGGCGTGCCATGGGACCTGATGGCGTGGAGTTTCCTCAAGACGGGAGACCAGCCATGGACCTTCAAGAACGCGGCCCACCTGTCGCAGGAAGTGGCCACGGTGATGGCCCAGGGGGGAGCGGTATTCATCTACGACACGCCCCAGCGGTCAGGCCGGCTGAACGCGTGGCACATGGACGTCCTTGCCGAAGTGGCCCGGTTCTGCCGGGAACGACAACCGTGGTGCCACAAGACGGAAACGGTCCCGCAGGTCGCCGTGCTCCACAGCGAAACCACGTGGTACACCCGTAACGATCCCCTGTTCAACTTCGGCGGGGCCAACCAGCCCATGGAAGGGGCCATGTTCGCCCTGCTCGAATCGGGCTGGAGCGTGGACCTGCTGAACGAGGCCACCCTGATGGAACGGGCCGACGCGTACCCGGTAATCGTGATTCCCGAGGTCACGCGCCTGCCCGAGGCCTTCCGGCAGGCCATGACCGGGTACGTGGAACGGGGCGGGCGGTTGCTGGTCAGCGGGGAAGCCGCGGTGGACCTGTTCGGTGAACTGGCGGGCATCGCGCCCGCGGACGTGGAGCCGCCCGCCATGAACTGGTTACCCGTGGAAGGACGGGCCGTGAGCATCCAGGGAACTTTCCGCCCGGTCGCGCCTGGGAACGACGTCACGGTACTGGCCCACGTGCTGTACCAGCAGGAACCCGAACTCAACCAGCGGTCCAACGTGCCGGCGGCCACGCTCCGCAAGGTTGGCAAGGGCGTGGTGGCAACGATTCCGGGGCCCGTGTTCCGGGCATATTACCAGGCGAGGTATCCCGACCTGCGGCGATTCGTGGCAGGCATACTGGAAGCGATGGAGCCTTCTGGACTGGCCAGGGTAGAAGGACCGTGGTGGATTGAGATGGCCACTCGAAAACGGGGTAGTACCCTGCTGGTTCAACTGGTTAACCGCGGCGTGGGGGGGTATCTCTCCCCAAGCCGTCACATCGTCGAATCCGTTCCGGATCCTGGTCCCTTCCGCGTGCGGGTTCCCCTGCCAGCCCGGCCGTCCCAGTGTTTTATTGCCCCGGGCGAGCGCAAGGTCGAGTGGGAGTGGAACCATAACACACTGACCGCGCAACTTCCCGGCCTGGGTACCCACGACATCCTCGTGATTGAGCCCTGAATACCCTCTAGCTTTACTACCAATCGACAGAGAACACCCCGGAGAGGTGTTTCCTTTCCCGCATGAATCGCCCCAAACTTGACTTTTCTGGTCAGGTGCGGTACGATTCACTTGTGACGATGCCGGCGTAGGATCGTTCACAATGGGCGCGAAATTCGACTACCAGAGGTAGGCCGAAGAAAGGAATTTATATGTCCGGCAAAGGTGAATTCAGGTGGGTGCGTTATTTCTACCTTTTTACAGCTGTGGTAGTCATGCTGTCGCTTTCAGGTTGTCCAAAGTGGTTTTACCGGGCCATTCCAGATGTCACCGGACGATCCATGTCGGACGCGACGGCCCTGATCGTTCAGGCGGGCTTCACGGTGGGACAGGTATCGCTGCAATGCAGTAACACGGTAGCCGCCGGAACCATCATCAGCCAGACCCCCCCGGCCGGTAGCCGGACTAAGGCAAAAACTCCCGTGATTTTAGTCGTTTCAACTGGAACTTGCCCTCCCCAGTTCATAACCGTTCCAAATGTCACCGGACTGACTCCGTCGGAGGCCTCGGCGGCACTAGCAAGTGTGGGCCTGAACGTGGGCAACGTCAGTAACCAGTGCAGCAACACCGTGCCGGCGAACCATGTCATCTCCCAGAATCCATCAGCGGGTGCCCAGGTTACCCCCGGAACGGTTGTACAACTCACGGTGTCCTCCGGGCCCTGCACGGTGACCGTGCCAGACGTGACCGGCCAGAACCAGGCCACGGCACAGGCGGCCATCCAGGGCGCGGGCCTGGTCGTGGGACAGGCCATCGACCAGTGCAGTGACACCGTCCCCGCCGGGCAGGTCATCAGCACCGCTCCCCAAGCGGGCGCCCAAGTTACCCCTGGGACGGTTGTGCAACTCACGGTGTCTTCCGGGCCCTGCACGGTGGTTCCAGACGTGACCGGCCAGGACCAGGCCGCGGCACAGGCGGCCATCCAGGGCGCGGGCCTGGTCGTGGGACAGGCCATCGACCAGTGCAGCAACACCGTGCCGGCGAACCATGTCATCTCCCAGAATCCAT
>JAGPFE010000034.1 GCA_018056705.1 Candidatus Hydrogenedentota bacterium | reverse complement strand
CGGTCCCGGCGAACAGAAACTGGAGGTGGACCGCCGCGTGATCCGTGAACGGATCCGCCTACTGGAAACCGAGTTGGAAACGGTCCGGCAGGATCGCCAGATCCAGCGGAAACGCCGGAACGACACGGGAGTGTTCACGGCAACCCTCGTGGGATACACCAACGCTGGTAAAAGCACCCTGCTCAACGCGCTGACGGGAGCGGATGCTTTCGCGGAAGACAAACTGTTTGCCACGCTGGACCCCCTGGTACGCCGCTGTGACCTGCCCGGCGGAGGCCAGGTGTTGCTGGCAGACACGGTGGGTTTCGTCCGGCGCCTGCCCCACACGCTGGTCGCGGCGTTCCGCGCGACCCTCGAGGAAGTCCGGGAAGCCCAGTTGCTGCTGATCGTGGTAGACGCCTCTCACCCCGCCCGGGAAGAACACATTTCCACCGTCCGGCAGGTGCTTGAAGAAATTAAAGCTGCTGACGTGCCGTCCCTGCTGGTCTACAACAAGATCGACCTGCTGCCGCCGGAAGAACTGGAACTACTGAAACAGGAACGAACCTCCCGGCTCATGGTATCGGCGACCCGGGGTACCGGTCTCAGGGAACTCCTGGAAACCGTGGAACAACGGATGGCCCTGTCCCGGTCCATGGTGACCCTCCGGGTACCGGTGGCACGGGGAGACATCGTGGCCGGCCTGCACCGCCGGGGTAGAATTCTCCGCCAGGAAGTGGACCAGAACAACCTGATCCTGGAAGCGGAAATTCCGCCAGCCCTGGTGGCCCAGTTGTCTGAATTCCTGGTTCGCTCGGAATAAAATCATGAGCCCGCCGGATATGCCTTTTCCCCGGATACGCGTCGCGGCGGTAATCGTGGAACACAACGCGGTGCTGCTGGCCCTGCACGAAAAAAATGGCCGGCGGACCTGGGTACTGCCCGGTGGCGGGGTTGACCCCGGAGAAACCATGCTTGCCGCGCTACAACGGGAACTGCGGGAAGAACTGGATCTGGACGTCATTCCCCGTCATATCGTTCATCTCTGCGAAGCCATCGATCCCGGGGGGAAACGGCATCTCGTGCAGGTGGCTTTCCTGTGCGACCGCCCTGGTGCTGGACCTGTCAGGGCCACCGGTAAAGATCCACGGGTAGTAGACGCCCGGTTCATGCCCCTCGACAGCCTGCCCACGCTGGCCATGCATCCGCCCATCCAGCGGGACCTGTTGGACCGCGCGCGGGCGGGCTTTCCCGATCGGATCTCCCTGCCGGTCAATCGATGGATAGATCAGTAATCCGGAGATCAGTGATGCCTCGAAGCCATGTCATACGTGAACGGATCGAAGAACGGGAAAACCTGTTCCTGTCTCCCGGAGCGACCCGCGCGGTCGCCAGCCGGGGCAGGCTGGTTGATGAACCGCCGGATCCCTGTCGCACGGTTTTTCAGCGAGACCGGGACCGGATCCTGCACTCCAAGGCGTTCCGCAGGCTCAAGCGGAAAACCCAGGTATTCCTGGCCCCATCCGGAGATCATTATCGTACCCGGCTCACCCACACGCTGGAGGTAAGCCAGATCGCCCGATCCATCGCCCGCGCGCTGTTTCTTAACGAAGACCTCGTGGAAGCGATTTCCCTCGGCCATGACCTTGGTCACACCCCGTTCGGCCACGCGGGAGAACGGGTGCTCGACCGGCTGGTTCCCGGTGGATTCCGGCATTACGAACAGAGCCTGCGGGTGGTGGACCTGCTGGAATCCCGTTCCGCGGGACCGGGCCTGAACCTGACGCACGAAACCCGGGACGGCATCCTTTATCATTCGGCAGCCAAAACCCTGCTTTACGGGAACCTTCCCCAGGATGGACCCCATACGCTCGAGGGCATGGTCGTGGGCATTGCCGACGCGATCGGTTACATCACCCACGACATTGACGACGCGTTACGCGCGGGGGTGATCACCCTGGAAAGCCTGCCTCGGGATGCAATCGAAGTCCTTGGAAACACCCACAGCCAGCGCATTGAAACCATGGTCATGGCGGTGATAGAGGGATCTTCGGAACATGAAATTGGCATCGTGCCGGAAATCCGGGAGGCCATGGTCACGTTGCGCGACCACATGTATACCAGGGTATATCCCTGCGAAGCCATTGACCGGGAAATCCGCCGGGCCGAACGCGTGCTGGCGGAACTGTTCGAGTACCTTGTTGAACACCCCACCCGGGAAATACTCGAAGAAATGGATCGTACCGGCGATTCCCTCGTGCGGACAACCGCCGATTTCGTGGCTGGCATGACCGACGAGTACGCCATGCAACTGTACCAGGAACTGCTGTTGCCGCATCCATGGAAGGGGTAACCGCAATTCCTGGGCTGGTTCACGTCGTGCTATGCTGATAGGGGTCATCCATCGAAAAGGAGTTTCCGATGCGTCAGACTGGACTGCGAATCGCCGCGATGGCGGCCACGGTATTACTCTGGGTTTCCATGGCTCCCGCGGCTGACCGGGTGGAAAAATGGCTGACCACTCCCGA
Organism: Candidatus Hydrogenedentota bacterium; assembly: GCA_018056705.1. Lineage (GTDB taxonomy): Bacteria > Hydrogenedentota > Hydrogenedentia > Hydrogenedentales > CAITNO01 > JAGPFE01. The sequence continues at coordinate 33,697 of JAGPFE010000034.1, read as the reverse complement.
CCTGAAAGCCGCGCTGAGCAGGCAGGACGGCCCGAAACTGGAACCGGCACGAAAAACCAAACTTTCGGTCATCGAGATCAATCCATCGGCACGCTACCAGGAAATCCTGGGCATGGGCGCGTCCTTTGACCACGCTTCCTGTGAAAACCTTACCAAGCTTTCTCCGGAAGCCAGAGCCGAAGCGATGATCCGGCTGTTCGATCCCGACAAGGGCATCGGTATGAACCTGATGCGCCTTTGCATCGGCGCGTCGGATTTCATCGGGGAACCCTATTACACCTACTGTGACCTGCCCGAAGGCGAAAAAGACCCCGAAATGACCCGGTTTTCCATCGAAAAAGACCGGGCGTACGTGCTGCCGCTGATTAAGGAGGCGCTGAGGATCAATCCATCTCTCAAGTTTTTCGCCTCCCCCTGGAGCCCTCCCGCGTGGATGAAAGATACAGGCCGACTGGAAGGTGGACGCCTGTTACCGGAGTTTTATCCGGCCTTCGCGAAATACCTGGCCCGGTTCATTCAGGCTTACGAGGCGGAAGGCATCCCCATTTACGCCATCACCGTCCAGAATGAACCCCGGATGAATGATCCGAATTATCCCACCTGCGTCTGGACGGGAGAAGAACAGCGGGATTTCATCCGGGATCACCTGGGGCCGCTGTTCCGGGAACTGAACCTGACCACCCGTGTCTGGTGCTGGGATCACAACTGGAACCTGCCGGAATTTCCCATTGCCGTGCTGTCTGATCCCGCGGCCGCCCAGTACGTGGACGGAACAGCCTTCCACCTGTACGAAGGCCGGGTTGAAACCCAGTCGAAAATCCGGGAAATGTTCCCGGACAAGCACATTTACTTCTCGGAAGGATCCGTTTTCGGCGCCAGGGGAGCGGTAAAACTCGCTTCCATCCTGCAAAACTGGGCCCGCTCGTACAATTTCTGGGTAGTCCTGCTCGACGAACACCGTAAACCGAACCGCGGTCCCCATTCGGCGAGTGCCACCTGCGTGGAACTACTCGACGACGGGTCCTTACGCTGGAATTACGATTATTACATGTACGGCCAGTTCATGAAATTCATCCTGCCGGGCGCGGTCCGGATCGGCGTTTCGGGCCCAGAAGCCAGGACCATCGGTTACGTTGCCACCCGCAATCCGGACGGCGCCCTGGTCCTGGTGGTAGCGAACGCGGGCCGCGAACCCTGGGAATTCGCGGTCACCCACGGCAACCGGCAGTTTCGTGACACCCTCCCGGCGGGAGCCGTGGCCACTTATCGATGGCAGGAATAACGCTGCCCATGGCGCAACGTAAGACATGGCTGCCCGGACAGATCCCGGCTATGAGGATAGACCCCGTAATGACGCATAACTGGCACCGAGCATTTCTAGCCATGGGTTGCGGCGTGATGATGGGACTCATCTGGATAGGCGTGACCACGGCGGCGGGAGACAATTCATTTCCCCAGGCGGAAAGTACCGGGCAGGCGGTGGTTTCCCACGCACTGGATGCCCAGGCGGCAGCCGCGGCCATGTACGAATCCATGCTGGCCGCGGGAAACACCGAAAGATCCCTCGTCAGCACCCTGCGCGCGGGCGACCTTTATGGGGCCGTGGCAATGATCCATGCGGGGATTGGCCTCAACGAAGTTACCCCGGAGGGAACTACCCCCCTGCACGCGGCGGCAGAAACTGGGCAGCACGAGGCCATATCCCTGTTGATCCAGCACGGGATGGACCCCAACCAGCCCGATAACCTGGGTAATACCGCCCTGCATCTTGCCGCCGCGGCTAACGACGTTTACGCGACGCGACAGTTAATCAAGTCTGGCGCTTCACCTGCCGTCGCGAACAAGAATTACTTCACGCCTTTACATGCCGCTTGCGAGACTGGCGCGATCGAGGTAGCGCGCGCCCTGCTGCGGGCGGGCGCGGATATCAATGTCAGCGCGCGCCCCCAGGATTACTATCCCCCCATCTATGCTGCCATGGCATCCCGCCAGTGGCAGATGTCCGCCTTCCTGCGCGGCATGGGCGCGAAGGTGACGATTGCCGAAATGGTTCGTTTCGCGGATATTCCCGGCCTGGAGGAACAGCGACAGAAAGACCCCTCCCTGCTCGATCGGGAAAACCGCGCGCGCGTCAAACCCATTCATCTCGCTGTAACGTATCGTCAACTTGAGGTGATCCGCTACCTGGTGGAACACGGGTACAGCATAGATGACCAGAACGAAATGATTGAGCCCCCTTTATGGCTGGCAATCTTCAACGAAGACTGGGATATCGCGGAATACCTGCTTTCCCAGGGCGCGGACGTGAACCAGTTGCGTCCCCCCATAAACGAAAACCTCGCGCACGCGCTGACCAGGCGCAAGCAACTGGACGCGCTCCGGCGGTGCCTTGATCTCGGTGTAGCCATCAACGCCCAGAATCTGCACGGGTTCACGCCGTTACATGTCGCCGTGGATACCGGTTGCTTCGACTGCCTGCGACTGCTGGTGGAGCGGGGGGCTGCCCTGGATATCAAGAACAGGGACGCGCACACGCCGCTGATGCTGGCCGCCGTGAAGGGACGCAACGGTATGGCCGGTACGCTCATCCAGAACGGCGCGGATATCGAAACCCGCGATACGTCCCGAAGAACGCCCCTGCATGCTGCCATCCTTAATGACAACCCGAATGCCTTCGAGATGCTTCTAAATGCCGGGGCCAACCCCGAAGCCCGGGACAAGGACGGTCGGACTCCCCTCCATTACACCACGGAGAAGGGCTGGCTCGCGCAAACCCAGCGGTTACTTGACTTGGGCGCGGCCGTGGACAATCCCGCCGACGACGGCAAGACCGCCCTGCACGTGGCGGCATCCAAGGGCTGGCGGGAAATCATGGACCTGCTGATCGGCAGGGGAGCCAACCCGAACGCCCGGGACGCGGCAGGCCGTTCTCCCCTTTTCGACGCCCTGGAAGGGGGACACGTACTGTGCGCGGACGTTCTGCTGGGCGCCGGGGCTGATCCCACGCTCGAAGACCAGGCCGGACAGACCATCCTCCACGCGGCGGCCCGGTCGGAGAGTGTCATGGCCACGCAATGGGCCCTGAACAAGGGTATTCCGTGGGAAAAAACAGACAGCCAGGGAAATTCCGCCCTGCACGAGGCGGCGCGCGTGGGCATCCAGGAGTCCGTGGAAGTGCTGCTCAAGGCCGGATGCCCCGTCAACGGAACCAACGCGGAAGGCCAGACGCCTCTGCACCTGGCCGCCGGACGGGGCAGCGCGGTTATGGTCAAGACGCTCGTGGATCACCAGGCCGACATCCTGGCCCGGGACAACGCGGGGCGGTTGCCTCTGCACATCTCGGCGTCCCGGGGTCACTGGGCCGCCTGCCAGATGTTTCTTCTGCGCGGCGTGGACGTGAACGCGGCGGATAACGATGGAAACCTGCCGCTGCACTACGCCGCCCGGGAAGGACAACATCGCACCGTGAAATTGCTCCTTGCCCGGGGCGCGGACTTCCTGGCGCGAAATAACCAAGGACAGCATGCCCTCGACGTGGTAAGAGAGGAACTGTACCGAACCGAACATGAAAAAGGACGCACTCCTTTGCAGCTCTCCACGCGCCTGGGCCGGGAACAGGCCGTGTACCTGATGCTGGCGGTGGTAGCGGATGAACTGGTCCAGGCGATTGAACGGGATGACCTCGCGTTCGTGAAGCGGATCCTGGATACCTATCCAGAGGCCGTACACATGAAACGACTGGGATTGTCTCCACTGCACCGGGCGGCACGGAAAGGCAACCCCGAAATCGTTCGCCTGCTACTGGAGAGGGGCGCGGATCCGACACAACCGGCGGATGATGAACAGGGAAATACCCCTGCGCATTACGCCGCCTTCGCGGGAAACCGGGACATCATTGAACTGCTGGCGACCCACGGCGCGGACCCGAACGCCAGGAACACCATGAACCTGACCGCCGCGGACGTGTTCGCCCGCGTGACGCCAAACCCCTCCCCGTCCAGCACCGCGACCCCCTGAAACATCCAGGAAGCGCGCGTCACCGTGACTGAAAGCTGTGATATACTGAACAGTGGTTACCGTTCAGGCACCTGCCGTCCGACGGCACCCCGTGACCGCCGCACGGTGTGGCTGGTACTCGGAGCGAATCTGGGTGACCGGGTCGCCACGTTGCGTGAGGCGGTGCTGGCCATCGCCGGCACGGTGGGAATCCGGGTGTTACAGGTGTCTGGCGTGTACGAGACTCCACCATGGGGTTATATTGACCAGCCAAGGTTTTACAACCTTGCCGTGGCAATCGAGACGGTGCTGGCACCGCTTGAATTGCTGGAAACAATAAAACGGCTGGAGACCAGTCTGGGCCGGGAAGAAGGTCCCAGGTGGGGACCCCGGGTGATTGACATAGACCTGATCCTCTGGGACGGGCTGACGGTTCGGCACGAGCGGCTGGAGTTGCCCCACCCGAGATACCGGGAACGGGCATTCGTGCTCTGGCCACTACGGGAAATCGCGCCGGGCGTGAAAGATCCGGTCACGGGAAGAAGTATCGCCCAGATGGCTGGAGACCTTGAAAACACGCCGGATGCCGCGAACATCCGCCGTCTGGGAACACTGGAACAGGTTTCTTGAACCGCTCCGCTTGGAGCCCAACAGGGACCGGGACGGATACGTCACGGTTCAGGAGCCGCAAATGGAACAACACGCGCGCCCGATCACGGCGGCCGCCTTCGGGAAAAAGCCATCCGATGCTTTCCCGCTGGCCGTCCTGACCGCGTATGATTACCCATCTGCCGCGCTGGCGGATGAAGCGGGCGTGGATGCCGTACTGGTAGGGGATTCGCTGGGCATGGTCATCATGGGCCACGCGAATACCCTCGGCGTGACCATGGATATCATGGCCCATCATACGGCCATGGTCGCCCGGGCAACCCGGCGGGCCCTGGTTATCGCCGACATGCCATTTCTTTCCTGTAACCTGGGGCCGGAGGAGGCCACGCGTAACGCGGGGAGGCTGGTAGGTGCCTGCGGAGCGGGCGCGGTAAAAATCGAAGGTTCCATGAGCCGCGCGGGAGACGCGATCCAGGCCGTGCTGCGGGCAGGTATTCCCGTCATGGGACACCTTGGCCTGACTCCACAGCGGGTATTGCAATTGGGAGGCTACCACGTTCAGGGACGGGACGAAGAAGCCGCCGCCAGGATACGCCGGGAAGCCAGAGAACTGGCCGAGGCCGGCTGTTTCGCCGTCGTGCTCGAATGCGTGCCAGCGGACCTGGCCAAAACCATTACCTCCGAATTACCTGTTCCCACCATCGGCATCGGGGCGGGACCTCATTGTGACGGCCAGGTTCTGGTCATGCACGATATCCTTGGCTGGGGTAAAGCGCGGTTCGCCAGGACCTACGCGGATGTAAGAAAAATCATGGGCGATGCCTTTGCCGCTTACGTGGCAGACGTCAAGGCCGGACGCTACCCGGCGAGGGAGCACTGGTACGAATGAACGTTTTCGACAACAGCTCCGCCATGCGCGCGTGGTCGCGCCAGCAACGGCCCGCGGGCAGGAGCATTGGTTTTGTCCCCACGATGGGCGCGCTACATGAGGGCCATCTCAGCCTGATGCGCGCGGCCGCCCGGGAAAATGACGTCGCCGTGGCCAGTATCTTCGTCAATCCCACCCAGTTCGCGCCTCACGAGGACCTGGAAAAATATCCCCGCGCCCTGGAACGGGATCTCGAACTCGCCGAGGCGGCGGGCATTCAGGCGGTGTTCACGCCCACACCGCAATCCATGTACCCGCCCGATTTCTCCACCTGGGTCACGGTGGACAATGTCAGCCGGGGTTTGTGCGGGGCCAGTCGCCCTCACTTTTTCCGGGGCGTGGCCACCGTCGTTACCAAGCTGTTTCACATCGTGGAACCCGATCGGGCCTATTTCGGTCAGAAAGATGCCCAGCAGTGCGCGGTCATACGCAGGATGGTCCGGGATCTGGACATGCCGATCGAAATCGTTGAAATGCCTATTGTCCGCGAGCCCGATGGCCTGGCCATGAGTTCACGGAATCTCTACCTGACTCCTGACGAACGAAAACGCGCGCTGTGCCTGTCGCGCGCCCTGTTCGCCGCCCTGGAGCGAATGCGGGCGGGAGAGCGGAACGCCGCGACCCTGATTGATCAGACGAAACGCGACATGGCGGAAGTGGAGATTGACTACGTTTCCCTGGTGGACGCCGACACCATGGAACCCGTGGAAACCATCGATCGACGGGTTCTCCTTGCCGTTGCGGCTTATCTGCCATCCGCCCGCCTGATCGATAACGTCATATTTGACCCGGCCAACCCCGGAGGACAGTAATCATGATCCTCACCATGATGAAAAGCAAAATCCATCGCGCAACGGTCACCGAAGCTAACCTGAACTACGTGGGAAGCCTGACGGTGGACGCTGACCTGCTGGACGCGGCGGAGATGCTGCCCTACGAGCAAGTGCACGTGCTGAACATCAACACCGGCGCGAGATTCGTCACGTATCTCATGGAAGGACCCCGGGGCAGTGGCGTGATGTGCCTGAACGGCGCGGCGGCACGTCTCGGTCAGCCGGGCGATCTCATCATCGCGATTACCTACGCCCAGATGGATGAAAAAGAAGCGCGGAACCACCAGCCTCTCGTGGTACTCGTGGACAACCGGAACCGGATCGCCGGGATCAATCGGGGACGGGATTAAATCTCTTTGGGAGGTATCACCTCGTAATCGACGTACGCGCTCACGTTGTCCGCGGCGGGAGAAATTCGTATGACTACCAGGGAGTGCCGTTTTACTTTTCGCAAGTCCAAGGGTTCCGGCACGGCCAGCGTGACAAAGTCACCCTTGCCGATGTAATACCCGAGTTCCACGTTGTACACCTTGCGGTTAAACAACCATTCCAGCACTTCATTTTCACCGGCAGGTAACGGGATTGGATTCTCGTTGGCGTCCCGGTTGAGCCGGTTGATTTCCGCGTCCGGCCCCGGTCCGGTATCCCGCTGCTCGTAAATGTAGACGTCCGTGATCGGCCAGGACAGTTCGTTTACGACCTTGATCCTGATGGTGCCTTCACACCCGGTCAGGACCACCATCGCCCCGACCATCGTCAACAGCATCAATCCGCCGATCCACTTGCCGCGCCGCATGGTGTGTTCCTCCGGCATCTCGGTTTTCGTTTGTCAACAGTTTACACCGATCCCCCGAAAAAGCGCAAGCGTTTTTGTGTCAGTTTCCCGCGAAATTCCCGCCCAGTAGTTTCAGCGCCTGCTCCAGCAGGCTGTCCCGCTGGTTCTTAAACTCCTGCGCAAGCAGTTCCGGTTCCGCGGGAATCGTGATATCCGGAGTCAGCCCCCCTTCCAGGTCACCCCGCGCGCAGGCCACCACGTTACCCTGCTCATCCACGTATCGCCCCACTGGATACTCCACCACGTAATCCCCGGGCATGTGAATCAGGCCACCAGGCACCGCCCAGGAACCGTCTCCCCCCATAACCCCCACCACCCGAACGTTCGATTGCCCCTGTATGGCCAGCGCGATAACCTGGCCGGTATCCCGGGTGGAACGATGCACCAGCACGCACACCGGTCCTTCGTAACGGGGATCGCGGGGTTCAACGCGCACCGGTTCCCGGTCGTCGAGCATGAATCCACCCCGGGTATCGTCGTAACGCACCACTCGGGCCAGCGTGCGTGGTTCCCGGACAAAATGAGCGGCAAATTCCAGGGCCAGTTCAAGGCTGCCCCCGCTGTCGCCACGAAGATCCAGGACCAGGCCCCTTGGACTTTCCCGGTTGATCCGATCAATGATCCGCTTGAATGCCCGGTCCGGAAAGGGCACGTTCAGCGTGGCTGACTGCACGTAAATGGCCAGCACGGCGTACTTTTGCCCATCCCGTTCTTCGAAGCGCAACGTAAAGGGCTCCTGAAGCATGCTGAAATCCCGGGCGTAATTTACCACGTCCCGCATGGCCGCGAAATCGTCCGATTCGGCTGTCAGTTGCGCGCTGCGCTTGATGGATTCTCCGGGGTTGACGTATTCCACGGTCACGGAACCGCCCACGGGCCCCCGGGTCAATACCATGCACTGGTCCAGCATCCTGCCCGCCCACGTGGCCGCCGGCGCGTCCACCCACCACACCGGGGCGGAAGAAAGCGCCGCGCGCGTATCATGCCCGTTCCATGACACGATCCGGGCTCCCCAGCGGATCCCGGCCTTTGCCGCCGAACGACCCGGATCCACCCGGTACACGAACAGCGTGTCTTCTTCGAGGGGAACCACGGACAGGCCATACCAGCCACCGATGGCCTCCAGGCGCCATTGTGGTTCATCGCTGACGCGCACGTACCCGTCGGGTATCTCGTGCAGGTAACGCCGCAACGCGATGTAATAGGCTCGCTGATCTTCCCGGGCCTGCGCATCCGCGATCAGCATGGCGTACCGGGAATAAAGGCTTTCCCAGGGCACCTGCTTCCATTCACCCAGCGCGTATTCTCTTGAAAATTTCGCGTGCAGGGCGTTGAACGCTTCGGTCCACGTGAGATCTCTGAAATCGCCCGGGCGGGTCCACTGACGGGCGTCCCGCTCGAAGGGAAAACGTTTCAACATCCCCTGGGCCCGCGCGCGAAACGTTTCACAACCCGTGAGGGAAAGCAGGCAACAGAGGACAAGGAGGATTCCCCTTATCCCTTCTGAAACGCGTCCTTCCTCCCTGCTGCCGGAAGTCCGAATGATATGACCCATGCGATAAACCCCGCCGGAAAAAAAGATACTCCCGCAAAACCTTGCAGCCCGAACGCCCCATAGTATGCCATAGATTCCGGCACATTCTCACCTGGACATCTCCACGCCACGTGTTCTCATATCTCTTTTTTTCAAAATCATTTGCGGAATTCGTAAATATACGGTAAAATTTAATTGAACGACGAAACGGAACGCAAAAAGCCAAGTCTCCTGAAGATGTGTTCAATTCGTGGAAAACGTGCTAAGGAATGGGACGTGGCGCATTCAGACCCGTTTCGGACTGCTTCCTGAAAGGATGTACCTGTGCGTGAAATGAGGGTTTGCGTGGTAGACGATAGCATGGATGAAGCCCAGGTCCTGTGTAACGCGTTGCGCATGCGCGGTTACCAGGCCGAGGCGGTCCACACGGGAACGGACGCCCTGGCACGGTGCGGTCGTGGCTCGGTGGACCTGCTATTGCTGGACGTCGGACTGCCCGACCTGGACGGGTTTGAAGTGTGCCGCCGTCTCAAGTCTGATCTGATCACGGCTGGCATCCCGGTCATCTTCGTCACCGCGAGGGGTTCAAAAGATGACGTGTTGCGCGGATTCCAGCTTGGGGCTTCCGGTTACATCGCGAAGCCATACAACCTGCCATACGTGCTGGCCCAGGTGGATGCCGCCCTGACTACCCAGTCCGCCACGGTGTTTGACGAAATCACGCAGATGGAGGACACGACCTATACCGACCCGCTGACCGGATTGCGCAACCGGCGATACCTGGAGGAACGCCTCCAGGAAGAAATCGAGCGAGCCCGGCGGTATGGTTTTCCCGTTTCCTGCGTGCTGATCGAACTGGACGACGTGGTTCCCACGGGGCAGGAAGACCCCGGCGTCATCTTCGACGACCTGATGACGGACGCCGCCATCGCTTTGCGCAGCGTGTCCCGCTCTTTCGACGTGCTGGCCCGCTTTGACTCGTTCATCTTCGCCGTCCTGTTGCCGCACATTGGCGCTGAGGAAGCGCGAGTGTACGCGCAACGGGCTACCAGTGAAATCGAGCACTCCCTGCAGGATGACGAGATCCGTAATTTTTCTGTCACCCTGTACGCGGGGATCGTAAGCAGCGAGGGCAACGGACCGTCCCTCTCGGCGGACGAAATGATCGCTGCCGCGCACCGGGAACTGTTCCGGTCAAAATGCGTCTCCCGTCCCTGATACGCTGAACCGCTGAAACCACACGACAGGCGGAACCCGTCACGTTCGGGTCATGGCACGTCGGGCGATATCTCTTCGAAAGTGCGCGCCCTCGAAATGAATGGCGTCTACCGCGGAATAGGCTTTCTTCACGGCCTCTTCCAGCGTATCCGCGAGCGCGGTCACGTTGAGCACCCTTCCCCCGGCCGTCACGAGATGGCCTTCCACCAGGGCGGTACCGGCATGGAACACCATCACGTCGGGATCCCGCTGCGCGATATCAATCCCCTTGATGATCTTGCCTTTTTCATACGCGCCAGGATAACCGCCGGACGCCATGACCACCGTAACACAGGGCCGATCCGAACACGCGAGCGAGACGCGGTCCAGCGATCCCTCCGCGCAGGCCATGAGAATGGGCACCAGATCTGAAGTCAGCCGGGGCAGCACCGCCTGCGTTTCGGGATCCCCGAAACGGACGTTGAACTCCACCACCTTTGGCCCGCGCGCGGTAATCATCAAGCCGGCGTAAAGAACGCCGCGGTACGGTGTGCCTTCCGCCGCCATCCCTTCCACCACGGGGCGCAGAATGGTTTCCCGTATGGCCTCCTCCAGCGCGGGCGTTACCACGGGCGCGGGCGAGTAGGCTCCCATGCCTCCCGTATTGGGGCCCCGGTCCCCGTCAAACACCGGCTTGTGGTCCTGGCTGGTTGGCAGGGGAACTACCCGTTCTCCATCACAGAACGCCAGAATGGAAGCCTCTTCTCCTTCCAGGAAATCTTCCACGACCACCCGCGCGCCGGCATCACCGAACACCCGGCGTTCCATGACCTGGTCCACGGCGTCAAGGGCTTCTTCCAGGGTTCGCGCGACGGTCACGCCCTTGCCCGCCGCCAAGCCATCCGCCTTGATCACCACCGGCGCGCCGTGCGCCTGAACGTACCGCCGTGCGGACTCCGGATCGTCAAAGACCTCGGCCTCGGCCGTTGGAATATTATGGCGACGCATGAATGCCTTGGCGAACGCCTTGCTCGCCTCGAGCCGCGCGGCGGCGGCCGAAGGTCCGAACACAGTCTCCCCCCGTTCGGCAAGATAATCCACGATGCCCGCCGCCAGGGGATCCTCGGGGCCCACCACCGTCAGGCTGATGTCCTTCTCTTCGATAAACGCGGCCAGGCTGTCGAAATCCCGCGCGCCGACCGGAACGTTCTCTCCCTTGTCGAGCGACGCGATCCCGGGGTTTCCCGGCGCGCAATACACCCGGGACACCAGGGGACTCCGGGCGATCTTCCAGCACAACGCGTGCTCTCGTCCACCGCTGCCGATAACCAGTACCTTCATAAAAACTGCTCCGTTTCCCGGCTTCCGCGTGTCGCCAACAGGTAAGGCGGCGGAAGAAACTCAGCGCGTCTCAAGCCCTTCCAGGTATTCCGCGATTTCCCGGTCATAGCGCGCCGTCCACGCGAAGGCCTCACGGGCCAGGGAAAAACGGGTCGTGAACGACACTACGCCGTCATGGGCCCGCATTTCGTGCATGATCTGAGGATACCGTTCCGGGTTGACCACTGCCGTAACGTAGCGGTAATTCTTGGCCGCCGAACGCAACATGGCCACCCCGCCGATATCGATCTGGTCCATGACCTCGTCTGGCGCCGCGGAATGCCGGGCGATAAGTTCCGCCACGGGCTGGAGATTCACTATTACCATGTCGATCCACTGGAACCCATGGGCCTGCAACTGCTCCTGGTGCAACTTGCTTTCCCGGATCCCCAGCAGTCCCGCGTGCACGGCGGGATGCAGCGATTTCACGCGACCGCTCATCATCTCGGGCATGCCCGTGTAATCGGATATGCTGACCGCCGGGATCCCCGCCTCGCGCAACACCGACAACGTGCCCGAAGTACTGATCAGTTCGACCCCGTACTCGGTGAGCAGCCGAGCGAAATCGATTAAACCCGTCTTGTCATAGCAACTGAGGATGGCCCGTTGTACCCGCATGGCTCCATCTCCGGTTCCAGTTGATTCGGGAAAGGAAATGATAAGCCACGGACAGGAGAAAAAGCGAATCCACCCCCCGCCCCCATCCGGAATCAGGCGGTCTGGACCATTTCCGGGTGCTTGAGATCATGCCATCGCCAGCCCGCGGCAAGGGCGGCCGCCGTTAGAATGCACAGGAACACAAAGGCTGCCGCGGGTAACGTGGCCCGCTCTCCAAAATATTTCATGGCCAGGACCACACCCAGTCCCGCGTTCTGCATGCCGATTTCGATGGACAACGTGCGCCGCTGGCGGACGGGCAACCGCGCCGCCACGCCGGTCAGGTATCCGGCCCCGAGCCCCCACAGGTTCAGCAGCAGGCAGATGACAAACACCAGTCCCGTCAACTCTCCCAGTCTTTCGCGGTTGAGCGCCACCACGGAAGACGTGATGAACACCAGGAAGGTGGTCGACACGGCAGGAAATACGGGAAGTATCGGTCCGATCCGTTTCGCGAACATTCCCCGCGTCGCTGCTCCGGCCAATACGGGGACCACCACCGTCAGGGCCACGTCAATCACCATGGTCCAGAAAGGCACTTCCATCCGGGCGCCGGCCAGCAGGGCAGTGAGACCGGGAGTCATGATCGGACACACCAGCGTGGAAAGCGTCGTGATCGAAATGGAATACGCCACGTCCGCGCCGGCGAGATAGGTAATGACATTGCTGGCCATGGCCCCTGGGGCCGCGCCAGTCAGGATCAGTCCTACCGCGAGATCGTCCGGAAGACCCGACACCCGCCCCAGGAACCACGCCCCCAATGGCATCAACGAAAATTGCGCGCAGGTTCCCAGCACGACAATCCCTGGACGGCGGAAAATCCGCAGAAAATCTTCGGGCGTCAGCGTGGCCCCGATGCCGAACATAGCCAGGGCGAAAAACCACTTCAACCCGGGCTGGATCGCGAGAAATGGTCCCGGCTCCAGCCAGGCCAGACCACCGAATATCACCACCCACAGGGCGAAAAGGTGGCAATAAACCGCCAGGACACCCCTGAATACCCGCTGTCCGGCGGAAACCCGATCTTCCACCACGTCCCCCGATCTGTCGATGACATTATCCTTGGCGGAAGACATGGCGCCCGGACTCAACCGCGCAGCGTTCTGGACAACTGGTCCACCGTGTCCCGCAACAGGGCGTCGTTTCGCATGGCGGACTCGATCTTGCTGACACTGTGGAGCACGGTTGTGTGGTCCTTCCCCCCGAAATGTTCGCCGATATCGCTGAGGGACATGGACGGGATCAGGGTTTTACAGAGATACATGGCCACCTGCCGTGGCACCACCACCTGTCGCTGGCGGCTGCGACTTTTCAAATCGGCGATACGCACATCGTACCGCTTGGCCACTTCCTGTTGAATCTGGTCCACCGTGACACTCTTGACCTTCTCGCAGCGAATCAGATCCCGCAAAACCGTTTCCACCAGTTCCATGGTGATCTTCGCGCCATTGAGGGAACTGTACGCGAGCACGGTGGTCAACGCGCCTTCCAGTTCCCGGATATTGGAATTCACGTGCAACGCGATCAGCCGCAGGTATTCCACCGGTATTTTCACCCGTTCTTCCCGGGCCTTGTTCTGCAGGATGGCGACGCGCGTTTCCAGGTCGGGTGGCTGGATGTCCGTTACCAGCCCCCATTCGAAACGCGAAACCAGCCGGGACTCCACGCCCGCCAGTTCCTTGGGACTTCGGTCGCTGGACAGCACAATCTGTTTATGCGCGTCGAACAGGGCGTTGAAGGTATGGAAAAATTCTTCCTGGGTGGCCTCCTTGCCACTGATGAAGTGGACGTCGTCGATCAGTAGCACGTCCACCCGGCGGAACTTTTCCCGGAAGCGATGCACCGTCCTGTCGGCAATGCTGCGGATCAACTGGTTCGTGAATTCTTCCGAGGAAATATAAGCCACCTTTCGCTCGGGCGTCTCGGCGAGAATACCCTGTCCGATGGCCTGCATCAGGTGGGTTTTTCCCAGTCCCGTGCCACCGTAGATGAACAGGGGGTTGTAGACCCGACCCGGGGATTCGCGGACCGCCACCGCCGCCGCGTACGGAAACTTGTTCCCTTCGCCCACCACGAAACGATCGAAGGTATACCGCGGATTGAACCCGGCTATCCGGCGCTTGACTTCCGCCCCTTTTGACGGAGGCGGCACCGGGCGAAGTACCCGTGAAGACCGCGCGGCTACAGGATGTGCCGTGTCCTGACCCCTGTCAGCGGCCTGTTCCTGGATGGAACCATCCTGCCCTTTCAAGGGCAGGAAACGCACTTCCTGAAATTCTGGCAACAATCCCCGCAGGACGTCGGTTACCGCGTCCAGGTAGTGCTCCTTCAGCCAGTCCGCGAAGAACTGGCTGGGCACGCGGACGTACAACACCCCATCCGTGACTACTTCCAGCACCGTCGGCTCGATCCAGTTCTTGAAACTGTGTTCGTCCAGACGGTCCGCCAGCACGGTTTTGGCTTGATGCCAGGGATCCCGTATCAACCCGGTTTCCCTTTCAACGCTTTCCAGCCCCGCCGTCGATTTATCCGCAGACAAAGCCATGCGCAACCCCTCGTAAAGGTCAATCAAAACAACCCATTCCCTTTTCTGGGCCCGCGACAACAACCGCCGCCCACCCGATTTCACGGGAGATGAAACTGTAACTGTGAGCGAAGCGTTAGCAGTGTGCCTGACAACGCGGGGTCTTGTCAAGGGGTATGTTTAAACCCTTAAAACTCAAGACTTTTTACGGTGTTCCATGCCTGGTCCAACGTTTCCGGCGCGCAAGTTCGGGCGACTTTGCCTTCCTTGATCAACCATTCATCGGCCTTGGCCACTCTTTTTAGTAGTTTTATCATCGCCCGCGCCAGCAGTTCTGTAGCATCCGCGTCCAGGCGGTTGCAGGCATGCGTGGCAGCCAGCAATAGATCGCCCAACTCTTCCGCGGCGCGCTGCCGGTCTCCCGAGGCCACGGCCTGTCGGACCTCTCCCAATTCTTCCGCGATTTTATCCAGAACGCCTTCCAGCGTCGGCCAGTCCCACCCCCGGGCCGCTACTTCCCGCTGCTGTTCCTGGGCCCACCGCAAAACGTTATCTTCATGGCAATGATTGTCCATCACGCTTTTCCCCTTTTCACCGGTGAATGGATTCAACCGGTTTCGGCACGCAACAGGACGCTTCCGCCATCAGGGCCATGCTCAGGGGACCACTCCGCCCTTCGCGGCGCAGCCGTTCGACCGCCCGGCACACCCCCGCGGTAACTGTGTCCGCCCGTTCCATGCGCAACAACCGTCCCGTCTCATCGTCCAGCCCGCTCACCAGGATGGTACGCGGAGCCCTGGACAACGTGGAAAGAGCAGTCTGACCGTTGATTTCCGGGCTCCCCCGCAGATGACGCGCAACCTCGGAAACCGATCCCAGCGCCAGCCACCGGTCGAAGCGGACACCGCCCAACCCTTCCGGGCAGGGAGCGTCCAGCACCACCATACCATCGGGCACACAGGCCTGCCACGCGTTATACAACGCCTTGTGCGACTGCAGAAAGTTGGCAGCGTGACCGGCGGACGCCACGACAATATCCGCCCGGGAGGTTATTTCGGGCATGTAGTGGCCACGGATCCAGTCGCAAGCCGCGGCATGGGTGGCCGCGGCATCGCCCGCGAACAGGCAGGCCACGGCCCGGCCATCAGGGGTCATGACCGCGTTGACCAGCAGTGACACAGGCACGGCGGCAGCCGCTTCCCGTATGTCTTCCGCCACGGGATTCCCCTGAATCACCCCGATGCGCACGGCAGGATTGACCCGGTCCTCACCCGGGTCGAGCGTCAGGCTGTGGTTAGCGGCGATGGTCTCCAGGCCCGCCAGGCCGGGCACAATGGATTTCGGCCCTCCTCCAAACCCCGCGAAATAATGTGGCACCACCGCGCCCGTGACGATTACGTTTTCACTTTCGACGAGGTAACGGTTGATCCAGACTGGCGTGCCCCGGGACGTGGTCCCCGTAAACACCATGGACCCATAATCCTCCGGATCGTGGAAGATCAGCCGGGAGGCCAGTCGTCGCCAGGCCCGATCGCCGAGAATGGTCTGGGCCTCTTCCCGCGTTGGCGGACGATGCGCGCCCGAAGCAAATAACGCGTGGACGCGACCGGAAGGGATGCCCCGGGCCTCCAGCCAGTCCAGCAACTCCAGCAGATACAGGTGTACCCCCGTTTTCCGGAACGCGTCGGACACCACCAACGCCGTGGACGCGCCCGGTTTCAACGGCAATCCGCCCGAGGGAAATGCTTTTTCCCACTGTTCCAGGAGTGCCAGCAGGGTCCCGGCGGGATCGGCCAGTGGTTCCACCTGGGCCGGACGGATTTCAAAGGGCTCCGCCCATGCTGGAATACGCAGGATTTCGGGACCTCTTGCCCCGTTGAACAGGATTTCACGCTCCGTCACGGCGCGGTTGCTCCCTCCACGCGTTCCGGTACGGGGTTCACTTCGGCCAGTTTCCGGGCCTCTCCAACCACCTTCTCCAACTCCCGGGAATCCGAGAGGAATATCCCGGCGGGCAACATGCCGCCTGCCGCGATCTCCAATAGTATCTGCCGTCCCTCCTGGGTCCCTCCCCGCGAGAGACAACGGAACAGCACAACCAGGTCTCCCGCGCCTCCCAGCAATTCCCGGCAGCATTCTCCCCGCGCGATATCGAGAATCACCCTGTTCAGCGCCTCGTCCCACCCCACGGGCAACCAGGGTTCTGCCTCCCCGAACCGGTTGAATACGCGCCGCGTAATCTCCCCCTCGCCGGTGGACACCACGTGGGATTTAAACAGGGCCCGGCACAGGCTTTCCCGCCGGTTCAGGTCAGACACGTGAACAATCCCGTCCCCAAGAAGAAACCTCAGGCTTTCGGGCGCGAGCAGGCTGGGGTAACGATCCAGTTCCGCGATCAATTCTTCCGCCAGTTTCCCTTTATCCTCGGGGCACAGCAAGGGCCACGCGACCTCCAGCAGCGTGGCAACACATGATTTCGTGTCATCTCCCGCTTCTGGCAACCAGCGCGCGCGCTGGTCGGTCATGGCTCCACGCGTCACGTCCCGCGCGAACGAGGCGGACGCCTCACGGGAAGCCACGCCGGACAGCCACAGGCGCGCGATCTGTTCCTTCGGCTCCACGTTCATGACTTTTGCCTGCCACGAGCGATCAAGCCCGGTCCTCAGCGTTGGCAGATCATTTAACATTTCCCGGACCTTTTCCCCTGGCAGGGTTAGGCCCGTCCCCAAACCCATGGATACCTCACCCGAAGCGGAATCCTCCGGAAAAAAGCCGGACGGAAACGCGCAAGCCGGCGTCCATTCCCCCTTTTTCTGGTTTGACCCCGCGGCTTTCACCAGTAGCCATCCCGTTGTCCCTGGTAATGGCAAGGTTTCTGGCAAGGCCAGACCGGATACCTTCAGGGGTCCTGAAAACACGCGACCATCCTCCGACAGGCGCAATACAACCTCAAACGCCGACAGGGACGCCTGGCTCCCGGCGTCCGCCGCGTCACCAGGCCAATCCACGGCATCTCCCCGCGCCGCCGTCCCGATGACCAGGGATTCCACGCGGGCGCGGCAAACCGCGGTACTTTCGCCAAAACATTCGGGACAACGCCGCTCTTCAAAAGCCGTGGCCGATCCCCACGCGTGGAACCCCGCGATGACCAGCAACACGCCCCACGGTATCATCCGCACCGGTCCTATACCATTTCGGGCATGGTAAGCGCGACGATGCCCTATAAACAATGCATCAGAAATCATCATCCAGGTTCCAGGCGTCCGGCGAGTCCCGATAATCCATGCAGGCTCGCCACATGATCACAAAGGCGAGACAATCGAGCCAGGCTAGCCCGAGGTCCACCAGGAACAGCACGCCCAGACCGGTGAACCCCTCTCCGGCCATGGCCTGAAACTGGCCGAACAGCGCGAACTGCAGGAACGCGATGAGCATGGCCATGGCGGCGGCAGCCGGCCACTCGACCAGGGGACGAAACATCCGCCCGAATTCCCCCTCTCCCCCAGCGAACATGTAACAGGCGCCCACGGGAATCGTGAAAAGATGCAAAACCAGGATCAGCATGCCCAGCAGGGCCAGGGACGCGTCTCCCAACCACGAGGCAGCCCGCTCCACCAGCTGGTTGGACACCAGCAACAGCAGGTACCAGCCGGTCCAGAAAAGGCCATACCGCTCAAGAATGCGCCGCGCCGACCCGGACCGCCATACGGGATAATCGATCGCTCGGCCCAGAATGGAAAAGGCCATGGCGGACACCGCGCCGATGGCCATGGCGAACAACAATTTTTCAAGAAAGGGAAATAACCCGAAGGCAATCACCACGCCGTCACGCGTCCCGCTGCCGAGTATGCCCGCCGCCTGGTCCATGAGACGGTACAGCAAGCCCGCTACCGCGCATGCCACGCTATACCCCGTCACAACCGAGAGATGCCCGCCGAGATCTTTGAATCCCGCTTCAAGCACGGCCGCGCGATCCTGTCCCCCCGGCATCCTCCACGGTCATTTCTCGCTGGCGGCGGAACACCGCGCGCGTGATGATTTCCCGGTCCTCGTCCGACAGGTTTTCGAAACAGCATCGCAACAGGTGACGGTTTCGCTCAACCGTCACGCAATCCAGGACGCGGGCAATCACACTTTCCAACTTGTCATCGTCCAACGGAAGATCGAAACACAGGTAGGATCCGGTGGGCACGGCCATGTCGCCCACGAGGGCGCAGCCCCCCGCGCTGAGGTTACGGAATTTACCCGATAGCGTCGCGTCCGGCTCCGCGAAGGAAGACTTATCCGTGACATCCAGGCCCGATTTTTCTTCGTTATCACCTTTTGGATACTGAACGGCTGCCTTGACCGGTTCCGTAAATGGAACCCTGAAATGTGCCCGGTTCTGAATCCGCGCGGCCTGATCTCCCAGGGAAAATGTGAGGATTTTCGCCTTGTTGTCAATCTCATCGGGCCAGATGGAGCAGGAATACCGGGCGTCGTTTTCATGCCAGTAATTGAGTTTCAGTTCTTGTCCGGGCCGTATGCCGGAAAGATCGCTTTCAATGGCCATCGCGACGGTGCAGCGGTACTCATCGATTGTCGCCACGGCCCCGGCGAGGAACAGCCCCCCTTCGCCACTGATCCATACCCGCTGACCCCGACTGAGTTCTCTGGGCGATTCCATGGGTTGCCCCGGGGCCAGAACCCCGTACCCCAGGGCCATCCTCAACTTGCGCATCAGGTTTCCCAGGCTTCTGCGTTCGTCCTCGCCAGACGCGCGATCCAGCAGCACGGAACATAAGCGGTTGAATCCCTTCCTGCTCTGAAGCCATTCAAAGACCTGCGAACGATTCAGGCGATTGATCAGCCGTTCGAAGACCGCCCATTCTTCCTCGGAAAGCCCTCCTTTCAGGGCCCTTTCCCGAAGATCCCCGGCCAGCCGCGCCGCTTCCTGGCTCCTGGCTCTTCTCCGTCGCAGGACATCCACGAGTATTGCCCCGAAAAAGCCCACCACTACAAGCGCCAGCAGGACCGTTATGAACTGAATACCCGTATTTACCAGCATATGTCTACCCTCGACCTTTTGAGTATAACACGTTCAAAACGGTCAATGATCTCGCGTGCCTGCCCCGCTCCGATCCGACCTGTTCCGATCAGGGGCGCCGCAACAGGTTGCGTGCCGTGTTCAGGAGTTCTTCCAGCACGGGCTGGTAGGGACTTTTCACCGTGTCCTCCGACCTTACCCGGCCATCGCCCTGAATCTGCTCAAACGAAACAATCTTTAGTGCTTCAGGCTGGCGTTCGGAAAAGGGAGGCACCCCCGTGTCCACGGTCAACCGGAACCGGGATGACCGCAGGGACAACCACAACGGATTACCCCAGGCGGACACGCACACTCGCCCTTCTCCCACGCGGTACAGCACGCCGCCATCCGGATATTGTGGCCCCTCCAGCCCCGCCAGGGCCATCACCGTGGGAAACACGTCGCACAGGGTGCCCGGCTGGGCTATCCGTCCCGGGGTCAGCCCGGCCGCCCAGCAGAAGGCGGGAATCCGCAAATCCCGTTCCAGTGACTTGAACGTATCCCGTCTGACATCCAATGAGAAAGGTGCCAGCACGCAATATACCGCGCGACTTCCCAGCACCTCTGTTACGCGGCCAAAAAAAGTGTCCAGTTTATCGTCGATATCCAGCATGACGCCGGCGCGAGACTGGGCCGCGTCGGGCTTGCGCCCGCGCTGGAAGAAATCCCCCCGGTGACGGGGCAGCCAGACGGGATGATCTGATTCCCGCAGGCGGATCACCAGGAAGACGGGCTTGTCCCGATTTTCTTCCAGCCATGCCACGGCGTGGTCCAGTGTTCCAGCCACACTGCCGGCCACCACGCGGGGCGGGGCCTCACCTCCGGTTTTCGTCGCCTGGTCGATGGGACACCGGCGATTGACGAACAGCATGCCTTTTTCAAACAGAGGGTTATTTTCCAGGGGATCGACCCCAAGGCCCCTGGTGGCAGAATACAGGGCCGTCACGTATCCCCGATCCCGCATCCATCCGGCCCATGTCGGCTGGGCCACGTCCCCCTCCCGGGCGGCCAGATAGCCATGGACCAGGGGCGAACGTCCGGTCAGCAGGGAAATCCACGCGGCCGCGGGCTCGGGAGCGGACGCGTAAAAAGCGTCCCAGACCTGCCCCTGGGCGGCGCGCGCGGACAATTTCGGCATCAGTTCGGGCTGGCCACCGTATATCGCGAGGTCCTCCGTCCGAAGCCCGTCCAGGGCTACCACCACCACGGCATCCGCGGCATGGCCCCCGGGCGAGGAAACCGCGTGAGGACCGGCCACGAACATCAACCTGGTTCCCCCTGCCACGGGACGCAACCCGGCCGCCCTCACCCAGTCAGGTAGAACGCGGGCAGTCCATGAAAACCGGAGCGTGGCCGCGCGGCTCGTGGCCTGGGTGACAGGCACCGAAAAAGGCCGCCAGTGAAGACCGTCCACCTGCAGTTCCCGGGTTACCATGGCGCCTACCGCACGGTCCCGTTCGTCGAGAAACTGCAGGGTAACCTGGATGGTATCTTCGGCGACGTCATCCTCCGGCGCGCCCAGCCATAGGACCATCATCATTCCCGGTTTGCCCGCGTCCAGCAAGGGCAGTTTATAGGCCACGCCTTCCCTCAGGGCCACGGAGCGGGCGTTCATGTCCCCCACCGCGCGCTCCGCGTACTCGGGCGCGGCTTCCAGCCCGATGTCCAACCCGCCCATGGTCAATTCCCGCCAGCAGTACGCCGAGGCGAAGCCGGATATCGCCATGACCCCCAGGTGCGCAAGTGCCCGGCTTCTGCCACCGGGATATTCGTACAACGCCGCGTAAAACGTCAGCAGTTTGAACAATACGTGTAACCCGCCAAAAACCGCCAGCAGAATCAGAATTTCATACTTGCGCGCGCTGGACCATGGCAGGTTCAACGTGTAGCCTGCCAGCCATGGCGCGACCACCAGTGCCGACAGGTTAGAGAGGCCGTCAAACAGCCAGGGTAATCGGCCACGGGACGGCTTGACCAGCCACACCGCGGCCATCCACGCCTGCTGCGCGGCACACCAGGCCGCGGCCACCATGCCAACCAGCATCAGTTCCGGTCCAAATCCGGCCAGCAGGCCCACCATGGCCAGGAGACGCCGAACCACCAATCCAAGCAGACATCCTGAAAACAGGGCCGAACCTATGTGCAGAAAAAAGAGCATGCCTATTCCCGTAACAGGGGTTCCGCTCAGGAGGAACCGTCGCCTGAAGACGTGGTCACCCCCTGATCCGGCGCGGGGACGTTCACGGTCGGACCGAAACGCTGCTGCCGTTCCAGGTTCCACAATTTAGCATACTTCAGAAAAACCGAAAAGGCGGACAACCCACAGAGCACCAGCCCGTGATAACCATCGAGGAATCCCCTGCGGAGCACGTACATCTTGATGAACCGAAACGCTGGACGCAACGAAAGATCCCACCACCGGGCCCGCTTGCCGCGATCGAAGGCGTCCTGGGCTCCCCACGTCGTAAATCGCTGACACGTTGCCAGGTATTCTTCAAAAGAACGGTACGTGTCGTGATACATCACCTCGTGAAGGACGCCGACGGTCCCATCGACCACCACCCTGGAATGCACGCGCCGGTCCAGGTACCTGCCTTTTCGGGTTCTGAAGAGGCGCAGGTTGTAATCACGGTGCCACCCGCAATGCCGGATCAGCCTACCGAAAAACCAGGATAGCCGCCTGATTTCGTAACCGTCTCGACTTGAGGGATCAGCAATGATGGCTTGAATCCGTCGCGCCAGTTCCGGTGACACCCACTCATCCGCGTCCAGCACCAGGGTCCATTCCGTCTGCACCTGGGGAAGCGCCCAGTTCCGCTGGGCGGCGGCGTTTTCGTACTCGTGGTACACCACGTGATCGGTATACTGCCGCGCGACCGCGTCCGATCCATCGGTAACACGCGTGTCCACCACGCAGAAAATATCATCCGCCCACGAGACACTCTTGAGACAGCGTGGCAGGCGGTCCCCCGCGTTCGGCACGAGCACCAGCACAGTGAGATCGTTACCCATCACCCTGCCTCCTCGACCGAAAGCGGACGCGCGCCGGGCTCATGTCGTTCAAGCCATGCGCGCGGATCCGCCTGGGGGTCAGGGTCTGCCCCGACCACCAGGTACCCCAGCGCGTCGCCGTACGCGGCAAGGGTATGCGTGGCCATCCGTTCGGCGGAATAATATCCTCGCGCCAGCGCCCGGGCATATGTGGCGCGACGCGCTGCTTCGGTTCGATGATCCAGGCACTCCGCCAGCGCGTTGGCCAGGACCACGGAGTCCCTGCAAGGCACGAGCCATCCCGTCAGGCCAGGCATGATCATCTCCTCCGCTCCCCCTGCCCGAGTAGCTACCACGGGTATACCTAGCCCCATCGCTTCAAGGATAGAGGTGCCCAGACCTTCCGACCAACTGGAGGACACGTAGACATCACCCGCCGCGATGACGGCGGGCGCGTCAGGCCGGTAACCCAGAAACGTCACCGAGTTCAAAATACCCAGAGCCTGGGCCCGCGCTTCCAGGTCCGCGCGTAACGTGCCACCTCCCGCTATCACCAGGCGCGCGTCGGGATACTGCCCTTTGAGCCGGGCAAAAGCCTCCAGCAACGTGGCATGATCCTTGTGAGGTTCCAGCGCTCCAGCCGTCACCAGCAGGGGAACCCCTTCCGGAACGCCTAGGTCCGCCCGGGACAACGGTACCGCGTCCAGACGGCTCTCGTCCACGGCGCTGTGTACCACTCGCATCCTGGAAGGGGGACATCCCCAGTTCCGCAACGTTTCAAACACTTCCCAGGATACGCACAGGATACAGTCTGGCCGCCTGTATTTCCATCGGTTGACCATGTTATGCCTTGGCCTGAAATCCACGCGACGAGACACCACGACCCTGGGACGCCTGTTCTCCTCGCACAGGGCCGCAGCGATCAGCGCGATCCCGTGAGCGTGGCTGGTGTGCGCGTGGATCACGTCAATACCCTCCCGCTGGCAACAATCCGCGATCCGCCACGCGCTGGGCAGGTCCCATTCGCCCCTCAGAGGCAACGCGATCCGCCGAATACCCGATCCTCCTATCTGCTCCGAAAGGAACGGCGTGCCGGGCCGTCCCACCGCGTAAACCTGGTGTCCCAGGCGCACCTGCCACGCCATGAGCCAGCCCGCCTGCCGTTCTCCCCCCCGCAAGCCGCGCTGCTCATCGATGTGCAGCACCGCGATATGTCGTCCCGTGGCGTTCATGGCCAACCGGTTACCCTCGACAGGGCCGACCGGTATACCGACAGGGTTCCTTCGACAAATGATTCCAGCGTCGCGGACCGAAGAATCCGCGCGCGGGCCCGCTCACCGAAAGACCTTCTCGTATCGGGCTCGGTGGCCAGTTTCCGGATGGCTTCGGCCAGGGGTTCCACCGTGCAGTGTGGCACGATCAGCCCGTCTTCGCCATCAGTCACAAGGTAAGGTAATCCGCCATAGTCGGATACGACCACTGGAATTCCCGTGGCCATCAGTTCGAGCACGCTGAAAGGCGCGATCTCCGTGCCCACCGAGGGTTGTGCCCCGAAATCCATGGCATGCAGGCAGAAATCCGTGTCTTCCCGGTACCCGGCGAATAACACCCGGTCCGACAGGCCCAGGTGTTTCGTGAGGGCTTTCAGTTCCTCCTCTCGTTCACCGCTGCCCAGGGCCAGCACGCGCAGGCGGGGAATCTCCGTTTTCAAACGGGCTACCGCTTCCAGTAGGTATCGGTGTCCCTTGGCCGGTGTCAACCGCGCGACGATGCCACAGACGATATCCCCCTCGGAAAAACCAAACTCACGTCGGGCACGTTGTCTCTTCTCCGGATCGGGTTTGAACCGGTCCACGTCCACGCCATTCTGAACCACGGTCACCCGGGTGGCATCGAAAACCGGATGTCCTTCATACTGCGGCACCAGGGCGGGACCTACCAGCAGTTGCCAGTCGGTCCACGTCCGGTTCAGCACCCGGTTGAACACGTGCGACGCCACGGGATAAGTGTTGTGCCGGGAACGCACCAGGCCGCAGGGATGACCCAGGCGCTGATTAGCCAGGGCGAAAAGCCAGTGGTCCTGGGAACCGTTCACGTGCAGCACCTGGGGATGATACGCCCGCAAATACCCCGCGCAACGGCATAGATCTCGAAACCATGCCGCGGGTTTCATCCCCCTGGGATATGCCAGGTGAAGAAAGCGGACTCCCTCGACGCGCGCCAGGCGTTCCAGCAGGCTGTCCGCGCGGCAGGCCACCGTCACTTCGTGCCCACGGCGGGCCAGTTCCCGGGCCAGCGTCGCGACATACCGGACTTGTCCCCCCCCCGTGCTGTGGGGGTCGGCCAGTACAACCCGCAAGCTTCCCGGCGTGGCAGATTCACGCATGGCCGTCGCCACCGGACGGGATGTCGGCCGATTCACCCGAGTTCGTCGTGACATCCCCCGGGCCGTTCTGGTCCGACGAGTTCGGCGGGGCTTCCCGGGACAGCAACTCCTGCACCCGGCTGTTGGCATCTTCCAGGCTGGCCAGAGCACTGTTCAGTGCTTCTTCCATGTCGGCAAACTGCTCATCCTTCCGGATGATGGTTTTTCTGGATCCCATAGGCTCACACCCCGGTTCTCGCTGATTGCTTGGGAAACACGTACATCCTATCATATTTCCCATGCCGCTTTCGGGACGGAAGGGCAAACCGGAATCCGCGTATAATGGTCTCTCAAGGGGAGGAAAACCGGTTTACTTGATTACTCTTTCCTGAAGGAAATCCCGCCATGGCTGCTTATTCGGAATCATCTGAAAGCCATGCTGTTCGCGTGGAAGGGATCGACCAGGCCCGGGGATACGCCATTCTGGGCATGATCGTGGTCAATTACGCCAGCATTTTCCCCGTCTTTTCGGAATGGCTGAAACACCACAAGACTGGCATGACCTACGCGGATACCATTGCTCCCCTGTTTATTTTCGTCGTTGGCATGACTTTCAGGCTTTCCTACCTGCGCCGCGCCCAGCGGGAAGGGGCCGAAAAAGCCCGATCCGCCGCTTTGGGTAGAAACCTGAAACTCCTGGGCCTGGGGCTGGTTTATGGAAATTTCGATATAAAGGTAAGCGTGTGGGATGCCCTGACGGATATCGCGCTGGCTTCGCTGCTGGCATTACCCGTGATCCACCGGTCCGCCCTGGTCCGGGCCACCGCGGCCTGTCTCATGCTGACCGTCTACCAGGTCATTTTCACGTACACCGGGTACGGCCCATGGCTGATGGAACATTCGATTGACGGTGGACCGCTGGGGCCGCTGAGTTGGGCTTTCCCCTTGCTGATGGGCACGCTGGCCATGGACTGGGTGCAGCAGATCCGGGAGAAAGAACTACCAACACGCCCCATTCTAAAAATGGCCACCGCTGGCCTGATGCTCATGGCCGTGGGACATGTCATGACCCTGGAATGGCCGGGCATCAAGGCATCATGGCCCCATACCCAGTTCGGCATGACCATGCCCTACCCCATCTTTTCCAGTGGCCTGAGCATGTGTACCGTCGCTTTATTCATCCTGCTGAATGAAGGACTAGGCATCCGCCTGCCTCACCTGACCACCCTCGGCTCCAATCCCCTTGTCCTCTACCTCATGCAGGCCGGGCTGAACACGGTCACGGACCAGTGGGTAGATCATGACCTTGCTCTGCTACCCGCCCTTGCCGGCATGGCAATTGTATACCTGGCCTGTTACGTCACCGCGTGGATTCTACGCAGTAAAGGGGTATACATCCGAATGTGACCAGGTCGTCATTTCTGGCCAATAATCGACCGGAACATGGCGGAAAACATGGTCATCCGGGAACCGAATTCCCCGTCGATGAGAGCCTCCTGCACTTCAGGCACCACCGCCCGGATCATGCGGTGGGGAAACACGATACCCGCAGCGTTCAATCGGGCCAGGTCCGGGAGATTCAGCGGCTCCGAACGCCGTAACAGCCACATCACCACTGCCGCGCGCGTCGGCCACGCGTATCGCTCTCCCCCTTCGCGCAGGCGGAAACGGATCCGCGTCTCCAGAACCCGACGCCATTCCCGCCACTCCGAGGGCATGCTCCCATTCTCTTTCCGATACATCGGTTCCACCGATTCCAGCACGGCCAGCGCGGTAATCCAGTCCGTGTCACCCATCACGCGAAGCATCGCGCCAGGATGAAACACGGGCGGTGGTGTGCCATCCTCCGGGTTCGATTGCCAGTACATTGACCATACCGCCTGCTCCAGCATGGCCAGCCATCGCGATCGCGTTTCCCGATCCATCGGAAACGCCTTATCATTCAGCAGGTCGGCCGCCGCCAGTACCGCGATCGCCGTGTCCCCGAAACTGTCAAACACCCGCGGCAGAACCGGCTCCCCCGCCACATTGACCATGGCAGGCGCGTTTAAGGGATTCGGGCTGGGCATGAAAGTCCCGTTAAACCGGTTCAGAAAAGGTTCCAGTTGCGCCGCCGCGCGGTCCGGACGACGGCGCCGCCACCATTCCCGGGCGGCAAACCAGGCCCAGTCCGGCCGGGTCACCCGGAAAAAGTGCCCCCGGCCAGGATGCGCCACGGTAATTCCACTATCCGGGTCCGTCGCGAGTTCCAGCAGATCCGGTGAACCGATCCCGGTCCTGGCTGATGGTTCCCCGGTGACTGAACTGGAGGCCAGCGATTGCCGGCGAACCATGCAGGCTTCCAGTACCTCCCCGAGATCGTCGCCTGTCGCGTAACGGATAAAACCTTTCGCTCCCGCGGGAAAACGGATCCGGGTCCGCCACCTGCCATTACGAAGGACTCCCCGCATTCCCCATTCGGCGGGCCGCACTTCCTGAACCGCGCCGGCGGCTATCCGCCAGCCCAGCACCTTTCCGGGAATATCCCGATCAAATCGATCGGCCCGCTGGTACTCCTTCAGGTCTTCCAGGCCCGGCACCTCGATTTCCTCCCACCGGGAACGACTGGCGGCATCCGGTAACCAGGCCGCCACGGCGATAAAGGTGTCGGACACGCCAGGCACCGGTACCCAAGCGGTTTCCATCCCTCCCCGGAACACCCCTGACCATGCCGCCGGAAATGGGGCTTCCGGCGCCAGTTCGACGTCCCAGGTCAACCGCCCGGCGGGCGCGGGGTTCATCTCCTCGGCCTCGCATTCCAGGCTGGATCCGCTCATATCCACCTGCCACGTCAGCCGTACTTTCACCCCACTTGTCGGGTTTTGCCAGATCTCGATCACCCGTTGTCCCGCGGGATCCACGTTTCTGTCCACGCAATTCCAATCGGGTTCGCCAATGGCTGTCTCTTCACCATTCAACTCAAGCAGCCACTGTCCCCCAGCCCCCGAAAACCAGTTCGAACCCCGTAGCCCTGAACTGAGGCAAACCAGCCTGCCCTTGTGCGCCCCGGCCAGGATGCGGGCATTCCCCAGCACGGATTCCGGGGGTGGCCCCC
The DNA here is from genome assembly GCA_018056705.1 of Candidatus Hydrogenedentota bacterium. Lineage (GTDB taxonomy): Bacteria > Hydrogenedentota > Hydrogenedentia > Hydrogenedentales > CAITNO01 > JAGPFE01. Next base: position 5,689 of record JAGPFE010000034.1, on the reverse strand, counting down.
CGGATAGAGCCTCCAACCGGGAAAACCAGCCGCTATCCGGAACCCATTCCTGCCATGCGTTCCGGCTTTCAAGATTGACGGTAACCGCCTGTGTCTGGGGGGAATAGGCCTCACCCCACGTCAGGCCCGCGCCCCATGCCAGCAGGCATCCCGCCAGGCAGAGACCTGCTTGCGGTATCCTCCTCCACCTCATGGAACCACTCCCGACGGCTTCCAGAGATATCCATTCATCTCCAACGTGCCCCCAGAAGCCGGTAACACGGCGATTTCTCCATCGCCAAGGGTTTCCAGCCATTTCAGCAGCGGAAACCAGCGGAGTTCGAGTTCCCGGGGATCAGAAACCCCGGGAAGCGCGTCGTTTTCCGCCATGAACTGGAGCCATGGTCGGGCAGACCGGGCCAGTCGGGGCCAGCGCGCATGCACCCGCAATATGGGAGAACTTTTATCCGGCATATCTTCCCCAAGAAGCGGTTGATTCATGTGGTCCCACAAGCCGGTGATCCGGGTTAATGTTGTAGCCAGGTAACACGTCCCCCCTTCAGGTATGGCATACAGGCGTAGCCAGGGAGGCAACAGGTCAATTTCCCATCCTCTCCTTTCTCCGATAATCCGTTCCCGAACGGGTATAAGGGGATCCCGGGAGAAAAATGGTTCGCTTTCTGGCCGGACAGTCATCGATACATCTGGAACAGGCACTCCATCCACGGAAACAAACCCATAAAAATAAAAACCGGCCAAATTGTCGCTTACTATCGCTGAACTCCATGGGGGAAACGGAAGTTCGTTTTGTATAAACTGGAAAAAAGGCATCAACAAAAATGATTTTCCTTCTATCGAAAACGAGGTGTCCTGCCTTAAAACCCTTTCCGCCTGCCCTTCAACGGGATCCAAGTTCCCCATGTGCGGCCCAGATAAAACCTCGGAGCATACTCCATGAACCGCGCCATCCGGACCGATCAAAATAAAGTTTTTTGATTGTTTTATTTCTTCTTTTATTTTTTTTAATATTTTTTTGTTTATACTCGATTCATCCTGACCCTGAAAAAAAACTCCATACGAAGATGCCTGCCCCATTACGGAAACCGAATCCCCGTTCCAATGCACCGATGGAGTATGTTCTCCCCACAAGTACCTTCCAAACAGGCGGGACAATATTCCCCCCTCTGCTTCCAGAAACCAGGTTCCATCGGGGCACCATCCAAACCATGCCTGACGTCCCAGCCAGAGCCTCCACCGGACAGGGGTAAAACGGATACCGGTGCGTCGTCTGAGCACCAGTTGCGGCGTATCGACCAGAAAGGCCGCATTTTCTTTCAGGCTGGTTCCGACGCCTGTTTTTTCAAAAACAGACCAGAAAAACGGAAAGTCGTTACAAAAAAACAATAAAAATGGCTTATCCCCTATTTTATTCCAGGCTATTTTTACCCGGGGAATGTCTGACGGGTGACCCCACGGGAACAGGTACAGGCAACCGATCCCGCCCCCCCCTATGATCAAGCCAATGATCAGGTATCTTTTCAACCGATTCAAACGCAAACCACTCAGAATCACGTTTTCTGGTTGCCGACTGAACGAAGAACGATCACTCGGTTCTCAAGGCCCCGATAATATCCGTAACCCGGCTGAATCCCTGCTCGTCCACGTACCGCTCCAGCCCCTCGATCACCCGGATTGCCGTATCGGGACGACGGAAAGAGGCGGTTCCAACCGCGATCGCGGAAGCCCCGGCCAGCAGAAAGGCCACGGCATCCCGGGCGTCGCATATGCCTCCCATGCCGATGATCGGGATTTTGACCGCCCGGGCAGCATCCCAGACCATTTTCAGAGCCACGGGGCGGATGGCCGGACCACTGAGGCCGCCGACCAGATTGCTCAAAACCGGCTTGCGGCTTTTCACGTCGATTTCCATGCCCAGCAGGGTGTTGATGAGCGATAGGCCGTTTGCTCCTCCTTCCTGCGCCGCCAGGCAGGGCTCCACGATATCCGCCACGTTTGGAGATAACTTGATGAACAACGGCAATCGCGTGGCCGAACGGATAACCCGGGTATATTTCAGGACCGCTTCCGGCTGCTGGGCGACCAGTTTGCATCCACCCACGGAGCGGGCATCGTGCACGTTCGGACAGGAAAGGTTGACCTCTATGGCGTCCGCCCCTTGCTCCGCTTCCAGGCGACGGGCCAGTTCCGCGTAATCTTCCGGGGCATACCCGTAAATATTGGCGATGATGGTACAGCCCTTTTTCCGCAAAAAGGGTAATTTATCCCGCAGGTACGCCTCGATTCCCACGTTCTGCAGGCCGATCGCGTTGAGCAGTCCGGCGGGAGTTTCGGCCAGTCTCGGGGGGCGATTTCCAGCCCGAGGCTGAAGGGTCAGGCTTTTCACCGTCACGGCACCCAGGCGGGCGATATCGAAGTATTCATCGTATTCCTGGCCGTACCCGAAGGTACCGGAGGCCACCGTCACGGGATTCTTCATCCTCAGGCCACCGACATTCACGCTTAAATCCGCCATATCCCCGAGTCCCCGTTATGGACATGCCGTCCAGTTAATGTCCCGGGTGTCAAACACGGGGCCTTCCCGGCAGACCCGGACCATCCGCTCCGCTTCCATTTCCCGGTTTGCGGGTACCACGCACCCCATGCACACCCCGTCACCACAGGCCATGTGCGCCTCCAGGGAAGCCCAGCAGACCACGCCCGCCGCCTGGCATTTCTCGTGAACCGCCCGCATCATCGGCATGGGGCCGCAGGCGTACACGACCACGCTCTCCCGGGGTTCCAGGGCCGCCTCCAGCAGGTCCGCCGCCGTACCCTGGTGACCAGCGGAACCATCATCGGTGGCCAGGGTCACCCGGCAACCCATGCGGGTAAAATCCCGGGCGCCAACCAGTAACCGTTCGGTCCGGGCAGCCAGCAGCACTTCCGGGGTTCCCCCCTCCGCGATGATCGCCTCGGCCAGGGCCGGAAACGGGGCCACGCCAATCCCCCCGGCCACCAGCAGGTATCGCCGGACACCACCGGGAACGGGAAACGGACGCCCGAGCGGCCCCTGAATATTCAGTGTGTCACCGGGCCGGACCCGGCTCAGCAGCCTGGTGCCCTCTCCCTCTACCTTGTACAGGAACGATACGCCGTCCGGGTAAATCCGTTCGATAGAAAAAGGACGGCGCAGGAACGGATGGTATCCCGCACCCACCTCGATCATGCAGAACATGCCCGCGCGGGCGGCCGAGGCGATCTCCGGCGCGACCAGCGTAACCCGGAAATGGTCAGCCGCCACTTCCTGGTGGGCCAGCACTTCGCAGTCCATAACGAAAGGCATGGTTCAACTCCCCGGTATGCCACAGGGGCATTATCGCACAGACCCCGGCATCCGGCGCGCTGTCCGTCAGCGACGGCTGTCCACCAGGTACTGTTTTTTCAGCAGGTCAAGGCCGTTGAGTATGCGCTCGGCAATCACGTCGCCCACTCCTTCCACCTCGACCAGTTGTTCCCGGGTAGCGCCCAGAATTTCCTGCAGGTTGCCGAAACGATCCACCAGGTTACGGATAATGGTGTCGGGAAAGCGTCCCCCCAGCATGCCCAGCACCCGGTAGCCCCTGGGAATGACCAGGGTTTCCTGGGGACGGGTTGTGGACCCATATCCGAGAATCTGCGAGATGTTGCCCTGCCCCAGTACCTCGGTTTCGCTCAGCGCCCGGAGCCGATCCTGAGCCTGTTCCTCGGTCCGATCCTTCACGTAGTCCCGCACGACCAGGAGGGCGTCTTCCACGGGCTTGCGCATTTCCACCACCTGGAGGCGCACCATCCGGCCCTCATCTCCCAGTTCATCGATGAGGGGCAGGACTTCACGCCGGTAAATGCGTTCGGCCATTTCTCGTCGTTGCAGCACGCGGCACGCGTCGGTCAGGGTGCTCCATCCGGCCAGTTCCCGGATGGTCAATTCGGCCAGTTCACTCTGAAGCGCGTGAATGTACCGTTCCAGGGTGTGCATCGCCTGGGTGACCTTGTTCACCAGTGCCTGCACCGTGCGGACCGCGTACTTGCGCCCGTGGCAGTAGATGGTGACGCTGGCCCGCCGCTGGGACACGGTAATCACCGTGCACTTTGCCTGCACGGCTATGCGTTGCGAAACGCGGTGGCGGGTACCTGTCTCGTCAGAGGGGATGCGGGTATTCGGCTTCAGAAACCGGTTCGCGTACCGGATACGCTTGCCCGCTTCGTCGAGAATGATCGCGCCATCCATCTTGCAGAGTTCGTAAAGCAGTTGTGGACGCATCTCCGCGTCGAGTTCTACCCCTCCTTCGGACAGCCGGGCCAGCCGGTTCACGTCCCCCATGCAGATCACCGCGCCCGTGCCGGCCTGCAGGATCATCGAGATCGCCTCGCGCAGGGGCGTGCCGGGAGCAATCATCCGAATCGCCTGGTTCAACGCGTCTTCTTCGTTCACAATCCGTTTCGGCACGTCAGTTCTCCAGCAGGTTCCGTATCGCTTCCGTCAGTCGCGTCACCATCCGCGCCTGGCCGTACGCGGCAGCCTGTTTCCTTCGGTTTTTCGGCAGGGGGGGACACACGCAGCAGTCGAACCCGAACTTGGCGGCCTCGGCCATCCGCTCCAAGGCCGACGCCACGCCCCGCACCTCACCGGCAAGCCCCAGTTCACCGAACGCGGCCAGGCGATCGGGAACCGGTCGATCCAGGCAACTCGAAGCCACGGCCAGGGCAATAGCCAGGTCCGCGGCCGGTTCTTCCACGCGCGCCCCGCCCGCTACGTTCACGAACACGTCCCGGTCCGTCAGCCGGATTCCCGCGCGTTTTTCCAGTACCGCCAGCGTCAGGGCCACCCGGCCGGAATGCAGGCCGGTCACGGTACGCCGTCCCGGGCCGCCATGAGGTTCGCCCACCAGGGCCTGCACCTCCACCAGCATGGGCCGGCTACCCTCCACCGCGGGAAATACCACCGATCCGCTGACGCCCACCGGACGTTCATCCAGGAAAACCGCGCTCGGATTATCGACTTCGACGAGGCCGCCATCCGTCATTTCAAACACGCCCACTTCGTTGGTCGGCCCGAACCGGTTCTTGACGGCCCGCAGCACCCGGAGCGCGTGTCTTGATTCACCCTCGAAATACAGAACCGTGTCCACCAGGTGTTCCAGCAGCCTGGGTCCCGCGATCACGCCGTCCTTGGTCACGTGCCCGATCATCGCGATGGGCACGCCGACTTCCTTGGCCGTTCGCAGAAAAGCGTTGGCACATTCCCGGACCTGTCCCATGCTGCCGGGCACGGAAGTAACCCCCGCGGCCTGCATGGACTGGATGGAATCAATCACGGCAAAGGTGTACGATCCCCGGCGCAATTCCTCGGACGCGATTTCCGCAAGGGTTTCGTTGTACAAAAACAGCCGGGGCTCCAGCGCGTTCAGCCTCCGGGCGCGGAGGCGGGACTGCTCAAACGATTCTTCGCCGCTGACGTACAGGACCGGACCCGTGGTTCGGGCGATATGCCTGGAGACCTGCAGCATCAGCGTGGATTTACCTATCCCCGGGTCTCCCCCGATGAGGGTAAGAGATCCCGGCAGGATGCCACCGCCACACACCCGGTCGAACTCCTCGAGCCCTGACCTCAGCCGGGATGGCGGTTCCGCCGAACCATCGCTGATGGGCCTGGGGGGCGGCGCGGCAAGCC
>JAGPFE010000081.1 GCA_018056705.1 Candidatus Hydrogenedentota bacterium | reverse complement strand
GTAGCCGATGCGCACCTGCTGGGTTACGTTGTTCACCGTGGTACTGACCGTTTTCGAATCCACGCTCACGTTTATGCTCAACGAGGAATTGGGATACTTCGAGGTATCCTGCGTGTGATTCTTACCGCGCACGGTCAGGTAGTCTCCCATCAGCACGCTACCCCCCGTGATGATACCCAGCATGTTCTCGGTGCCATCGGTAGCCACGCCGAACTGGCCCGGCGCGTCCGCGTACGTTACATCCCCCACGATATACGTATTCCCCCGGACGAATATCTGGCCTTCCCCTTTGACCTTGCCCTTGATGACCAGGTCGCCGTTCACGGCCAGTTCCCCCGACAGGGTAATGGGATTTTCGTTGGTGCCCACGAGGATCAGGTTGCCATCATACCGGCCGGTGGAAGCCAGGGCGCCGAAAGCCCCGTTCGACGCGTTAGGCAGTCCCGTTCCGGTATACACCTGGCCGTCCGGAACGCCGTAAGCGATACCCCCGTCGATGGTTCCGTTGAGCAGCCCGGCTATCTGCTCAAACTCGTTGTCATCCACGTAGCGGTCCCCGTCTTCATCGGGGAACGGCGCGGGGAAGGTTTCCGGCAGCGGTCCATCGGTCATCAACTTGGGGTCGCTGGGATAATTGCGGTACAGGTTGGCAAACTGGACGGGACGTCCTTCGCTGTCCGTGCCGGCCGGGGCCAGCGGTACGGTGACCATGGAACCATTGGTGGGATTCTGAACAACCTTGCCGTTCGTATCCGAGAACTGGTAGCCCTTGAAATCACCCGTGGAAATCTGGGCGTCGGTCATAAGGGTATAGTTGGTGTTGTAGACCGCGCCCCGGGTGTAAACCGTTCCGGCCACCTTGGAGTCGGCGGTACTCTGCCTGAAGAGCAGGGCCTGCAGGGTGGCCACCTTTACCCGGTCAAACGTGCCATACAACTCGGGGTTGGTGTTGTATTCCTGCCGCAAGTTGCGGAAACCGGCATGGCAGAGGATGCAGTTGATATTGTTGGCCAGCACGGCGTAATCAAAGCCGGTAAACGGCGTGCCCGAAACGAGCACGGTCTGCTGGGCAGTCTGCGTGGCCGCGCTGGTCGCCCCATCCCGGCCGACCACGTCTGCCGTGGCCGTCGCGGTGATGGTTAACTGGGTGCCGAACAGGTCGTCCTGCCGCGCGATGGTCACGTTGGTGACCCGGATGTTCCGGGTCGGGTCGATCACCATCGGCGTATCTTCCGTCACGATCTGGGTGGACTCCCCGTTGGCAACCACCTCGTCAATAAATACGCGGTAAGAGGCCAGGTTACCCGTAGTGTTCCCCTGGCCCATCACGTAGTCGTTCCATACCCGGGCGATACCCCGGTCAATGCCGCCCTTGCAGGCCTCTTCCAGCAGTGCCTGGCTGACCGCGATGTCGGTAGACATCTTGGCCTCGGCACTCTGGCGGGTCACCAGCAACAGGGCCGCCATGATCAGCACGATGGCCAGCAACGCGACCAGCATCGCCATGCCCCGCTCCGACCGGATCATTTTCCACATGCCCGCGCGCATAGGAGTTCTCCTTTCCCGCGTTTTCAGTTCATCAGGTAGATGTTGCTGGTCGTGTCAAACCGGATCACCTGGTCCAGGCCCGCTCCCCGGATACGGCGGGTACCCGTGACGGTCACGATCAGCATGGAACCATCCGGCGACAGCGCGAACCGCACGTTGGCCAGCGAGTTGGCGGCGCCCAGGGGATGCGTCTCGCCATCCCGGGTAATCACCAGTTGACGGTTCAGGATGCCGTCCCCGTTCTGGTCCTCGCCTCCATCCAGGACGGCATTGCCGAATTCCTCCTGCCAACTGCCTTCCGGGACAGGCTGATCCTCCGTGACAAAGGCAATGGTGATGGGCTGGGAAAAGTTCTGGCCGCTCAAGTCCGTGGGAACCGTGTAGGTCACCGTTCGCCCGTCCGGGCTGATCGAAATGGCCTGGGCGCCCGCGGGAAGGGTTAATCCCGGCCGGGCGGATTTCACGGCGAACTGGACTTCCGCGTTGAGCGCGGTGAGGGCATCCCGCACCTCCCGCTGGAGATCATTGGCCGCCGCGTTAATCAACGTGGAGCGATAGGTGGACACGTATACCGCTCCGGAGATCACGGCCACCACGCCCAGCACGGCCATGGCCATCATGAGTTCCAGCAGCGTAAAACCATTGCGCAACGGTCGATCCCGCATGGGTACCTCCTCATCGGTCGGTCAGGGCGGTCCGCGCCTGCACCGCGTAGGTAATGCCTCCCGGCCCCGTCCAGCGCGTGGTAACCCCAACGATCACCGGGTTGGTGTTTCCCGCCGGCGCGGGAGAGGTCTGGGCCGGATTACCGGCCTCGTCCAGCAGGTCAATCTGGTAGGTCTGGTTCGGGAGGGTGAACAGCCCGGGCAGCAGGGCGCGATCCGCCTCGGGCAAGGCGGCGTAAGCCTCCGGCGTAGCGGGAAACGCGTCACGCCACCGGATGGCCACGCAGGGAAACTGTGGTTCGTCCGAAGGGCATACTTCATCAGGTTCCGCGTTGAGCACCGCCTGCCGCAGGGCGGACAGTACCGCCCGACAGTCGTTCAACGCCCTCGTGCGTTCTTCCTGTAACCGGATCGAAGCATAACTCTGGATGAACCCCTGGGCGGTAACGGCCACGGTAATCGCCAGGATGGCGACCGCCACCATGACCTCGATGAAACTCAGTCCCCGGGTATCCCGCCACCGGAAACGGTTATCTAAACTGCCATGATTCATGGTACACTCCACAATTGTTACCCCGCCCAACCCTCAACGGCCCGTTAGAATTATACCACGGGCAGAAAATTTACAGCGGTATCTTGTCAAGGGTTTCAAATTTTAAATTTTTATCGATTATATCGTTTATAGCACTAATCCATGGGCTTCCGGTATTCAGGGCCGGGCACAGCAGGTAGGCGTCTCCGCCGTGCCGCAGGAAGGTGTCCCGACCCGTTATCCCCAGTTCTTCCAGCGTCTCCAGGCAGTCCGCCACGAAGGAAGGCGCGATCACGGCCAGCCGTCGGACCCCGCGACGTGCCAGGCGCGCCAGTTCACCCGCCGTATCCGGCGCCAGCCATCCCCGGCCCAGCCGGGACTGCCATCCAAGGCTGGCACGTTCCCGGGGCCAGTTCAATGCTTCGAGCAACCGATCCATGGTAGTCCCGCACTGGGACACGTAATCGAACCCGGGGCCCCGGGCAGCATCCCGACGGACATGGCTCAAGGGTAGTCCATGGAAACTGAACAGAAGGTGATCAGGCTGAAAGGTCTCCAGCGAAGGAAATACCGTTTTCGTGAGGGCATCAATGTATGCCGGATCGTCGTAGAACGGCGGAATGATGCCCAATACCCGCAGGCCAGCGTTCCGGGCGGCCTGCAGGAAGCGCGTTTCCAGGGTGCCACGGGTGGCCCCCGCGTACTGGGGAAACAGCGGCATGAACAACCACGGCACATCCCCGAGGGACGCGGCTTTCCGCGCGGCATCCTCCAGGGTTGGGCTCCCGTACGCGGATCCATGGAGCACCGGCAGGCCCAGTTTGCCCTCGAGCGCTTCCGCGAGGGCGGCGGTGTGGGCGGCAAGCGGAGAACCCAGGGGCGTCCAGATTCGCCGGTAGGCCTCCGCGGAACGGTATTTCCGGCGGGGCACGATCAATCCCCTGACCAGCAGGGCCCGGAGAAGCCACGGCGCGCGGATGACCATCGGATCCATCAGGAAGCGTTCCAGGTACCGGCCCACCGCCTCGGGCTCAGGGGCCTCCGGTGATCCGGTCCACCCGAGCATCACGCCGTAGCGGGGAGTAATATGAGGGGTCGAACACAACACGCGCGCATCCGGAAGTTGATACCGTTTTTCTCGAAAAGGTATAATTCCACAAACCCTGTGTGATTTGTGAATTTCCAACCAACCACAGAACAGGACAGGCGGGGGCTTTTATTTTTCGCGGAGGGTTCCGCGAGCCGTGCCGGCTGTCCAGCAAGGAGATCCTGACACCATGGCCAAGCAGAAGAACGTGTATTTCTTCGGCGGCGGGAAGGCCGACGGCAACGAGTCGATGAAGGAACTGCTGGGCGGCAAGGGTGCCAACCTGGCGGAAATGTGCAATCTTGGGATCCCGGTACCCGCCGGGTTTACCATCACCACCGAGATGTGCACGGTGTATTACGCCAACAAGGGGAACCTGCCCAAGGAACTGGAAAAGGAAGTGGACGCCGCGATGGCCAAGGTCGAAAAGATCATGGGCAAGAAGTTCGGCGATTCCAAGAATCCCCTGCTGGTTTCGGTCCGTTCTGGCGCGCGCAAGTCGATGCCCGGCATGATGGACACGGTGCTGAACGTGGGCCTGTGCACGAAGACCATCCCCGGGCTCATCGCGCGGACGAACAACGAACGGTTCGTCTACGACTCCTATCGCCGGCTGATCATGATGTACGCCGACGTGGTGATGGAGAAGGCGGCGGGCATTGAACCTCCCGAGGGTAAGGCGGTGCGGCTCCAGATGGAGCACCTGATGGAAGAACTCAAGAAACAGAAGGGCTACAAGTCCGACGTCGACATGACCGCCGACGACCTGAAGTACCTCGCGGAAGAGTTCAAGAAAATCGTCAAGAACACCCTTGGCAAGGAGTTCCCCGACGACCCGAAAAAACAACTGTGGGGCGCCATCAAGGCCGTGTTCCAGTCCTGGAACGGCAAACGGGCCGTGGCTTATCGCCGCATAGAGCGCATCCCGGACGACTGGGGCACGGCGGTCAACGTGCAGGCCATGGTCTTCGGCAACACGGGCGACAAATCGGCCACGGGCGTGGCGTTTACCCGCAACGCGGCCACGGGTGAAAACAAGTTCTACGGTGAGTGGCTGGTCAACGCCCAGGGTGAAGACGTGGTGGCCGGCATCCGCACGCCGAATCCCCTCAACCGCGACTCGGCCAGCGAGCAGAGCAAGAACCTCGTCACGCTGGAAGAGGCCTTCCCGAAACTCTACAAGCAGTTGTGCGCCATCCGTCGCACCCTCGAGAAGCACTACAAGGACATGATGGATATCGAGTTCACCATCGAAGACGGCACCCTGTGGATGCTGCAGTGTCGCGTGGGCAAGCGCACGGGCACGGCCGCCATCCGGATGGCCGTCGAGATGGCCGAAGAAAAACTGATCGACAAGGCGACCGCCATCCTCCGCGTGCAGCCCAACCAGCTGGATGAACTGCTGCACCCGATGCTCGATCCCAAGGCGGAGAAGACCGCGAAACTGCTGGCGACCGGCCTGCCCGCTGGCCCGGGCGGCGGGGTCGGCCAGATCGTGTTCACCGCGGACGACGCGGCCGCGTGGCACAAGGCCGGCAAGCGGGTCATCCTCGTCCGCAACGAAACCTCTCCCGAAGACGTGCACGGCATGCACGTGGCCGAAGCCATCCTGACGGCGAAAGGCGGCATGACCTCCCACGCCGCCCTGGTGGCCCGCGGCTGGGGCAAGTGCTGCATCGTGGGCTGCGGCGCCCTGCACATTGACGTGGAAAACAAGAAACTCACGGTTGGCGATTCGGTCCTCAAGGAAGGCGACTGGATCTCCATGAACGGGTCCACCGGCAAGGTTTACCTTGGCCAGGTGCCCGTGCTGCCCGCCGAGCCCGATCGTAACCCGTGGTACAAGAAACTGATGCAGTGGGCCGACAGCGTCCGCCAGATCAACGTGCGCACCAACGCCGACACGCCCGGCGACGCGGCCCAGGCGGTGGCCTTCGGTGCCGAGGGTATCGGCCTCTGCCGTACCGAGCACATGTTCTTCGATCCCAAGCGGATTGTCCACATGCGCCAGATGATCCTGGCCGACTCGGTGGAAGCCCGCCGGGCCGCCCTGGCGAAACTGCTGCCCTTCCAGCGCGAAGACTTCTACGGTATCTTCAAAGCCATGGGTGGCCGGCCGGTCACAATCCGCCTGCTGGATCCGCCCCTGCACGAGTTCGTCGGCGGCCTGACCGACGAACAGATCGCCGACCTGTCGCAACAGACCGGCATCGCCGTCGAACGGATCAAAGCCCGCATCGAGCAGTTGCATGAACTGAACCCGATGCTCGGGCACCGCGGTTGCCGCCTGGGAATCGCCTATCCCGAGATCACCGAAATGCAGGCGAGGGCCATCTTCGAAGCGGCCGCGCAGGTCGTGAAGGAGAAGATGAAAGTGCTGCCCGAAGTGATGGTGCCGCTGGTGGGCACGAAGGCCGAACTCGATCACCAGGCCGCCATTATCCGCCGCGTGGCCGACGAGGTGCAGAAGGAACAGAAGGTCAAACTGAATTACATGGTCGGCACCATGATCGAAATTCCCAGGGCGGCCCTCACGGCCAACCAGATCGCCGAGGTTGCCGAGTTCTTCAGTTTCGGCACGAACGACCTGACCCAGATGACTTTCGGTTACAGCCGAGATGACGTGGGCGGCTTCCTGCCTTACTACCTCGAAAACAAGATCCTGCCCGAGGATCCGTTCGCGGTGCTGGATCAGCAGGGCGTGGGGCAACTGGTGGACATGGCCGTGCAGCGCGGCCGGTCGACCCGTCCCGAACTGAAGTGCGGCATCTGCGGTGAGCACGGCGGCGAACCCGAATCGGTGAAGTTCTGCCACCGGGTGGGCTTGAACTACGTGTCCTGCAGCCCGTTCCGCGTGCCGATCGCCCGTTTCGCCGCGGCGCAGGCGGCTATCCAGTGGCCCCGCGTGGCGTCGGTGAAGCCTGCCGGAACGAAGGCGAAGGCCAAGGCCAAAGCGAAAGCGAACGCCAAAGCCCGGAACGCGAAGAAGTAATTTCGCCATCAGCCAGGTCTGTGCCGGGCGTCGGTTCCGCGGAGCCGGCGCCCGGTTTCCATGAGCGTTTCCCGATCGCGTTCACAATCCCGGGGGAAGGTCTTTCGTGTCTTCGCCGTCTTCCAGCCATTCCGCCGGAAGGCGTCCCCCGGCCAGCAGGTCTTCCGCGAGTTGGCGGGTCTGGCGAAGCAGATCGGGATCTTCGAAGGCCTCCGGAAACCGCAGGGCCGCCTCTCCCGACTGGCGCGCGCCGAGCAGATCCCCTGGACCCCGTAACCGCAAGTCTTCCTCCGCCAGGGCGAACCCGTCGACATGCCCGCACAGGATGTCCAGCCGGGTCCGGGCTTCTTCGGTGGGGGGCACCCCCATCAGGAAGCAGTAGTCCTGTCGCGATCCACGGCCGACCCGCCCCCGCAACTGATGTAACTGGGACAACCCGAACCGCCAGGCGTCTTCGATGATCATGATGCCCGCGCCCGGTGCCTCGACCCCCACTTCCACCACGGTGGTGGCCACCAGTATGGCAATTTCGCCGTTCCGGAACGCTTCGAAAACCTGCCGTTTTTCGGGGGAACTCATCCGGCCGTGCAGGCAGGCCATGGGCAGATCCCGAAGGGGCGGCTGACGCCGAAGGTACTCCAGGTGAGCCTCCAGCGCGGTCGGGGGGGCTTCCTGGTCCGCCGGTGCCCCGGACTCCCCCTCAATGGCGGGACAAACCACGCACGCCTGGATGCCCGCGTCGACCTGTTCCCGCACCCATCGGTACATGTCCGCCCGTTTCGCCTCGGGAATCCGGGCGGTTTTTACCGGTTTCCGGCCCGGGGGCAATTCATCCAGAACGCTGACATCCAGTTCACCCGCCGCCACGGCCGCCAGTGACCGGGGAATAGGCGTCGCGCTCAGTTGCAGCAGGTCTGGCCGTTCCCCCTTTTCCGCCAGGCGCAGCCGCTGAAGCACCCCGAACCGGTGCTGCTCGTCCACGATCACCAGGCCGAGATGCTGAAAAACGGTATATTCCTGGAGCAGGGCATGGGTGCCGATGGCCACGTCGATACGTCCGAGGTGGAGCAGGCGGCGGGCCTCTCCATAGGGGTCGGTGTGTGCCGTAAGCAGCGTCGCGCGGATACCCAGTCGATGAAAAAAAGGCTCCAGTGACAGCGCGTGTTGCTCGGCCAGGGTTTCGGTGGGCGCGAGAAAAGCCGCCTGGAGACCGCTGTCCACCGCTGCCGCCAGGGCGTGCAGGGCCACCACGGTTTTACCACTGCCAACATCGCCCTGAAGCAGCCGCGCCATGGGGCGGGGAGCCGCCATGTCCTCCAGGATTTCCCGGATGACCCTCTGCTGGGCCCCCGTGAGCGCGTAGGGCAAAATGGACGGCAGGAAGGCCAGTCGGTTACCCTGAACATTCCGGGGAGACTTGGACCCTTCCCGGTACCTCGCGCGTCGGATGAGCAACCGCGCCTGGAACCGCAGGGCCTCTTCGAAGCGGAACCGTTTCAGGGCAGCCTCCACCTCGGCCATGGTGTCTGGGCGATGCAGAAACCGGATCGCTTCCGAGCGTCCGGGAAGCTGGTATTCCCGTAGAACACTTTCCGGCAGGGTTTCAGGAACTTGTGGTCCATACCAGTCCAATGCCGTCCGGATCAGCCGCCGTAATTCCCGCTGATTCAGGCCCTCCGTCAGGGGATATACCGGCAACGGGGATGTTCTGGAACCGGGTTCCGGCCCGTCATCCAGCATCTCGTATTCGGGATTGTCCAGGCACCACCCCCGGCGGTGGCGTGGAATCCCCGTCAGGGCCAGCAGGGTTCCCGGGGTCAGCGCGCCGGCAAGGTAACTCCTCCCCCAGAACCAGACGGTAAGCGGCCCCGAGCCATCGTCCACGGTAACGCGCGCGGCGGGAGGACGGCCGGGTGGTCGGGCCACACGCGT
>JAGPFE010000080.1 GCA_018056705.1 Candidatus Hydrogenedentota bacterium | reverse complement strand
GATTCGGGGGCTCATGGAAACCCAGCAGAAACTGCAGCAGGAGACGGGTAACCTGGTGCAGGCTCTCCGGCAGCCCCAGCAGCGGGGACGCTGGGGGGTACTGCAACTGCGCAGGGTGGTCGAAATGGCGGGCATGGTCCAGTATTGCGATTTCGAGGAACAGGTCTCCACGTCCCGGGAGGAGAGCGGCGCGTTGAGGCCCGACATGATCGTGAACCTGCCCGGAGGCCGAAAGGTGGTGGTGGACGCCAAGGTTTCCCTCGACGCCTATCTCAAGGCCGTGGAAGCTCCGCCCGCGGAACAGGAAAAGCATCTCAAGGCGCACGCGGAACAGATTCGTCAGCATGTCAACCGGCTGAGCGGCAAGGATTACACGAAGGCCTTCCAGGACGCGCTCGATTTCGTGGTGATGTTCATCCCTGGCGAGCCGTTTTTCAGCGAGGCCCTGCTACGGGATCCCGCGCTGATCGAGTACGCCGCAGAACGCCGGATCGTGTTTGCCACGCCCACGACGCTTATCGCCCTGCTGCGGGCGGTAGCCTACGGCTGGCAGCAGCAGAATGTCACGGAAAACGCCCGCCAGATCCAGAAACTGGGAAGTGAACTCATGGATCGGATGGCGACGTTCCTGGGATACATGGGCGAACTTGGCTCCAGTATCGGGCGATCCGTGGAGGCTTACAACAAGGCCGTCGGGTCCATGGAATCCCGTCTGCTGGTGACGGTCAGGCGTTTTCCGGAATTGGGCGTGAAAACGTCCAAGCCAGTTCCCGAGTTGTCTCCCCTTACGAGCCTTCCCCGGCAGGTGCCTGAAATCGCGCGGGACGACTCGGAATAATCCTTTTAACGGATTACTGACCGGGTTTCGCGTGTGTTTTTAACAATAACCTGTTAAGGTTTTCGGCGAGTTGATGGACGGACGTCTGAATCCTGGGATGGACAATAAAAGTCTGATGTCCGGGTAGCCATTGTAAGAAAGGAATCCAGCCATGTTGCGTCGGCTATTGGTTTTGCTGGCCGCCTTATTCCTGTTGGTGCCGGCTCACGCTGAATTCAGAAGCCTGCTGATCCTGCATACCAATGACCTGCATGATCACCTGCGTCCAGACTATGACGGGCGGGGTGGTCTGCCCTACGTGGCAGGCTATATCGCCGAACAGCGGACCTCTCGAAAGGATATTCTGCTGCTCGACGCGGGGGACGTGATGGAAAAAGGGGACCTGGTAGCCCACAAGACCCGGAGCCAGTTCTCGTACGAACTGATGGCGCGCCTCGGATACGACGTCGTGACGGTGGGCAACCATGATTTCGCGTACGGCCTTGAACACCTGAAGGAATGCCTGGCCCTGCTGGGTGGAACCGATGTCGTGTGCGCCAACGTCACGGATGATCAGGATAACCCCCTGTTCCGCGCGTCGGCAATCCGGGAGATCAATGGCATCCGGGTGGGTATCGTCGGGCTGTTGACCGACACGGATGACGCCAGGGTACTTTCCTGGGAGAACACCGTGAAGACCCTGAAGGCTGAGGCTGCCCGTCTGAAGGAAGGCGCTGACCTGCTGATTGCCCTTGTGCACCTGGGAAAACGGGAATGCCTGGCCCTCGCGCGGGAGTGCCCGGAAATCGGCCTGTTCATCGGCGGCCATTCGCACGAGATACTGAAAGAACCGGTCAGGGCCGAGAGCGGGGTCTGGATCACGCAGGCGGGTTCTTACGGAGAATACGTGGGACGCGTGGAGATGGAGGTAGACCCGGAAACGAGACAGGTCCGCTACCAATCCGCCGGACTCGTGGAGATGGACCACAGGGCGATATCGCCCGACACGGAGATGATCGCCATGATCACGGAGCGGGAAAAGCAGGTATGCCCGGAAGCGTCGGTCGTTCTGGGCCGAGCGGACAGTGGCTTAGGCGTGGGTGAACTGGCGCGACTGGCCGCGAGGGCGTTCGCGCGGGCCGGTGGGGCGGACCTGGGATGCTGTCACGCGGGGGTGATCTTCAGGGATTCCCTGCCCGCGGGGGTGGTCGACATGAACGCCGTGTTCCGGACCGGTGGCCAGCGGGGGGAAACCCTCATCCGGGCCCGCTTGCGCGGAGAATCCCTGAAAAGGTACCAGGAGGAACTCACCAGGGAAAAGAAAGGCCAGACCACCATGGCCGGCGCGGGGGGAAACGTGGAAACGGATGCCCTGGACCCGTCTCGGGAGTACAACGTGATCATGCCGGAACGGGAATGGACCTCCCGGCTGGTCAAGGTTCTCGGAAAGGAAGCCGTTCCTGGTGCCGCGCCAGTGGAATTTACCTTTACCGACGCCCTGGCCGGTGAACTCAGGGCCGTGCTCCAGCCGCTGTGAAGCCGTGGAATGAAAACGTCCCCGCGCCGGTTTTGTCAGGTGTCACGACATGGAGGATACCTGATGAAACGGCCTTTCCGGATGACGTTTACCGCGCTCCTGGTGCTGACGGGCGCCGCGTACGCGCATAACTACGTGGCTAACGACCTTTCTCACCGATCCGCGGATGCCGCGCTGCGGATCACGGACCTGACCCTGTCCCAGGTGGTGTATGATCCCCTGCCAGCAGACGGCCAGTTATGGCTGACCTTTGACGTAAAGGCCGGCGATCCGATCTACATGCAACTGGGCGTGCCATACCTGGAACGGCTCGCGGACTACTGGCCATCTCTGGCCCTGGTGGGTCCCCCGGGAACCGGGAATGACACGGTACCTTTCGCGTTGCCCGCGGGTACTTCGGTCCGCCGGTTCGACACGGTGGAACGGGATCCGGTATTTTTCGATGAGCCCTTCACGGGGACCCAGTCCTGGATCCTGGTCGAGGAGGAATTCAACCTTCCCGCGGATGGAACCTACTACATCGTGGCTTTTGATCCGGCTGGAAACGGAGGCAAGCTCTGGACCGCCTGGGGAAAACGCGAAGCCTTCACATTCCGGGATATTCTGAACCTGCACAACGTGATTCGCGACGTGCGAACCTTTCACGAAGTCCAGGACAAGAGAAAACCCTTTCTGACCTGGTCTATCTCCACGCTGTCCAGCGTGCTCGATATCCTGTTTTTCTGGGTGCGGTGAGGGAATCATTCCACCCGCAGGACGACGCACTTGAGGTAAC
The DNA here is from genome assembly GCA_018056705.1 of Candidatus Hydrogenedentota bacterium. GTDB lineage: Bacteria > Hydrogenedentota > Hydrogenedentia > Hydrogenedentales > CAITNO01 > JAGPFE01. Next base: position 5,878 of record JAGPFE010000080.1, on the reverse strand, counting down.
GGGTTTCAGGCATCGACAACAGGATGGGATGGTCAGGGGAAGCCCCTCGCCATTCCAGGATGCTGACCCGACGTCGGGCTTTGCTGGAGGCCCGCTTCAGGATCTCTTCAAACAGTTCGTTGTCCACGAAATGCGAACACGACGAAGTGATCAGAATACCATCCGGGCGAACGCGTCGCAGGGCCAGGGCGTTAAGTTCGACGTACCGGGACAGGGCCGGCTTCACGTGGGTCCGACTTTTCGCCAGGGCGGGCGGATCTAACACGATCACGTCGTAGGTCTGCTCGGACCGTGCCAGCAGTTCCTCCACGGGTTGTAGTTCAAACCGGAATCGGTTCTCCATGCCGTTGAGCGCGGCGTTTTCCCTGGCCTGTTCCAGGGCGGCCATGGACGTGTCACAGGCCGTCACGCGCGCCGCCCCGCCCGCGGCGGCATGCAATCCCCACCAGCCGTGATAGCAGTGACCGTCCAGCACCTCCGCGCCTTCCGCGAAGCGTCGGATCACGGGCCAGTTGCACCGCTGATCCAGGAAGAGTCCCGTTTTCTGCGCCCGGGTCGGGCAGAACGCGCCGCGCAGGCCGTTGACCTCGAAGCGGACCGTCTCAAGAGGCTCGCCGAACCACGCGGGGTCGCCGCCCGAGCGGGAAACGTGCACGCTCGCTATTCCGGACGTGGAACGGATCGCCGACACCAGTGTGTCCAGGCGGTTTTCAAAAAAAGGGTTGTCGAAAGTCACTACGGCCACCTGGTCGTACCGGTCGATAACCAGCCCGGGGAGATGATCGCTTTCGCCAAAAATCCAGCGATATACCGTTTCAGCGGGAAACAACCGTTCCCGAAGGGTCGCCGCCTGCCGCAACCGTTTTTGCCAGAACACTTCATCCGGATTCTCTTGGTGGGAGGAAAAGATCCGCGCGGCAATGCCTCCTGCCTGCTGGTAGTATCCCCGTCCGATGAAACGCCGTTCGGCCGAATAGATATCGACGATGTCTCCGTCCGCTGGCGTGGGGGAGAGGGTCGCGACTTCGTTACGGTATACCCAGCGGTGACCCCGCAACAGGCGACGCTCCTCTCCCGGTTTGAGCGTCAGGATGGATGCGCGCGCGTTGGATGACATGAAAATACCTTTCCCGCGTGTGAGTGAAACCTTAAATCAGCGTACCTTGCCCGGATATGGGACGCGGGCTATTATACCTGTCCGTCTTGTTCTTCGTCGTCGCCGATTTGGACGTTCCAGTACGCCACGTCCACGAACTGCTGCCAGGTGGACAGGGATTCCGGGGGAATTTTCAGCGAAAAGCGGGGAAGCCACCGGGGAGCGAAAGGCTTCCGCAACAGGGGCATGCCGGCTTCTTCAGGGGTTCGGTTCTTTTTCCGGGTATTGCATGGAAGGCACGCGAGCACGAGGTTTTCCCAGGAATCAATGCCTCCCCTGGATCGGGGAAGCACGTGGTCAATGGTCAGTTCCTGCTTGGCGAAACGTCGACCACAGTACTGGCACGTGTTGCGGTCCCGCAGAAAGATGTTGCGTCGGGACAGATGGGCAACCGGACGGAGGACCCGGTTGAATCGCTCCAGGAGGATGACTTCCGGGATCCGGATTCGCGTGCTTGGCGTGCGGATGTAGCGCCAGCGGGGATTGTTTTTCGTCTGCGACAGCGCGCGCCACGAATCGAAATCGTGCAGGCTGAAATCATCCGGGTCTACCGCCCGCGCCGCGCCATCGAAAATCAGGACAAGGGCCCGCCTGAGCGGGGTCACGTTGACCGCCACCCACGACTTGTTCAGCACCAGCACGTGCGTGTCCATGGTTGGTTTCCAGGCGGGTCAGCCTGAAAAATTATAGGGATTTTTGATGAGCCGCGCAATTTTTCATGTTTGAGTTTCGTGAAGACATGATTAGCCGAGAGCGTTGTTTCTGATTACTTGCCTTTAGTGGACGGGGCCACGGTATGGCCCGCGCCGGTCGCGCGAATAAAAAACCTCCGGCGGAGTTTTCCGCCGGAGGTTGCGTTCAATGTTGCCTGTCGCTCAGCCTTTTTGGGCCCTGAACCGTCTCGTAAACAGGACGCCGGCCAGTCCGATTGCCAGTCCGGTCATTCCGATGCCGAGCAGGTTGACGGCCGGCAGGTTGCTAACTACGGTTACGTTGCAGGATTGACTCAGCAGGTCCGTGTGGGCGTCGAACACGACGGCGGTGTACGTCCCGGATTCCGATTCCGCGGGATTGTTGAATACCAGCTGGGACCCATTGGTAATCAAATGGGCGGACACCGATTTGAGTGGCTCGCCATTACGCTGCCACATCACCGTTACGGGCGTGTGTCCCCCGCTGTACCGGATCGTGAGCGTGCTGGTACCTCGCGTGGGCACCGTGGTCGAGGACGGCAGGGATTCCGTGATCTGCAGGTGATCCGCTAGCGACAGGGTGGCCATGTTGGAACTGTACACGCCCCGTTCGTCAGTGACCTCGCACCAGTACGTGGCCGCGTCCGTGGTGCGCAAGTCGGTCAGCGAAAGGGTGGTGGAGTTGGATCCCACGGTGGTAATGATCCCACCCCGATTCTTCTTCCACCGGTACGTTTTGACGCCCTTGCCTCCGGTGACTACCACGGAGAAACTCGTGTTTTCGCCGTAGTAGGCTTTCTTGTTTTGCGGTTGCACGGCGAAGGTGACTAGGCTGCCCGCGATAAGCTGGCGTTCCGCCTGGGCCGATCCCGCGCTGTTGGATACCACGCAGCGGTATGTTCCTTCGTTGTTCTGTACCACGTTCGTGAAGATCAGCGTGTCGGTGGTTACGCCACTTATGTTAGCGTCCGTGATGGGCAGGCCGTTTTTCGTCCACTGGTACGTGAAAGGCGGCGTGCCGCTGGAGACAATCACCTTGAGGGACGCGTTGCTGCCGAGCGGCGCGATCCCCGTGCTCGGGTTGACCTGGATGCCGCTGACTACCGGCGGTCTCCGCAGGGTAAGCGTCGCCGCGTTGGAGATGATCTGGCCGCTGACTCCGCTGAGCGCGCAGTCGTAACTGCCCTCGTCGGATTGCGAAACGCTGGTTAGCGTCAGCGTGACCGTCCAAGATGGATTGCTGATGTCCAAGGTGCCCGATGCGCCAGGAATAGCCAGGTTTACGCCATTTTTCCGCCACTGGTACCCAATCGGCTTGGTGCTCAGGGACCCGATGACCACCGAGAAGGACACCGTGTTCCCCGGATCGGCCACCACCGACGCGGGATGCCCGACAATGTACGGGTCGGAGATGCTCAGCGATGCCCGGTTGGATTCCACGCTGCCGTCCGGCCCGGTCACCACGCAGTAATACTGTCCAGCGTCCGTTTCAGTGATGTTGGTCAACGTTAGATCGGCGTTGGTGCCCAGGACCGTTCCGTTACCCTCCTTGTACCACGCGTAGGTGTTCGCGCTGCCCACCGCCACCACGGAGAAGGTCGCCGAACCGCCCAGGTTGGCCGTCTGGTTGATCGGATGGGTGAGGATTGCCGGATCCTGCACGGTCAGGTTCACCCGCTGGGTATAGATCGCGCTCGATCCGGACTGGTAGGCGTTGGAGATCCGGCAGCGATACCCCTGCGCGGGCCAGCCCGCGGGTTCATCGCTGTTCTGGGCGCTCGTGATGGTCAGCGTGGACGTCGGCCCTGCATTACTGACCGATGCCCGCGGATTTACCACCGTGACCACCTGGTTGGCCGCGTTCAGCCATTCGAACTGCAAACCGGTCAGCGAACCGCCAACCGTGCACGTGAAGGTAGCCGTGTCGCCATAGTTCACCGACTGGCTGGCCGGCTGGGTGATCACGGTCAACGGCTCGTACACCGTGATCGTGGCCCAGTTGGAAACCACCCAGTCATTGGCCGGATCGCCCGTCTGGTTCATGGACATGCTGGCCGAGTTCTTGATTTTTACCCGGTACCGGCCGGTATCGCTCAACTGCGCGCCGCCTCCAGACAGCGGAATGTTCAGGGAATCGGAAAGGCTGGATTTCGAGATAACCCGCAACAGTTCTTCGCCGCCTCCCGACAGTTCCTTGACCCAGACATAGTCGAAGTTCGGGGTTCCGGAGGACAACTGCACCGAGAGCACCGTGCTCCCGCCTACCGGGATGTTCGCGCTCAGGGGGTGCACGGAGATCACCGGCGGATTATTAACGGTCAGGATGGCTGCCGTCGACAGGGTTATGCCGTCTGGCCCGGTGAGTTCGCAGACGTAGTTGCTTTCGTCCTGTTCCCGTACGCCGGTCAGCGTGAGGCTTAACGTGTCCGCGCCGCTGACCACTGTCCCGTGCGGCAACGTACCGTTGGAAATGGGTACCCCGTTTTTCAGCCAACGGATCGTGTTGATCGTGCCAACCGCGGTCGTGCTGAACGTGACATCCGTGAGCGGATCTACCGTCTGCGACTGCGGATTGGTCAGAAACGCGGGATCCTGCACGATCAGGCTTCCCGGTCCCAGCAGCACCGATCCAAGCCCGCCGTCATACACGCGACAGGTGTAATAGCCTTCTTCCGAGTTGTGGCAGTTCGAAATGGTTAGCGTCGACGTGGTAACGCCTGAATAGGTGGCGTTATTGGTCAGCGCGACGCCGTCCTTGTACCACTGGTAGGTATGTCCACCGCCCGTGGCCACCCGCACCGTGAACTGGGCGGTCTGGGTTGCCGGTACCACCTGCGTTTGCGGCTGCACGTGGGGCAGTACCAGCCCGACTACCGCCATGCCGGCGGGAACGGTGGTGGTCCACACCTGCCCGTTGTTCAACACGCCGTTGGTGCCGCCGGATCCGGAGATCAGTTGAGGCGCCGCGCCCCCGATGCTCACCGCCACGTTGGTCAGCGTGGAACCGGTCGTGTTCTTGATGAACACCTGGTCGTAACCGTCAAACACCGAGGCGTACGGCGTGGAGGTCTGGCGCAGGATACAGATCTGCAACGCGTTATTCGCGTCTGGAATCAGCGCGTCTACCTGGGAACGGTTCCAGTAGTTCGCATTGAGCCATCCGCACGCCGCGGGGCCACCCTGCAACTCCGGAATCTTGGGCGTCAGGCTGGCGGTGAAGGAGTTATACGCGGTGAGCAGCGTATGGTTTGTCGTGATGCCGTACACAATCTGCTGGCCACCGGCAGTGCTGAAAATTGGCCGGTACAGCATGATGGCATCCATGTTCATGTTGGAAATCCACGTGAAGCGGCCGTTATGCTCGGGCGCCGAACTCGCCACGTTTCCCGCCTCAATGATGCGGCCGTTCGCCAGGATCACCGAGCCCATCAGTTTGATCATCCCTGGCGTGCCGTAGCCGGAGCCTCCGCCCGCACCACCACTGCCGCCCGCGCCCCCATCACCACCGCGCTGGCCGTCTCCGCCTCGTCCACCATCGCCGCCTTTACCGGCTACGCCGCTCTTCACGCCAGTACCGCCATTGGCGCCTGGCTGGCCCGCGCCACCCGCGCCACCAGCCTGGCCGGCCGCGCCGGAGCCACCGGTGCCCTGTCGCGGGGCCGCGCTGACGTCGAATGAACTGCTGGTGACGTCCAGCAGTCCCTGGGCCGCCAGTACGAACGCGCCACCCCCCGATGGACCACTCGCGCCGTTACCTCCCGTGCCGCCCGCGCCACCGGATCCGCCATTGCCGCCGGATCCACCGCTGCCCGGGTTACCCCCCGTTCGGCCGGAACCGTTGGCACCACTGGCACCCGGCTGACCCGCGCCACCGGAAATATTGTTGGCGGTTACGGTACCATCCGCGCCTTTGACGTTCCCTTAAGATCCGCCTCCGCCGGCGCCGCCCGCGCCACCGCCGGCGCCTCCACCAGCGCCACCGCCGCCGCCGCCGCCACCGCCGCCGCCGCCACCGCCATCTCCGCCGCCG
>JAGPFE010000033.1 GCA_018056705.1 Candidatus Hydrogenedentota bacterium | reverse complement strand
TCGAGGTATTCGACATGATTGACACGAATGGTGATGGCCAGTTGACGCTGGACGAACTGAAGAACTACCTGAAGATCAGCGGCTGCTTCGGCTGCGTCAAGCGGCTGTTCGTGAAGGACCTGCTGATTTCGGCGGGCGGTGACCTGTTGCTGGCCGGCCTGGGCCTGGCCCTGCTGGCCGCCTCGGTGAGCCGTCGGCGCTCGTAAGTTTCCAGTGACTTCCTGACTCCGGAAGTTTCCGGGGCCCGGTTCGGAACCCTCGCCGGACCGGGCCCCGGTCCTTTTATCCCTGCCCCCGACCGTGGACCATGCGCCCCGCCGACACCCCCGCCTGCCACGCAACAGAATGCCCTTTATATATGGGGGCATGTCTTCTCCCAGGCGGGAATACCCTGTTCTGTCATTTCGCCCTCCTCTGTCATTTCGAGCGCAGCGAGAAATCTTTTCCGCCCGTCCAGACAGAACGCAAGATTTCTCCTCACTGCGTTCGTCGAAATGACAGCGTATGACAGCCTGTTGCGCGCGATGCCGGCTTTTCCCCGGCTGGGTCCACGGCATCCCCCCCTTGCCCCATGACTCGGGGAGACGGCATGGCGCGCGGGCCCGACAGGAAGGCCCCGTACCTGGAGGACGACACGATGCGCGGGCCCGACAGCAAGGCCCCGTGCCCCGGGAAACGGCCCCACCCGTTTCCCCCGACCCTGGAGGATGCTCGTAGTGGCCCCAACCGTACCGATGATCCATTTCTCTCCCGACCCAGGAGGATCCCGAACCATGCACATCGTTCCCTTCGCCCCGGGGTCCGGGCCCGATGCCCGGCCCGATCCGCCCCGGGCCGTTGCGTCCCGTTTCACCCCGCCTGCCGCGCAACAGAATGCCCTTATATATGGAGGGCATTACCTCTCCCAGGCGGGAATACCCATCGTCTTGTCCGGTGGAGCCCTTGTGTTATGCCGAGCCCCGTGTCATGGCTACATTTCATGTCATTTCGAACCACTGTCTCATTTCGCCCCCCTCTGTCATTTCGAGCGCAGCGAGAAATCTTTCCCTGCAGTACACCTTAATCCTGCATTTCCGCGCATCATGTCATTTCGAGCGCAGCGAGAAATCTTTTCCGCCCGTCCAGACAGAACGCAAGATTTCTCCTCACTGCGTTCGTCGAAATGACAACTTTTTCCGGAGTGGCGTGACAGCAGATTTCTCCTCACTTCGTTCGTCGAAGTGACCAGTTGTGCGTTCAAGTGGAATACGCCCAGGTCTTACATTCCATCGCGACGAGAAATCTGCCCTCGACCCAGAAGGATCCCGAACCATGCACATCGTTCCCTTCGCCCCAGGGCCCGGGCCCGACGCCCGGCCCGGTCCGCCCCGGGACCGGTGCCTGCCCGATACCCCCCTGCCCGACTGGCTCCGGTCCCGCGTCGCCTTCGCCCGGCGATGCTTCACCGACCGCGACGGCCACCCCTGGGAGCCCCGGCCCTACCAGGTCGACTCCCTCGAGTCCAACGCCCCCAGGAAGGTCCACCGCGACGGCCGGGATGTCGGCAAGACCTCCGAGATCGAGATCATCGCCTGCTGGGCCGCCCTCGCCCTGCCCGGGCGCGAGATGCTCATCACCGCCCCCTGCCACAACCACCTCGAGCCCCTCATGCGACGCGTCTGCGGCCGCGTCCAGCAGGTCCCCGAACTGGCCGAAACCCTCCTCGAGCGCCGCGTCCAGCCCTCCTGGTTCCTGCGCTTCGAGAACGGCTTTATCCTGCGTGGGCGGGTCAGCGGCCCCCGCGGCGTCAACTACCAGGGCATGCACGTCGACTGGATCCTCGTCGACGAGGCCCAGGAAATGACCGACGCCGCCTGGATCGAACTCCACCAGGCCCTCAACACCGGCGGCAGGCGCTGGGTCTACGGCGTGCCCAACGGCCTGCGCAACGGCTTCTACCGCCTGTGCCACGATCCCGCCGCCGAGCACCACCACTGGCCCAGCACCCTCAACCCCGACTACACCCCGGAAAAGGACGCCGAACTCGCCAACCTCTACGGCGGACGCCACGCCCCCGCCTACGTCCACCGCGTCCTGGGCGAACACGGCGAGCCGGAAAACGCCGTCTTTGCCCTGGACGCCTACCAGGACTGCGTCGATCCCGCCCTGCCCGCCGTGGTCGTCGCCGTGGAACGGGTGGAGCCCGACCCGGACACCCTGCCCGGGCCCGGGCGTCCCGGGCGCTATTTCCTGGGCGGCGACCTCGGCTACGCCCGGGATCCCTCCGAGCTGGTGATCTACGAGGAGGAACCCGGCGGCGTGATGGTGGCCCGGGCCCGCCTGAAGGCCCGGGGACTGGACTACGACGCCCAGTCCCGGCTGCTGGCGGCCCTGGACGAAAAATGGCGGTTCGCCCGGATCGCCCTGGACGCCGGCGCGGGCGGGCTGGCCACCGCCCACCACCTGTTGCGCCGGGCGGCCGGCCTGGCCGGGCGGCTCCACGCCGTGGAGTTCGGCTCGGTGATCGAAACGGGACCCGCCGCACCGGGCGTCAGTCCCCGGCGCCACGCCAAGGAGTTCATGACCGAGCTGATCCAGCGGGCCATGGCGTGCCGGGCGGTCCGCTGGCCCCGGGACGGGGAGCGGGAGGTCCAGTACGCCGGCCACACCTTCCGGTGCGACGCCCGGGGCGTGCCGCGCTACAGCAAGGGCGCGGACCACGTGATCGACGCCGACCGCTGCGCCTTCTTCGCCTGCTGGCTGGACCGGCGGGCCCGCGAGCAACGCGCCTGGGCCGTGCCGCCCCTCGTCCTCCCCGCCGGACCCGATCCCCCCGACCCCACCCGCCCCATGAGCCCGGCAACGATGCGCCACTCGCCCCGCGCCCCTGATGGGGTTCATCGGATCCCGGTACCTGCCGGTTCAGGCGCGGAAACCGCTTCCCCGGATGCGGACGCTGGCGCCGGCGGCGCGTTGCTCCTTGGATGGTGACCGATGGCGTTGATACCGTTCGGGAGCGGCTGGTACACTGAACTTTCGGTCGGCGTGGCATGGAGCGGACCGGTTTGGATCAACCAGGCAACATGGGGAGCAGTCATGAGAACCGTTGATATCATCGTGCTGATGATTTACTTCCTCGGGATGGCCTCGCTGGGTCCCATCCTCGCCCGACGCAACAAGAACACGGAAAACTACTTTGTGGGGGGACGTTCCTATCCCGGTTGGCTGCTCGGCCTGTCCATGTTCGCCACCTCCATCAGTTCCATCACCTTTGTCGCCTACCCGGGTGACGCCTACAAGACCGCCTGGCTGCGTTTTCTGCCGTGCCTCATGCTGCCCCTGGGCATCTGGATCGCCTCGCTGGTCTTTCTGCCCTTCTACCGCCGGGCCCGCGTCACGTCCGCCTTCGAGTACCTCGAGGCGAGATTCGGCCCGGGCGTCCGGGGATACGCCGCGGTCACGTTCATCCTGGGGCAGGTGACCCGCGTGGGCATGATCCTCTACCTGGTTGCCCTTCTGGTGCACGAAATGACCGGCCTCGATCCTTACCTCTGCATCCTGGTGGGAGGCGTGGTCACCTCTTTCTACACCATCACCGGCGGCATTGAAGCCGTTATCTGGACCGATTTCATCCAGTCCTTCCTGCTCTGGCTGGGCGGTTTCATGATCTTTTACCTGGTCATCCGCGGGGTGGACGGCGGACTGCCAGCCATCCTGTCCACGGCCTGGCAGGACGGCAAGTTCATGCTCGGTGACCTCAACCCGAAAACCGGCCGACTGGAACCCGCCCCCTGGGGATTTTCCCTGGCCCAGAAAACGGTCTTCATGATGATCCTGGTCGGCCTCAACAACTGGCTGGTCGAGTACAGCAGCAACCAGAACGTCATCCAGAAATACGTCGCCGCCAAAAACCCGAAAGAAGCCACGCGGGCCATCTGGATCTGTTGCCTGTGCAGCGTGCCCACCTGGGCTTTCTTCATGCTTCTGGGCACCTCGCTCTACGTTTTCTTCAAGTTGCATCCCGACCCCGCGGCCGCGGCGATGCTGACCGGCGAGGGCGGCCGGAAAGCCGATTCCATCATTCCCCATTTCGTGGTGAACTACATGCCGCCGGGCATTTCCGGGCTGGTGATCGCCGGGGTACTTTCGGCGGCCATGTCTTCGCTGTCCTCCAGTATCAACGCCATGTCGGCCGTCTCCATCGTGGACCTTTACAAGCGCCACATTGCTCCCGGCCGCGACGACACCCACTACATGAAATCCGCCCGGTGGGTAGCCTTTGCCGCGTCCGTCACCATGATTGCCTTCGCGTCCCTGCTCATGTGGGCCGACAGCAAGACCCTTCAGGACACGGCCATGAAGCTGAACGCCATTTTCACCGGTGGTCTGCTGGGACTCTACCTGTTCGGTTTCATGAGCCTGCGGGGCTCTTCCCGGGCGGCCACGGTGGGCATCGTCCTCGCCGTGGCGTTCAGCGCGTGGCTGGCCATGGTCGAACTTAAGTGGATTTCCTCCCCGGTGCCCTTCGACACCTACTATGGCGGGGTCGCGGGCAATGTCCTGATGTTCGTGGCGGGCTGGCTCGTGGCTACCCTCTGGGAACGGCGACGGGAATTAAACCTCGATGGACTGACGGTCTGGACCCAGGGAAAGGATGAGCCGGATGCGTGAGCCGACCCCGCCGCCGGGCGACCAGGACGACGCCCTTCCCATCAGCGCCGAACGCAGGTATTCCATCGGCGAAGTGGCGGAACTGACCGGCCTGCCTGTCCATACCCTGCGGTCCTGGGAGCGGCAGTTTCCCGGCATCCGCGTGCGCCGCACCCATTCCGGGCGCCGGTACTATCTCAAGGAGGACATCGAACTCTTCCGGCGAATCCGGACCATGCTGACCTACGAGGGACTCAGCCGGAAAGGGGTTCGCCAGATTCTCGCCGAGGAACGCGCGGGGATGCGACCCCCAAGGCTGCGCCAGGAAGCCCAGGCCCTGGCGGACGCCATTGCCGAGGAGGCCCGGGCCCTGCTGGACCTTCTCGGGAGTGCGCCACCCGCCGAACAGGCCGGAGCGGATGAGGGCGGCGCAACCTCCGGGCCCGGTTTGTCGCCTGCCGGCCCCGTTTCGGGGATTGATAACATTGAACCGCTGTTTCCGGGCGGGCGGTAAAGAACCGGCGCGTTCCCGTCAGGCCATGTCGGAGAAGACGGGGAACTCCGGGAGCGTGATATCGGGATGTACCGGTTCGATCTCGATGCGTCGCCTGTTATCGCCCGCATGGTAGATGCGCACATCGACCCGGAGGGGAGGGAGCCAATCCATCGCGCGGTCAGCCCATTCGATGACGCAAAGTCCCGTTTCGGGTTCAAGGGATTCTTCCCAACCCAGGTCAGTCAGGGCATGTGGGCCGGGCAGGCGGTACAGGTCAAGGTGGATCAATTGGCGGGGAGGGGTGCCGTACCGGTTTTCCAGGGTGAACGTGGGGCTGTGGATCGCCTTCGCGCCAAAGATAGAAGCCATACCCCGGGTCAGGCAGGTTTTTCCGGCTGCAAGGTCGCCGAAGAGGGCAACGACGCATCCATCCGGAAGCACGTGTGCCAGCCAGGCGCCGAGTTGTTCGGTCTGTTCCGGGCTGTTGGTCTCGATGATTCTGGCGTGTTCACCCGGCGAACGGGGTATTTCAGACGTGGAGGCGTTCATACAGTCGAAGGTATTCCCTGGCCGAATTTTCCCAGGAAAACCGCTGGCTCATTCCCGTTCGCGCGACAGCGGCCCGGGTGGCTGGATCGTCGTACAGGGACCGGGCCCGGGCGGCGGCCCGCGTAATCGCGCCCGGTGTTTTGGGCACGAAAGAGATGCCGGTTGCTTTTTTCGAGCGGATGCTTCGTTCAGTGGCGTGCGCCACCGTATCGGCAAGGCCACCGGTGCGCCGGACGATTGGGATACTGCCGTAAGCGAGGGCATACATCTGGGTCAGCCCGCAAGGTTCGTAGCGGGATGGCATCAGGAAGAAGTCGCTGCCGGCGAACACGAGATGAGACAGTCCGGCGTTGTATCCCAGGTACACGCCGACCTGGCCCGGGAAACGGGGGATGGCGTCTTCCAGTCGGCGTTCCAGGGCGTGATCCCCCGAGCCCAGGATGGCCAGTTGAAATCCCATTTGCACCAGGTTGGGCAGGGCGTCGAGCATCAGGTCGATGCCCTTCTGCCAGTACAGCCGGGATACCACGCCGACCAGGGGAACATCCGTCTTTTCGGGCAGGCGCATGGCCTGCTGAAGGGCCTGCTTGCAGGCGGCTTTTCCCGCCGGATCGTCCGCGGTATAGCGGGCGGGGATATGAGGGTCGGTTTCGGGGTTCCAGACGGTGTAATCCACGCCGTTCAGGATGCCGTAGAGGTCCTTCGATCGTCCCGCCAGCAGGCCATGCAGTCCGCAGCCGTATTCAAGGGTCTGGATTTCCAGCGCGTACCGCGGACTCACCGTGTTGAGGGCGTCGGCGAACTGGATGGCCCCTTTCATCAGGTTGAAATCGCCCTCGTATTCCAGCGTGCCGTTTTCGAACAGGGCGCGGTCCAGGCCGGTCATGTCAAATCGATCCACGGAGTACCTGCCCTGAAACGCGATATTGTGAATGGTGAACAGGGACCGGACCTCGCGCCAGTAGGGATCGTCGCGCAACCGGGTTTTCAGCAGGATGGGGATGATGGCGGTGTGCCAGTCATGACACTGGATGATGTCAGGTTTCCAGCCGACCTGGGGCATGCCTTGCAGCACGGCGTGGCAGAAAAAGGCGAAACGCTCCGGGTTGTCGTAATACTCGTGGGCGCTCGAACCGTAAAGGGCTTCGCGTCCGTAGTAGGCTTCGTGTTCGACCAGGTAGAGCGGCACGCCGGAGTCGGGGCAGATGGTTTCCCGAATGGCACCGGTCTGCCGGGCGTCGCGGATGGGCACAGAGACCGCACCGACATAGGGTCCCCGCAGATCATGGGGAATCTGCCGGAAGGCGGGCATGATGATCCGGACATCCATGCCCTGTTTCCGCAACGCCTTGGGCAGGGCCGCCATGACATCCGCCAGCCCACCCGAACTGACCAGCGGGGCTACTTCCGTGCCAACCATCAGCACCCGGAAATTACGCGCCATAAAGGTTCTCCCCTGGGTTACCAGTACCTGAAACGTGGCAACACCATGATACCCGATTCAGGACTGCCAGCGAACCCTGGCGATCCAGGTCGCGCCGGTGGCTCCGCGGCGGCGGGCGTCATCCGACCACACGCCTTCGCTGACGGTCACCCAGGATTCTTCGGGCGTAACCGGGGTTGCGCCGAAGTTGCCCAGTGTCGCGCCTCTTTCGGGCACCAGTACCTGTTCGGTGTCCCGCATCACGACCAGCCGATCCGGGTCCACCTCGGCCAGGAAGAGGGGGGCGCGGTGCCGTGGTACGTGGTCATTGCCCGCGCCTCGACGGGTGTACGCGAGGAACAGGCGGTCACCGTGGGTTAGCCAGTGCTGCTGGGTGTTGTAGGACCCCAGTTCAGTGCCGTCGTCGAACAACCATGGCCGGATGGGTTCAAAGCGCAGACCGTCTTCACTGGTGGTGACGTATCCCCGGTTATCGTTCCGAAGGGTCAGGAAAAACCGGTCGCGGCAACGCGCCAGGGAAGGCTCACAGAGTCCCCGTCCCCCGGTTACCGTCATGGCATTGCCCAGGTCCTGAAAGGTGATGGAAGATCCATCAAAGGCGCAACGCGCGACAGCCACCGAATAATCCTGCTGTTTCCGGGACTTGAAATACAGGGGGATGAGCAAGGAGCCGTCGTCCAGTATTAGCCACTGGGAGCAGGCGCACCGGGAAGTATGGAATCGTGGTTCATCGGGCAGGCGCAGGATGGCCCGTTCGGACCATGCGTCGTGTTCCGGGTCAAACACGGCGTAAACGGTCGGGCTGGCAATGGGGAGATCCTTGATCTGGCTTCCGTCCGGCGCATAATAGACCCCGGCTCCCATGGCCAGCACCTTCCGGGTCCTGAAATGGTATCCCGGGGTGAAATCCGCGACGGATTCGGTGGAGTTTCCTGGTCCTTCGCGCCAGGCCAGTGATGGGATTTCCATGGGGCCGCGCCAGGTTTCTCCCAGGTCCTCGGAGGTCATGTACCACAAGCCGGAATAGTAGTCGGATACCCGAAGGTGTTTCTGTATGGTCATGAGGATGCGTGGAGGCTTAGCCGGATCGGGGCCAGGTATCGCGCAGGCGCGGGGATGAAACCACAGGAATTGACCGTCGTCGTGTTCCAGAATGATTTTCGCGGCAATCAATGGCTGGGATGGTCGGGCTTCAGACGCCCAGGCCCGGAGAACCGGGGCGGACAGCCACCAGGTTCCCGCGCAAACTTTCAGCAAAGTTCTCCTGGAAACCAGGGATTCTTCAGGCATCCGATTCATGGTTCGTGGTCTCATCCGTGTCCTTCTTCGTTTTCGCGTGGCGCGCGACGGCGTCAAGCACGCCGTTGATAAAACGCGCGGTTTCCTCCTGGGCAAACCACTTGGCCAGCGTGATGGCCTGGTCGATGGCGATGGGTGGATCCACGAGTTTCAGGCAGAGCATTTCGCAGGCGGCGACCTGCAGGATGGCCCATTCCAGGCGTCCGACCCGCTCGCGGGTCCATCCGATGAGGTGGCTTTCGATAAGCGGGTCGATCATGGGCGCGTGCCTGGAAACGCCTTCCAGCAGTTTTCGGGCGTAGCGCATGGCATTGGACCGGGTAGAGGGGGTGCAGGAAATGACGGCGTATTCCCGCGGGACCTGCTCGTCGTCAAAACGATACCGCAGCAGGCCCAGCCCGCCCATGCGCACGACGCCGTCGAGCACGGTTAGCGGGTCGTTGCCAGTGCACGCCGCGCCGTACAGGCTCTGCACCGCCAGCGCGCGTCCGAGTGTCCGGGCACCGAATTTCATGCTTCTTCCAGGGCGTCGAGCAGGCTGACCATTTCGAGTGCGCCCATGGCGGCGTCGGCGCCCTTGTTTCCCGCCTTGGTGCCGGCGCGTTCGACCGCCTGTTCAATGGAGTCGGTGGTCAGGATGCCGAACATGACGGGCACGCCGGTCTCGAGCATGACCATGCCCACGCCCTTGGCGGCCTCGGCGGCGACATACTCGAAGTGGGGCGTGGCGCCGCGGATGACGCATCCCAGGGCGATGACCGCGTCGTACCGTCCGGATTGCGCCATTTTCTTGGCGACCAGGGGGATCTCGAAAGCGCCAGGCACCCAGGCCACCGTGACGGCGTCGTCCGGCACGCCGTGGCGGGACAAGGCGTCGAGCGCTCCCGCGAGGAGCTTGGCGGTGATGAATTCGTTGAACCGGGACACGACAACGCCGAAACGGCGGCGGCCGTTATCCACGTAATGACCTTCAAGGATTCTGGGCATGTTCCATTCCTCCCGTGGTGGGTGTTTCCGTGGTATGGTTGGCGGCACCATCCCGTGGTGAAACGTCCGCCGGATCGAGCAGATGTCCAAAGCGTTTCCGCTTGGTTTCCAGGTAACGCCGATTGTGCTCGTTGGGTTCCACGATGAGCGGAACCCGTTCGGTGACTTTCAGGCCGTATCCCTCGATACCGGCCCTCTTGACGGGGTTATTCGTCAGCAGGCGCATGCTTTTTATACCCAGATCATACAGGATCTGGGCGCCAATGCCGTATTCCCTGGGATCCGGGTCAAAGCCAAGGTGGACATTGGCATCATAGGTGTCCAAGCCTTTTTCCTGCAGTTCGTAGGCCCTGAGTTTACTGAAGAGCCCGATGCCTCTTCCTTCCTGGCGCAGGTAGAGGAGGACGCCGCAGCCTTCGCGCGCGATCAGTTCCATGGCCGCGCGCAGTTGCCTGCCACAGTCACACCGCAAGGATCCGAGGATATCCCCGGTGAAGCATTCCGAGTGAACCCGTACCAGCACGTTTTCCTTGCCGGCCACGTCCCCCATGACGAGGGCGATATGCTGGAAATCGTCTATATCATTCTCGTAAGCGTGCAAGGTAAAGTGCCCATATTCGGTAGGCAGGTTCACGGTGGCGACTTTGCGGACCAGTTTCTCGACCCGCCGGCGGTAGGCGATGATGTCGGCAATGGCGCATATTTTCAAGCCGAATTCTTCGGCGAATTCTTCCAGGTCGGGCATGCGCGCCATGGTACCGTCATCTTTCAGGATTTCACAGATGACAGCGGCAGGGGTGAGCCCGGCCAATTTCATCAGGTCAATGGAACCTTCGGTCTGGCCCGCGCGGACCAGGACGCCGCCTTTTCGAGCGCACAGCGGAAACACGTGGCCGGGACGCACGAGGTCTTCCGCTTTCGTGGCGGGATCGGCGGCAAGGCGTATGGAATGGGCACGATCATAGGCGCTGATACCGGTCGTGATGCCTTCCCTGGCCTCAAAGGAAACATGAAAGGCCGTGCCAAAGCGGGACGTGTTGCTGGCAGTCATGGGCGGAAGATCCAGTTCCTTGAGCCGTTCTTCTTCCATGGGCATGCACACGAGGCCGCGGCCATACCTGACCATGAAATTGATATCTTCAGGGGTACAGAACTGGGCAGCCATGGTGAGGTCGCCCTCGTTCTCCCGGTCCTCGTCGTCGACCAGGATGATCATGCGTCCGCGCCGCAACTCTTCCAGGATTTCGGGAATGGGAGTCAGCATAAGACTACCTCCGGCCTCAGGCGAAGCCGTTCCGTAGCAGGGTTTCCAGGGAAAGTCCCCCGGCCGCGTCCGGCGTCCGGGTGGAGAGAAAATGATGCACATGCTTGCCGAGCACATCCGCCTCGATGTTGACGAACTCGCCGGGCCGCCGCATGCCGAGCACGGTTTTGCGCAGGGTAACCGGAATAACGGCCACGGAGAAGCGTTCCCGCTCGGGATCGACGATGGTCAGGCTGATGCCGTCGATCGCGACGGATCCTTTCGGGATGAGGTATCGAGCGATTTCCGCGGGAGCCCGGAAGCGCCAGAGGGAGAATTCGCCCTGGTCCGTGATGGACTCCACCTGGCCCACGCCATCCACGTGACCCAACACGAAATGTCCACCTATGCGGTCCATGGGACGCAATGCCCGCTCGAGATTGACGGCGTCGCCGGGTTTCAGTCGGCCCAGGGTGGTACGGGAAAAGGTTTCCGGGGAAACCTGCACCGCGAAGCCGTGGGGATTGAATCCCGCCACGGTCAGGCAGACCCCGTTTACGGCCACGCTATCCCCTTCATGGAGGTCTTGGGAGACGATTTCCGCGTGGATGTGCAACTCAGCCCCGGACCTTCGGGCGATCACGCCGATTTCCTCGATGATGCCGGTAAACATCAGGACGGTTCTCCCTGGACCACGTAGGCCTCGGCCAGCCAGTCTTCGCCGACGGGCGTGAACGTGAGATCCCGCAGGCGCACCGCGTCGTCGATGGTGGCCACGCCTTCTCCTTCCACGGCGGTTACCGCGTCCCGCCCGCCAATGACGCGGGGCGCAATGAAGAAACACACCTTGTCCACCACGTTTGCCTCGAACGCGGACGCGAGGGTCTGACCACCTCCCTCGATGAGGACGGAGGTGATGCCCCGGTCTCCCAGGGCGGTCATCAGCGCGCCCATGTCGACGCCGCCCCGGCCACGGGGAAGTCGCAGTACAAGGTCCGCGTCGGGGTATTGCCTGGATTCGTCTTTCACGGTGGCCACCCAGGTGGGAGCCAGCGCCCGCAGTTCGGGGGTGAACACCTTCAGGGACGGGCCAAGGTAGTCATCCCCGTCCAGGATAACCCGGACAGGCTGGCGGGGTGGAGGCACGGGCGTGCGCGCGGTCAAGGATGGATCATCCAGCATGACCGTGCGACTGCCCACGAGGATGGCGTCGAGTTCCGCGCGCATCTCGTGGGTGCGCGCGCGGGCCGCTTCACCCGTGACCCACCGGGAATGACCGGTACGGGTGGCGATTTTGCCATCCAGGGACATGGCGCACTTGGCGACCACGAAGGGACGGCCCGTGGTGATGAACTTCACGAAGATTTCGTTCAGTTTACGGGCTTCCGTTTCAAGGAGACCGCATTCCACGGTGATGCCGGCCCGGCGCAGGCGCTCGATGCCGCGCCCGGAAACCAGGGGATTGGGATCGCGCATGGCGCAGACCACGCGGGCCGGCTTACGTTCGGCGAGGAAATCGGCGCAAGGGGGCGTCTTGCCATAATGCGCGCATGGCTCAAGCGTGACGTAAACCGTGGCGCCGTGGATATCCCCTTCCGGGCAGGCCTGGACGGCATTAACCTCGGCGTGCGGAAGGCCAGCCCGTTCGTGCCAGCCTTCCCCGATAATGCGACCATCCCGAACAACCACGCAGCCGACCATGGGATTGGGGCTGACTCGTCCCCGGCCCCGCTGGGCCAGTTCCAGGGCCCTGCGCATGTACGCGTGGTCGCTGTCGGTAAAAACCATAATAAAAAATCCCCGGACCGATTCCGGGGCACACCCACCTCTCACGGCAACCCGACCAGGCCGGATCGCTGTGAAGCGTCGGGCACGCGATCTTCTCCCATCCGGACTGTAACCGTCGGCTCCGGAATCACGCCGGATCTGCGCTTTTCACGCTCGCGGGCTTTACCGCCGGTCGGGGATTTCACCCTGCCCCGAAGATCGGTCTGTAGGCCTATTATAGGTTACCGGACACACGTGTTGTCAAAGCAGGCCACATGGGTAAGGCGTACGCGTCCCGAATGATGGACGTTGCGCAGGAGAGGTGAAGCAGATTCAGATTTTTCGCTTCGCTCGAAATGACAATATTTGTGACGAGGCTGCGGAATAAGCATAACGCCACGCTTGAGATGACAAGGCCGCGCCCAGAATGACGATGCCGCGACTAAATGGGTAGTATGTCGAACGAGAGATTTTCCTTCTGATCCGAAGAAAGGCCCTTTGAAAATAAAGAGTAAACCTGAAAAGTCGTCCGCGCGACCGTGTGATGTCATTTCGGGGAATCAACGGGGATAAATATTAAAAAAGATTGTATATGCACACCGTAAACTGAAACATAAATACTTGCTGAGAATGCCTCTTCCCCGCAAAAAGCATTCCTTCAATTAGAAGGCACGGTTTAAAGTTTGGAGGTAGTCTGCAAGTAGAGGAAACGGATGGCTAGGGTTGCTAATTGTCTAAAGTCCGGGTAGTCGCGGATAATGCGCGCGACGCGCCATGGTGTAAAGTAGAAGCGCCTGTTTGCTTCTTTCAGTTTTCGCTGGAGTTCTTCGTCACTGACCTGAGAAAGGTTGGCGGTCAGTTTGAAAAGGTAGTCCTTGCCCTCGTAGTCCAAGCGTTGGAGACGGTCGGGATGTTCGCGCATGGCCTGTTCAAATAGTGCCGTGCCGGGGAAGGGGGTAACGGTGAAGAACAGCACAGCATGTAAGTCAGATTGGCAGATAGTGTCAATGGTCATGCGCATTTCTTCTTCAGTTTCGCCAGGAAATCCCAGCATGGCAAACCCATAAGTAAAGATGCGTTTTTTCGCGGCCAAACGCACTCCTTCCAAGTATCTTTCAATGTCCAGGTTTTTCCCGATGATTTTCTGAAGCCTGGGCGATCCTGTTTCCAGGGCAAAGGCACTCATGTAAGTACCCATTTCAACCAGGGCATCCACCACATCTTCCGTCAGAATATCCGTTCTTACGGCATTGGGAAAGGCAAACCGGAGATTTAAATTTTTATTTTTCAAGAGTTCGGTAATTTTAAAAACTCTTTCCTTATTCATATTAAATATATCATCCAAAATATCAAAATCATTAATTCCATACTTTTTATGTAACAATTCTATTTCCTCAACCACCCGTTCGGCAGAATGGGGGCGAAATTTTTTTCCAAAAATACTATGACAATAATTACATCTATATGGACATCCTCTACTGGTAAATATAGAAAAATATTTTGGTCTTATCGGTAACATGGTCATGTTTCTGCGTTTTCCATATGCATACAGGTCAATCAACTCATAAGCGGGTATCGGGATGTCATCAACATTTTCCACATATTCAGGAGTCCCGGGATTGTGATGAATTTGTCCGGAGTTGTTCTGCCACCATATGCCGGGGATTTCGGTAAGGTCAGACCTGGACGCGACGGCCTGCAATATTTTTGTGAAAGCAATTTCTCCTTCACCTGGTACCGCTGCATGGATGGGCATATCTTCCAGAATACGCGCACCCATGGCTGAAGCGTGTGGGCCACCCGCCAGCAAAACTGCGTTGGGGCATTCAATCCGGAACGCCTCTGCCAGTTTTCGGGCCATGCCCGCGTTGGCTGTAAGGCACCGAAGTCCAATAACATCGGGAGAGAAAGCCCGCGTGTTTTTCACGACTGTTTCGAGAGATAAGTCCAAGCCTCTCTGATCGATGATCTGAAAGGTAGAGGGAAGGTGCCTGCGAGCATAAGCGGCAAGGTAGAGGAGTCCAAGTGGAGGTGAAACAGCTGGCGAAGTAAAACTAGGTTGACCAGCATTAATAAGTGTAACACGCAAGGGTTTCATGATTTCCGATGTTCCCCGGGCAATTGAAGTTCCGAAAATGTTTCCTCATGAAGTAGTTGTGACCCGGCGCATCGTCGTGGGACGCGTTTCCAGACAGGGGATATCGGGACTTCCTGGCAGTGCAGGCAGCGATCGGGCAACTGTTCGCTCACGAAGGCTTCCAGAAGCCGGGTAAAACGCTCTCCCTGGAAGATCTCTTCAAAAGTTTCGGAACGGATATTGCCGACGCACAGGTCGCCGTACAGGTCAAAACAGCATGGCGACACGTCACCGTTGGTGAAGACGTTCAGGTTACCCCGCCATAGTTCGCTGCACAGATTGCGGATATGGGTCGTGTCCACTTGCATCATGGGACTGTACTTTACCCCATCCACCACGTCTTTCCATGTTTCTGACAGTTGAGCGATTTTGTCATAACTGTCCTTGTGCAGCACCACGGAGAGCTGCATGCGCGTTTCCAGGCGACGGATTTTCCGGAAAGCGCGGGCGTTTTCCCGTACCTCGTTAAAATCGATGCCCCTGTACTCCCGGGCGGTTTCCGCGTCGGGTTCCATGGAGATGTTCAGAACGGAAAGGGGGGAGTCGGCAAGGGTCTGGGCTTTTTCTCCTTTAAGGAGCGTTCCGTTCGTATAGAGGCACGCGCGCCGGCCTGAGGCGTGGATGGCGTGAATCATTTTGGGAGTGAGGGGGTTAAGAAGGGGTTCCCCGACACTGCCGAGGGTGACGGTTTCCACGGTGGGGGGGAGGGTGTCGAGGATCCTGGAAAAGAGGTTCCAGTCCATCAGGGGAGGACGCAGTCCCTTGAGGCGGGCTTCGTAGGCTCCCCAGCAGTAACGGCAACGGAGATTGCACCCGAACGAGGGTTCGATATTGACACTGACCAGCCCGTAAACCCTTGGAATACCCCGCTGGTAGTACCACATGTTGCGCGCGACGACCCACAAACTCGCTGGACGCCGCACTTTTTCGTAGATCCAGTCGGCCTGGGCGGGATTACCGTAGTATGTCCACGCGGCCAGGCGCAGGAGACCACGAACCGTAAAATCGACCAAGGCACTCAAAGCCTATCAACTCCAGTACAAGCGCGTAAACCATGCTTAACGGCATTTAACCATACTGTACCAGAGTATTCCGCCAGAATCAAGCGCCTGGGATTCCGGGTGGGCAAGAGCCGGTCAGGATACCCGAACGGCTTCCCAGTCGGCGGACAGGGTGATCTGCTTGTATCCGGACTGTTCCACAACGATGGTCAGCCTGCCCGTGAACGTATCCATCATGCCGTCGCCGTCGGTGTCATCTCCGTTACCGGTGAAGGAAACGGTTTCCGTGATGTTTTTATCGCTGTAGACTCCGCTGAATGAGAGTCGGTCAAAACCGTACGAACTGCCGGTGACGTCCAGCGTGATCCTTCCGGGCAGTCCCTGCTCAGCGATGGCATCAAGCAGGTCGGCACAGGTAAAGAATACCGAGAGGGATCCCTCGAGTTTCCGGCCATACAACGCGTCCGGTTCATCGGAAAAGATGGACAGGCGCGCGGAACAGGCGGCATCCATGGACAAACCGCCGGAGAATTCTCCATTCCAGGCACCGGAGTAAGTGCCTTCGGCCTGGTAGGGGGGCGTAATGCCCAGCAGCCCGCATCCCGGCAGGAATGCCAAGACGACCACCATCAAGGCCGCGGCCCACGTTATTCGCCATGTTATGTTTGAGGAACGCATGGTTTTTCTCCGTCCGTATTATGCATGATTTACTGGAAATTGCTGAAGACCAGGGTTTGGCCGGTGGTGTAGATTGAATTGTCGCAGTACAGTTCTTCGATCAGCGGCGTGGTGTCATTGAGCACGACATCCGAGAAGTGGATCCTGAGAATGGGACCCCACGTGGCGAAGGGCAGGGCGGCATCCGGCGAAGCCAGGTCGATGATGGTTTTCCCGTCTTCCTCGGCCAGGCTGATGGTCCAGTTCCCGGCGATGCCGTCGTCGGCCGTTTCCACCAGGGAAACCGCGTGGGGGAAGGGTGTTCGCACCACGAGTCGGATCTGCCGGATATTGCGGGGAATATAATCCGCGTGAATCACCGCCGTGGCGGCCTGATCCACGACGGCCGAGGTCACCAGCCGGAGTTTTCCCTCCGTGACAGTTCCCGCGTAGGAGGTAGGCACGTACTGGTCCGCCGCGTAATACAGAGCGGTGGCGTCACCGCGGGTCAGCCGAAAGGCCGGAGAGAATGGGGTGCTGTTTCGGCGAAGGGTTGGCCACCGGAGCACGTACTGCCCCTGGAGGTTATCGGCGAGTTGCGCGAACGCCGTGGCGAGCAGTTCAGGTTGCCGGGCGTCGAGCCGCTGGCCGTAGGTTCGGGTGGTGATGTCATTCAGCGTGGTGATGTCCCGGGCATTTTCCAGGAAAGCCAGTGCATAAACGCGGACCCGTCGCTGCCTGGCGAGGTTGACCACGTCGTTAACAGTCCGCTGGCCGGGATCGATGTATCCGCTGGAGAAGAAGACGATGAACCGTTCTTCGGCGGAGGCATCGGCGGTATTGAATCGCCCGATGGCTTTATACAGGACGTCGAGGGCCAGTGCTCCCGCGTAAAATCCCTCGGTCTGATCGGGATCAATCTGGTCAATCCGGGCGGCGGCCAGGTCGCGGTCGGTTGAGAAAGGCATAATCCGTGTGCCTTCCTTGTACGTGGTATCTTCCCGCCAGAACGCGGTGATACCGAGCATGGCCTCGGGCGGGATGGCAGGCAGAAGGAGGTCCCGCGCGGCGGATTCCATGGATTCCACCGCTCCCTGGGCATTGTGCATGTACAGGGAATAGTCCATGACCATTTCGACCCGCATCTGTCGCGCGCTGGCCCTCCGGAGGATCGGGGGATCGATGGTTTCCACGCCGTTTTCAAAAGCGCGCGCTTCTACCTGGCCGGGATCGGCCACGACCGGCCTGCCGTACGCGTCCCGCAAGGCAAAGGCGAATTCCACCAGGTAAGGATCTGTATAGCGAGCCGCCACGTTTTCAATCTTGAGTCCCGAACCGGCAGCGTCCGCACGCTGTTCGACCCGGACGGAGATTCGTACCTCGGTGACGTCGTCCCGGTCGGAGGTGACCAGGATTTCTCCCGTGTGGATACCCTCGGCAAGGCGGGACCGGTCGATATACACCGTGACCCGGCGCTTGTCGGTAATCCCCAGCACGGGGGCGGCACTGGTAACCTCGGCAGGCTGGATGGAAATCCAGTCCTGGTCCGAAGACAGGCGGATATTCAGGGACGGAAAACGGGTGGACTGGTTCCACACGTCCAGTTCCCATGGCCGGGTGTCGAGGCCGAAATCGAGGCTGGTGTTCGAAACGTTGATGGCGTCATAGGTCTGGGTAGCGGTTACCGCCACGGACACGCTCCGGAAATTCGGCGTGTTAAAGGTCACGGTGGCGGTGTTAACGCCGCCGCTCATTTTTCCCCGATCGAGTTCCAGGACCACGGTTTTCCGGTCGGACGCGCCGTAACTCAGGAACGCGCCCAGGAGCCCGCCCTTGACCTTGAGCCATGGAGCGCTGGTACTGGCCGTGATCAGGATGGGATCCCGGAAGGTGGTGTTGCTTTTCCAGAGTTCCAGCGTGGCGGTATTTTCCCTGGGGCCGAAGGTTACCGCGTCGGTAGATACGCCGATGGCATCGTAAGGGGGGGATATGAACACGCTGATGGTTTTACGCTTGACGCGGGGTCCATCGAGCACGAGACGGGCTTCCTTGGCATCGCCTCGTAACTTGGTCCGGTCGGCCTTGACGATGACGTTAACCTTGTCCTCGCCGGTTGTGCCCTCGGTATCACTTGCCATCGGCGCGCGGCTGACGAGTTCCACGGGATCGATGGTCAGCCAGTCGGCGTCGGAGGAAAGGTTGAGTTTCATTTCCTTGAGATCTGGGTCGCCATTCCACACGTCCAGCCTCAGTATGGTGCCGGAATCGCCGAAGTCGAGCGAGTTGACCGATGTCCGGATCGCGTCGGAGCAGCCAGACAGCAGGATCGCCGTTCCGATCATCAATGTCCACCATCCTGTTTTTACCGCGGTTATCATGCGAGGTCTCCCTGCGGTTCGCGACCGGTTTCTCCGGTTACTCTATCACGACAAAAGACTGACCGTTGACATAGAGCGTGTTGTCCGGTTCCAGGGACAACACGGGACTGTCATACAGCGCGTCGAATTCCAGCCGCGCCAGGGGGCCGAACCCGGCGTAGGGCAGGTACTGACCGTTACCCTCCAGGTCGATGATCCACTGGTCGCCATCGGTGGCCCGGTGAATGGTCCAGTTGGCGATCAGGCCTCCATCGGCGGTTTCGACCTTGGTGACCGTGAACCCGCCTGCCACGCGCAGGCGCAGGCGCAACCGGTCCACGTTCCGGGGGGCATAGTCGAGCCAGAGGAAGAGGGTAGATCGATCTTCGCTCGCGGAGGCGCGCGCGGCGATCCGTCCCTCCAGCACGTTTCCACGATATTTCGAGGCATCATAGGCCGTGGCGGAGACATACCGGGCCGCCGCGCCGTTCAGGCTGACCGAGAACGCGGGGAAGAAGGCCGCCTGGTCCCGGCGGAGAGCGGTCCACCGGACGGTGTAGCGACTTTCGAGTTCGTTAACCAGGCGCGCGATGGCCTGAACGAGGTCCTCTCCCTGGGTCGAGGCGAAATATTCGCCTCCCGTTGAATAAGCGAGATTGGTAAGGGTGGACGTACCCTGGGGATTCTCCCCGACTCCCACGGCATAGATGGCCACGCGCGCGGCGTTGGCCGCCTGGATGACCTCCCGGGAGGTTCGGACGCTCGAAGTGTCCCGACCATCGGCTATGACCAGTAGGTACCCGCTTCCCGTGCTGTCCGAACTGTTTTTGATTCGGTTAATCGCGTCGATGAGGGCGTCAAACAGTCGCGCTCCCGATGCGAATCCCTGGACATATTCCGTTTCGATCGCGGCGATCCGGTCGCGGGTGTACTGGCGGTTGATACTGGGTACGGCGACCAGGACGGACGGCCGGTCGTCCCGGTAAAACGCGCTGGCGGATACCAGCATGTTCGCGTCCAGCGCGTTCAACAGGGTGTCTGACGCAAGTAGTTCCATGGTTTCCAGGAGACCTGCCTGTTGCCGGGGCAGGGCACTGTAATCCAGCACGATTTCCAATCGTGCCTGCCGGGCGGCTGCCCGGCGCAACTGGAGCCCTGAAACGGCGGCATCCACGGCGGTACCGCCTTCCCAGGCCATCAGGTCGAACTGGGCAGGATCCGCCACGACGGGCCGGTTGGCCTTGTCGCGCAGCACGAAACTGTATTCGACGATGTAGGGTTTCTGGAAGTTCGGAGTGACCTGGCCGAGGGAGAGGGACGGAGCGGAGCCAGGGGCGTCCTGGGTGACGGTGACCTCCACTTCCACGGTACGCACGCCCGTGGCCCGAAGTCGGATTTTGCCTTGATGGACGCCCGCGGAGAGGCGGGTCCGGTCGATGCTGACCTGGATGGCTGCTGTTTCCCGATCCGCCAGGGAGGACGAGGCCCTGCAGGTGACCCGGGTGGGAGAACAGACAATCCAGGAAGCGGACGGCGAAACCGTGATGTCAAGATCCCGGTCCGGGAGCAGATTCCAGACGTCCAGAAACATGGGGCGTTCGTTGCGTTCAAAGGAAAGCAGGGTGTTGGAGACGCCAATACCGTCCGGGAAGGGACAACCGGACAGTCCCGCTAGGATGAGTCCCAGCGTTGCAAAGCGCGTCCAGCCGATGTACCGCGACATGGGCATCCTCCCTCTTCCGCGACAGCGTGGATACTGCCCCGGTTGGTATATGATGTTGTCAGTGAATCAGCCCGATCCGGACAACATCATCGTCGTCAAGGACCTCTCCAAAGTTTACCTGATGGGCGCGGATTCGTTACACGCCCTTCGGGAAGTAACTCTGGTTATCCGGCGGGGCAGTTACGTGGCCATCATGGGGCCATCAGGTTCGGGCAAGACCACTTTCCTGGATATTCTCGGGTGCCTGTCCCGTCCGACTTCCGGGGAATACTGGTTCATGGGCCGGAAAGTGAGCGAATATTCCGAGATCCAGCTGGCCCGGATCCGGAACCGGGAGATTGGATTCGTGTTTCAGAATTTCAACCTGCTCGCCCGGAGTTCGGCCCTGGAAAACGTGGAATTGCCGATGATGTACTCGGGCGTGCCGCGGCGGGAACGGGTGAAGCGGGCCGTGGCCGCGCTGGAAACGGTGGGACTCGGCGACCGGTTACGTCACCGGCCTTCTGAACTTTCGGGTGGGCAGCGTCAACGGGTGGCGATTGCCCGGGCCCTGGTGAATCGTCCGAACGTTATTTTCGCCGATGAACCCACGGGCAACCTGGACAGTCAGAGCGGAGAGAGTATTCTGGCCCTGTTCGATTCCTTGCATCGGCAGGGGCATACCATCGTCATGGTGACCCACGAGCCGGACGTGGCGGCCCGGGCCCAACGGATCATCCGTTTCCGGGACGGGCGTATCGTGGACGACACGGGAAATGCTGCTCCATGAAAACCATCGCGCGGTACCTGTTCTGGACGATACTGCTGGGGGCCCTGGCGGCGGCGATTGCCTGGAAATACCTGCAACGCCCGCCGATAGCCGTCACCGTGGACACGGTCAGGCGGGGCGAGGTGATAGAAACCGTGGCAGCGATCACTACCGGGGCGGTGGTACCGACGCGTCACGCGCGGGTGGCGGCCGGAACCGTGGGGGTGGTTCGG
Source organism: Candidatus Hydrogenedentota bacterium (assembly GCA_018056705.1). Taxonomy (GTDB): domain Bacteria; phylum Hydrogenedentota; class Hydrogenedentia; order Hydrogenedentales; family CAITNO01; genus JAGPFE01. Next base: position 16,319 of record JAGPFE010000033.1, on the reverse strand, counting down.
CAGGTGCACGTGACGGAAGGCCAGCAGGTACGGGCGGGGGACCTGGTGGTGGAACTGGAGCACGCGGAACTGGACGCGCAACTGGCACTGGCAGAGGCTAACCTCGAAGTAGGACGTACCCGCCTCATCCAGGCGGAGGAGGGAGCCAAGGCCGCGCGGGATGTGGCGGAAATCGAAATCCGCCGCGCGACCACGGCCCTGGAGCAGGCCGAGGTAGATTACAACCGCGTGCGGGAGTTGCTCGACAAATCGGTGATTTCCCGCAGTGACTATGACCGGGCCCTGCTGGCCTTGAAAACCGCCCGGGACGCCAAGGCCGCAGCCGAAGCGGGACGCCGCGAAGCCGACGTGAAGGCAAAAGAAGTGGACGTGGCCCGGGCGGGGGTAATCCAGTTCGAGGCGGCACGGGACGCGGCCGCGGCAGTCCGGGAAAAGGCCTTTGCCCGGGCACCGTTCGATGGCGTGGTGACGAAGGTCATGGTTCACGCCGGCGAATCGGTGGTCATGGGCATGCCCCTGGTGTACCTGGTGGATCCGCGGGATTTCCGGATCGAGGCCCCCTTCGACGAAGCCAACCTCGCCTCGTTGCGTCCCGGACAGGAGGCCATCATCCAGGCGGATTCCTATCCAGGCCGGACCTTCAAGGGGGTACTGGACTTTGTGGCGCCGGCCGTGGCGCAGGGCGAGCAGATCGCGCGGAATCTGCCCTGCAAGATCCGGGTGGTGGACTCGCCCGAACTGTTCATCCCGGGCATGTCCGCGGACGTGCTGATCATCACCGAGCGCCGGCAGGACACCCTGTACGTGCCCAGTGAATCGCTGGTGCGGGACGAGTACGCCTACGTGGTTCGCGGGGGCGTGGCCCGGCGGCGGGACGTGAAAGTCGGGGTGGGCAATATCGAGACGAAGGAGATCCTGGAAGGGTTGTCGGAAGGCGAGACGATCGTCACCTCGCTTTCCGTGAAGGGGCTGGAAGACGGCGTTGCTGTCCAGGTGGTGAAGGAACTGCCGCAGCCATGAGCGCGATAGATCACCTGCTCACCGCGCTGGGGGCCATCGCGCAGAACAAGGTGCGCTCCCTGCTGACGACCCTGGGCGTGATCATCGGCGTGATGTCCGTGATCCTGCTGATCGCCCTGGGTGAATCGGCGCAGGCGTACGTGGAGCGGGAATTCGCCGTCATGGGCAGCAACATCCTGATCGTGACGCCCGGCAAGCAGGAAACCACGGGACTGTTTCCGATCACCGCGGGCAGCAACCGGAAACTGACCTATGAGATCGCCCGGGACATCAAGCGCAAGGCCAGCGGGGTGGAAGGGGTGGCGGCGAACATCGTCGGCCTGGCGGCCGTGAAGTATGGCAAACGCCAGCGGAACGTGCTGACCATCGGCACCACGCCGGATTTCGACAAGGTGCGCAAGCTGTACACGCAGATCGGCCGGTTCATCAACGACCGGGATCTCGAACGGGGCAACCGGGTATGCGTGATCGGCACCACGCTGAAACGCGAACTGTTCGGGGACCAGCCTGCCCTGTACAAGCGGGTGACCATCAACGGGTCCCGCCACATGGTGGTGGGCATCCTGGAGGAACGAGGGATGGCCCTCGGTATTGACCTTGGCGACCTGTGCCTGATTCCCCTGCCCAGCGCGCAACTGATCTTCAACCGCAAGGAACTTTTTGAAATCCTGGTGGCCGCCCGCAACCAGCAGGAGATTCCCCGGGTAGAGCGGGAAGTGCGGCGAATCATTCTGAACGCCTTCGATAACGACGAAGATTTCACCATTACCGACCAGGAGGGCATGCTGTCCACCTTTTCGCGCATTTTCGACATGCTGCGCCTGATGCTGGTGGGCATCGCGTCGATCTCGCTGCTGGTGGGCGGCATCGGCATCATGAACATCATGCTGGTGTCGGTCCGCGAACGTACCCGCGAAGTGGGGATCCGGATGGCGATCGGTGCCCGGCGCGTGGACATAGCATTGCAGTTTCTGATCGAGGCGGTTACCCTGAGCGTGCTGGGGGGCTTGATCGGCATCGCGCTGGGAGCCGTGGGCGCGTTCACGTTACATTATTTCTACCCCAGCCTCCCCATTGGTATTTCGCCATGGTCGGCCGTGACGGCGTTCTCGTTCAGCCTGGCGGTAGGGGTCTTTTTTGGCGTGTACCCGGCCGTGAAAGCGGCGGGGGTTGATCCCGTGGTGGCCCTGCGGTACGAGTGAACGCTTGAGCGACCCGGGGATAATCCATTACATTAATGAGAAAGAGGTCATTCCTTTCAGGGGAAGTTGTCATGCTGCTTCAACCGGTAGACTGGCTGATTATCCTGCTGTTTTTTGTGCTGTCCCTGGTGGTCGGGGTGGCGGTGTCCCGGCGGGCGGGATCAAACGCGGCAGAATTCTTCGCGGCGGGACGATCCATGCCTTGGTGGCTCCTTGGGATCTCGATGGTGGCGACCACCTTTTCCACGGACACGCCCAATCTTGTCACGGACATCGTGCGTCGGGACGGGGTGGCCGGCAACTGGGCCTGGTGGGCCTTTCTGCTTACGGGCATGCTGACGGTTTTCGTGTATGCCAGGTTGTGGCGACGGTCGGGTGTCCTGACGGATATCGAGTTTTACGAGTTACGGTACAGTGGCAGGTCCGCGGCTTTTTTGCGGGGTTTTCGCGCGTTGTACCTGGGAGTATTTTTCAACGTGGTGGTCATGGCGTCGGTCACCCTGGCTGCCATCAAGATCAGTAGCGTGCTGTTCAGGTTGCGGCCGCTGGAGACGGTCCTGCTGGCCTGCGTGATCACGGTGGTTTACTCCTCGCTGGGCGGATTACGGGGGGTGCTTCTGACCGACTTTTTCCAGTTCATCATTGCCATGATCGGCTCGGTGGCCGCGGCGTTCGTGGCCCTGAAACGTCCCGAGGTTGGCGGCCTGACCGGCCTGCTGTCCCACCCGGAACTGGCGCCGAAACTCGCCATGGTTCCCAGTTTCACCGATCCCGACCAGCGCAACACGCTGATAGCCGTGTTTATCATGCCCCTGGCGGTCCAGTGGTGGAGCGTGTGGTACCCTGGCAGCGAACCGGGAGGGGGTGGGTATATCGCCCAGCGGATGCTGGCGGCGAAAGACGAGCGGCATGCCGTGGGCGCGGTATTCCTGTTCAATGCCGCCCATTACGCGTTGAGGCCATGGCCGTGGATCCTTGTGGCGCTGAGTTCGGTGCTGGTGTTTCCCACGCTGGACAGCCTGCGCGCGGCGTTTCCGCAAGCCGCGGGGGTGATCGGTCACGACATGGCTTATCCAGCGATGCTCACGTTTCTTCCGGCCGGCCTGCTGGGCCTTGTGGCGGCTTCGTTGATTGCCGCGTACATGTCGACCATTTCCACGCACCTCAACTGGGGGGCTTCTTACGTGGTGAACGATTTCTACGCCCGGTTTATCCGGCCGGGATGCGACGAGGGAGAAAAGGTCCTCGTGGGACGGGTAACCACGGTGGCACTGATGGTGCTGGCAGGTGGCCTGGCCATGGTGCTGACCAGCGCGAAGGACAACTTCGATCTCATGCTGCAGGTGGGAGCGGGCACCGGCCTGCTGTTTATTCTTCGGTGGTTCTGGTGGCGGATCAACGCCGCCGCGGAGATTGCCGCGATGGTGATTTCCTTCGTGGTGGCGGTGATATTCTTCGCGCTTGGCCGTAACGGGGTGGATATTGAACCGTGGATCAAGCTGGTCGCGGGGGTGGGGATCACCACGCTGGGATGGGTGGCGGTGGCGCTGTTGACTGCCCCGACGGACCGGGAAACGCTGGAGCGGTTCTATCGGCTGGTGCGTCCCGGAGGCCCAGGCTGGACGGCGATTACGCGAAACATGCGCATGCGTGGGGGCGACGCGGAAAAGACGGCGTGGGAAGTACCCCAGGGCATCCTGTGCATGGTGCTTGGGTGCGCGTCCATCTACAGCGCGCTGTTCGCCACGGGATACTGGATCTATGGCCGGATCCCGGCCGCGGTGGCGCTGACCCTGCTGTGCGTGGCGTCGGGCGTCGCGCTGGCCCTCGCGTGGCGGCGCATGGAGTCGCGGCATGCGGACATGGGTCACGGTTGAGGCGCGGCGGGCCTGGGCTCTCGCGCTGAAGAACTGGCTGTTACCGACGTACTGCCGTCGTTGCGGGGACCGGTTACTGACAGAAGACAACGGGTTCTTCTGTCCGCACTGCTGGACGGGCGCGCCCTGGATCGAGCCTCCCCTTTGTGACCGTTGCGGCCGCCCCCACTACGAGATGATCGGTCTCGGCTTCGCGCCGGACTATTACCCCTGCGCGGCATGCCGGGAAAACCCGTCATGTTATATCGATCGGGTATTCGGGGCCGGGGTGTACGCGGACGTGATCTCGGACGCGGTCAAATTGCTGAAGTTCGGGCGGCGCGTGAAACTGGCCGAAACGATGGGGCAAGCCATGGCCGCGACCCTGAACCGGGACGGTCCCGGTCTGGCTCCTGACGTGGTGGTACCGGTGCCGCTTTACCGGACCCGGTACCGGGAACGGGGTTTCAACCAGTCGGCCCTGCTGGCGGACATGCTGGCCCGGCGGATGGGGTATCCCACCCCTGATACGGGTGGACTGACGCGGATTCGTCCTACCCGTGCCCAGAGCAGCATCAAGGATCCAGCACAACGCCGTGCAAACATCCGGGGAGCTTTCGCTGTGGTGGACGACCGTTTTCGCGGCCGGAACGTCCTGCTGGTGGACGACGTGATGACCACCGGAGGTACCATGGAAGAATGCGCGCGGGTCCTCAAACGCGCGGGTGGCGCCAGGGCCGTATACGTCGCCGTTTTCGCGCTGACCCTGAAGGGCAGCCGGGATCTGTAAGGATTTTCTTACATTTTTCGGTTACGGGTTCGGGTTTCGGTGGTAGAATAACGGTGTAGAACCGGACGAGAGGGTGTAATGTCAGCATCTTGCGTGGTACTGGTCAGTGGAGGTATTGATTCTACCGTTCTTCTCCACGAGGTGGCCCGGCAACGTGGGGGGTCTAGGGTATACGCGCTGGGCTTTGATTATGGGCAGCGTCATGGACGGGAGCTGGCTTGCGCCTGCTGGCAGGCCGAATCGGTTGGAGCGATATTCCGCCTGGCCCGCCTGGATTTTTTTGCCGACCTTGCGCGAAACGCCACGGCCCTTCTCGATGGCGGGCTGCCCGTGCCGGATCTCGACGCGCTGTCCCAAGCGGAGCGATCCCAGCCTCCGACCTATGTACCCAACCGGAACATGATCCTGCTGTCCATCGCGGCCGCTGCGGCCGAAGCGATGGGTATCCGTGACGTGTACTACGGGGCCCAGGCCCAGGATGAATACGGGTACTGGGATTGTACACCCACCTTCCTGGAACGTGTAAATGCCGTGCTGTCCCTGAACCGGCGACAACCCGTGACGATTCACGCGCCGCTGGTACGGCACAGCAAGGCGGATAACGTGCGGCTTGGAGTGGCGTTGGGCGTGGATTTTTCGCGGACCTGGAGTTGCTACCGGGGAGAAGAAGCGGCCTGCGGGACATGTCCGACCTGCGTGGAGAGGTTGAAAGCGTTTGCCGCATGCGGTGTCCGGGACCCCATTCCATACGCCCGGGAGGTGGTCATCACTGGAACACGGGAGAACGAATGATGCGACAGACCTGGATTGGGATCATGGTGGGAGTCTGCCTGGGACTGGTGGGGGAAATAGCCGCTGCCGGTACGGCGGGAGATATCCCTTTACCGGGAGGAACGGAACTGGCGTGGCGATCTTACGTAGTTCCCCAGGCCGCGCGCGCGTATCACAACCTGGTTGCGCTGCCGCCTGACTACAATTCCGCGCTGATGATCGGCGGGTATGGTTTAATCGGGACGGTTACTGTTCCGGTGAATCCGGCGACCAAGGACTATGGCGTGGTAGGCTTTGACGCGTGGTCGTCCATGAACGGGTCTCAGTGGTTCCGGGCGGGAGACCCTGGCCCAGCGACTTCAAGGTTTTATGCCGGGCTGGTGGAGTTGAACAGCATGCTGTACCTGGTTGGGGGCCAGGGGGGGAGTGAAGAAGATACTTTCTCCACGGGGCAGGTGTGGAGCAGTTCGGACGGGGCCAACTGGACCCTGCTGACAGACACGGCGCCGTGGGGGCCCCGCCAAAATATGGCGGTAGCGGCATTCGATGGAAAGATCTGGGTGATCGGGGGCATGGATCTCAGCGCGTCAGAAACGCCGGGAAGTCCCGGATTTGCCGTGTTTCCACCGGATATCTGGAGCAGTTCAGATGGACGCGCGTGGGAACGGATTACACCCAGCGCGCCATGGGGTGGATGCTACGGTTCCCAGGCGGTCGTGTTTAATAACCAGTTGTGGCTGGTTGGCGGCCTGTTTACCGGCCCCTATGGTGTTGGCGTAAAAGCCAGCGAAACGGAAGTCTGGTATACCTATGACGGATTGAACTGGTATACCCCTGGAACCGCGCCCCCATGGTCGTCCCGGTATGGCCACGCGTGCGTGGTTTTTGACAACCGGCTTTGGGTGATCGGCGGCCGAGGTGAAGTGGCAGGTGGTGGGGGTGAAAATGTGCTTAGCGACGCGTGGTCGACCGCCGACGGGGTCATATGGAGACAGGAATCCGATGTGCCATGGAGACCACGGGAAGGGTTTGCCGCGACAGTCGTGAACGGATCCCATGGGCCGGAACTGTGGATGACAGGCGGGGCGTTCTACGCTCTTACCCAGGACCAGGGTTATTACCAGTACACGTACTTCCCGGAAGTGTGGATTCTTGGACCGCCACTGAGTCGCTACGCGATAACGGTTGAACAACCGTCTAACGGGCGGGTTTACCTGTTTCCTCGACCGGCCCTGGATGGAACGCTGGAAGAAAATACCCTCGTGGCGGTCCGGGCCGTACCGGACAGGGGGTATCGCCTGGCATCCTGGACGGGATATCTCGAGGGCCGGAGCGGGATCCAGGAGTTGTTTCTGATGAACGGAAACGTTAGTTTTGGCGTGGTTTTCGAGCCGGATCCGTCGGTTCGCGTGGTTATCGGGGCGGCAACAGGGGGAACGGCCCAGGTATCTCCAGCCCCGGGACCGGACGGATCTTTCGCGGCAGGGACCACCGTTACGCTGACCGCCCAACCGGACAGCGGGTATACCTTTTCCGGTTGGCGGGGTGATGTCGACGGCGCGCAGAATCCCCTGGTGCTTACCCTGAACCAGTCCCTGCTGATAGTGCCTGTTTTCAGCCCGGTTTCGTCGGGTGTGCCCCTTCCGTGGGCGGCCTGTTTTTCAGCCTGCGAGGCCCAGGCCGCGTCGGTCCCGTTGGCCGACACGGACGGGGATGGCCTGAATGACTGCCAGGAAACCTGCGTGGGCACGAATCCGGCTGATACCGACACGGACGGGGACGGCATGCCGGACGGCTGGGAATTGCGATTCCTGTTCGGGCCCGGTAATCCGCAGGATGCCGCGCTTGATCCTGACGAGGATGGCCTGACCAACCTGGAAGAGTTTCTAAGGAGGTCTAATCCGCTGGACGCGGGCAGCCCGGGGCTCTGCGTGTTCGTGGACCCGGTGAACGGCGCGGACGCCTCGAACCGGGGAAGCCGGACAGCTCCCCTGCGTACCCTGGCGTTTGCCCTGTCCACGGTCGGCGGAACGCCCGACCTGCCTGGGCGGGTGCTCCTGCGCCCGGGAAATTACGAAGAGCAAGGCTTGCTGTCGGTTCCTCCTTATACCCGGGTGCTGGGGCTGGGGGGACAGCCGGTGCCGGGAGAACCGCCCCTTGCCATCCTCAACAGCCGGTTTACGATGGCCGAGGGAACGGAAATGGCCAACGTGATGATGATGGAATCGGATGACCTGGCGTTGACTCCGGATGTGCCGATGGTCCAGGTTACGGGGACCCGCACCCGGATCCGGAACGTGTGGTTCCAGGGATCCGGGCTTGGCCTGACGGGTATCGTGGTGCTGAATTCCGCTCTGCCGCCGGTGGTCATCGAACGATGCACGTTTTTTGGCCTGGGATCGGGCATCCGGATTGACGGTCCGTCGCCAAGACTTCGCTTGAATAATTTTGATTTTCTGGCGGGCCCCGCCCTGGTATACACCGATAATTCGGTGGCCAAGGAAGACACGGGCGTGATTGCCGGCGCGGGTGACGCGACCAACCCGGAAACCGGCTTTAACCGGTTCGGCGCGGAAACCTCAGATCCGGTAGTGGTCAATGAACGAAGCGATCCGCTCTATCTCCAGAACAACGACTGGGACACCGACGATGTGAACGCGGCCGAAAAACGGGTGGACAGCGAGGGAACCGTGGTTATCGCTCCTATCGCGCCGCCGGGCAGCGCCCTGCTGGCCAACGCCCTGTTCTGCACGGTAGTGGATGCCGCGTCACAGTCACCGATCACGACAGCGGCGGCTTCCCTCCAGGTTTCCGCGTACCAGCCGGTGACCGAGAATGAGAACGGCGTGTATGCCTTTCCAGCCGTTCCCGACGGTAGTTACACGGTCAGGGTTTCGGCATCGGGGTACCAGGAGCGCGCGGTGTCGGTGGCCCTGTCCGGGGGAACGCTGAAAAGCGTGACCATCGGGCTGACAGTTCCCGGCGGGACCGTGGAACCTCAGCCTGAACCTGAACCTGAGCCTGAGCCCGAACCCGAGCCTCAGCCTGAACCCAGAAAGGGGTGTTTCCGTTGCAGGCAACGGGACGCGACATCCGGCACGGATAACACCGACACGGCGGATACCCTGCTGATGGGCCTGGGACTGCTCGCGCTGGCCGGCCGTCGTCGCGGGAAAACATCCTGAACGTTCAGGGTTCAGCCATGGCGGCCATGATTTCTTCGGGGGAAGGTACCGTGCCGTCCCAGTGGCGAACCGCGAAACCATCGCGGATCAGGCTCAGCCGGAAAGGGTCCTGGCCGCGAAGGGTGTAGTACACCAGTGGCTGATCGCCCAGGGATAACAGGGGAAAAAGGGGACCCGTCATGGCCATGAAATCCGCCATGGCGCCCGGTCGCTCCTCGTAGCACAACGCGCACAGGGGGGGCATACCCGGGGTCATGCTCAACGCGTTGAGCTCGGGTACCTTGGCCATGCATTCCTCGCAGGTCATGCTGAGCATGGCCACGAGATGCGTGCCTTCGCCCAGGTGCCGCTCCCCCTCGGGCGCCGGGATGACAAACTTCGCGTAGGGTCCTTCCTGGCCGGAGTGATTCGCGGGAGAGGAGGTTTCCAAGGGCGTGGCCACCCGTTCCACCTGGGTAGCCGCGTGGACCGTCACGCCCACGGATACCAGGAGCAGGATCGCCGCGCGCGGATACAGCCCGGAAGACACCCACCCGGGTGGAGAATTTTGCCACGGCCGAAATACCCACGCCTGGTGGCATCCCAGCAGGAACAGGATCCCGTTCTTGACGAGGGATACTTCCGGCGTCATCTTGAGCAGGGGAAAACATCCGCAGTCTTCCAGGCCGTGGACCAGCCACGCGTACAGAATCAATCCCGAAAAAAACACCAGCATGCCCTGGTACAGCGCCAGGACGAGCCCCCGGAAACGCAGTCCGAGCAGCATGGACATGCCCAGAAACATTTCCAGCAGCAGCGTTGCCAGGGCCGCGGGCGGCAGCCAGGAAGGATCGGGGAGTACCTTGTACGCCGACATCTGCACGGCGAAGTGGTTGATGTTCAGCCCCTTGGGTAACGCGCCCACGACCAGGTACAGCCCGATCAGGATCTCCAGCGCGCGCGCGGTTTTTTCACTCAGCAGTATCGTTCTGACCTTCACGAGAGATTTCCTGTGATTGGTTCGTTGACGGGTCCGGATCGACGCTTTCGCGTACTCGGACGACGGACGGGATACCTTCCCGAATTAAGGCCCCATTGCCCACGCGTTATTCCCGCATTATACGGATTGTGGCGTAATCCCGCTTTTATGGATGTTTGATTTCGGTCAGACCAGGGGATACAATCTGAACGATGGGCATGTGCCCACGGGAGACAGGCATGGCCAGGACGGCGATTTATTACTCGGAAAAAGCACTTGCCCACGACACGGGGGAATTCCATCCTGAGTCGTCGGACCGGCTCCGGGCGGCCCTGGATGCCATCCGTCGCTCCGGGCTGAACACGCCGATCGTGGAACCGGAAGCGGCCTCAATTGAAGATATCTGCCGGATTCATACCCGTGAACACGTGGACACCGTGCAACGTTGTTGCCTCGGCAAGGAAACCTATCCGGATCCTGACACGGTGTTCATGGAACACACGTGGGACGCCGCCCTGCTGGCTGCCGGTGCCGGGATTACCGCGGCACGCGCTATCCTGGACGGGGCGTGCGAGAACGCCTTTGTCCTGATGCGCCCCCCCTGGGCATCATGCCGAGCCCGACTACGCGATGGGGTTCTGCGTGTTCAACAACATCGCCATCACGGCAAGATGGATCCGCGATGTAGCCAAAGCGCACCGGGTGGCTATTTTTGATTTCGATGTCCATCACGGTAATGGCACGCAACACGCCTTTTATAATGATGACACGGTGCTCTTCATCAGCCTGCACGAATACCCCCAGTTTCCGGGAACGGGATTTCCCCACGAACGGGGAAAAAGTAACACCAACCTGAACGTGCAGATGCCGCCGGGATGCAGCCCTGACCAGTGGACCAACACGGTCCGGGGCGTGGTCGTGCCCCAGTTGCAACTTTTCGCCCCCGATTTTCTGCTCATTTCCGCGGGCTTCGATGCCCATCGTCTGGATCCCCTTGGGAACCAGTTGCTGGAAGCCGAACATTTCGCCGAGATGACCCGCCTGGTCCGGGAAATCGCCGGGGGCCGGATCATCGCGTTTCTCGAGGGGGGATATCACCCCGTCGCGCTGGGCCAGTCCCTGGTGGCGCACCTGCGGGAACTCGCAGGGCAATAGGTCAGGTGGGACCAACGCGCCTGGCAGCCACTTCACCCGTCGAACGCGCGTTTGGCCGGGGAAACCAGGGGAAGAAGATGCTGGTTTCACGCTGGTATTGCCGGTAGTCTTCCCCGCGGGAACGAAGGGCTTGAGCCTCGGTGTAAGGGATACCCGTCACGTACCACAGAAACAGGAACATGAGGACGGGGAACAGTAGAGACGGCAGGAAAAAAACACTGCCCGCGCAATAGCACGGGTAACTCCACCAGTGCAGCCATTCGAAGAAGTAGTTGGGATGCCGGGAGTAACGCCAGAGGCCCACGCGGCAGGTTTTTCCCCAGTTTTCTGGATTGCTTCGCCAGCGCTGTAACTGGTGATCCGCCACGCCTTCCATCGTGATGGCCAGGATTCCGAGGCCGGCACCCAGTAAGGTCCACCCATCCGGTGGATGGGGAATGGATGCCGCCGTACCGATGGGCAGGCAGAACAGCACGGCTAGCAGGGCTTGTGCCAGGAAAAAAGCCAGAAATACCGGCTGAACCCATCGCCCCAAGGCGTCCCGCATTTTCCGATAACGTCCATCTTCCGGTTTGCCGATCACCCGATCGGTCAGAATGTGCCAGAACAGCCGCGTGCTCCACGGCAGGGCAACCGCCGCGACCAGTGCCCGTCGCGCGGGGTCCCCCACCAGAAACAAGATATAAAGTCCCGCGCCGATAAGCATGGCCAGGGACCACCCGGCGTCGACAATCCCCGCGTTTCGTCGAAAATACTGAATACCCCACAGGAGGGTCATCAGCGACGCGGAAAGCACGAGGTGGATGGCCGCAACCTGTAGAAGCGTCATCAGGCACATCCCCCGCCGCAATGGCAGGTTCCGGTCTCCGCCGGGACGGGGGGCAACCGGAACAGGCGGGATGCCAGGCGTCGGTGGCGGGCGAGGTAGCGGTAAACGAGGCTACCTGTTCCCCGAATACCCGGGACACCGAGGATGCCAAGTAATGCTGGGGATGTGCCACACCGTTTCAATACGTGTAGCACCCCCACGTATCCCATCAGGACCCTGTCCGTTTCGAAAACGATGATACCGTTCTCAATGGTATTTGCGGGAATGCCCCTGGATTCGAGAAATCTTGCGGCGCGACTGGCCGGATAGAAGAAAACAGTTTCACCGCACCGTTTTTCCGCCCATTTCCGGGCGGCCGCGCACAGCCCGCATCGGTCATCGTAAATAACTGTCAATATGTTCATCATGCCATGGAAACAGAGATTTTCAACGAATCATTCCGAACCCCTATAATGAGCAGGTTCATACTGTAAAACCGGCAAATAATCAATTAAGAAATTCTTTACAAATATTTTTTGCATATTCCGAAAAAACCGATATAAGAGATTATCCTATAAAGCAGGTCGTGTGGTATAATCTTTCTAAAGGAAGGAGTGTTAGCCATGAAATCGAACATGAAACTGTCCACGCGCATCTTCACGGGTTTCCTGGTTCTTGTGATCATGGCCGGGTTGATTGGTGGCATGTCCTGGCTTGCCCTGCGCCAGGTCAATCTCGGGGTAGCGCGCCTGCTGCAGACCGAAACCGCCCGCGCGCACATGGAATCCACGGCGAAATACCGGCGGGATTTCATGATATACGGTTCCGCCCCCCAGGCCGGACAGGAAAAATCGGCGGACCAGTTATGGGCCGAAGCGGAGTTGGCGATGGAAGAAGCTATAGATACCCTCGGCACGATGCGGGGACTGGACAGCGAGTCGAAAGATCTCGTTACTAAACTCAAGGGAATAGTTGGTCCTTACAAGGCCTCCTTCGCGGATCTTGTCAGCGCGGAAAAGACCTGTGGCGACGCGCAGCAATCCTGGATCAAGACGGGGGGAGAGATTCTGCAAAGCATGGCATCCATAAGAAAGGCTGTCGATCAGTCCATGGCGGACGCGAAAAACGCGCAGAACCTGGAAGCGTACGGGAACATGGTGGCCGCGGCCATGGATTTCGAGCGGGACGTCATGGGAGAATTTATCCTGCTTCGGGTGGTCGCGACCCGTTACCTTCTCCTCAAGGATGAATCGACGCTTGAGGCATACCGGCAGCAACTGGACAAGGTGAAAACCAACGCGGCAACGTGGGGCAACACGGTAAAGAGTTCCGCCGCGTTATCCGCCGAGGTTAAAAAAATTGCTGATAATCTCGAGGCCTACGCCGCCGCGGGAGAAAGCATGCGCGCGGGATTTGAGCAGCGAGCGAAGGCGGCGGAGAGTCTTGGTGCCAGCGGGAGGGAACTGGTTAAAACGATGGACGCCATCGTCGCGCGGCAGGAAGAGGGTATTCGGCGGATCGTTACCCTGTCGAACCTGGTGGCGTTAAGCCTGACCATTGCGGCACTGGTGGTGGGCATCCTGCTGGCCGTGGTGATCAGCCGGGGGATTACGCGACCGGTGCAGCGGATTATCGATGATCTCTCTTCAGGTGCGGCCCAGGTGGACCAGGCGTCGTCCCAGGTGTCCCAGTCGAGCCAGGCCATGGCCGAAGGCGCGAGTGAGCAGGCCTCCAGCCTGGAAGAGACTTCGGCCACCCTGGAAGAGATGACGTCGATGGTGCGTCAGAACGCGGAGAACGCCGAACTGGCACGCCGCGGGGCCGAGGAAGCCAGCCAGAGCGCCCGACAGGGACGCGAAGCGATGAACCGGATGAACGACACAATCCAGCGGATCAAGGTGGCGTCGGACCAGACCACCCATATCATCAAAACCATTGACGAGATCGCGTTTCAGACCAACCTGCTGGCCCTGAACGCGGCGGTGGAGGCAGCCCGCGCGGGCGAAGCGGGACGGGGATTCGCCGTGGTGGCGGAAGAAGTGCGCGCGCTGGCCCAGCGTAGCGCGACCGCGGCGAAAAACACGGCGGAGTTGATCGCGGGCGCCCAGCAGGAAGCGGGCGCGGGCGTGGAAGTAGCTCAGGAAGCGTCCGCCCTGCTGGAGAAGATCGAGGGCGCGGCGGTCAAGGTAGCCCAACTGGCGGCGGAGGTGGCCGCGGCGACCGCTGAACAGAGCCAGGGGATCAGCCAGGTCAACACCGCGGTGGAACAGATGAACCAGGTGGTGCAGGCGAACGCCGCGAGCGCGGAAGAGTCGGCGGCGGCCAGCGAAGAACTGGCGGGACAGTCCCGAGAACTACTGAACATCGTCGCCCGGCTCAATGCCCTGATTCACGGGACTTCGGAAGGAGAGATTTCCGCGCGGCCGGTCGCCGGCGGAAGTCCATCCACCAGGTCGCCGCGCCCGGTAAAAAAGGCGACGTCCCGGGCGCTTCCCACGATATCCGGAACGCGTGCGCCCGGCAAGGCGCTGTCGCCCAGTCCGTCTCCCGCGCGGCGCAAGGCGGACAAAACCGATCAGGCCCAGGCGGTAGACCCGGAAACCGTTATTCCCCTGGACGAGGAAGACCTCAAGAATTTCTGAGCGATCGTTGAGCTGGTTTCGGGTTGGGCGGGAAGAACGCGAACCGGCCGATCCCGGTAAGGACCAGGATGGCCAGCGCGGTGATGCTGGCAACGGGTATGCCCCCCGCGGAGAGTTCTCCCTCTACCCGCACCCGGGCGGGCGCGGAAGCAACGGTTTCCCAGGGGTCGGTGACCTGGCTGAGATACCACCCGTCATCGGACGGCGTAACGTAGTCCAGCACCAGTCTCGGTTGGTCCGCGCCGGGAATATTTCGCCATGAGACGCCATCGGGCGACCAGTTCCACAGGTACTGCCTGGGTTGAGAGCCACCGACGGCTTCCACTTCCAGAGTCAGGCGTCCTCCAGCCGTTATGACGGTTTCGGGAGACGGCGCGCGGATGAGCCGGAGATGGCTGACCTGGTAACCAATGTTGGCGACGGCGTTCAGGGCCATGGGCCATCCCGCGCGATCGGTCAGGCTTGAACCGGCGGCCAGCGTGATCCCCAGCGTGCCGTCGGCAGTCCCCGGCCGGACCAGAACGTCACAGTAATCGTCGAAGGCTTCCACGCCCAAGAGGGTGCCACCCGCGGAACCGGAAATGATCCATCCGTCCGAACCTTCGAACAGGGGAACGTGGACGACCGGTTCGCTGAAGAATACCCGCCAGCGGACAACCGGCGCGTTGGTGGGGGATGGATCCATGCGTGAAAAACTGGTTACCCACGGCCTGATACGGTCGATATCGTACAGATCCGCGGCATCGCCAGTTTCCGCCAGTTCCCGTCCAACCGTGTCCACGATGTCGGGTCCCGCTAACCGTCTCAGGCCGAGCAGGCCGCCTACGCCTTCAGGTAAGGCGATGGTAATATCCCACGCGTTCGGGTCCGCGGCCGGGGAGACGCTGGTAATCCACGCTGAAGCGATTCCCTGGGGTATCCAGCCGGCGTATGGCGGGGCTAATCCTGGACCTGTCACGGGCTCGGAAAACACCGCCCGGTACCGCGCGGCGTTCGCGCGGGTAGGAGAAGGGTCCAGCCGGGTCAGGGTGACCAGCCGGGGCGGATTCAGGTCGGCGTAAACCGACCGGGCTTCGGACCACGCCCCGGTAAAAGCCCCCGGGGGATCGCGGTACCAGGAAAGGTGGATGCCGCGCAGCACGGGCGTGACGACGGGGTTGTTCGTGTTCATCCGGATCCGCAGCACGAAATGATCCAGGGACAGCCGGGTCATGTCGATGGCGTCGGTCAGGTCCACCAGATCCGGCAAGGGTTCCAGCGTGTCCGGATCCAGAATGTCCGCCAGGAGGGTAGTCCCGGCCGGGATTTCCGTGTCCATGTCGAGGGATTTCCATCCTTGACTGGCCGGTGGGGGGGAGACGGGGACGAGGGCGAATCCTGCGCCGCTGAAGGTGCCGGGATCGGCCGAGCGAAAACGCATGTGGTAGGGGCGCGTTGTGGAAGAGAAGATCGAAAAGGTTCCGGGAAAACCGTCCAGGCCGGCCCGGTGCGTGAGGGTTCCCCAGGCGGGATTGTTCAGGACACGCGCGGAAGAAAAGATATCCGCCGTGCCAGGACTGGTCACGGCAAAGGCGTACAGGCCATTCGCGGCCAGGGTAAGATCCACGGGTTCCGATGGGATCCACCGGATGCCCGGGTCAAGGGAAACCTGGCGGGACCAGATTTTTGTCCAGGGGTCGGACACCGTGGCCCCGCCCTGGTACACGGCCAGTTCTACCGTTGTTGCCGCGAAACAGCCCAGGAAGACTTCCCACCCGAGCAGCCGGCAGTCCGACGGGCCGACGCGGTAGACATTCGCGCGTCCCCCATTGGTGAAGGTTACCCGATCGTTTTCACTGGGTCCGCCGATGGTTTCGAGCCGGAGTCCCGGGCCGTAAAGGCTGACGCCCAGTCCAGGCGCGACCTGGGTGTCGGAAAAGGTAATACCGGGCG
>JAGPFE010000032.1 GCA_018056705.1 Candidatus Hydrogenedentota bacterium | reverse complement strand
TGGATGGCGTCGCTTGGCGCAGCCGGAGGGTTACAAGGAACGGCCATGCGGGGAAACGGTTTTTTCAGACAAACCTGGGTGGTTTCCCTGGTACTGCCGTGGGTCCTATTGGGGGCGGGCTGTTCGGTCCCTCCCCGGGAACCGGACCTGTTGCGGGTGGGTAATGGCGCCGAGCCGGCGGCCCTGGATCCGCACCTGGTCTCGGGCGTGTCGGAACACCGGGTACTGAGCGCGCTGTTCGAGGGACTGGCCATGATTAATCCCGCCACGCTGGAGCCGGAGCCCGCCGTGGCAGCCCGATGGGAGGCGTCCCCGGATGGCCTGGTATGGCGTTTCCACCTGGACCCGGACACCCGATGGTCTGACGGCACGCCGGTCACCGCCGGGGATTTCGTCTACGCGTGGCGGCGAATGCTGAGTCCAGCCCTGGGATCGGAATACGCCTACATGCTGCACTGCCTGGCAGGGGCGCGGGCTTTCAACGAAGGACAGACGACCGATTTTTCCACTGTGGGCGCCCGCGCGTTGTCCGACGGGGTGCTGGAGGTTCAGCTTGACCATCCCACGCCGTACCTGCTGAAAATGCAGAGCCATTTCGCGTGGTACCCGGTCAAGGCCGCGGCGGTGGAGGCGGCGGGCCGCGTCGATGATCGGAACAATCCATGGGCCCGGCCGGGCACCCTCGTGTCCAACGGCCCTTTCCGCCTGGCCGAATGGCAGCCCAACGACCAGATCCGGCTGGAACGTAATCCCTATTACCGCCGCGCGGGATCGGTACGCCTCCCCGGGATCGTGTTTTACCCGGTGGACAATCAGCAGACGGAAGAACGGTTGTTCCGGGCCGGCCTGCTGGACCTGACGAGTACCGTGCCCCGATACAAGATCCCGGTGTACCGGCAGCGGATGCCTGAGAGGTTACAGTCCCACCCGTATCTTGGCACGTACTTTTACCGGTTCAACGTTACCCGGTCCCCGTTGAATGATCCGCGGGTACGCCGGGCCCTGGTCATGGCCCTGGATCGGAAGGAACTGGCGGAGCGGGTGCTGAAAGGGGGGGAAATCCCTGCCGATCGGCTGGTTCCGGAGGGCATGGCGGGCTACCGGCCGCCCGAAGGCATCCCGTATGATCCGGAGGGAGCGCGCCGGTTGCTCGCCGAGGCGGGGTATCCGGAAGGCCGGGGCATGCGGGGACTCGATCTCCTGTTCAACACCTCCGAAGCCCACCGGCTGATCGCCGAGGCGGCACAACGCATGTGGCGCGAGACGCTGGGAATCCGGGTGACACTGCGTAACCAGGACTGGAAGGTATACCTGGCATCCATGGACTCGCTCGATTATGATATTGCCCGTTCGGCATGGATCGCGGACGTGCCGGACGCGGTGAACTTTCTGGAGTGTTTCCTGGCCGGGGGTGGCAACAACCGCACGGGGTGGTCGTCGGAGACGTATGACCAGCTTATCCGGGAAGCCTACCGCGAGGCCGATCCGGACCGTCGGGCCGTCCTGCTGGCCCGGGCGGAAGCCCTGTTGCTGGATGAGGCTCCCATCGCGCCGGTGTATTTCTACCGCTGGACGTTTCTCATGAACCCGGAGGTTCGAGGGCTGGTTCCCAATCCGCTGGGCTTCATCCGGTGGACGGATCTGTGGCTGGAGCGACAGGAGGGTGGGGAGTGATCCGGTATGTCCTGAAACGGCTGGCGGAACTGGTGCCGGTGCTCTGGGCCGTGATCACGATCGCGTTTTTCCTGGCACGCCTGGCGCCGGGCGGCCCGTTCGACGCGGAAAGGAAAGCCCCCCCGGAGGCCCTGCGCCAGATCGAGGCCTATTACCGGCTGGACCAGCCCCTCTGGAAACAGTACGCCCTGTACCTGTGGGGCGTGGCGCGCGGGGACCTTGGACCGTCGTTCCGAAAACCGGGACGGTCCGTGACGGAGTGGATCCTGTTGCGGTTACCGGTTTCGCTGGAACTGGGCGCGTACGCCCTGGCAGTGGCGCTGGCGTTGGGTCTGGCGGGAGGACTGGCAGCCGCGTTGCGTCCGGACACGCCCCTGGACCGGGTACTGAACGCGGGAGCCCTGCTGGGCATATGCCTGCCGTCTTTCCTGCTGGGACCATTGCTGGTACTGGTGTGCGCCCTGTGGCTGGGCTGGTTACCCGTGGCGGGCTGGAGTTCACCGGCCCACAAGGTGCTGCCTTCGTTAACCCTCGGCGCGTTGTACGCGGCGTACCTGGCCCGGCTGACCCGAGGAAGCATGCTGGAAATGCTGGGCCAGGATTTTATCCGGGCCGCCCGCGCGCGGGGGGTGTCGGAGACCCGGGTAGTCCTGGTACACGCCCTGCCCGGCGCGATGGTGCCCGTGTCGGCCTTCCTGGGCCCGGCCATGGCGGGGTTGTTCACGGGATCTTTCGTGGTGGAAACCATTTTCTTCATTCCCGGCCTGGGACGGGAGTTTGTCGAAGCGGCGTTTAACCGCGACTATACCATGGTGATTGGCGCGGTCGTCGTGTATGCCGTGCTGGTGGCCCTGCTGAACCTCGCGGCGGACCTGGTGACGGCATGGCTGGATCCAAGGATACGGCTGGAATGAACGGCGCCGGAGGGGAAATGTTCCGGGTGAAACGGCACGCGGTCGTGCTGGCCGTCGTGGCGGGGGTATGCGCGCTGGGACCGTGGCTCTGGCCCTACGCGCCCGACGCGCAGGACACGCTGCTGGGGGCTTCGGCGCCCTCCTGGCGGCACTGGCTGGGCACGGATCTGCTGGGGCGGGACCTGCTGGCGCGGCTGATGGAAGGCGGCAGGGTATCCATCGGCGTGGGTCTGGCCGCGACGCTGGTATCCCTGGTGATCGGTGTCACGTGGGGAACGGTGGCGGGCTACGCGGGCGGGCGCGTGGATCGCCTGATGATGCGGATCGTGGACGTGCTGTACGCCCTGCCCTTTACGGTGTTCGTGATCGTTCTGACGGTAGCGTTCGGGCGGAGCCTGTTGCTGCTGTTCGTGGCCATTGGCGCCGTGGAATGGCTGACGATGGCGCGGATCGTCCGGGCCCAGACGCTGTCGCTGAAACAGCGGCCCTTCGTGGAAGCCGTGGTACTCATGGGCCTGCCGGTCCGGCGGATCCTGTCCCGTCACGTGGTGCCCAACCTGCTGGGTCCGGTGGTGGTGTACACCACGCTGACCGTGCCGCGGGTCATGCTGCTGGAGGCGTTCATGAGTTTCCTGGGACTGGGGGTGCAGCCGCCCATGAGTTCCTGGGGTACGCTGATCCGGGACGGCGTGGAGGTGATGGAGGAATTCCCTTGGATGCTGCTGGGCCCGGCGGTGGTGTTTGCCATGACGCTTTACAGCCTGAACGCCCTGGGTGACGCGTTGCGGGACGCGTTGGATCCCGCTTCCCGCTGAGATACGCCCCATCCGCGAAACCCTGATTTTTCCCGGACCGCGCCGGAACCGGGGAAGTACGTGGAAACCCGCTACTGTGTTATAATGCCTTTCCGAATGTTGAGTCGATTTACGCGGGAAAATCACGAAGAAGGATAAAGCCGTGTCCAGAAACATGCTGATGGCGGGTGTGCTTTTTTCTCTTGCGCTGGGTCTGGGCCTGATGCTCACGGGAGGAGAAGTGGTCGCGCAGAACAAGGATGCCGCGGCGTCCCAGGCCGGGGGATACAAGATCGCGGTGGTAGACGTGGCCCAGTTGATGGCGGAATCCAAAAAGCGCAAGGAGAAATACGAAGAACTGCAGAAGGAAGTGGACCGACTGCAGAAGGAACTCGACGCGCTGCAGCAGAAAATCGATGCCGCCAAGAAGCAGTATGACGAAAAGAAAAGTTCCATGACGGACGAAGAACGCGCGAACATGCGCACCCAGATTGAAAACGACCTGGTTAATTACCAGGTGGAAACCAAGAAGCGACAGAACCTGATTGACAACCAGGAAGAACTGGTGCTGAAAGAGGTGGCGGCGGATATCCAGGCGGCGGTGGCCCGGATCAGCGAACAGGAGGGGTATCACCTGGTGCTGAATTCCTCGGGCGGCCTGCGTGCCCCGGTGGTATACCACAGCCCGACGGTCGACATTACTTCCAAGGTGCTGGCCATCCTCAACCAGTAACCCGCGCGATGATTGAACGGCACGCCGGAACGGCACTGGAGAACGGACGGACCATGGCAGACGCGCCATTTTCCATGACGGCCGGAGAAATTGCCTCGCTGGTGGGTGGACGGGTGGTTGGCGATCCTGCCCGGGAGGTTTGGGGCGCGAACAGCCTGGATGAGGCCCGGGAGGGGGAGTTATGTTTCGCGCGGAGTCCCAAGTATTACCCCCAACTTCGGGAGACCAGGGCGTCGGTCGTGCTGGTGGCTGAACCGGTGGAGGGCGTGGCGGCTACTTGCGTGGTGGTGAAAAACCCGGAGGGCGCGTTCCTGCGGGTATTACGCCATTTTCTGGATCGGACCGCTCCCCCGCCGGAACCGTCCGGCGTGCATCCGGCCGCCTGGGTGCATCCCGAAGCGGTGCTGGAAGCAGGGGTAAGCCTAGGGCCTTTCGCGTGCGTTGAATCGGGCGCGCGGATCGGCCAAGGGACCCGGCTGGGCGCGGGGGTCTACGTGGGACCGGGCGCGCGCGTTGGGCGGGAGTGCGTGCTCTATCCCAACGTGGTGGTGCGCGATGGCGTGGTGATCGGGGATCGGTGCGTTTTGCATCCCGGCGCGTGCATCGGGGGAGACGGGTTTGGGTTCGTGCCCTTTGAGGGACACTGGGAAAAAGTTCCCCAGGCGGGAACAGTTCTGATTGGTGACGATGTTGAAATAGGTTGTAATTCCGCCGTGGACCGGGCTACCTTTGGCGCGACCCGCGTGGGATCGGGCACGAAAATCGATAACCTGGTCCAGATCGGCCATAACGTGGAAATCGGCGAGCACTGCGTGATCGCGGGGATGGTGGGTATCTCCGGCAGTGTAAAGATAGGTAATCACGTCCGGATTGGCGCCGCGGCCGGCATAGCCGGTCATATTACTATTGGCGATGGAGCGTCCATTGGGGCGCGCAGCGGCGTGGCCCACTCGGTGCCCGCGGGCGGCGCGGTGTCCGGTTTCCCGGCGGTGGAACACGCGTTGTCCCGGCGAATCATGGTGTCCCAGGCGCGCCTGCCCGAACTGTTGCGGCGGGTGAGGGACATCGAACGCCGCCTGGGCATGGGGTAATCACCTATGGTCAAACAGCAAACCCTTGCCGAGCCCGTCTCGTATTCGGGTATCGGTCTGCACACCGGCAACCTGACGGAAGTGACCTTCCGACCGGCACCACCGGACACGGGCATCGTGTTTGTGCGCAAAGACCTGCCGGGCCGTCCTGAAATTCCTGCCAGCGTGGACTACGTGGTGGACGTGTCCCGGGGCACGACGATCGGTATTAACGGTACCCGGGTGCACACCATCGAGCATGCCATGTCCGCGCTGTGCGGCCTGGGTATCGACAACGCCATCGTGGAAGTGGACGCCGACGAAATCCCCAACGGCGATGGCAGCGCGATGCAAGCCGTGAACGCCATCCTCCGCGCGGGCACGGTGGAGCAGGACAGGGATCGCCGGTTTCTCGAAGTGGAACAGCCGGTGCATTACCAGAAAGACGGCACCACCATCAGCATCCTGCCAGCCCGCGAATTCCGGGTTTCCATGACGATCTCCTATGATCATCCGCTTATCGGCACCCAGTTCGCCTCTTTCGTAATTACCGAGGACACGTACCGAAATCAGATCGCGCCGGCCCGCACTTTCTGCTTCCTCCGGGAAGTGAAAATGCTCCAGGAGGCTGGCCTGATCAGGGGCGGCAGCCTCGAAAGCGCGGTGGTAATCGGGGACGACGGCGTGCTGAACGAAGCATTGCGATTCGAGGATGAATTCGTCCGGCACAAGATTCTTGACCTGATCGGCGATACGTTTCTGCTGGGCCGGTTCATCCGGGGACATATCATCGGGGTCCGGTGTGGTCACGAAAAGAACGTGGGCTTTTCCCGGCAGGTCAAGAGATACTGCCTGGACGTTCAGGCAAAAAAGCCGATGCGGGATTACGTGGTTACCCCGCGACATCGCCAGGCGTTCGCGCTGGACGTCAACAAGATCATGCGGATTCTGCCGCATCGCTATCCCTTCCTGCTTGTGGACCGCGTGGTGGCCTTCGAGCCCATGAAATCGGCCGTGGGCATCAAGAACGTCACGGTGAACGAGCCGTTCTTCCAGGGACACTGGCCCGATCTTCCCGTCATGCCGGGCGTGCTGATTCTCGAGGCCCTGGCCCAGGTCAGCGCCGTGCTCGTGTTTGGGGAAAACGGGGAACCCAACGGCCGGTTGGCCTTTTTCACCGGCGTGGAAAAAGCCAAGTTCCGGCACACGGTAGTACCTGGCGACCAACTGGTGCTCGAAGTGGAGATGCTGCACTGCCGGTCGAACGCCTGCAAGGTACGGGGCGTGGCCAAGGTGGATGACGTAGTGGCAGCGGAAGCAGTCATGTATTTCGCGCTGATGCACGTGGACGAGTGAGCCCCGCCGGGGCATCCGGGAGTGGACATGGGCCGGGGAAACATTCCCGAAACGCTGATCCGGGAGATTGCGGAGCTGGTTCGCAAGGAGGCCCGGGGTAATCCACCGCGGATCGCGTTGCGTCCCCATACGGCCCGACTCCTCCTTTCGGTGTCTTCATCGGGCCCGTTGCAAGCCCCTGTTCCCCGGCAAACCCTCCCTGCCAAGTCGCCTGAACCGTCTCAACCATGTTCGGACGCGCCGCCACCCCTTTGCGAACCCGCCGTGCTGCCGGGCATGGCCAACGCGGGGGTGAAGCCCCATGAGGCAGTGGCCGCCTGTGGTGATCTTGAGGAAATCGCGGAACTGGTTCACCAGTGTCAGCGGTGTCCCTTGCACGCCACTCGTACCCACGCCGTGCCCGGGGAGGGCAATCCCCGTGCCCGGGTGGTGTTCGTCGGTGAAGCCCCTGGAGCGGATGAAGACGCCCAGGGCCGGCCTTTCGTGGGGCGGGCGGGACAACTCCTTACCGATATTATTCAGAAGGGGATGGGACTCCGACGGGAAGAGGTGTATATCTGTAACGTGCTGAAGTGCCGGCCGCCCGGCAACCGCACGCCCGCTCCGGATGAAGTGGTCCGATGCATGCCTTACCTGGTCCGCCAGTTGGAACTGATTCACCCGGAGGTGATCGTGGCCCTGGGCGGCGTGGCTGCCCAGGCCCTGCTGGATACCCGTCAGCCCGTGGGTAAACTACGCGGACACTGGCACGCGTGGCGGGATATTCCCCTGCGGGTGACGTTCCACCCTGCCTATCTCCTGCGCAATCCCGGAGACAAGGGCGAGGCCTGGAAGGATATTCAGGAAGTGATGAAACGCCTGGGACTGTCGCGTCCCGGATCTTCCGGTGCCTGATGGAGCCCCCGTCGCGTTCAGTACCTGCTACCGATATGCCCGGCGTGACGCCCTGGCGTCGGTCGCTGCTTACGCGGGGGGCCCTGTTATGCGCCGTGCTGCTTGGTTGCCTGTTTCTGGCGGCCGGGGGTATCGCGCGTCATTTTTTCCGGGAATCCGCCCAGCAACTGGAATCCCGGACGGAAGAGATCATCCGGAGCATCGAGGTGCGCCTGGATCAAGGGTTCTATGGCGATCTTGGTAAACTGGAACGGGACCTGCGGGATATCCACCAGGGCTTCGACATTCATCTGGAGGAAACACCGCCGGCCGATACCGCGCTCACCGAGCCGTTGTTCAGTTACGAGCGCCTGCCGGATGGTCGCTTTCTGAGAACCGTCCGCGTACCCGTCCGGAGTGGGAAGCAGCCCATGCTCCTCACGGTTTCCATGGAAATCGAGCCCCAGCGGGAAGTGCTGCGCGCGCTGACCAGCCGCTTCATGCTGCTGGTGCTGGGCACGTTCATCTCCACGCTGGTGCTCATGTTCTGGGTGCTTGCCCAAACCTTGCGTCCCCTGCGCGGCCTCGCGGAAAAATGCGCCGCCGTCAGCCGTGGCGCGCTGGAAACCGTCACCACCCGCGGGGCCCGGGGAGAGGTACTCGAACTTGAAACCACCTTCAACCGGATGGTGGAGTCCCTGCGGGAGAAGGAAGCGATTGAAGCCAAACTGCTTCAGGCGCAGCGGCTTTCGGCCCTGGGAACCCTCGCGGCGGGCGTGGCCCATGACGTGCGTAATCCCCTGAACGCCATCAAGTTGCTGACTTCGCACGCCCTTGACCGTCCGGATACGGCCCAGTCTCCGTCTGCCAAGCGCGCGCTGGAAACCATCCGGGGCGAGGTGGAACGGCTGGAAGACATCATTTCCCGGTTTCTTGCCCTGGCCCGGGAAACCGAACTGCGTCCCGTGCCGACGGACGTCGACCGGTTCGTGCTGGATACGCTGGAACTGGTTCGGCGGGAGGCGGAAAACCGCGGGGTAACCTTCCAGGTCGAAGCCGCCACCGGTGGACTGATCGTCTCCATCGACACGAACCAGTTGAGCCGCGCCCTCCTGAACGTGGTCATGAACGCGATCGAAGCCTGTTCTCCCGGGGGCAGGGTCCGCGTGTTTTCGCGGCTGACGGCGGATTACTGGGAAATTGAGGTACGCGACAACGGACCTGGCATGTCGCCCGAAGCGCAGCAACACGCCTTCGATCCCTATTTCACGACCAAGCCCGGCGGCACGGGATTGGGCCTGTCCATCGCCCGGAACATTGTGGAAGAACATGGCGGACAGATGGAACTGTCCAGTTTGCCTGGCCGGGGATGCCAGGTGGTCATGCGCATTCCCCCGCGTGGCATCCTCACCGCGTGATTTGTCCAGCCCCTCCGTGTGGCATGATATATTGCAGGTTTTCTTTTTTTCGGAATGACACCATGTGGGGAACAAGGTTGAATCCCGGTCCGATCGCCCCGGAAAAAAAAAGGAAGATCCTTTCTTTCCTTGGCATAACCCTGGTAGTCGTGCTGGGGGTCTGTGCTGCGGTCTGGCGGTTCAGTCACTCCCCCGAGGAACGGGTTCTCATAACCAGTCCTCGCGACGATCTGGATTTTCTGGCTCCCGATCCGTGGTTGATGTGGGTAACGGCGGATCACCTGGACACCACCGTCTCGAGACGGTTTGATGATGGCCGGATCATCCAGTACCACGTGACAACCGGCGCGCGGGGGATCCGGGGGGGAACGCCAGGTCCAAAGGAACATCGTCTCCGTATTCTGGCAGTTGGGGATTCAACGACTTTTGGGCTGGGCGTGCGTGATGAGGATACCTGGTGCGCCGTGTTGCAGGGCATCCTTGATCCAGGCCATGAACTGATCGACGTGGTGAATGCCGGGGTCATTGGATACACCCTGTTTCAGGCTCGCCGCAAGGTGGAACAACTGGCCCCCATCCTGTGTCCAGACCTCGTGCTGGTCACAGTGGGTCACAATGATGAAAAAAAAAAGGCTGGCTACGGAGATGCCGATACGTCGGCGCGTAAGACCGCCCCCGTGCGTTACGCACTGTACGCCCGATTGCACAACCGCCTTTTTCCCGAGCGCCCCATCGATCCCGGGGAACAACGGCCCAGGATGAGAAGGGGGGAATTTCTGGACGACCTGGAACGGTTTTGTGGCATCACGCGCGAACAGGGCCTGTCCCTTGTGCTGATTGGATGGCCATACGTTCAGGAGGTGTTTGCCGGGCAGAAAACGCTCGGCAGTTACTGTGGCCTGATTCAAATGGCTGCGGCCGCGACAGGCACTCCCGTGATTGATCTTGCGGCAGCCTTCCGGCGCGCGGGGCCCACGGGCTTCATGGACATGGTACACGCGACCCCCGAAGGGAACCGGGTGATCGCCGAGCACATCGCCGAACAATTACGGATGCTTTTCAAAGGGGGCTTCTGTGAAGCCTGGCAACGCCAGAGCGTGGGCCGGGCCAGCAAGTTGCTTGAAGAAGGCCACGCGGCCGAGGCGGCCCACCTGTTGCGGATTCACCTGAACATCTCTCCCCGGGCCGTGCCGTATGAACTGCTTGGCAGGGCCCTGGCGGCCATGGGTGACCGGTCCGGTGCGCTGGATGCGTGGACCGCAGGCATGCGGGCGGATCCCGCACATTACCAGAATCTTGACCTGGCTTACCAGTTGCTTGGGGAAGAGGGGCCAGCTACCAACCGGGAATTCTGGCAGAAAATGACCGAACAGTTGCCGGACGCCAACCTGGTCTGGCTGAACCTGGGCCGGGCCGCCATGGAACTCGGATTTCACGAGGAAGCCGTGGCCGCCCTGGAAAAATCGCTGGAACTGGGCCCCGGCAACGCGGCCGCCCTCGTTCTCCTGGGCGAGGCGCGGGAACTGCTCGGGCGGAACCGGGCAGCCATTGAGGCCTACGAGCGGGCCCTTGCCATCAACCCGGACATTCCAGGCATCGCCGCGCGCGTCCAGGCGTTGCGCGAACGGGACGGACAGGACAGCACCCCCTGATCCCTTATTCCTGGTGCTCTGGCGTGACCGGGGGATCCGGCGGGAGTGAACCACCACCGCGCCGGGGCAGCAGTAGCAGTACCGCGCGCGATATTGCCGCGGCCAGGATCAGGGTAAGGCCCCATACCACGGAACTGCTCCACCACCTGGCGCGCGCCCGGATCAGCGCGATTCGCTCGGGGTCCGGCGCGTCGGGATACTGCGATAACACCCAGCCGCGCAGGGTGATGGTTTCCCCGGGGCCCAGCGTGACCGGCCTGGCATCTTCGCGGGACGCGTCCGCGAGAACGTAACGGACTTCCGGCGGCACGGGCTGCCGGATAAAACGAAGATAGTACGGTCCCGCGGGAACAGGCAGGCCCTCGCGCAGCACCGCTTCCGATCCGTCCGGCAGGGTCACCACTGCGGCGACCACCGGTTCCTCGAAGGTGCCCGCCTGCACGGACTCCCGTAACGCCTGGTCGAACCGGAGCGTCCAGCCATTTCGCAGCGGGAGCGTATCCCCGGGAAGCAGGCGACGCGGAGCGCTCCGGCGACCGTTCCCATACACCGCCGCGAGAATCTCGTTGTCCTGCCACGACACGGCCCACACGCTTTCCTCCGCCAGGGCGGGGGCTTCGGCCACCAGAAACGTTTCCGATCCGATATCCACGGGGTCACCATTCACGGGTACCCGGAATTTCCGGGGGCCAGGGGACGATACGGTGCCGGCGCGCGGGGGTCGATCCACTACGAACACCAGTTCAGGCGGATCGCCGGGGGATTTCCCCTGCAGGGTGATTTCCCGGCCATCCCCCAGGACCAGGCCGCTGCCGGGCCGCAGGGCTTCGATCCATTGCGTGTTGTTCCGCGACCGCGCGCCCCATCGTCCGCCGGTGTCCGGATCAAGGGTTTCCGGAAGCAGGGCTTGTGCCTGGGTTTCATTCACCGCCGGCATAAACATCAGAGCGGATTTCCCGGCCCAGCTGGGAGCGTCTGGCCGGACGAACAGGCCCTGCTTCCACGGAGCGCCGGGGGCTTCCCGTACCGACCAGGCCAGCGCCGGCTGCCCACCAGGCACGTGGATCAGGCCGGCCCATGGCCCCACGCGCTGGACCGTTACGGCGAAATCGTCCAGGAGGACCCGTGCCCCAGGGAAGATCAGCGACCGGGCACAGTCCCGTTCTTTGCGGATTTCCAGCAGGTAACGATCGGGGAATCGGCGGATGACTTCGGCCGCGCGGACGCGCAACGGGAATCCCAGGTCCCGCACGTCCCATAGTCGGTCCGCGTCCAGCGCGGAAGTCGCTGCCCGGGGCTGGCGCAGGGGAAGCACTTCGAGGGGCATGTTCCGGTACGCGGCAAACCGTCCGCCCGAGCCGGCGGGAGCCAGCACCAGGTGTTCACGGTCACCAACCTGGACCGGCACTATCCCGTCGAAGCGGATGATCCGCGCGTACAGGATGATCGCCCCGGTCCACAGCAGGACGGTCAGGCCGACAACCCAGGCAACCCGCGCGAGAGAGTGGCGATAAACACTCATGTCGGCCATGTCTTCCAGTCGTGGCGGTCGTCGAAAACCGCGGGCAGGAGTCAGCGGCGGATCAGGCGTCGCGCGGCTTCAAGGATCCGCCCGAACAGCCCCTGCTTGCGACTCCCCCGTTGAGATATCGCCGCCCGGGGCTCACCCTTCTGGTCGCCGGTCCGAGCCACGTGGCGTTTATAGATTGCCAGCAGTTCGTCCCGGAATTCCTGGGCGGACTGAAACCGTTCATTGGGATCCCGGGCGGTGGCCTTCGCGATGAAATCGTCCAGTTCCGCCGGCAGGTCCGGCCGGATCGAGGTTAGTTTTTCCCCGGGCGCGGGCAGTTTTCCCGCGAGCATTTCGAACAGCATCAGGCCAAGGGGATACAGGTCGGCCCGATGATCCACCTCCGCGGCGTTCAGTTCCTGTTCGGGGGCCATGTACCGCAACTTGCCCAGGTTGGCGCCCACCATGGTCAGTCCCTTGAACTGATCGTCCAGCTTGGCCAGGCCGAAATCCAGCAACCGGACCGTCCCGTCCCGCAACACCATGATGTTTTCCGGAGAGAGATCCCGGTGGATGGTGAAATTGTGCGCGTATTGCAGGGCCGACGCTACCAGGCACAGCACCCGTACCGTGGAGGCGAGATCCAGTTGGCCCTTCTGCCGCAACCACAGGCGCAGGCTTTTCCCCTCCAGGTATTCCATCGCGTAAAAAAGCGTGTTTTCCCATTTCTGGGCGTCGTAGATCTTGATAATGCCCGGGTGGTTCATCTGCCGGACCAGGTTGACCTCGCGCACGAATCGGGCGATGGCCTGCTTGTTGGTCAGGTAGCGGGCCCGCAGGGTCTTGATGGCTACCTGGCCTCCCGTCTGTCGGTCTTTCGCGAGATAAACCTCACCCATCCCGCCCTTCCCGATGGTGTCGAGGATCTCGTAACGATCCGCGACGACCACTCCGGGAGCCAGCGTCATATCCGTTTTTGCGGACTCCATTGTTTGCCCCTTTCGAAGTCACGCTCGGGTTGTCCCGCACTGCCTTGCGCCCGCGCGATCCCTCTGACGATCTCCTACCCGTCCACCCGGACTGGTTCACGCGACGCGCCGTTCAGTGGTACGTGGGACCGAACCCTTCGAACGTGTTCATCAGGGTGTTCTGGGATTCCACGTTCCGGCGCACGCCAATCACGGTGGTCAGCATGTAGTCCAGCAGTTCCATTTCGCTTTCCGAATCGGTCTGCAGCAACCGTTCGATCAGGAGTTCCCGTTCCATGCCGCTGATCATTTCGCTGGTCTCGAGCCGCGTGATGGTGCCGCGGATGCCCTGGGACAACTTGGCTTCTTCAAAAGGTGAATATTGCCGGGGCGCCTGGCAGTACTCCCGCGCCCGCGTTACCCCGTTTCCGATCAGCAGGGTGGTGACCAACCGGTGAACCGCCTCGTTGACCTCGTCCACGTTGAATCCCTGTTCGAGCAACCAGTGCTTGGCATCCCGAAGGGTCGTGGAACCCGGGTCTGCCTCCATGTGGGCCCGTATCATGGCCACCAGTTTGTCGATCGTGTTATCCATGTCGTGTCTTTTTACCCGATAGCATTGTATCCGAAAATGAACGGACTTGACAAGCCCACGCGCCCGCTGATGCGTTGACACCCACCTGGGCGGCGATGGCTTGGATCAGGACAAACCCGCGCATCCGTTGATGCGTTCCGGATCCAGTCGCCCGTCGCGGGGGATCGTGGAAAAGCCTCGATATCGTCAATGACCTGCTCAAGTCAAGTTGCGTGGCGCGAGGGGATCGGGACGTGTGGCTTTCCACGAACCCATGCCATCGGCGCCAAGTCGCGTGCGCCGGCGGAGCGGGACCGTGCTTGTTGTTGCGCCGGATTTCCGTGGTTTGGGAACACGTGCCCCAGCGGAAGGGGACCGAGCGCCGCGCTCCCCGTTTCGTCGTGGACCGGGGAGTGCGTGCCCCGGCGGAGCGGGATTATGCGGACGGTGGAATATTCCCGGGAGTCATATTCCCAGCCAGGATCTCTCCTCACTACGTTCGTCGAAATGACAACTTTTTCCAGAGTGGTGTGACAGCAGACTCTCCTCACAGCGTTTATCTAAATGACAGTATGTTCTAAGTCCATCCTTGTTTCCCCGCCCGAGTCCCCCACCTTAACCCAAACCATAACCCTGTCATCTCGAGTACCCCTGTCATTTCCGCCCCTCATGTCATTTTGACCGACCTTTTCATTCCGACTGACCCTGTCATTTCGACCGACCCTGTCATTTCGAGCGCAGCGAGAAATCTTTTCCGCCCACCCAGGCGGAACGCAAGATTTCTCCTCACTTCGTTCGTCGAAATGACAATTTTTTCCGGAATGGCGTGACGCAGATTTCTCCTCACTACGTTCGTCGCAATGACCGGCTCTTTCCCCAAGCGACCACTACGCCGGGAAAACGGCGCGGCGCACAGCCCAAGCGTGGTCGGGGTGTACACGTAACTGGCAACATGTGGAAGGGCGGCCATGACGGGTACGCCGGGACGCGCCACATCGGCGCCTTGAGGAGGAATCCGACGGGATCCGCGCCGGGCCCGTATCGCGTCGATTGGGGCGGCGCTGGAACAATGCTTCTTCTACCATCGTTCGGCCCAGCGCGATAACAACATCCCGTCGAAGACCTGCCACCCTGTCGGGTTTTCCCTCGCCGGGTCTTGATGTTCGACGGACTCATCGCTGTGTGGCTTCACGGGAGAGTGCTCCGTCCTCCTTTCGCGCGGGGGATCGGATTCCGCGGGTAAGCCGGGTCTCCGGTTTGCCTGCGACGGAAGAAGACTGGTAGTATGGTGATCTGGCCGCCGGGCTGAGTCCGTGAACCAGGACGGGTGGCCACGCGTAACCTGGAGACGCACGCCATGTTCAGACGTTCAGTGTGGATTGGGGGCCTGGTGCTGGTTTGGCTGGCCCTGCCCGCCATGGCCCAGTGGACCTGGACGCCCCAGACGGGCCGCTGGGTCAATCTCAAGCGCATGCCCAAGGAATCCGCCGAACTGCAAGTGGAATATGCCCGGTCTCTGAAAATCAACGGGGACTATCGTCGCGCGCTGAAAGAGACGGACAAGTTCCGGCAGTTCTACGCCAACGATCCCCTGGCCGAGGAGAACGAGTTTCTGCGTGGCGAAATCCTGCTGGCCATGGGTAAGCGGATGGACGCGGCCAAGACGTTCAAAAACCTGCTGAATGCCCACCCGGACACCAGGCACTTCGAGGAAGCCATCAAGTACCTGTACCAGATCGGGGACGAATACTACGAATCGGGGATGAAACGCATGGAAAAGCGGTTCGCCCTGTTCAAGAAGCGTCCGCTGAAACGGGCGGCGGAGGTATACGGCATGGTGGTGGAAAACCAGCCGTTCACCGCCGCGGCGGCCGAAGCCCAGTATAAAATCGGCCTGAGCCACCAGGCCCGGAAAGAATACATCGAGGCCGCCTACGAATACCGCCGGGTGATCGAAGAATACGGCGGATCGGACTGGGTCGATGACGCTTCCTACAGCCTCGCGGACTGCTACGTCAAGGGGGCCCTGAAACCGGAATATGACCAGTCGCCCAGTGAATTGGCGGTGGAGGCCATCGACGACTTCGTGGCCCGGTATCCCGACGACGCCCGCAACGAGGACCTGAAAGCGAAACGGGCCGCCATGCGCGAATCCATCGCCCGCCAGAAGTTGAACGTGGCCCGGTATCACGAGCGCCGCCGGGAATTCGGCGCGGCGAAACTGTACTACCAGGTGATCGCCGACAGTTACGCGGACACGCCGCAGGCGGAAGTCGCCCGGGAATGGCTTGAAAAGAACAGCGGCGTGACGCATATTGGTGACCGGTTCGCGTCGCGGCAGGTGGCCGCGTCTGACGCGAAATGATGGCTGGCGTCATGGGGCGGTTTTCCGTGAGTCGGGCCGTTTCTCCCCTGATCGCGATCGCGCTGATTGCGCCCGCGGGGATGCTGGCGGGGTGCGGCTATTCATCCATGGGCAGCCTGGATCCAAAATACCAGACCATCGCGGTCAGCCCGTTTTATGACAAGACCCCCGAGTACGGCCTGCAGGCTCCCCTGAGCGAAGCCCTGACCCGTAAATTCATTCACGACGCGCGCCTGCGGGTGGTCAAGCGGGACGAGGCGGACCTGTTGCTCGAAGGGGTTATTCTGTCGGTGGAACGCCGCGGGCTGACCTATGACCGCAACGATGAAACCACGCAATCGCTGTACGTGGTGACGGCGGGTGCCCGGCTGACCGATCTGCGCGCGGGGAAGGTCCTATGGGAAGAGCCCATGTTCTCGGGGGAATCCTCCTTTTTCACCCGGGCGGCGGGCCGATCCACCGACCGCCTGCGCGGTAACGCCCGCACGTTTATCCCCACGGTTCGCTCCATGCCGACCGAACAGGAAAACCGGGCCCTGTCCGAGGCCCTGGAACAACTGGCCACGGTGATTTTCCTGCGCGTCGTCGAACCGTGGTGAGGAACTCGCCATGGTATTCGACGCCGTCGAATCCTTTCTGAAGCAGGCGCGGGACCAGGTGCCCCCCGTGATACTCTTCGCGCCAGCCGCGAAACCGCCTTTCGGCAAGGGCGACTGGGAACCCCGGCTGGTTGAAGAAGCCCTGCGTTTCCTGCGGGAAACGCGCTCGGATCCCGTGCAGCCGGACCTTACGCACACGGTGTTTTACGCCGACGAAACTTCGCCGGCAGCCATCGCGGAGGCCGCCCGCACCCTTCCGTTTCTGGCTTCTCGCCAGGTGATTCTTGTGCGTCACGCGGAGTACCTGTTCTCGCTGCGGGATGACGCCCAGTCTCCCCTAGTACCGTTGCTGGAATACCTGTGCCAGCCCGATCCAGCCACCACCATGGTGCTGGTCAGCGCGAAGGTGGATCGTCGTCGCAAGTTGTTCCGGGAAATCGAGCGGTGCGGCGCGGTCGTGGAATCGCCGCAACTGACGGACGCCGCCATGACGCGCCGTGTCCAGGACGAGGCGGCGCGCGCGGGGAAGCGGATCGATGCCGAAACCATCCGGGAATTGCTTGAGCGGGTGGGCAATCGCCTGGACGACGTGCTCAACGCGCTGAACCTCGCGGTGAATTTCGTCGGGACCGCCGAGGTGATCACGTCCCGGGATGTACTGGCGGCCTGCGCGGACCTTGCCGAGGAAACCGTGTGGGGCCTGACCGACGCCATCGCCGCCGGGGATATCGGTGGAGCGGTACGATCACTCCGTCAACTCCAGGATCTGAACAAGGCGCCGGAAGAAATTCTGGGCACTATTCAGTGGCTGCTGGAAAGCGCCTACCGGGCCCATCCCCAAACCCGTCCCGCGCTGGAAAAACAGTTCGTACGCAAGAAGGTGGAGCCCATGGCCATGGCCTTCGGACCGGACCTCTTGCGTCGCGCCATGGCCCGATGCACGCGGGCGCAGTTTGAACTGCGCCAGTCGGGATCGGACCCCGAACTGATGCTGGAACTCCTGGTGATTCAACTGGCGTGGACCGCTTCCGCCCGGGCGCGCGCCGGAGCCAAGTCCCGGCGGGCGACCGCGCGGGGGTAGGCAGATCAGGTGGACGCGTTTTCCTGGGATTCCGGCGGTTGCCGCAGGTTGCGGATTTCATCCAGTTCCCGCCAGTGGCGTTCCAGCGCGGCCGCCCCTTCCGGCGTGATGGCGTATTCCGTGTGCGGAACCCTGCCCATGAAGGTTTTGCGCACGGAAACGTAGCCGGCCTTTTCCAGTTTGTCCATGTGCGAAGACAGGTTGCCTTTCGTCAGGCCGGTGGTGGTCAGCAGGAACATGAAGTCGGCCGCTTCGAGTCCCGCCAGCAGCGTCAGGATACGCAGCCGGGCCGGCTCATGAATTACCCGGTCGAGATCCTTCATGCGGATCCCTCCGGCGTGGCCTCGGGGTCTTCGTCCGAAGGTTCCAGGTCCGTGGCGACCGCCCGGGTCAGTTGCTTGAGCCGGCGCAGGGCGTACCGACTGTAAACGTGTCCGGCCAGGATGGCCAGCAGCCCGTAACCGAACACGGGCACGATGAGGTCCAGCAGCCGCCAGGGCGGAGGAAAACGCATCGGCAGGCCAGCCAGCAAGGCCACCGCGTGAAGTCCGTACAGGGTGGGCCAGATCCAGGCCCACCAGCCCAGCCGCTGGCGCACGATCAGCGCGCATAAGTACGGGGTCATGTACAGGGCCGAAAAGGGCTGCAGCCACTGCAGCCGCAACAGGCCGAAACTGACCAGGATGGCGCCCACCAGGTGGTAGGCCACCAGCCCGCCACCCAGGGCCGTCAGCCAGGGGGGCATGGGCTCCCGTCCGGACGCCTCGGCATATCCTTCCTTCCCGTACAGCCACAGGGTAACGGTCCAGACCAGGTCCGCTCCCCACTGGGACAGGGAAAACCAGGCCATGACGAGGAACACGACACCCATCAGGGCGACGGACAAGGTGAACAGCCCCAGGTTGCCCTGTTCATAGGCGGAACTGGTCAGGCCGGCGGCCACGCCGATCACCGCCACCATGAACACGACCAGCACCCATTGCACCAGGAAAGAAATGGTACGACTTCTGGCGTAACGGGACGCCCACAGCGCGATCGCGCGGGGATCGACCGGATCACGCGATTCGGGGGGAGACGACGACTTCCTGTTCACGGGATAATCCCTCCTTCAGCGACTTCAGGATAATATCCCGTGCCAGCGTATCGCAACCCCTCGCGAAAAAGTGACCGATCGTGGACGGATCAGGCTACCTGTTCCCGGCGGGCCTGGCGCCGCATGTCGTCCAGGGCGGCACGATCCACGGCTCCAGTCCGGGTTCTGGGCATCTCTTCCAGCAGAATGTACTCCGCGTCGGAGACAAGATCTCCGGCGCGTTTCCGCGCCCACTCCCGCAGTTCGGAGGATGATATTTTTGACCCCGGGGTGGCCGTCACGAAAGCCGTGACCGGCAGGCTGAGCGAAGCGGTAAGTACGCATACCGCGGCGACTCCCGGGTGTTCCGCCAGGCACTGTTCCAGGTTTTTGACTGACATGTCCATGACTCCAGATGATGAATAGAAACACGATCTCCAGCGGAAAAAGACTTTCCCCGTTGACCTGTAACCATAATACCGCCGAATGATTAAAAAAAAACAAGTGGCCTGTCATGTTAACATTCGCGCAATCCCTGCCCCTCGCGGATCCGTGTCTATTGCCCCATTACGACCGGTCGTCTTCTTCCGAGTCGTTTTCTTCCAGATCGTCCTCTTCCGAACCGTCTTCCCCTTCTTCCGAACGATCTCCAAACCGGATCGCGCTGACATCCTGGCCCGCTTCTTCCATAACGGATTCGGCCACGTAAATCGGGCACTTGGCCCGCACCGCCAGCGCGATACCGTCGCTCGGCCGGGAATCTACCCGGATAACGCCAGCCAGTTGCCCGGACGAGTCACGTTGCTCAACCAGGAGGTACGCGAAAAACGTGGACTGCTGCAACGCGTAGATATTGACCGATTTGAGGGTGCAGTTGAGTCCCGCCAGCAGGTTGATGATCAGGTCATGGGTCATGGGACGGATGGGCTTTTCACCTTCCATCCCCCAACCGATGGCCGCGGCCTCAAAAGGGCCGATGCTGATAAATAAAATCCGCTCTTCGTAACGCAGCAGAACCGTCGGGCTGTTCGCCGGTCCAAGCAGCGTTACGCCCATCAGTTCTACTTCGACAAACGAGTCACTCATGCGGATCGCAAGGTTTTATATGGCGCGCGCTTCACTCGCCGTTTGCTGCTTTTCCCTTGACGTTGACCAGGTCCAGAACGAATGTGAAGATCCGATCCAGAATCATGGTCACGCCCTCGGGATCATAAACGGCGCGCCGCACGCTGACCAGACGCACATGACGCATTTCCGCTTCTCCCTTCAATCTGTTTGGTCACATTTTATGGAGAAACCAAAAAATATTATACCACACGTCCCGCGAAATGTGACACCTTAATTTCACGATGGCGTCTTTTAGTCATGTGTTTTCAAAGGAGACCGATGATGACCACGCGTGAGACCTGCAGGCGTTGCGCGAGTGGCAGGCGGATACCCCGGCGCCAGTTCCTGGTCACCGCCACCGCCAGCGTGGGATTTCCGATGATCATGGCCCGCGGTCAGAAGCCGAAGAACAAGCCGTTGGCGTCGCTGACCTGCCGGATGGATCGGATCGTGGACGACACGGATCGGGAAGTACTCCTGCGGGGAATGAATGCCGGCT
The DNA here is from genome assembly GCA_018056705.1 of Candidatus Hydrogenedentota bacterium. Classification (GTDB taxonomy): domain Bacteria; phylum Hydrogenedentota; class Hydrogenedentia; order Hydrogenedentales; family CAITNO01; genus JAGPFE01. The sequence goes on along the minus strand of JAGPFE010000032.1, from coordinate 17,668 downwards.
CCTGGTTCATGCTGGAGCCCTGGATCTGCGGTATTGGACTGCCGTTGAAATCCCACGCGCGGGCGCTGGCGCGGGAATGCGACGCCGAGGACGCGCTCAACGTGGCCCTGTCCAGAATCGGTCCTTTTGATGATGATACCACCCGGTTGGCCGATTACCTGGATCGCCTGGGAGAAGCCGTGGCCCGGACTGGACAGGGGCCGGGGCCGGGACGGTTCCGGGAACGCCTGAAAACCGAACCGCCCCTACTGGATGCCCTATCCCTGGATCGGTTGTTTCGAAAACGTTTCGGGGAAGACGGGGTAGCGGCATTCTGGGAGACGTTCCATCGCTGCTGGATTACCCCGGAGGACCTGCGGGCCGCGCGGTCCGTGGGTTTTAATTTTATCCGGCTACCTTTCTGGTACCGGTGGCTGGAATCCGATGACGCGCCGGGCGCCTGGCTCGAATCAGGGTTCAGGATGCTGGAATCAGCCGTCGCCATGGCTGCGGAGGCCGGGTTGTACGTGCTGCTCGATCTGCATGGCGCGCCGGGTGGACAGAGCATGTGGGATCACACGGGGGAAGCGGGGCGTAATGCCTTTTTTGGAGATGCCGCGTGCCAGGCCCGGGCTGCCGCGCTTTGGCGGGTCGTGGCGGAACGGTTCCGGAATGAACCCGCCGTGGCAGGGTACGACCTGCTGAATGAGCCCGCTGGCGCCCGTGACCTGGAAACATGGACCCTGGCCCATGACCAGATGTACCGGGCCATCCGCGCGGTTGACCCGAGCCGCCCTATTATCATGGAGGACGGCTACAAGCTGGAAGAACCCCGCCATGCCGTGAAGGGCTGGTTTCCCATGCCCGACGCGCGGGACTGGCAGAACGTGGTCTACTCCGTGCACTTTTATAAAACAGGGTCCTTCGAGGCGCACGAGAAACAGGCCCGGTTGATGACCAGCCTGGCTGAACGTGAGGGCCGCCAGTGCCGCGTGCCCATGTACATCGGCGAATTCAATGCCATTGAAGACACGCCGGACGCGTTGAGGGCCATGACATATTATGGCCGGATTTTCAGTGACGCGGGGATTCACTGGTCACCCTGGACCCTGAAGTACTGCGGGGAAGACGCCCGTCAAACCCTCTGGGGACTGATCCGGAGCCGGGAACCCTGGGAGCCTGTCCAGCCCTACCGGGACGACCTGGACGCCATACTGACCAAGGTGCGCCGTTATGCCGAGGCCAGCCGCTTCCAGGTCCATGAGGGCTACGCGAAGGCGCTCGCTGAGGGATGTTCCTGAAGTGCGTGAGATATGACCGATCAGAAGACAAAAACAGGCAGGTAGGAAAGTCGGAATTCTGAACAGTGAATGCTATCCCGGGAACCCACTGCCAGTTTGTTTCACGCGCGTGATTCTCGGTATGTTTTAGTTACTGTTGGGGAGAAACGGGATCTGTATCCCATGTGCCTCCCCGCAAGGTCAAGGAGGCCGACCCATGAAAGTTGCCCTGATCGGATGCGGAGGCATGGGTGCCCTGCACGCGGCGATGGCGAAGGCCGCCGGTTTCGAGGTGGTGGTATGCGCCGACGCCGTGGAACAGGCCGCCCGAGATCTGGCCGCCAGGCATGGCGCCCGCTGGTCCACCAATCCCGAATCGGCCGCCCGCGACGTCGACGCGGACGTGGTGGCTATCGCCACGCCCACGCCCACCCACCTGCCCCTGATACGGGCCGCCGCGGAAGCAGGGAAGCACATTTTCTGCGAGAAACCATTCTGCCGCACGGTCCGGGAGTGCCGGGAAGCGATCCGCGTGGCGAAAAAACACCGCGTGAAACTGTTTGTCGGCCACGTGGTCCGTTACTTTCAGGAGTTTGAAGCCATGCGGCACAAAATCCGGGAAGGACGGATCGGCAATGTGGGCTGGGTCAAACTCACACGGGGCGGCATCATGCCCGGCGGTCCGGACAGTTGGTTCCGCGATTACGCCCAGAGCGGTGGCGTCACCCTCGACTGCATGATTCACGACTTCGACTGGCTCCGGTACGTGTTCGGTGAGCCGGAACGTGTTTACGCGCAAGCCCTGATGCGGGGAGAACCTCATCCCATGGATTACGCCCAGGCGACCCTACGGTTCCGGGGCGGTCTGATCGCCACGGTAATCGGGATCTGGGCCTATCCGTCGGGCTTCCGGGTCACCGCGGAAATCTGCGGCGAAAAGGGGATGCTCCGGTACGACAGCAACGACGCGCCCCTGGCGGTACATCCGCGGACGGTGGCGACCGGTCCGACCATGATCGTGCCCCTGAACCCGGTAGAGAAAAGTCCTTACCAGATGGAATGGGAGGATTTCGCGAACTGGCTGGCGGGTGGAGGTGAACCCCGCGTAACGCCGGGCGATGCCATGGCGGCCGTGGCCATGGCCGAGGCCGCACTGAAATCCGCGGAAACCGGACAGCCTGTCCGCTTTTCAGGGAGGATCGACGCATGAAAATCCGGGTCGCCATCCTGAGTTTCGCCCACATGCACGCGTGGAGTTACGCGGCGTGCCTGAGGCAATTACCCGACGTGGAATTGTGCGGGATCTGGGACGATAACCGGAAACGGGGACGCGAAGCGGCGGAACGGTTTGAAACATTGTTCATGGCTGACATGGACCGCCTGCTGGCCCGAAAGCCGGAAGCCGTGATCGTGACCGCCGAGAACGTCCGGCACCGGGAACTGGTTGAGCGGGCCGCGAAAGCGGGATGCTGGGTGCTGTGTGAAAAGCCGATCACCACGACGATCCCCGACGCGAAGGCCATGATACGGGCCTGCGCGAAGGCCAAGACAGGCCTTGGCACCGCCTTTCCCTGTCGGTACGCCACGCCCGTGAAACTGGCCCGCGAGAAGATCCAGGCGGGAGAACTTGGAGAAATTCACGCGGTGACCTGTACCAACCATGGCCAGTCGCCCGGCGGCTGGTTTGCCGATGAACGGCTGAGCGGCGGTGGGGCGACGATGGATCATACCGTGCACGTGGCGGACCTGTTGCGGTGGATGCTCAACCGGGAATTTACCGCGGTGTACGCCGAGGTCGGCAACCAGTTGCACCGCCGCGTGCTGAAAACCGATGACCTGGGCAGCCTCCACATGACCATGCAGGGGGGCGTCCAGGTCAACCATATCGCCAGCTGGAGCCGTCCGAAGTCTTTCCCAACCTGGGGCGACGTCACGATGGAGTTCATCGGGGAGAAAGGCGTCATGCGGCTGGACGCCTTCAACCAGAAAATCGACGTGTTTGATGACGACGCGGGACGGCTTACCTGGGATGGCTGGGGAGATAATCCTGACCTTGGACTGGTGGCGGATTTCGTGGAGGCCGTTCGACACCGCCGGCAACCATCCGTGACCGGGGAGGATGGCCTGCGTGCCCTGGAGGTGACCCTCGCGGCGTACAGGGCCGCGCGGACTGGAAAAACCGTTACCCTCTGACCCGGGAGTCCTTGGTTATTACCGGATTGGAGTGTCGCGCCCCGGGCCGGGAGAAATTGCCACGTCAGCCGAGGTAGACGTTCAGGCGGAAGGCCAGTTCTTCCACAATTTCCTTGGACTTGAACATTCCCTCGGCCACGCGGCGACGGGCTTCTTCCACCCGGTCCATCCGAACCGTCGCGCCTTCATCCTCTCCCGCCCGGGCGGCAACCCGTCCCGCGGTACTGATGACCACGACATCTTCCCGGCCTGTCACGGTAGCGGATCCCGTTTTCCGTCGGGATTCCGGTCCGCCTGCCGGTTTGACCGCGCCGGTCTCATCCACCGGGCCTATGCCTGGCACACCCAGTACCACCGCTTGCGTCTCCACGGTTTACTGCCGTTACCCGTATTGTCGGCAGAACCGTGAAAAAACTTGAACGTTTCAGTCCGGCATCAACGGCGCAGGTTCGGGGTGGAAGGCAGGTGCGCGGCCAGTTTCCGCTCGGTGTACCTGGCCAGTCGCACGAAAGGCAGCCCCAGCAACAGGTAGATCACCGCGACCATGATGCCCGTGCCAAAGTAATCGTAGTACTTGGTGGCCAGTAACCCGTAGGTCTTGGTCAATTCCACCAGGGTGATCACGGACACCAGGGAGGAATCCTTGAGCAGCGAAATGAAATCGTTGGTGACCGGTGGCAGCACGATCCGGAATGCCTGGGGCGCGATCACGTGGCGAATGGCCTGCCACCGGGTCATTCCGAGGCTCAGGGCGGCTTCCATCTGGGTATGGGGCACCCCCGCGAAACCCGCCCGGTAATTTTCCGCCTCGTAGGCGGCATAGTTGAGGCCCAGGCCGACCACCCCCGCGATGAAAGGCGATAACTTGATGCCGATCGCGGGTAACCCGTAGAAAATGAAATACAACTGGATGAGCACCGGCGTGCCCCGGATAATCTCGATGTACAGTACCGACAGCATCGCCAGGGGCCATGGCGCGTACACGCGGATCGTGGCCAGCACGAATCCAAGGGCCACGGCCAGCAACATGGCCAGGATGGACACCTCCATGGTCAGCAGGGCACCCCGTCCCATCATCGGCAGAAAACTCACGTATCGGTCAAAACGGGCCCGGAGTCCAGCAATGGGGCGGCTGTGTTCCACCCATGCGTTCAGCATGACGGGTTCCGCTCGAGGCGTGACGTCTGGATCGCCGAATTCCCGCGCGGTCTGCGCGTTCCACAGGCCCCAGCGTTCCAGGATTGCCCGTAACTGTCCCGACGCCCGCATATCGAGGAGGATAGCGTTGACCTTCTCGAGCAGATCGGGCTGGCGCGTGTCGATCACGAACCCGTATTTCACCGCCCCGATTTCTTCGTCAATGAACCGGATTCCTTCCGATTCCCGGGGTTTGCCGTAGTACAGTGCCACGGGCTGATCGAAGAGCACGGCGTCCAGGCGACCGTTGATCAGGTCGTCAAAACCGTTCACCTCCGTGTCATAGGTGGCGATATCCACGTTACCCATTTCCGCCAGAAGGTCATAGGAAAACGACGCCTTCAGTACCCCTACCCGTTTTCCCGCCACGTCCGCCAGGCTGTTGATATCCGCGTGGCGCTCGTGCGTACACAACTGCAGTCCGGTCACGTAATACGGCACGGTAAACTGAACGACTTCTTCGTGTTCGGGCGTGATTTCCTGTCCTTCGCAGGCCATGTCATACAGGCCGCGTTCCAGGCCGGGGATCAGTTTGTCCCAGTTGATCTGCACCGGCACGGGCTTTCGATTCAACCGCCGGCAGATTTCCTCGATGATTTCCTGCTCGAATCCTATGAGTTTTCCCGACCCGTCCCAGCTGTCCAGGAAATAGGGCAATCCCCCTTCGAGGTCCACTCCGTACCGTAGAATATCGCTGGACGCCTGAACGGTCTGCACGTCCGTGAAATCGGCGTCGGTATATTCGGTTTCTTCTTCTTCCGTTTCTCCGTCGGAGGATTCTTCACCAGTTGTGCCGGCATCCGCGGCCACGGCCATTTCATTATCGGTCTGGGTTGCCTCGGTAGTATTCGCGGCGGGATCCGTGGAGTCTCTCCCCGGATCCGATACCTCGGCGAGGGCGAGCGTCGCGAAGGACCAGGTCGTTACCAGCGCGATCAGCATTATCGCGCGCGACAGGACATGCCAGGGATGTCTCATCAGAAGTCCCGTCCCACGAATTGACCCAGGAATTTCCGGGTACGTTCGTCCTTGGGGTCCAGGAAGATTTCGTCTTCGTCCGAAATTTCCACGATTTCCCCGCGTTCCATGAAGATGATGTAATCCGACGCGTTCCGGGCAAAACGCATCTCATGGGTCACCACGATCTGGGTCATGCCCTCCCGGTCCAATTCCCGCATGACCTCGAGCACTTCCTCGACCAGGGCGGGGTCGAGGGAAGAAGTCGGTTCGTCGTACAGCATGACCTTTGGGTTCATGGCGAGGGCGCGGGCGATGGCCGCCCGCTGCTGCTGGCCACCAGAGAGGTGATAGGGATACCGGTCGCGATGCTTGAGCAACCCCACCTTTTCCAGCAACTGGTTGGCCGTGTGTTCTGCTTCGTCCCGGTTGATCTTCTTGACGATCATCGGTGCGAGCATGATATTTTCCCGCACCGTCATGTGGGGAAACAGGTTAAGGGACTGGAAGACCATGCCCACCTCGGTGCGCAGGGCGTGGGCCTTCTGGTGAAAATTCCGATCCGGCCGCTTGCCCTTCGCCGTCCGTTCCAGGGTGACCCCCGCGATGGTTACCCGTCCCGCGTCCAGGATCTCCATGCCATTCAGGCAGCGCAACAGCGTGGTCTTACCGCACCCCGACGCGCCGATGATGGAAACCAGGTCGCCTTCCTCGATGGCGAAGGAAATATCCTTGAGCACGGGGTGACCATCGTAACTTTTCCAGAGGTGGCTGACTTCAATGAGGGGTTGAGGTGCTGGTCCGGTCATGGCGGAGCCTCCCGTAACCCGTGCCTGTAGCGCGGGGCACGGACAAAGGGGTAACAGGAACAAGAGGAAACGAGGACAGGCTCACCCACCGGGCGGCCGGTGAACAGGCAGGAACTGGACGATCCGGATGGACCTCATATGCCCGGCCCTCGGGCCGAGCTCCGCTCAACGTTCGGGACCCCCCTGGTCGATGGTGGCCGGTGCCTCGACCGTGCCCGCCTCGACCCGCGTCTGCCACTGGGACATCCAGGGACGTATCATGGTGGTGTAAGAGACCCAGACAACGAGGATGACCGCGATCGCGACCAGCCACGCGATGGCCTCTTCCTTCCACGCGCCGCGGTTTTCATCCGCTGCCGTGCGGGCGCGCCAGTAAAACACGCGACGCCGGTTTCCAGCCTGGCTGGCCGCGTGGAAGGCATGGAATGCCGCGATATAGGGTTCGGGCGTCAGGCCGAGGCACTCGCAGTAACTGCGGAGGAATCCCAGCGCGTACGTGCTGCCCGGCAACCGTTCGAGGTGCCCGGTCTCGAGGGCGTTAATGGCCGATACGGGCACCCGCGCAAGGCGGTGCGCGTCTTCCACGCTCAGGCCCATCTGTTCGCGCCGCTCGCGCAGGGTATTTCCGGGAAACCGCGCTTTGCTCATGGCTCCTCATCCCCGGTCGGAAAACTGACCAGAATTTCCCGGGCCTTGCTGCCCGTGTGTGGCCCGACAATCCCGCGTAATTCCATCATGTCAATCAGTCGCGCGGCTCTAGTATACCCGATCCGCAACCGCCGTTGCAGCATTGATATCGATGCCTGACCGGTTTCCAGCACCACGCGTACCGCGTCCTCAAACAGGGGATCTTCCTCCTCCTGCAGGGTGTCCAGCGTCTCCTTCTCCTTGCCAAAACGTTCGATTTCCGGGCGGTACTGGGGTGGACCCTGTGCCCGCAGGTGTTCCACCAGGGCTTCCATCTCCGCATCGCTCACGAACGCGCCCTGGATCCGCTCGGGCTTACTCCGCCCCGCCGGCAGGTAGAGCATGTCACCCATTCCCACCAGCCGCTCCGCGCCGATCTCATCCAGTATACACCGGGAGTCTACCCGGGAAGAAACCTGGAACGAAATGCGCGCGGGGAAATTCGCCTTGATCACGCCGGTCAGCACGTCCACGGAAGGCCGCTGGGTAGCCAGGATCAGGTGGATGCCCACCGCCCGGGCCAGTTGGGCCAGCCGGGCGATCGCGTCTTCTACCTCGGCGCGGGCCAGCATCATCAGGTCCGCCAGTTCGTCGATCACGCACACGATATAGGGCAGACGGCGCACCGCCTGAATGGAACAGGCATCTTCTCCATCTGATCCCGTCAGCGTGATTTCACCATTTTCGACCGCCTGGTTATATACCTCGATGTTCCGTGCCCGTTTTTCGGCCAGCAGTTGGTACCGCTCCTCCATCTCGCTGATCAGCCAGCCGAGGGCCGACGCCGCCTTCTTGGCATCCGTTACCACTGGCGTGATGAGGTGAGGAATGTCGTTGAAAATGGACAGTTCCACCATTTTCGGGTCGATCAGCATCAACTGAAGTTCATGGGGATGATGCTGCATGAGCAGGCCGGCGATCAGGGCCTTGACAAACACCGTCTTGCCCGATCCGGTTGCTCCCGCCACGAGCAGGTGGGGCATCTTCGCCAGGTCAGCCACCCGTACCTCTCCGCTTATGCCCTTGCCAAGAGGCAGTAGTAACTGGGCCGGACCGCGATCGCGGAATGTCGGATGTTCCAGGAGCTCCCGCAACACCACCGGGTCCCGCTCCTCGTTCGACACCTCGATGCCCACCCGGGCCTTGCCGGGAATCGGGGCCTCCACCCGTACCCCTACCGCCTTGAGAGCCAGGGCAATGTCGTCGGTCAGCGCGACAAACCGGTTCACCTTGACGCCGGGCGCGGGTTCCAGTTCAAAACGGGTAACCGTCGGGCCACGACACACGTCTGTTACCCGTGCTTCTACCCCGAAAGTATTCAGGGTTTCTTCAAGGCGGGTGGCCATTTCACCCAGGCGCTCCCGCAGGTTGGGCAGCACAACCCGGCTGGGTTTCTCAAACAGGTCCAGCGACGGGAAACGGTAATGGAGAAACGGGGACTTCTCCTCCGGATCCGGGTCCGGGTCCCGCCGACCGTTTTTCTTCAGGCGCTGCTCACGCGGACGGACCGCGCCATTGGCTGGTACGGGCCGATCTTCCGAGCCCACCGCCGCCCGGCGGGGTTCAGCGACTTCCTGTTCCTCCTTGCGGGTTTCCCGGCGATCCACCAGCCGGATGACTTCCTGTTCCCGCGGGGGCGATGCCGCCGGAATCCGATTTTCCGGGGACACGGGAACTGGCGGTCCCGCTGGGGAGGAAGCCCGCGCGACCTCAGGTTCCGAAACGGGAGGCAGGGGGAAGGGTGTCAGCCGGCTGGCGGGTTCCGCGACGGATTCGGGCATGGGCGGCAGAGGAGGTTCAAGGGTCGACACGGGATGTTCCCGGGGCGCGGAAACGCTCTGTACCGGTGCCACCGGCGCGACAGACGACGGGAAGGGTTCCGGGCCGGACAGCGGATCCTCGGAATCCAGCCCGGGATCCTGTTCGTCGAAAGGAGATTCCAGCGGGTCTTCCGGGTCGACAGAGGGATGTTCCACGATGTGGATCACTGGCGTCGCGCGGGGAACCGGATCCGTGCTGATGGCAGGCGCCTCGGACAGGAATATTTCGGAGGAGGTTATGTCTTCCGCGTGTTCCGGAATTTCTTCTCGGGTTTTCCTGAGCGCTTCCTCCGCCAGGCGGCGGGCCCGTTCCGGCATGGGTCGTCGGGCCCGGGTGATCACGCGGAACAGGCCGCGTGCCAGCAACACGGGTACGCCAAGGATCTTGAAGATCATGAGACCGGTGGCCATGACCAGTCCCAGGGCAGCCAGGAGACCGGCCAGCACCAGGGATCCTATTGGACCGAAATACGATTGAAACACGTTTCGGGCCATGAAATCGCCTACCATGCCGGCTGGAAGCGTGCCTGTTTCTCCCGGTATCAGGACCATATGCGCGACGGCGGCGGCCATGCAGAGAAAAATCACCGCGCCTGAAAGACGGGTCGACAGGGGTACCATCCGCTGTCCGGTTATGGCGCACATGCCCCATATCAGCAGCAGGCCCACCAGCAGCGCGGCGGTGTCCCCGAACAGGAGGTCTCCCGCCCCGGCAATAAAAGACGCGGGACGGCCAAACTGGTTCGGAATGTTGACGAATCCCTGGATAGGCCGGCTGATGCCCGGGCGGGGCGGTTCATAGCGGTCTCCCAGGATCGCGAGCAGCAGCAGCATTGCCAGCGTGAAATAGATCACTCCCGCCAGAACGGGCCGGAGATCACTGCTGACCAGGGAGATATTTCCGCTTTTTCCACGCATATCAGGCTCCGGTTTCTCTATCTTATCAGAAGCCCGACAAAAAATCAACCATATATTGTGTTTATGGTGAAAATTTCTAACTATATATGGTTTCTACCGGAGAGCAAGCGTGGCCACCGTACCAAAATACGGGATTCGTATGCTGAAAAGCAGCCTTTTCAGGCCGCCTGACTGGCGTGGCCCACAAGATATGGTGTGTAGCCGCAGCGCAAACCCGCACTGGATGCCGCCAGACGCGAAAAAAAATATCCCGGAAACCGGCTACAATTCCCGCCAGGTCATCCCGAGGGATTCGGCCACGGCCCGGCAGGTAATTTGGCCGTTCAGGGTATTGACGCCGCGTCGCAACGCGGCATCCTGCGCGATGGCCCGTTCAAACCCCTTATCGGCAAGGGCTAGCCCATATCCGGTGGTAACGTTGGTCAGGGCGTAGGTCGAGGTGCGAGGCACCGCGCCGGGCATGTTGGTCACGCAGTAATGCACCACGTCGTGCACCCGGTAGACCGGGTCATTGTGGGTAGTGGCACGGGAGGTTTCAGCGCAACCGCCCTGGTCAATGGCAATATCGATGAAAGCGGAACCTGGGACCATGTCTTCCGTGATCAGCTTGGGCGCCCGTGCCCCGGGCACGAGGACGGACCCGATAACCAGGTCAGCCTTGCTGACTTCCTCGGCGATGTTCGCCCGGTTCGACATCAGCGTGGTCACCCGGCCCTGCATGATGTCCTGCAGGTAACGCAGTCGCGCGGGGTTGATGTCGATGACCGTGACATGCGCCCCCATGCCGGCGGCAATCTGGCACGCGTTGGTTCCGGCCACGCCCGCCCCGAGAATGACCACCTGGGCTGGCTTCACGCCCGAAACGCCGCCCAGCAGGATCCCCTGGCCGCCGTTTACCGCTTCCAGGCACCACGCGCCCTTCTGAACGGCCAGGCGTCCCGCGACCTCGCTCATCGGCGTCAGCAAAGGCAGGCTGCCGTCGTCCAGCTGGATGGTTTCGTAGCCAATGGCCGTAACCTTTTTCTCCAGCAGGGCCTTGGTGAGCACCTCGCTGGACGCCAGGTGCAGGTAGGTGTACAGGATGAGACCAGGGCGAAGGTAATCGTACTCGGGACCGACGGGCTCCTTGACCTTGACTACCATGTCCGCCCGGTTCCAGACCTCTGCCGCGCTGGCCAGGAGTTCCGCTCCCGCTGCCGCGTACTGCTCATCGGTGATGCCGCTGCCCAGGCCCGCGCCCTGTTCGACCAGCACCCGGTGCCCGTGGCTCACGAAGGCCGCCACCCCTGATGGCACCATCCCCACCCGGGCTTCCGCTGTCTTGATTTCTTTCGGTACGCCAATAATCATGGTGGTTCCTCCCATCCGCGCGCCGGACGCCTTGATTCTAGAGTATGTTATATGCCTGAATCTGGAAACGTGTCAAGTTCCCGCGCGGATGTCCGCCGGAAATGAAACCGCCCGCGTGAGCGTGCCCCACGCGGGCGCTGCGGGACAAAAGTAATAAGGGTCAGGCGCGAGGCGGCACGCGCAGAACCATCAGGCGAAGTTCGGTCATGTCTTCAATCGCGTAACGGATGCCCTCGCGGCCGATACCGCTGTCCTTGACGCCACCGTAGGGCATGTGGTCCACTCGCCAGGAGGGCACGTCGCCAATCACCACGCCGCCGACCTCCAGAACATCCCAGGCCCTGTTGGCCCGGTATATATCCCGCGTAAACACGCCTGCCTGAAGGCCGAAACGGCTGTTGTTGACTTCGGCAAGCGCTTCGTCAAAGGTCCGGAATGGCTTGAGCAGGGCCATGGGTCCGAAGAATTCTTCGGCATAGGCCGGTTCCGTGACGGGCACGTTTTCCAGCACCGTGGCCTGTACCATGCGCCCCTGCCGGGAACCGCCGCACAGCACGCGGGCACCGGCGGCCACGGCGCTCCTGATCCACCGCTCCATGCGTTCGGCCTCCGCGTCGGAAATCACGGGACCGATGAACGTGTCTTCCTCCTTCGGATCGCCGTGTTTCAGCTTGGAGACGGCCGCCACGAATTTATCGCGGAAGGCGTCGTAGATCGATTCGTGCAGCAGGATCCGCTGCACGCTGATGCAACTCTGCCCGGACTGGTAAAACGCCCCGATCACGCAGCGCTCCACGGCGTCATCGAGGTTGTCCCAGGTCTCGTCGATCACGACGGCCGCGTTGCCGCCCAGTTCAAGGATGACCTTTTTCTTGCCGGCCCGGGCCTTAAGGTCCCACCCTACTTCCGGCGATCCGGTGAAACTCAACAACTTCAGCCGCTCGTCGGTGGTGAAGAGGTCCGCGCCATCCCGCCGGCAGGGCAGGATCGAGAACGCGCCCTTGGGCAGGTCGGTTTCGGCGAGGATTTCGCCGATGATCAGCGCGCCGATGGGCGTCAGGCTGGCGGGTTTGAGTACGAAGGGACAACCGACCGCGAGGGCCGGCGCGACCTTGTGCGCCGCAAGGTTCAGCGGGAAGTTGAAGGGCGAAATGAAAGAACAGGGACCGATGGGTACCCGTTTCCACATGCCCCGGTAGTTTTTCGCGCGGGCGCTCCGGTCCATGGGAATCACTTCGCCGGTGATATCCACGGCGGCTTCGGCGGCCGTTTTGAACGTGTCGATCAGCCTGGAGACTTCTCCCCGGGCGTCCTTGATGGGTTTTCCTCCTTCAACACACAGCGAGTAAGCCAGTTCATCGAACCGCTGGCGGAAGCGGGACACGCAATGCTCCAGCACGGCCTGGCGATCGCAGGCGGCCATGGCGGCCATGGCGGGCGCGGCCTGGACGGCGGCGGAGATAGCCTCGTCAATGGCCCGGGCGTCGGCCAGGGCGACCCGGCAGGCGATTTCCCCCGTGTACTTGTCCATCACGGGCAGGTCGTCGTTTGGAACGCGCGGCTCGTTGGCCAGGTAATAGGGATACTGGGGTTTCAGCATGTCATGGCTCCTCTGCATACCGGGGCTACACGGTTACCCGGATCCGTTCGATCAACCGGTCGTTTTCGCGATAGTCGACGGGCACGGCGACCACCGCCGGTTTGCCGCAATGGAAGGCTTTTTCGATGGTCGCGGCGAGGTCTGCCGACCGTTCCACCTGGAATCCCGCGCATCCGAAACTTTCGGCAAGCTTGACGAAGTCCGGGTTTTGGAAAGAACAATCCGTGTGATGACCGAACTCGTTGACCTGCTTCCACTCGATCAGGTTGTACCCGTTATCCACCCACACCATGACAACAATGTTTGCCCGGTAGCGCACGGCGGTTTCCAGTTCCTGGACGTTCATCAGGAACCCGCCGTCGCCTGATATGGCCATGACACGGCGATCCGGAAAAACCATCTTGGCGGCGATGGCCCCGGGCAGGCTCCCGCCCATGGAGCAGAAGCCGTTGGGGATCAGGCAGGTGTTGGGTTCATCACAATGGTAGTACTGGGCGATCCACATCTTGTGGGTACCGACGTCGCTGAGCAGGATGTCCTCCGGGCCCAGGGCCTGGCGCACGTCCCACAGGATTTTCTGGGGCTTCACGATCCCCTCGGTATGGTCGTCCTTGTACTCTTCGAACAGTTCCAGCATTTTCTGCCGAACCGCCCGGGCAACCTTGTGGTCCCACTGCTGGGGATTGGACCGGATTCGCTCGTTCATCATCCAGAGGGTGTGGGCAAGGTCGCCGATGACTTCGGCTTCAAGCTGATAATTCTGATCGACCACGGCCGGGAGGAAATCGATGTGCACGATTTTCTTGTCGTTCCACTTGTTCCACAGCCGGGGCAGGAACTCCACCAGGTCGTAGCCAACGGTGATGACCACGTCCGATGCCTCGATGGCGGCATTGGCCAGGGACCGGGGCTGCATCCCGATCGTGAAAACGCATTCCTCGGCGTGCCGGGAAACACACCCCTTGCCCATGTAGGTGCTGATCACGGGGATGCGGGTCATCTCGGAAAAAATGCGCAACTGCTTGGATGCCCGAGTACGAATGGCCCCGTTCCCCGCCAGGATAATGGGCGCCCGGGCATTCCGGATAACCGACATGGCCATGTTCACGATCTTGTCGTCGGCCACGGAACGCCGGAGGTAGTTCTTCTTGACGGGATTTTTAGTGGCGGGCAACGCGGCGATGTCGTCGGACAACTCGATGTGACAGGCACCCGGTTTTTCGCGTTCGGCCTGCTTGAAGGCACGGCGCACGACCTCGGGGATATTGTCCGGGTGCAGGACCGGGGTCGCCCACTTGGTAATGGGACGGAACATGGAAACGATATCAATATGCTGGTGGCTCTCCTTGTGCTGGCGGTGAATGTCGGCCTGCCCCGTGATAACCACCATGGGCGCGCGGTCACTGTTCGCGCTGGCCACGCCGGTGACCAGGTTGGTGGCGCCCGGTCCCAGCGTGCTCAGGCATACGCCCGACTCGCCGGTCAGTTTTCCATAGGTTTCGGCCATGAACGCGGCGGCCTGCTCGTGACGGGTCATGATGAAGCGGATGGCCGATTTGTCCAGCGCCATCATCAGGTGGGCGTTTTCCTCGCCCGGCAATCCGAAAATGTACCGTACCCCTTCCTCCTCCAGGCACTTGACGAATAATTCCGCCGCGTTCATAAGATCTCCCTACCCGGGTACGCGTCCGGGCTCATACTATCGCCATAAATCGCCACACCGCTTGGGTAACCGGGCCACCGGCATTTTATGGTATCTTACACGATACGTCAATCAGGGAAAACAGCGCGTAATGGGGTTCTATTTCTTGACAGATCGAAAGGATTCCCGGTCGCCAGCCCCGCCAGGCTGGCCTTTCCGGTGGCTATGCCGGACCATGGTGCTGGCGATACTGGCCGGCATATCTGGGGGTATCACCGGTTGCGGTGGCGCGAGCGACGAGGTAAAGCCCGGAAATACGCTTTCCACGGCGCCGGTCGCCAGTGGCCCGGCACCGGAGGGTAGCGGGCCCGAGTCCCGAAAGATTCCACCAGTCGCGAGCGATCCGACCGAAGGTATATCCGATCCTAGCCATCGGGCTCTGGCCGGGACCGCGTGGCGGGCCGGAGACCATCGACTATGGTTTCTGGATGCCGACCGCGTCCGGATCGTTTCCCCGAAACTGGAGCCTTATGCCCCCGGCGGACTGATCACCCGTTATCACCTGGAGAACGGGATCATCACGATCAACGTCATGGGTAACGAGATTCACCTGGAATGGGACGGCACCCAACTTAAGGCGCAGGGGATGCCCGCGGAACGGGTAGACTGACCCCCGCGTCGCGCCGGATCAGGGGCCATCGAAGGGACAGGGGATCGCGGCGCCGGGCAGGTCGACGCCCCGGCAACGACGCAACCGCGCGGTAAAACAGGAGCCAACGTCCGGCGTGGATTCCACCAGGATCTCCCCGTCATACAGCAGAACGATCTCCCGGGCGATCGCCAGGCCAAGCCCGGAACCGGAAACTCCTTCGGCCCGGGGATCGCGCAGACGGCTGAAAGGCTTGAACAGCCGTCCCAGCGCGGCCGGGTCAATACCGATACCGGTGTCTTCCACCTCAAAAGACACGGCGTGATCATCTTCCTGTACCCGAATGAACACCCGGCCATTGGGTCGGTTGTACTTGATGGCGTTGGATACCAGGTTGCCCAGGAGCACTTCGATTTCCCAGGGATCCGCGCGCAGGCGGATCGACGGCGACACGTCGCTCAGCAGCACGACGCCCGCGTCCCGGGCGACCTCCGCGGCTTGATCCATCACCTTGTGAACCACTTCCGCCGCTGGAAACACGCGCGGGTTCCGTCGGCGGCGTTCGGCGCCCAGGCGAGACCAGTCCAGGTAGTCGGTGATCAGGCCGCGCATGGTCTGGATGCGGGCCAGGGCGCGCTGAAGACCGTCGATTTGGGGCTCACTCAAGGTTCCCAGGAACCCGGATACCAGGTTGTTCAGGATCATTTCGACGGCGTCCAGCGGGGATTTCAGTTCATGGCCGAGGGTCAGGGCGAAAGCGTACCGGGTGTCCCGTTCAGCCCGACGGCCATCATGAAAGTCGAGGGCCTTGCGGGCAGCCCGGAGCAACTGGCCGTCGGTGAACGGTCGGGACAGAACGGCGGATGCCCCCCGCCACGCGGCATCAAGCGCGGTATCAGGATCGAGGTCCGGATTGGTCAGCACGATGCCCACGTCCTGGTTGCCCTCGCGAACCCGGCGAAGCAGGTCCTGGCCCGTGGCGCACCGGCTGAGGGTATCCACGAAAAACAGGGCGGGCGCCCACTCGGACACGGCCCGGCACCCCTGGCAGGGAGTGGGTGCCACGAAAATCTCCACGCGAGCGGAGGCCTCGCCGGATTCCAGATGGCGGGGTAACTCCTGCTCGAGCACCGCGCGGATCCGCCCGGCTACGGACGGGTCCCTGTCCACCACCACGATCCGCACTTCCCGCTCGCGCTCGTTCGATATCATGCGATGATTCCCGGTTCCTTCTCAGTATACCCGAGACATCCCCGGGCCGGCGCACGGATTTTCTCGCCTTCATGGTGGGGTGGATGGGGCGGGAGGAAGATTTCTCGCTGTGCACGAAATGACCGGGCTGGCTCAACATGAAAATAAAGTTTCCGTATGACGGCACTTCGTTTGAAAGCACAACCCTCCGGTGAAAACAAGATGTTCGGCGACATGTTGACGCTTCAGGCAAAAGCACCACACTTGTTTGAGGGGTAGCAGTGCCTCCAGTCAGGCAGGCCTCCGTAGAAATGGGTGAGGAGCAGTCCACCAGGTGACTGAACTGAAATGGCAGGGGTGATGACCTGACGCGCAGTCAACGTGTCTTCCGGCTCCCCGGGAAAGGAGCAGAAGGCGCGCTTACAGTGACCGCGGCGGAATCGTGTATACTTACGGTTCCCGGAAATGCCGGGTGCCAGGCGCGGGTAGTTGCCTGGTTCCCGGGCGGAACCGTTCCGGTTTCCCGCGGGTTGGGGTTTTGCCTGCATGTACTTCAAGCGCATTGCCCTGCATGGGTTTAAATCTTTCGCTGATGCTACCGTGCTCGAACTGAGCCCGGGGATCACGTGCGTTGTGGGTCCCAACGGTTCGGGGAAAAGCAATATCCTGGACGCGTTACGCTGGGCCCTTGGAGAGCAGAGCGCCAAGGCCCTGCGCGGCAGCAGCATGCAGGACGTCATCTTTAATGGCACCGCCCACCGGCCTGCTATGGGCATGGCCGAAGTCCGGCTGGGCTTCGACAACAGCGACGGCCAGTTGCCCATCGACTATGGCGAAGTGGAAGTCTGCCGACGGGTGTACCGGGACGGGGAGAGCGAGTACCTGATTAACCAGACGCCCTGCCGCCTCCGGGATATCCAGGAGTTGTTCATGGACACCGGCATCGGCACAAACGCCTATTCCCTGATCGGCCAGGGAAAGGTGGACATGATTATCAGTTCCCGCCCCGAGGATCGCCGGTTCCTGTTTGAAGAAGCGGCCGGCATCATCAAGTACAAGACCCGGAAAAAACTGGCCGCGCGGCGCCTGGAGTCGGCAGACCAGAACATGACGCGCCTCGGGGATATCATCGCCGAGGTGGAACGGCAGATGCGTCATCTCAAGCGGCAGGTCAACGCGGCCACCCGTTACCGCGAACTGACCACGGAACTCAAAGTGCTCGAAGTGCGCGACGCGTGGCTTAAACACAATGAGTTGCTCAACAGGCTCGAAGATGTCGCCGGGCAACTGGCCGAGGCCCAGAACCAGTACGCCGCGGCTTCGGCGGAACTGGGCAGCCTGGAAGCCGAGGCCGAGCAACTGAACCTGCGGCGACTGGAACTGGACCAGGAACTGG
>JAGPFE010000003.1:98052-110857 GCA_018056705.1 Candidatus Hydrogenedentota bacterium | reverse complement strand
CATGCCCACGCGCCTGATTCTCACCGCGGCGGGAAAGGGAGAACGATTGGGACTCCCGTTACCCAAGGCTCTGGTACCAATCGAGGACAACCTACCTCTGGCGGTATACACGCTCCGGCGATTCCTCGGCGTATCGCTGGACAGTCCCGTGGTAATCACCATTCCCCCCGACGCGCGCGAGCGGTTCGCGGCGGCTTTCGCCGGGTTCGACTGGCCATGGGAGATCCGTTTCGTGCCGGGGGGGGATACCCGGCAGGAATCGGTACACCTTGCCCTCGAAGTCCTGCCGGAAGACACGGACATCGCGTGCGTGCACGATGCCGCCCGCCCATTCATCGAACCCGCGGTTATCGAGGCCTGCATCGATGCCGCCCGCGCGTACGGAGCCGCCACCACGGCCATTCCCGCCGTGGATACCATCCTGGAAGCCGACCCGGATCGATGCCTGGCGGCCACGCCGGATCGCGCGCGACTGTGGCAATGCCAGACCCCGCAGTGTTTCCGGTTCCACCTGTTCCGCGACGCCCACCGGCAGGCCCGCCGAGAGCACCGACTGGTAACCGATGATGCGACACTGGCGCGGCAGGCAGGTCATCCGGTCCGACTGGTTCCAAGCACACCGGAGAATTTCAAGGTTACCACGCCGGCCGACCTGCGCCTCGCGCGCCTCCTGGCCGGCGCATCGGAAGGATCCATCCCCATGTTCCGAACCGGCATCGGCTGGGACCTGCATCGACTGGAGCCCGGCCTCCCCCTCATACTCGGCGGCGTCAGGATTCCCCATGACCGCGGCGCCGCCGCGCATTCCGACGGGGACATCCTCACCCACGCGCTCATCGACGCCCTACTGGGTGCCGCCGGACTCGGCAACATCGGAATGCTCTACCCGGACACCGATCCGCGATTCCGGAACGCGGACAGCATGATCCTGTTACGGGACGCCCTGGCCCGGGTCCGCGAAGCGAACTGGAAACCCGTTAACGTGGACGCCGTGGTCATAGCGCAACGGCCACGCCTGAATCCACACGTCGATGCCATGCGCCGCAACCTGTCGGACGCGTTGAGCCTGCCGGTCGAAGCCGTCTCCGTGAAGCCGAAAACCGCCGAAGGTACCGGCCCCGAAGGACGGGAAGAAGCGGTCAGCGCCCAGGTGGTCGTGCTGCTGCGGCAAAACGAACCCACCGGCTGAAAGACTCAGGCCCTTTCACCCCCGCAATCAGAACCCCCCGCGGGGAACTCCCGCGGGGGGGTAAACCGCGCGCCTGGACAAAAATCATCGATCAGCCGGACAGCACGCCGCCCAGCAGCGCCATCGGCTCGTTGACCGGACCGGGGCCAACCCGCTGGTACCGCATGAACTCCACGTGACCATCCATGTACAGCACGTTCGCGCCACCCGGAACGTGGTTGTACATGCCGGGCTCGGTGGACAACTGGTCACACATGATGAACACCGTGCTCTGGGCCATGTTGCTGGCCGAGGGATTGTTAATGTCGGTGATCAGGAACCGCTCGATCCCTTCGCGCAGGCGGTACACCGTCGTGCCGCCGCCATTGCCGATGGCGGGATCCAGCGCGCTGGACACGTTGACATCCCTGTCTACCGGCGGGAACAACCCTTGCACTTGGCCCAAAGCGTACGACAACAGCGCATCTGGATTGGGGGGAGGTACATTTACGTAGTAGGCAATGGCGTATTCCAGCACCCATCCCAACTGGGCCGCCACCGGTGTATTCTGCTGCGTAGGCGTCAGCGTCAAGTCCAGCGCGGAGAAAAGCGAGTTCAGCATGGGGAACTCCGTGATCAGGCGGGTAGGATCGTCACTGTCCACCTTGTCCAGCACCCAGCCGAAGTAGGCATAACTGGCATCGATGGCCCGAGCGCAGGTGCCACCGTTTCCTGTCCAGGAAGCGGTGTATCCCAGGCAGAAATTGCCGGTGTTGGGAAACTGGGCTTTAGCCTGGGCATCGCTCAGCTCGGCGTCGGACGGGCAGAACATGATATTCGGGTCGGTCAGGTATTCCGGATACAGTCCGGGCACCCAGGGTCCAAGGTCGATGGCGCCACGGTTGGTGCCGGTGGGCACGCCACTCTTGTCCGCGCTGGGAATACTGCCCACTTGCAGGGCCGGAAACGCGCCCTTGGACTCGTTGGCGTACATCTTGTACACCAGGCCCCACTGTTTCAGATTGTTCTGGCAGGACGAACGGCGGGCCGCTTCCCGGGCCCTGGCAAGGGCCGGAAGCAGAATCGCCGCCAGGATACCAATGATGGCGATTACTACCAGCAGTTCGATCAGGGTAAAACCGCGTTGGTGTTTCATAGGCTTATCTCCTTCGGTTGTTCGCTCGTCCACTCCACGGGAAGGCGCACGGTTTCTTCCGGTAGTGTACCACA
This sequence comes from Candidatus Hydrogenedentota bacterium, assembly GCA_018056705.1. Classification (GTDB taxonomy): domain Bacteria; phylum Hydrogenedentota; class Hydrogenedentia; order Hydrogenedentales; family CAITNO01; genus JAGPFE01. Next base: position 108,459 of record JAGPFE010000003.1, on the reverse strand, counting down.
AGGTAATCGATATTTCCACTTTTTGGTTTTTTGAGAAATACCAATTTACCGGCTTGAAACGGACCCGAAAACCACGAGGCGGGTTTCAGAAGAAACCGGTTACCCTGCTTGGCCGTTCCGCCGTTTCCGGTCCCGGGTGAAAAAGTCATACACCATCGGAATCACCAGCAGGGTCAAAGCCGCGGACACCAGCACCCCACCGATCGAAATGATCCCGATGGCTACCCGGACCTCGGCCCCGATACCCCGGTCAAACGCGACCGGCACCATGCCCAGCACGGCGGCAAGGGTAATCATCACGATGGGACGGAACTGGTCCGCCGTCGCGTGGAGCATGGCCTCGTGAGGCGTGCCTCCCCGTTCCCGGTAAGCCCGGGCCGATTCCATGATCAGGATGGCGTTATTGACCACGATACCAATCAGCATGACCAGCCCAAGCAGGGCCATCAGAGAAAACGCCTCCCCCGCCAGCCACAGCGCCCAGATTACCCCGATCAGTCCAAGGGGCAGGGTCAGCATGATCAGCCATGGCAGGAAAAAGGATTCCAGGATGGCCGCCAGGGTCAGGTACACCAGTACCACCGCGATCAGTCCCGCGTTGGCAAAGGCCGCGTTGGACTCTTCCATGATTTCATATTGTCCCGGAAATCCCAACCGGTATCCCACCGGCATACCGATGTCTTCGGTCATGATCCGCCGGATTTCCTCCACGGCGGTTCCCAGCGGATACTTGGGGTCCAGGTTACAGAACAACTTGGAAATGCGCGTCTTGTCTTTCCGGATAATCCGCACCGGGGACATCCGGTCTTCCACGTTCCCCAGGCCTTCGAGGGTCAGACCCTGCCCCGGCATCCCCGGAAATGGAAAGGATCCCACCTGGTCCAGGCCTTCCCGGTCCTCCATCTTCACCACGATATCGTAGTTCCGGCCTTGTTCCTTGTACACCGCGGCCTTGATACCTTCCAGGTTACCCCGTAACGTGAAGCCCAGCGCGTAGGCCGGCAGGTTCAGATCCGACAGCGTGACCCGGTCCGGCCGTACCCGGATCTCCGGTTTGCCGATCCGCACCGACGTGTCCGGAGAACGGAATTCCGGCCGGGCCCGTAACGATTGCTGCAACGCGAGCGCCAGGGATTCCAGGCGTTGCAGATCGTCACCGGAAATATCCACTTCCACGTCCGACACCTGTCCCCCGATCGTGGCGGGCTTGGTGACCGTCACGATCGCGTCCGCGTACCCTTCCAGGCGCGCCTTCACCATCGCGATGTAATCTTCCAGCGTCTTTTCCCGTTCGGTCCGCTGGGGAAAGGTTACGAGGATCTGCGCGAGGTTCACGCCCTCATTAGACATCCCGATCACCCCTTCCACCTTGCCGATGGTGGTCAGGGTATGAATCCGGTCGGGAACGTCCGACAGTTTTTCCAGAACCTCCGCCACCCGTTGCCGCGTGTTCTCCAGGCTGTACCGGGTGGGATATTCCAGTTTGATGAATACCACGCCCCGATCGGCCTGGGGAAAAAAGGTAAAACCCACGTCCTGCCCAAGCTTCAAGGCATGCGTGAACAGGGCCACCACCAGGACCATGAGCGACGCGGATACCAGCCGGTTATGCTCCAGAAACCTCAGGAACCGGACCAGTACCCCGGCCAGGCGACCCAGCATACCGTTCCAGCCCCGGTCCAGCAGGGCAAGCAGGCCCGACCTGTTGACCCGCAGAAAACGGGCGCTCAGGATGGGAGTCAACGTAAAGGATATGAACAGTGACACCACCGTGAGAATGACCATCGTCCAGGCGAAAGGCGCGAAGAACTGCCCCACCTGGGCCCCCATGGTGGCGATGGGAAACAGCACGACCACGTTGGTTCCCGCGCTGGCCAGCACCGCCACGCCGACGTCCTTTGCCCCCAGCCGGGCTGCCTCCCGGGGATCCCCCAGTTCGTTCAGCCTGCTCACGATACTCTCCAGCACCACGATCGAGTTGGTCACCAGGATACCCGTCGACAGGCTGATGGCCAGCAGGGTGGACGTGTTCAGCGAAAAACCGGCCATGGCAATGAAAAACAGGCCGATCAGCACCGTAAGCGGCATGGTCACCGCCACGATGAAGGTGGAACGAATGTTATAGAGGAACAGGAACAGGATCAGCGCGGTCAGGGCGACCGCGGCGTACACGTTGGCCGTGGCACTGTCCACGGACGCCTGCACGAAACTGCCGTAGTCCTCGACCCACTCCAGCCGCGTGCCGCCCGGCAACTCTCGCCGCAATTGCTCCACGGCCGCCCGGGTCCGGTTGACCACGTCCACCGCGTTCGCGTCGGCCTTCTTCACCAGCCGGATGGAAATCGCGGGCTTACCATCCAGTTCGGCGATCTGCCGGAATTCCGCGGTGGTCATCTCCACCCGCGCCACGTCCCGCAGGTAAACCCGCGCGCCCTGGTCAGTCCGGATCACCAGGTCGCCGAGGTCATCCAGGTGCTGCGATTCCGCGTCAAAACGCACGTTGTACTCCGAGCCCGCGTCGCGGATCCGCCCCGCGGGCACCGCCAGCACCCCTTTCTGAATCGCCTCCACCACCTGGAGGCTGGTCAGTCCCGTGGCCGCCAGCTTGTCCCGGTCCAGCAGCACGTGAACCTCCCGCTCCGCGCCGCCGATCAATTGCACCTCGGCCACCCCGGGAATGGCCGTCAGCCGGTCTTTCAGTTCGTTATCCGCATAATCAAACAGGTCCTCCCGAGACAGGTCCCCCGTCAGGGCCATGGTAACCACCGGCAACGCGTTCACGTCAAACTTCAGCACGTAGGGCCGGTCCGCGCCGCTGGGCAGGTCGTTGACGATCAGGTCCAGTTTCTCCCGCACGTCGTTGGCCGCCACGTCCACGTCCACGCCGGTGTTGAATTCCAGCAGCACCTGGCACATGTTGTCCATGGATACCGAGACAATGTGCTTGAGCCCGTCCACCGAGGACACGGCGTCTTCCACGCGCTTGGCGATGTCGATTTCGATGTCGTTAGGCGTCGCGCCCGGATACGGCACGATCACCGTCAGGTAAGGCAGGTCCAGTTTCGGAAAAAATTCCAGCGGCATGGTGCGGTAAGCGTTCACGCCGAGAATGGTCAGCCCGATGATCAGCGAGCACATCGCCACCGGGCGGCGCAGGGACAGTTCCGTGAGTCCCATGGATTACGACTCCGCGCCCGCGGGCAGGGTGACCGGCCGCCCCTCTTCCAGGAAGTTCTGGCCTTCCACCACCACCTTCAAGGACTCGTTGACACCGGCACCGGAAATTTCCACCCAGCCATCCTGCTCCCTGCCCGGCGTGACGGTCACCTCCCTGGCCTTGCCGTCTTCCACCGTGAACAGGATAGATTGGTCCGCGCGTCGCAGTACGGCTACCGCGGGCGCGGCCAGCGACTCCCGGCGTTCGAACAGGACTTCCAGGTCAAGCGGCGCGCCCGGTAGCAGGCTTTCGGTCACCGCGCCCGGCAAGTCCACCCGCAACTCCACCGTCCGCAATGCCGGCGTCACCGACGGGGTTACCCGGGTCACCTTGAACGTGCCCAATTCCTGTCCACGGGTTCGTACGCGCACCTCCGTCGTGCCCGGGACGACCTGCTCGGCCCTGGACGATGGAATCGATCCAACCGCCTCAAGGTCTGCCGGGTCCTCGATCCGGACCACCGGGTTCCCTCCCCCCACGATCTCTCCCGGTTCATGTAATTTCAGGGTCACCCGGCCGCTCACGGGAGCGTAGGTCTTCGTGTCCTCCAGGCTCTTTTCCGCGATCCGTAGCGCCGCCTCGGCCTGGCGGACCTGGTTTTCGCCAAGTGCCACCTCCGCGTCCATTAACTTCACCACCGCCTGGAGCTGGCGATACCGCGACTGCTGGAGTTCCAGCGTGTCCAACGGCACCACGCCGTCCTCGTACAGGCGTTCAAACCGGGCAAGGTCTATGGACGCCTTCTCGAAATCCACCTTGGTCTGTTCCCGCTTCAACTTGCGTTCTTCCAGCCCGTTCTTCGCGACGTCCAGGTTTTTTCGCGCGATTTCCAGGTTGTCGCGCAGGGTATCCGATTCCACTTCAAACAGCAGGGTCTTGCCCGCTTCCACCATGTCGCCTTCCCGGACATGTAACGCGACCAGTTTGCCTCCGATCACGGGGCCAACCATGGCCTGGTTGCGCGCGCGGGCCGACCCCTGGATCACCAGGCGGTCCTCGAAGGTCCGCCTGGTCACCATGGCCATTCGAACGGGGATCGGCGCCGCGGAAGACGCGCCCTCATTTTTTTTCGCGTCGTCTCCCCCGAAGGTGAGGGCGAAAAGAAACCCTGCTCCGGCCAGTAGCGCCAGGGCCAGTATCCCCCGTCCCACCCATACCACCAACCTTTTCATTACGCGTCTCCTTGTGTGCCGCGACACGAACCGTGCTCCGTGGAAAAATCACGTAAAAACTGGAGAACCATGCCGACGATTACGTCCGATACCCCCTGGATAAAGGACGCGTCAAAACCTTCCTTGTTCAGGAGCATGAGAATGGGGATCCGTTCCGTCACGTAGAAGAAAATCATGCCCATCACGGCAAAGGTCACCCACGTCGTCTCATTTTCGTCCATCCCCGGGCGACAACGGACCAGTAAACCGCGCATGGCCATGAAATCCGGCCGGAACAGGCCTTCCACCAGCTGGCGTAACTGGGGGGTGGGATCCATCAGGGCCCGCATGATCAGTCGCATGTGCCAGTCAGGCTCGCCCCCCGCCAGGCACACGCGGACCTTGTCTCGGATCAGTCGATCCAGCACGGCCTGGGCTTTCGCTGGATCCTCTTCCTCGCCCAGTTCCGCCAGGTAGGACTGCACCGGCCGATCGTCCGACATCCGCGCGACGAATTTGAGGGCCTCGTAGTAGAGGTTTTCCTTGCTGCCGAAGTAATAATTAATCGCCGCCACGTTGGCGCTTGCCTTCTCGGCGATCATGCGGATACTTACCCCTTCCAGCCCGTGCGTGGCAAATAGTTCTCCCGCGGCCTCAATCAGGGCCCGCTTGGTGCCACTCACGTCTTCCGGAATACCATCGTCCGGCATGATGACTCCTTGCTATCGCGTCTTGTTCGCGTACTTCGGAACTACCATCCGACCCTGTGCGGGTCTTGCCTCATCTAATCATAAAACAATTGTTTAATTCAAATGTTTGTATTAAATACGGGCTGGAGTAATGGAATATTCCATGCGGGAAAATGGCGCGCTGCGTTCGAAATGATAAAATGGCGATTGAACCGGGAAAAAAGCGCCAACTCCGTCGCTGATATCGGGAAACCCACCGCGGACACAGGGGAAATGGGCTGCAACGTGTGCAAGATAAGGGCGGACGTGGACGCGAAAAGGCACTTCAGAACCTCTGGGCCCGGCATACAATGGAACGACCGGTTGGGACTCCCGTGACCCCTGGCCTGCCGTTGAACTTTGGTGAGTGGTCACACGGCATGACCGGCCGGAAATCGCGCGGTCCATACCAGGCCCCCATTGGCCGTTGATAGCGAAGCGAGTCAACGTACTCGCGGTGCGTGCCTGTTTGCCCCCCTTGGCCATGGGTGATGACCGGCGGGCATGACGAAGAACCCGTAATGCCTCCCACCCAGGCACGGAGGATACGGCAGTCGCCCCGGCCCCTTGCCCCTATCCCATGCCTCCCCCCCAGGCACGAATGATATGATGAGGCCCCAAGGGACGGCACGACACAGCCTGTCCCACAGTTCTGTCATTTCGACGAGCGAAGCGAGGAGAAATCCTGCAAAAACCTGAGCAACAGGCCAGAAACATTGTAAAAACAACGCCAGAAACGGTACAGTACCCATCATTCGTAGTCTTTTTTCCTGGGAGATGCACCATGATCACCTTCATCGCGCGACTCAAAATCCGGCCCGGAAAGCGGGAAGAGGCCATGACCCGGGTTCATGCCATGTTCGAAGGCGTCCAGAAGGAAGAACCCGGCGCCCTGGTATACCTCGGCCACGCGAGCCAGGCTGAACCGGATACCCTGGTCTTCTTCGAGGTCTACGCCGACGAACAGGCCGCTCAAATCCACGAACAGACCACCCATTTCCAGCGACTGGTTCAGGATTTCGATACCGTGTTTGATCCGGATTTCGGCGTGCGGATCGAATACCTGGATCGCCTTGGTGGCGTCATCCGGCCCTGACTTGTACCGCCCCGCGGTCAGGAATACGCCGTCTCTTTGCTGGAAAAGGTTCCCCTGGATAATCTGGCGCGATCCCGACATCCGGGATCGCGCCATGATTCACGACCTACCACGCCCCTGGTTAGAAATCCTTCAGGTCATCATCATCCAGGGGGATCACTTCCTCCGGCCGTGCCACGCTGTCCGGCTTTCCAGTTGCCGGCCGGTCTTCCTTTCGTCGGGCAGGTGATGCCGGCATGGCAGGTCGCTTGGCGGGGAGCTGGGGTTTCCGGGGCGCGGGAAGGGCCCGGGACGGAGCAGCCGACGACGCGGCGATCCGTTTGGCCGGTTCACGCCGCGGCGCTGGTAAATCGGCATTGGCAGCCGGGCGCTTTTCCTCTTCGGCGACGGTCCCGCCGATCATGGTTTTCAACTCTCCCACCAGCCGCGACAGTGCGGCAGCCTGGGCGGTTAACTGCTGGGCGGCCGACGCGCCTTCTTCCGCGCTGGCAGCGTTCTGCTGGGTCACCTGGTCCATCTGGGACACCGCCTTGTTGATCTGGTCGATACCCTGGGACTGCTCCTGGCTGGCCGCCGCGATTTCCTGGATCAGTTGTCCCACCCGCTCGGCATTTTCCACCGTCGCCCGAAGCGACTCCGCCACCCGCTGGGCTACCTCCACGCCATTGTCCGCGCTGCGCACCGACGATTCGATCATCTCCGCCGTCTGACGGGAGGCCTCGGCGGAACGTTGCGCCAGCCCGCGCACCTCCTCGGCCACCACGGCAAATCCACGTCCCGCTTCGCCCGCCCGGGCCGCCTCTACCGCCGCGTTCAGGGCCAGCAGGTTGGTCTGAAACGCGATCTCGTCAATGGTCTTGATAATTTTCGCCGACGCGTCCGAGGACTGCTTGATTTCAGCCATGGCCGACGACAATTCCTGCACCGCGCGATCCATCTGCGTCACCACTTCCCGGGCCTTCGCCATCAGGGTCGCCGCCTGCGCGGCGTTGTCCGCGTTCTGTCGCACCATTGACGTGGCTTCTTCCAGCGACGCCGAAGTTTCTTCCAAGCTGGACGCCTGGGTACTCGCGCCCTCGGCAATGGCCCGACTCAACTGGGCCACCTGCTCCGCCGCGGACGTGGTCTGTTCGGCGTTCAGACTTAGGTCACCGGCCAGGCGGGCAAGGCGCCGGTTGATCCGCCCGCTCACCAGGAAGGCCAGCACCACTGCCGCGGTCATCATGATCGTCACCACTCCAGCCAGCAGACCTATCACTTGCAATTCAAGAGCCCGCGCGACGTCCCTGACTCGAAACACGGATTCACGGATTTCATCGTCCGGAATCACCATGGCCACCGGGTATGTGGATTTGCCGATGGTCACGGGAGTATAGGCAATCATCCATGGCTTACCCTCCATGGTCAGCGCGCCGGCCCCTTGCTCCCCTTTCAACATCCGTTCTTTAACCAGTTTGACTAGTTCAGACTCACCGGAAGTGGTGAGGTTGACACTGTCCTTGAGCGTCCACTGGGGATGAGCGATCACCGTGCCGCTCGGGTCAATCATGAAGGCGTAACCAGTCTTGCCCACCTTCCGGCTGGTCACGATATCCGTGATTACCTCCCAGTTAACGTTCAGTACCGTCACGCCTTCCAGTCGTCCGTTCAGGTAAACCGGCACACTGATCCGCAGTTCAGGTTTTCCCGTGTTCTTCGAAATCTCTACGCGGGAATAACAAACACTGCCTTCGGCGACCTTCAAAACCTCTTCAAACCAGTCCACCCCCTTGCGGCTGCCCAACCGGGACCGGTCCACAATATTGCCGTCTGCCATGACCGCCACCTCCTGGCCCGCCGCGTCCAAGAACCGTGCCTGGGTGTACAAGAATCGTTCCCGACCATCCGAGCCCTTGATCGTCAACCGTCCGATTCCTAGCAACTGCTCTTCAAACAGCTTCAGCATCATCTCCGCGTTGGCCCTGTTCATCTCGTCCGAGTAGCCGCTGGCGCACACAATCCAGTCCCATGGTTCAAAGTAGCCATAGGCGGCGAATTTTGGACGATCCTTGTACTCGTAGGTTAACCACCCGACAGTGTCCGGCTGCCGGGACTCCAGGACAGAACGGAAAACCTCAAGCCCGATATCGGTAACGATATTTTTCCCGATCACTTCCTCCTTGGGGTGAACGATGGTTGTACCCTTTGAATCGATCACGAAGAGATACCCGGATTCCCCAAGGTGCATACTCGTGATCATCTCCAAAATTCCCTGGTCCGTTTCCGGCAGCCCCACGTACAACGCGCCCACAACCCGACCTTCCCGGTCTAGGAGAGGCTTGTAGGCCGTTTGGTACCACCGGTTAACCACCACCGCTCTTCCGAAATAGGCCTCTCTCCTCAGGAGCACGCTGACCACGGGATTGGGCTGACCGTCCGGGTTTACCGCGGGAATGTAGGTGCCCACGGCCCGTTCACCTTTCTCATTCCGGACCGTGGTAGCCACGCGCAACATGTCCCCATCCTGGTTCATCCGCTGGAACAGCGTGGCCGTGCCGCCCACATGGGACACGATTTCATCGACAATAGGCGAAGGTTTGCCCGGATCCCTGTTTTCCTCGATGGTCACGCTCCCGACGCACACCACGGGAAGACTGACCGTCGTCGATTCCCTGGTAAACTGGTTCACCGCCTGCCATGAAACCGGTATCGCGCTCGTGGTGAATTCCCCCGTGTCCGCCATCACCCGTTCACCGTAGGCCATGGAGGCTTCCAATTGCTTGCGGGTGGCATCCTGTTGCACCCGCAAGGCAAATAACACGTCCCGGACAATCTGCTCCGCCGATTGCCGGATGACGTACGCCAGCACGTTGTTATTTCCACGCGTTGAATCCAGATATTGACGCAATAATCCGGAGCCGGACAGGGCTGTCAAGTCGGATTCCGCGCGGGTAAGTAACGTTGCCACCACGCCAGCTACTTCCTGGCTGTTTCCGCTGAGATCGTTCTGAGCCCATTCTGTCATGGAGCGGGTTGTTTCCGCGTCCGTGGTCCGGTAGAAACGATCGATAAAAAAGATGCCCATGCCCCCCACGATCACCTGGGGCACAAGGGCAATCAACACGAAGGCCGTAAGGAGGATCCATCGAATGGTGCGTTGCTTTTTCATAGTTATTCTCCATTTTTCGGCCTATCAATTATAAGCGATTTATTTAAAAAATTCAACATTTTTCGCAAATCCAGAAAAATAATCTATATTTTCTGCCTTTTAGGATTATAATGAGACACTATCGCCTAGCCCTGCCTAGTTCCCTCTAACCCGTCCGTTCGAATTGCGAGTTTCTTTTTCCTCCCCCTCCACCGCTCACCCCCTTCATTTCGTTCGTTTGAACTGTCTCTTCGCCCTGCATAGGTCATCTCGAGAACTTTCTGTCATCTCGAGAACTTTCTGTTATTTCGAGAACATAATGTCCTGTCGAGAACGTACTGTTATGTCGAGAACGTACTGTCATGTCGAGAACGTACTGTCATGTTGAGAGTATACTGTCATTTTGAGAACTTTCTGTCATTTCGAGCGAAGCGAGAAATCTTTTGTTTCCCCTATTTAAAGATTTCTCCTCACTTCGTTCGTCGAAATGACATGGAGTAGGACACGCAGCCTGCGGGTGTGCCCGCGTAAACAGCGCCTGCGCTTCGGGCGGGGAGGGCTATCGGTGAATGCAGCCTGCAGGTGTGTCCGCGTAAATAGCGCCTACCCCTGAAATACCTGCCGCCTTCGAAATACCTGCCGCCCCGGAAACATCGCCCATCCCTGTCATTTCGAGCGAAGCGAGAAATCTTCTCCCTTTACTGATTCAAGTCCTTCCTTCCAAGTTTTCGTGAGTCTTTTCTCAGCCTCGTGATTATTAGAAAACACGGACATCCCCTGACATGAAACATGGACTTGCGCTAAGATTTCTCCTCACTTCGTTCGTCGAAATGACATGGAGGAGGACACGCAGCCTGCGGGCGTGCCGTATGGTTTCAGGATTTCCCCGGATGGGTACCCTCATGACATGGAGTAGGACACGCAGCCTGCGGGTGTGCCCGCGTGAACAGCGCCTACCCCTGAAATACCTGCCGCCCCGGAAACATCGCCCATCCCTGTCATTTCGAGCGAAGCGAGAAATCTTCTCCCTTTACTGATTCAAGTCCTTCCTTCCAAGTTTTCGTGAGTCTTTTCTCAGCCTCGTGATT
>JAGPFE010000003.1:0-97952 GCA_018056705.1 Candidatus Hydrogenedentota bacterium | reverse complement strand
ATCGCCCATCCCTGTCATTTCGAGCGAAGCGAGAAATCTTCTCCCTTTACTGATTCAAGTCCTTCCTTCCAAGTTTTCGTGAGTCTTTTCTCAGCCTCGTGATTATTAGAAAACACGGACATCCCCTCATATGGAACATGGATTCGCGCTAAGATTTCTCCTCACTCCGTTCGTCGAAATGACAACATGCCTCGCATGAACACGGTACAGGACACAAACCCGCCTCACCCCGTTCGTCGGAAGGACCACACTTCCGCATGACTGACTGGCATGGCCGCGGCATGCTCGCCTCACTCCGCTCGCCGCAATGACGGACACCACGCCCCCGAGAGACGCGTGACTTACGCATACCCATGCCCCTGGAAACATGGTAAAATGGCGTCTGCTTAACATCCTGCCATACCATGGAACCCATGCCGTGACCTCACCGGATCACCTGCTGATTACCGAACTGTTTCATAGTATCCAGGGCGAATCCACCCACGCGGGACGTCCCTGTTTCTTCGTACGGTGCGCGCGATGTCCCATGCGCTGCCGGTGGTGCGACACCACCTACAGTTTCCACGGGGGAACCCCCATGACCGTGGACCAAGTCATGGACGCCATCCGGGCCTCCGGTTGTAAACTGGTGGAACTTACCGGCGGAGAGCCCCTCGCCCAGCCTGCCGCCGCCCAACTGGCCCGTCGCCTGCTGGAAGCACACTACGAGGTCCTGGTAGAAACCGGCGGCTATTTCCCCCTGGACCGGTTCCCCGACGGCGTGGCCTGGATTCTCGACGTGAAATGCCCGGGCAGTGGCATGGCCGACAGAAATCACTGGCCCAACCTGGAACGACTGAATCCCAAAAAAGATGAAGTCAAGTTCGTGGTCGCCGACCAGGCGGATTACGAATGGAGTCGACGGATCATCGACCGGCACGACCTGTTCGCCACCACCCGGGCCGTGCTGTTCTCCCCCGTGTGGGGAGAACTCAACCCGGCGGATCTTGCCGCGTGGATCCTGCGTGACCGTATCCCCGCCCGATTGCAATTACCCCTGCACAAGATCATCTGGGGACCTGAACGGCGTGGCGTGTAGGAATACGGGCGCGTCCCGCCGGGTTTCCGGTACCGCCCGGAACCTCCCGTCCGGTATCATGTACGCAACGTATTCTCACGATAACCCCGGAACAGCATCATGCGCCTGCAAGTTACCAAGTCCTTTTTCTTCGAGGCGGCCCGGAAATCCGCGGGTCCTTCGGCGCCGGTCACCGGCTGCAGTTACCGGGTGGACGTGTCGGCCACTGGCGCGCTGGATCCCCGGTATGGCTGGATCGTGGACTTCAGCGACATCAAGACAGCCGTAGCCCCCTTGATTCGGCAACTCGATCACGCCCTGCTGGACGCGGTTCCCGGACTGGAAAATACCGCGCCGGAAGGGATCCGGACCTGGATCCTGGATAGGTTGACCCCACGGCCATCCTGGCTGGCCGATATCCGGGTCACGGCCCTGTCCGTGGATGCCTTCGTCCTTCAGGATCTGCCCCCCGCTCCCTCGGAGAACCTGCCGGCCAGGGTAACCTTCGCGTTTGCCGCCGCCCAGGCCCTGGACGCGCTCCCCCAGGGGCATCCCTGCCGCAACCTGCACGGTCACACCTACCGGGTAGAAGTGGCGGTGGAGGGCCTGGACGTTCCCGCCATTCGCGTTCGGCTGGAGACCTGCCTGGCGGAAGTGTTCGATCTCCTGAACAATCGATGCCTCAATGAAGTACCCGGCCTTAATCCGCCCACCTGCGAGCGCCTGGCCGCGTGGCTATGGGAACGATTGATTGCCGCCGGGTTACGCCCCGGACTGGTAGCCATCCAGGAAACCCACAAAAACCGGTGTGAATGCCGGCCATCCTGACGCGATGGAGAACCGCCCATGAAAAAAGCCCGGACAGGAAAACAGCCCAAAGCACCGGCCACCCCGCTGAAAACGGAATTCCACGCGCTGGACCGCGCGATACCCTTCCGCGGACCCGAAGCCATCGACTCGGCCTGCCTGGAATGTTTTCCCTACGAGTATGCCGGTACCCCCCATGGAGACGGCATGGAGATCGTCACCGTGACCGAAGAGTTTACCTCGGTCTGCCCCTTTTCCGGGCTGCCCGATTTTGCCCGGGTCACCATCCGCTACACGCCCCGGGACCGCTGCCTGGAGTTGCGTTCCCTGAAGTATTACCTGATGTCCTACCGTAACGTGGGCATCTGGTATGAACACCTGGTCAACCGCGTGCTGGAAGACCTGGTGCTGGCCTGCCGGCCCCGCCGGATGACCGTGGAAATCGCGTGCCGTCCCCGGGGAGGTCTGGAAAGCACCGTCATCAGCCGCTATGATGAAACGGAAATGGGGCCGCCGGAGTCTCTGGTACAACATCGTTCCGCGTCGCGCGCTTAAGGAGGAAACCTGCCATGTTCCATCGGAAATCGTTCCCGCTGACGCTGGCCGTTCTGGTGACGGTCGCCTGCGCCCTCTTCACCTGGGCCGATCCCCCCGCGGAGTTTCTCCAGAAACAGGTCACGCTCGTGGCCGATCCCCCCGTCAAACTGGTAGACCAGGAAGGGGCTGGACGTCTTTATGAAGTGGGCCCCCTCACCGTGCTCGTGATGGAAGGTTCCCCACGGGAGATGGGATTTCAGCACGGCCGGCTGCTGGCCAAAAAAGTGCACCACATCATTAAGGAGGGCTACATGCCCAAGGCCTTGTGGGGGCGGGGGTACACGCCCGAGTACGTGAACGCCCAGTCCGAGCGGATGGAAAAGCATTTCCCCCCGGCGATCGTCGAAGAATTGAAAGGCATCGTGGATGGACTCAAGGCCGCGGGCGTGGAGGACATCACGTATGAAGACGTCCGGCTGGGCGTCACCCAGGCCGAAATCCTGCACTTTCCCCCGAATGCCCCCCCGTCCTGCTCGAATTTCGCCGTGTGGGGACGCTGGACCGTGGACGGTCGCCTGCTGCACGGGCGCAACCTGGACTGGAGTATCAACGGCGACGCCCAGGACGACGCCGTGGTCCTCGTGTGGCGGCCCAAGGGCGGGCATCCCTTCATGATGCTGGGCTGGGCTGGCGGGGTGGGCAGCGTCAGCGGCATGAACGCGAAGGGTATCACCCTCGGCGAAATGACTCTTCCCTCGCCGGATGCCACCTTCGATGGACTTCCCCTTTTCCTGCAGATGCGGGGCATGCTGGAGACCTGCTCCACCTTGGACGAGGCCGTGAAATTTTTTGAACATTCCCCCCGCACCACCGGGTGGAACTTCATCATCGGGGACGCGAAAATTCCGGATGGCCGCGCCCTGGAAACGGACGGCAAGTACTGTACCGTCTTCGGGCCAAACGATCCCAAGGAAAACGACACCACCGGACACTGGGGCATGCCGGACTGCGTGCGCCGCACCAACCATCCCATTGGCATGGACCAGTTGCTTAGACTGGCCAAAAAATACGGCAAAGAAGAATTGGGCCTGGAGATCACCGAGCCGGACCAGATCACCCTGCTGGTGCCGGTCCTCCAACAGCAGAACACCTGGCAACGGTATGAGTGGCTCAGCCGGCGCGTTGCCGATCTCGAGGGCAAAATCGACGTGGAACAGGCCGTCCGGATTCTGGCCACCGGACCGGTTCATGCCGACAATACCCTTCACTCCTTCGTGTTCGACCCGAAAAACCAGGATGCCTGGATTGCCATCGCTGGCAATAATCCGCCCGTGACGGCAACCGACACGCCCTTCACCCGGGTGAACCTGTCTGAATGGTTCAAGTAATACATCTCGTCTAACGCGTCATCAACGGGGATCGGATCTCGATCCCCGTTTTTTTTATCTCTTTGTAACATTCCTCGCTGAGAAATTGTATAATTAGTGTGGCAGATGGAAAGATGAAACCGGTGCATGCGGAAATTTCCAGGTGGAAATTCTGGTTTCAGGCATTATGAATAACACGTGGGAACAAATAGGCCTTTCGAGACCATTACCAGCCGCATCGGTCGCCCTGTCGTGTCCCCGACATATCTGGTGGTACGCACCGAGCGACACCCAACATGTGGTCAGAATAGAAAAATTTTTCTTGACAAAATGTCAGAAATGTGTTAGAACATGGTATACAAATCAGGCTGGTAACATGAACCGAACCCCCGTAAAAAAAGCCCCGGATGGCTTGAAAACAGACATGGTTCCTGCTAAAATGTTAGCATACTGTTATCATTGGAGTCATTCGAAGTTATGAACGCGATGTCTGAATGTCAGGCCCTGCCGGAGATGGAGCATCCGCCCGTCAGCAAATTGCTGCCGGCGGAACGCCACCGGATCGAATTCCTGCGGCAGGAGATGTGTGGACGACTGAACCGGGAGGTGTCGTTTGACGAGGCCGCCCGGGAATGGTTCAGCCACCATGCCCTCCCCTGGCGGGAACGCCGCCTGCGGGGCATGCTCTACCTGCAACGCCAGGCCATGGACACCCACAAGTGGATCCGCTCGGAACAGGAACGCCGCGACCTCGGGTCCGCGGCCATTCTGGAGTGGATCCAGCACTACGCCGCCGCCTGGCGGGAATGGTTCGAACGGGAGTACGAGTGGACGGATCCCCCGTTGCCGGAATGACCTGACCGGTTACACCGGGTCCTTCAGAGGATCGGACCGCAAGGGAAGGGTACGTAGGGGTTGTGCTGTCTTCCCATCCCTCCGGGTTTGTATACTGTTCAGGAAACCGGGGTAGTGGTGGGTTGCCGCGACGGTTTCCCCGGTTCATGATCACGCGTTTCCGGAGGCTTCCATGCAGGCAATCATTATGGCGGCGGGCCGGTCCACCCGCACCTATCCCCTGACGTTGACGCGTCCCAAGCCCCTGTTGCCCGTGATGGGCGATCCCCTGCTGGCCTGGCAGTTGCGGGCCCTGTGTCCCATTGTGGACGAAGTTATTCTTGTGGTCGGTTACCGGAGAGCGATGATCCGGGATCGGTTCGGGGACCGGTTCGGTACCATCCGACTGAGATACGTGGAACAGGCCGAACAGCGGGGCACGGGCCATGCCGTACTGCAATGCCGCGGACTGACCGCCCCGGACTTCCTGGTGCTGAACGGCGACGACCTGTATGATCCCGCGGACCTCCGGCGCCTTGCCGGCACCGAACGGGCGGCCCTCGCCCGGGAAGTCGCCGATCCCCGTCCGTACGGGATTTACGAAACCGAACCGGATGGCCGGGTGCTCCGGCTGGTGGAAAAGCCTACGGAAATCTTCTCCCGCCTGGCCAACATCGGCGCCTATCGTCTGGGCGCGGAAATTTTCGACCTGCTGGAACACGCGCCTGTTTCTCCCCGGGGTGAAATCGAGCTGACCGACGCGGTACAGTCGCTGGCCCGGCAGCGGCCTTTTTACGTCCTGCCTGCCGAGGGCTACTGGATTCCGATCGGTTATCCCTGGCACCTGCTCGACGCGAACCGGTTCTGGCTGGACCATTTTCTGGAACCATCCATCCAAGGCGACATCTCTCCCCGGGCCGAAATCCATGGTCCCGTGTATATCGGTCCGGGCACGGTAGCGCGCGCCGGGGCGGTAATCGAAGGGCCCGCCTGGATCGGTCCCGATTGCCGGATTGGCCCGAACTGCTGGATCCGACCCTATACCACCCTGGGCCGGGGATGCGTCGTCGGCCACGCCAGCGAGGTGAAAGAATCGGTCTTTTTGGACGGTGCCCGCGCACCCCACCAGAATTACGTGGGGGACAGCATCGTGGGCGAAGGGGCCAACCTGGGATGCGGCACCATCACGGCCAACCTCCGCCACGACGAGGCGGCCATCCGCTCCATGGTCCGGGGCACCCTGGTCGACACGGGCCGCAAGAAACTCGGCGCGGTCATCGGGGATGGGGTTCATACCGGCATCAACACCTCCATCTATCCCGGCCGGAAACTATGGCCGGGCGTTACCACCCCGCCGGGAGCCGTGGTCGATCGGGACATCCAGGTACCTGACCCGGATTAAACAGGCAGCTTTTTCAACGGGAGACAGCCATGCGTGAATGGATCGACATCAGCATGCCCGTGACTCCGGATATCACGGGCTGGCCCGGTGACCCGGCGTTTTCCTTACAAACCACGTCGCGGATCAGCCAGGGGGACCTGTGCAACCTGACGGCCATGAGCCTGTCCTGTCACACGGGCACCCATTGTGACGCGCCCTGGCACTTCGTGGATCACGGCCCAACCCTGGAACAGGTACCCCACGACCGGTTCTTCGGGCCTGCCCTGGTGCTGGACATGGGCGACGCCTTCCTCATCACGGAGGATCACCTGCCGCGATCGCCCCTGCCGCCCCGGGTCCTGTTCAAAACCCGGAATTCCACGCGTCCCCACAACGCGCCGTTCGATGAACAGTTCACCGCGCTGGACGTATCCGCCGCCCGGCGCCTCGTAGCCGATGGCGTGGTGATGGTCGGCGTGGACGGCCTGTCCGTCGCGCCTTATGGCAATGCCGTGCCCACCCATGAAACATTACTGCGCGCGGGGGTGTTTGTCGTGGAAGGACTGCGGCTGGCCGTCCTCACCGCCGGGTGGTGGGAAGTAATCGTGCTCCCCATGCCCCTGGTCGGCGTGGATGGTGCCCCCTGCCGCGCCTTCGCCCGGAGGATGGACCCCTCTTCTGCCTGAAACGGCCCGAACACGCCTGGAGATCCACCCATGAACCCATCCGACCCGATGATGACCGCTGTTTACGTTTCCCGCTTCGGCGGAACGGAGGTCCTGCAAACCCGGCAGGTGCCCGTGCCAGAACCGGAACCCGGCATGGTCCGGATCCGGGTCGCCGCGGCAGGGGTCAACTACGCGGACATCATGCAACGGGAAGGGCTCTATCCCAGGGGACCGAAACCGCCGTTTCCCGCGGGCTTTGAAGTCGCCGGGACCATCGACGCCATCGGCCCGGGGGTCATGGGCTGGGAATCGGGCATGCCGGTCATGGCCTTTTGTGCCGGGGGCTACGCTGAATACACGATCACGCCGGCCCGGATGTGCCTGCCGGTGCCGCCGGGTCTTCCCGTAACCGACGCGGCGGCCATTCCCTGCCAGTATTTCACGGCATGGCACGCGCTGTTCACGCTGGGCCGTCTGTCGGCGGGCCAGTCCGTGCTAATTCACGCCGCGGCGGGGGGACTCGGCTCTTTCATGGTACAACTGGCCCGGCAGGCGGGCGCCCGGGTAGTCGGCGTATGTGGAACGGCCGGGAAAAGTGCCCTCGCCCTGGAACTCGGGTGCGACGCGGCCATTGACCTGTCCGCCACGCCCGATTTTGAACAGGCCGCCCGGGACGCGTCGGGTGGACAGGGCTATGATCTCATCATCGAATCGGTCGGTGGAGAACGGTTGGATCGCAGCCTCCGCTGCCTGAAGTCCCGGGGCATGCTCGTCACCCTTGGCGTGGCGGCAAGGGTGCCCGCCATGGTCAACACGGTGGAACTGCTGGCCAATAACTGGATCGTGGCGGGTTTTCACCTGATTGCCTACATGGAGGATACCGACGCGACCGCGCGGGGGTACGCCCGGCTGGTGGAACTGCTCGGCGCGGGCGCGCTGCGCGTGGTCATCGGGCATCGGTTCCCCCTGGTCGAGGCAGCCCGGGCCCATGCCGAAATCGAAGCGCGCCGTACCACCGGTAAAGTGCTGCTCATCCCCTGAACCGTAAGTCCAGGCCGATGACCAGGAATACTTCCCCCCGCGTCGGATTGACGCGTATCCCTTTCCAGGGTAGCCCCTTGTGGCAGATGGCCATGGCCGCCCTCCTGTTCTCCGTGATGGGCGCGGCGGCCCATGGCGTCCGCGAGACATGGCCATGGCCGGTTGTGGCTTTCACGCGGTGCGCGGTCATGGCGGGCGTTGTGGTTATTGTCGCGTGGTGGCGCGGCATACCGCTGGTCTTTCCGGGGGGCGGGTGGACCCTGTGGGCGCGGGGAACTTTCGGGGGAGTGTCCCTGCTGTGCACGTTCTACAGCCTGAGCCGGCTACCCGTGGCGGACACGGTGGTCATCTTCGCCCTGAGCCCCCTGTGGATCACCCTGATCGCCGCGTTACTGGATCGTCATCCGCCTTCGGTTCGACAACTTGGCTTGCTGGCCGCCGCGCTGGGCGGCGTGACGATCATGCACCGTCCCGGTTTCCACACGCCGCTGGTTCCCCTGGTTGTCGCGCTCACGGGATCGGTGCTGGTGGCCGTGGCCATGATCAGTCTCAGCCGCACCGGCGGATTTCATCCCCTGAGCGTGGTGGCCCATTTCTCGTTGACCGCCACGGTCATCAGCGGTACCGCGGTGCTCGCGGGGGTAGTGAGTTCCCGTTCACCCTGCGCGTGGTCGAACCAGATGGCCGCTTCCATGCTTTCCCTGCTGGCGGTTGGCATTACGGGCACGGGGGGGCAACTGTTCATGACCGCGGCTTACCAGGCCGGCAAGCCGGGACCTGTCGCCCTCGTGGGGCTCTCGCAGATGCTCTGGGCGGCCCTGTTCGACGCTGTCCTGTTCGATCAGCCGCCCGATGCCTGGGGATGGGTGGGCATGGCCATTATCGCCGCGGCCCTGGGGTCGCGATTCGCGCTGCCCGAACCCACGTCTCCCTGCCCTCCTGCTCCCGCGGCCGGAACGGGTTGATCCCCCTTTCCGGGCACCGGTTCAACGGCGGTATACTGGCCTCCGCGAGTAATGCGTCTCCGAGGAAAGGGTATCGTGAATCACCCGCGGACTGAAGGCTCAACGGGGCCGACGCGATGGAAAGCATCCGTCGGCATCGTGCTGATCTGCGTGGCGCTCTATGGCCTGGCCCTGGTACCCCGGCTGGCCGGGGGGACCCAGGAGTCGCTCTGGTGGGACGAGTACACCAGTGTAACGCACCTGGACGCGCCATCGCTCACGGCTTTTCTGCGGCTCAACCGGACGCTGGATCCCGCTACCCTGCCGTTGTATTACTCCCTGGAATACCTGTGGTGGCAGTACGTGTCAGCGGATGCCTTCGGCCTGCGGTTGCTCTCAGCCCTGCTGAACGCGTGGACCGCGCCCCTGCTGTTTCTCATCCTTCGTCCGAGGGCGGGTTGGATCGGCGGCCTGGTCGCCGCGCTGTGCTTTGTCCTGTCTCCCGTTCATGGGCAGCATGGCATGGGCATCCGGATGTACGCGCTGTTCGTGCCGCTGGCCGCGTTGTCCATGGGGGCCTGGGTGGAGAGTCTCCGGACGGATCCCGGATCGTCCGTCCGCGGACGGCGAATGGCCCTGTTGACATGGGCGGGGGCCACGCTGGCCCTGTCCTGGACTCATCCCTTCGCGCCGCTCGTGGCCATGGTCCAGGGAGTCCACCTGTTTTTCGCGCGACCGCGGGCCGTCTGGCTCTGGCTGACGCGAGGCCTGCTCATGGCGGCCCTGATCACGCCCTCCCTGGTCTACGTGGCATCCGTGCGGTTCTGGCCCCGTGAAACCACCGAGTCCTGGATGCGCGCGCCGAACCTGTTCCAGGTCATCGCGGATATTTTGTGGGATGACGTGCCCCGCTGGACCTGGCAGGTAGACTGGGGTTCCTTGGGCAGGTCCCTCGATGCCGCGACCCACCTGCCCGTCACCGGCGCGGTGGCCCTGTGGTATGCCGTGACGGCCGTGGCCGTCGTGGGGCATTTTCTGCTGCGCTTCCGTCGCGCGGGCACCCCTGACCTGCGGTTTTTTACCGGTCTGCTCCTGGCATGGCTGGTCTTGCCTCCCCTGGTGCTGTATGGTCTGTCCCTGGCATGGCGGCCCTGCATGATGCCCCGCTACTCGGTACACGCCTCGCTGGCCCTGTACCTGCTGTGTGGCCTGGCCATGGGGGGACAGGCGGGCCGATCCGGTCGCGTCGCCGCGGCGGGATTACTCTCGGGGCTCATCCTCTGCGGCCTGTTGACGTGGCCCGGGCCCTGGCGGACAGACTGGCGTGGTCCCGCCAGGCTCCTCGCCCGGGAAGCGCGCCCCGAAACGGATGTCCTCGTGGTAGTCAACCACACCTGGCGCGACGTGTTCCTGCTGAACGTCCGACTGGATCCCGACATCCGGACCTGGACGCTCCCCACGGCCGCCGCGGAAACGCCGGAAGCCCTCCGGGCCGTGATGAACTGGTGGCGGTACTGGCAGGCCACAACCCATGACCCCGCCCCCGACGCCGCCCTGTGGGTACTCGTCGCCGGCGATTATTTCAGTGACACGCATCCAGAACCAGTCGCCGCCGTGCTACGCGAATTCCCCGGCACCCAGCGACCCCGCGCCGTCTTTCCCACGGTAGAACCGCTGTGGCTCTGGCGCGTACCCGCGGAGACCGCGTCCTCTGAATCCCTTCCCGGGAATGGGGACCCCATACCCCGGAATCTCGCGGCAGACCTGGACCACGAAACCATGCGCGCCCTGGGCGATTACGCGCTGGCCATGGGGCTCGCGAAACACGTTGATGAAGCCCTCGCCCTGCTCCACGCCCTGCAAACCCGCAGCGCCTTCGCGGGTGAACTGTACGCGGGACTTATCGACGCGCTGACAGCCGGAAACACGGACGAGTCGCGCCAGGCCGGTCTCGCGATCCGGAAAATGTGGGACAGTTACGGTTACCTGAAAAACGGGCACGAAGACCTCGCCCGGGAGGGCTTCGCGGAAGCCGCCCGGCTGGATGCCAGAAATGGCATTGCCTGCCTGGAAGCGGGGTTACTGACCGCGACCGTCCAGCCCGAGGCGGCAAAGACCCTGCTGGAAGAAGCCGTCCGACGACGACCGGATTACGGCCCGGTAACCCGTCGACTGCGGGAAACCCTGGCTTTCCAGGAACCCGCGGTCACGGCGAAGGTGCTGGCCGCCACCAGGGCCTTCCGCGACGGTCTCGCCGCCATGGGTCGGGGAGACGCCTTCCAGGCGGCCCGGCGATTGCGCGAAACCCTGGAACTGGACCCCGATTTCCGCGAAGCGCTGCCCACCCTGGCCTACGCGCTGACCCTGACGGGCGACACGCGCGGCGCGTGGGATACCCTGGACGCCTGTGACCGGGCAGGCCTTGGCCGGGATCCGGGCGTGCTGGGCAATCGGGTGCTGCTCGCGCTGATGCGGGGAGACTTCGAGGAAGCGAAAAGGTGGTACCAGGACGCGACCGCCGTCGCGCCCGACCTGGCGGCCAAGTACGATGGCCTGTTCCGGGCATTGTTCGAGGGCAAGCGCGATCTCGCGCGGGAACAGGCGCGCGACCTGGAGCGACAGGGCATTCCCATTCCCCCACCACTTCGAGAAATTCTAGAAAAACATGAAAACGCCGCACCATGATTGACCACGTTCCCCTGGCACGCGTAAAATATGGCCATACTCCGGGCTGTAAAGCACTCCCTATCTGCTAAGGAAATGCTGGCATGACGCTTATCGCTCCGTTTCGCGCGCTACGGTTCGATCCCACGGTAACCGGATCCCTGGACGAGGTCATCACGCCACCCTACGACGTGATTTCCCCCGCGGAACGGGAAGAACTCGCGCGGCGCAATCCCTACAATATGACGTACGTCATTCTGCCCCGGGCCACCGGGGACGAGTCGGACCCGTACGCGGTGGCAGCACGGATTTTCCGGCAGTGGATTGCCGATAAGGCCCTGAAACAGGACCCGGAGCCGTCGTGGTACCTCTTGCGCCAGCAGTTTGTCGATCCCCGGGGTGTCGCGAAAACCCGTCACGCCTTCTTTGCCCGGGTAAAACTGCCCGAGGCCGGGGAAAACCGGATTCTCGGCCATGAACGCACCTTCGACAAGCCCTTCGAAGACCGGCTCAGGCTCATCCGGTCGGTGGAAGCCGTGCCGGGCGCGGTGTTTGCCCTGTATGCCGATCCGGACCGGCGGATCCAGTCCGTTTTCGACGCCCAGCTCAACCGCCCTCCCGATGCCGTCTTCACCACCTTCGAAGGTACCCGCCAGGACCTGTGGCGCGTTCCACAAACGGTGCTGGATCCCTCCTCCCTGGAAAAACAGACTCTTTATATCGCTGATGGACACCACCGATTTCGTACCGCCTGCGCCTACCGGGACGAAATGAGGGTCCAGACCGGGCTGACAGACGGCCATCAACCCTGGGATTACACCCTGATGGGTTTCGTGGCCTTCGAAGATCAAGGTCTTGCCGTGTATCCCACCCATCGCCTGGTTCCGGTGACCCACTCCTTAGACCAGGCCACCGTCCGGGCCGCGCTGGAACCCTGGTTTACCCTTGAAACCGTGGCCATGGAACACCTTGCCGACCAGGTGGAGACCGCGACCGGTCCGGGGTGCTTCGGCATGGTATGGCCGGATGGCACCGCGTGGTTGCTCACATTCCGGGGAGACCGGACAGCCCTGCTGGGCACGAGCCGGCACGAAGCGTGGCGGAACCTCGACGTGGCCCTGCTCCACGGAGGTGTACTGGAACGGTTGCTCGGCGTTCCTTCCGACCTTGCCCTGGAATATGAAAAAGACGCGGGCAAAGCGATCGCCGCCGCGGTCGGCGGCAGGGCCACCGTGGCGTTTCTGTTGCGATCCACGCCACCCGACCAGATCCGGGCCTGTGCCGAAACGGGCGAACCCATGCCCCAGAAATCCACGTATTTCTTCCCCAAGCTCCCTACCGGCGCGGTAATCTATCCACTCCGGTAAGCATTTCCCAGAAACTTTTCTCCCCCAGACGTCATATACGATAAAAAAGAATCGGAAGTATCTGCGTCGCGTGGACAGGCGTGTGTGTGTTTTCCGTCGCTGTAGCGATCGGGGCCGCTTCGCGTGCCGATAAGGAACATCGTATGGGCAGTCATGCGGAATCCGCGGGGTTGAGTCTTAAAATCAGGTTGCTGCTGACCCCGGCCATGATGCTGCTGACGGTGGTATCCATGTATACCACTTATGCCAGCCTGAATGACTCCATCCTCCCGGAACCCAAGGTACCCATCCCCACGCCGCTCGGATTATGGAACTGTTCCATCATCGCCCTCGGTCTGTCGGTGGCCATCGGGTTGATGCTCTTCGCCATGAAACTGGCCGTCATCGACGGACACAAGCGCCTGGGCATAGCCGGGCTGGCCGGCATGACCATCACCGCATTCATCTCCATCGTGTTCAACATGGACGTGCTGTACCGGACGGCGGACCGGGAATTCTACCTGCGGTATTCGGCGGACCGGGTGCGGGGCGCCTATGAAGCCTTCATGGCCGAAGCGGTAGCCAAACTGGAAGAACGGCGCGTCACCCTCATGCGGGACATCGCGAAACAGGAAGGGGAACTGGAGTCGGAAATCAAGGGATTGCGGAAAGCACCCGCGGGATACGGCCAGTACGCGAAAGAAGAAGATTACAAGCTCAACCTGTTGCAGAAAACCGCCTCCGTGGATCTGGAACAGATTGACCGGGCCATGGAAATCAAGAAACAGGCGGACGATCTGCTGCGGACCGCCGCCATGGCGTCGCTGGAAGATATCGACCAGGTACAGGCGCAACTGCGGGTAGTGCTCAAGGACTTCGCGGCGTTCAGCGGTGTTCCGCTCCCCCCGGTCGTCAAGTTGGACAGTCCCCTGTTCGCGGTGTTTGCCAATCTCTTTGATTATCGCCACGTGGGCTTCAAGGAAATCTTTTTCCTGCTGATCGCTTTCTTCCTTGACCTCGGAGACATCATCGGCTATTCCCTGTTACCGAATCGTAAGCCAAAACAGGAGCCGGACCCGGAAAACGAAGAACCCGTGGAGTGGTTCCGACGGGAACCCGTGGTAATTCCACCCTCCCCAGTGGCCCGCATTGAACCAGCCCGCCCGTCGTCCCGGGACGCGCTCCCCGCGCCCCGATCCGAGACCGACGAAACCGTATCCCTTCCGGTGGCATCCCCGGAAACCGCCCTGGACCCGATTACCCAGGCGTATGCCAGCCGGAACCGGCGTCGCCATGCAGGATTATTCCGCCTGAGGCGATAACGGCAACCCATGGCGCCCACCGCAACTAATAAAAAGGCGCTATTTCAGGTTTCACGCAAAAAATAATTGCAATTTCTTGACAATTCGATTAAAATATATTGACAAGAGTTGGCAGAAAGTGTAAAAAGCGACCGCGGGAGGTTTGAATGATACCAGAGCGGCCCAGTCGGGGGTCCCAGCCCGTCACGCCACCGTCCCCGCAACCCGGTGGGAGCGGAGTGGCACACCAGGTACTGGACGCGGATGCCGTATGCGCCCAGTGCGGCATGGTGAACCCGGAGGGCACCCTGCTGTGCAAGAACTGCGGAAACAATCTCCGGGATCAGCGCATGTTGCGGCTTCAGGCCGATGAAGCCCTGCAGGGACGGGAAACCGCGGCCGAACAGCGCAACACCTTCCTTCGGAACGCGCTTGGCGTGCTGGGCGTGCTGGTCCTGCTCTATCTCGGCCTGAACGCCAGCAGTCTCATGAACCTGCTCACCAGCCCCCAGGCTTCGACGGAAAACGTGGTAACCGTCACCCCGCACCTGTACTGGGAAGACCAGGCCAAGGCCGCGCCCTTCGAAGCGCTGGCGAAACAAGTGGATACCCTGCCCTCTGAAGTGGAAGCCCAGACGGCGCGGATGAACGCGACGATCACGCCATTGCATACCGCGCGGTATGCGCTGTTTAGCACCGGCATCAACGGCGAGCAGTATGCCGGCTGCGCGTCGGTGCGGGTCCAGGGACAGGAGGTTCTCTTCGCCGCGAAACTGCTGAACGGCCTGGAGATCCGTGGTGAAGTCCTGAACAGTGAAGGACTCTTCTACACGCCCTGGGACCGCTCTGGCGTGAAAATGCCCGATGGATCCTACCAGTATGGCGCGGGAAACGGTCAGCAGCAGGCGGACGGGGGCTGGATGCTCTGGGTACAGGGCACAGACTGGCGGGGCACCGCGCTGGCCTACCCAATGGAATAGAGGGACTACGACGTGCCGGATCGCCCGACGGGGCGTCATATCACCTTGCAGCACTGGGTGGGGGGCGTTCTGCTGATTTCGGCCCTGTTGACCGGCATGGTTACCCGATGCTTGTGGCTCGACCTGCGGGTCGTTCACGGAGACGAAGCGAACCAGGCGGTCAAAACCGCGCGCCTGCTCGAAGGGGAGACCTACCGCTATGACCCTGGCGAGCACCACGGACCGACGCTGTACTTTCTGACGGTGCCCTTGCTGCGACTGGCGGGCGCGACCACGCTGGCCGACACGGAAATCTCCCAGTACCGGCTGGTTCCCGCTCTCGCGGGCACGCTCCTGGTCGGCGTGGGTGGGGTGCTGGCGTGGTCCTGCGCGGGACCTTTCGCCGGGGGCGCGGCAGCGTGGTTCCTGGTGCTGTCAAACGGCGTAACGTTCTACAGTCGCTATTACATTCAGGAAATACTGCTGACCCTGTTTATCGCGGCGGCAGCCCTTGCCCTTACGTGGCTGTGGCGACACCCGCGTGGTCATTTACCCTGGCTGGGACTGGGTATCTCGATGGGACTGGCCCACGCCACCAAGGAAACGGTGGTGTACTTCCTGTTCACGGGCATGCTATCTTTCGTGGCCGCGTGGGCCTATGGTCACCCGTGGAAGCAGATCGATCCGCCACCCGGGCGCCCCGGAGCGTTGAAGGCATCGGCACGGCACATGTGGATCGGCGTGATGCTGGCCCTCGTATCGGCGGTACTGGTGTCCGGCCTGTTTTATACTTCCTTTCTTACCAATCTTCCGGGCGCGTGGCACGCGCTCACGGCTTATGCCACCTATCTCCACCGCGCGGGAGGACAGGGATCCAGCGGCATGCACGACAAGCCCTGGTATTACTACCTTTTCCTGTTGACGTGGTACCAGCCGATGGCGGGGCCCCGGTGGAGCGAAGCACCGGTACTCGGCCTGGCGGCCGTGGCCGGAGTGGACGCGTTTTTCGGCAGACAACCCGCGGAACGCGGCCCATCCGAACCGGATCGCCGCGTCGTCCGGTTCCTGTTTCTGTGGATCGTCCTCAGTTTCGGGGCATTTTCCCTCACCCCCTACAAGACGCCATGGAACATCCTCACGCCCCTGGCATTATGCTGCGTGCTCGCGGGCGTGGGGGCGGCGCGCGTCGCGGTGATGTGCGGCCGCTTATGGAAACCAGCCGTGGCAGTGGGTATCGCGATCACCCTGGCCGCGATGGCCTGGGAAGCGCGCCAGGCCTGGCTGGGCAACGTGGTCTACCCGGCGGACGCGCGGAACCCCTACGTGTACGCCCACACAACCTCGGCCATTCGCAAGCTGGAAGAACGGATACGCGACCTGAGCGCCCTGCACCCGGACGGACAGGACATGCCGGTATACGTGGTGCGGCTGAACGGGGATTACTGGCCGTTGCCCTGGTACCTGCGTGAACTGCGCCGGGTAGGGTACTGGACGCGGGTTCCGGATTCGTTGCCGGTTCCGGTAATTATCGCGGGCAGCGAGGTGGCCGGAGCCCTGGCCGACAAGCTGGGAGACCGTTATTTTTCCGAGACCCAGGCGCTCCGTCCGGGCGTGCTGTTGCGGGTTTTCATCCGCCGGGATTTATGGGACCAGTTCATCGCTACCCGGAGCACCGGATCGGCCCGGTAAAAAACCATAAAAACACAAAATTTGGCCGTTGCGGGGGTATTAAAAAACAAAATATTGTGTTGATCCCGCATATTTTTCTTGCCCCACACGACCGGAAGGATGTATAATTTTCCTATATTAAAGTAACGTCAGAAATGATCTTTCAAGGGGATTTTCCTCTCTGACTTTGAGGGCGCGCGCATGGCCACCAATACTTCCTACACGGCGGATGATATCAAGGTTCTGGAGGGACTGGAAGCGGTCCGGAAACGTCCGGCGATGTACATCGGAGACACGGGGGGCCGCGGCCTGCATCACCTGGTGTTCGAAGTGGTCGACAACAGCGTGGACGAGGCCCTGGCGGGATTCTGCACGACCATCAAGGTCACGGTCCACATCGACAACAGTGTTACCGTGGAAGACAACGGCCGGGGCATTCCCGTGGCACCCCTGACAGACTCTTCCTACCGGGGCAAGTCCGCGCTGGAGGTCGTCATGACGGTCCTGCACTCGGGGGGCAAGTTCGACCAGAACATTTACAAGGTTTCCGGTGGTTTGCATGGCGTGGGGGTTTCCTGCGTGAACGCCCTGTCGAAGTGGCTGGAAGCGCGGGTATGGCGGGACGGATTCGAATGGTTCATGTCCTTCGAGCGGGGCAAGGTAAAAACTCCCCTGGAAAAACGGGACCGCACGAACAGGACCGGCACGCGTATCACCTTCCTGCCCGACTCGGAGATATTCGAAGAAACCACCTTCGACGCGGAAATCCTCCTGAACCGGTTGCGGGAACTGGCGTTCCTGAACAAGGGGCTCAAGATCATCTTCGAAGACGAGCGCTCCGACGCCGACGCGGTGACGTTTCACTACAAGGGCGGAATCGTCGAATACGTGACATGGCTCAACCGGAACAAGGAAGCGCTTCATTCCAAGCCCATCTACATGGAAGCAGCCCGGGAGAACGTGGAGGTGGAAGTTGCGTTGCAGTACACCACCTCGTACAACGAAACGGTGTCCAGTTTCGTGAACAATATCAATACCCACGAGGGTGGCACCCACCTGACGGGATTTCGCACCGCCCTGACCCGCTGCCTGAACGATTACCTGAAGAAAAGCAATCTCGCCAGGCGGGACCGGGAAGGATACACCATCTCCGGCGATGACGCGCGGGAAGGCCTGACGGCCATCGTGAGCGTGCGCGTACCCAATCCGCAGTTCGAAGGCCAGACCAAGATGAAACTCGGCAACAGCGACGTGCAGGGCATCGTGCATTCGCTGGTGTACGAGCAGTTGCAGACGTACTTCGAGGAAAATCCGACCACGGCAAACCGCATCGTGCAGAAAACCATTGAGGCGGTCCGGGCCCGGGAGGCCGCGCGCAAGGCCCGCGAAATGGCCCGGCGCAAAAGCCCGCTGGACAGCCTCGGCCAGGCGGCCAAGCTGGCCGACTGCTCGGAACGGGACCCCGCGGTCTGCGAGCTGTTCATCGTGGAGGGCGATAGCGCGGGCGGCAGCGCGAAACAGGGACGGGACCGTCGCTTCCAGGCGGTGCTTCCACTGCGGGGCAAGGTACTCAATATCGAAAAGGCCCGGGTGGACAAAATGCTCAAAAACAACGAGATCCGATCCCTGATCACCGCCCTGGGAACGGGCTTCGGTCCGGACGATTTCGACATCTCCAAGCTCCGGTATCACCGGGTGATCATCATGACCGACGCGGACGTGGACGGCGCGCACATCCGCACGCTGTTGCTCACCTTCTTCTTCCGCCAGATGCCCGAACTGATCCGGAGGGGGCACCTCTACATCGCTCAGCCACCTCTCTACCTGATTCGCAAGGGCAAGGATTCCCGCTACGTGAATACCGAGGCGGAATTCGAAGAATTCGTGTACGAGAAAGTGCTGGAAACCCACAAGGCCCTCTCACTGGGCGGCGAGGCCCCAAAACCCATAAACGTGAAAACCCTGTTGCGCGCCGTCCGGCAGGCCCGGGAGCGGGAAAAGAAAACCGGCCGCCTGAAACGGGTGTACGGCGTGTCACGCGACGCCCTGGAACAATGCCTGCGGCTGCCCCGGGAGCAGTACCTGCACCCGGAAAACATCCCCGACGCGGTGCTGGCAAATATCTTTGGCACCGAGGCGCGGTTCATCGATTCTTCCGCGACCCAGGCCGAATTGCTCGATGGTAACGGCAACGGAAACGGCGGCAAAACCGGTCGCCGCGGACGCGCGAAGGACGAAGTCGATCTCGCTTTCTTCAAGAGCCATGAATTTTCCAGCCTGCTGTCGGAGGCAGACCCGGTCACCCTGGTGGGCCCACCGCCCTATCAACTGGTTCCCATGAAAGAAAAAGAGGGCGGCGTGGCCGCCGCCATCGAGGCGTCTGACCTGCTCGAGCTGCACGCCCGGGTCATGGAACTCGGACGGCAGGGGCTGACGATCCAGCGCTACAAGGGTCTCGGTGAAATGAATCCCGAGCAACTGCAGGAAACCACCATGAATCCCCAGACCCGCGTGCTGCTCCAGGTCACCGCCGAGGACGAAATCCTCGCGGATGACCTGTTCACCCGGCTCATGGGCGACAAGGTGGAGCCCCGCAAGGAATTCATCGAACAGCACGCCCCCGAGGTGCAGAACCTGGACATCTGAACGAACGCATCAGGCCAACAGGCGGTTGTCAGGCCGTGGAAGGTAATCGCGTATGACAGGTGAAGAACGGGTAAAACCCATTCCCATCGAAACGGAACTGAAACGTTCGTTTCTGGACTACTCCATGAGCGTGATCGTCAGTCGCGCCCTGCCGGATGTCCGGGACGGCTTGAAACCGGTGCATCGGCGGATTCTCTTCGCCATGCACGAACTGGGACTGACGAAAAACAAGGCCTACCGGAAATCGGCGGCCATCGTCGGTGAAACGATGGGGAAATACCATCCCCACGGTGACGCGGCCATCTACGACACCCTGGTGCGCATGGCCCAGCCGTGGAACATGCGGTATCCCCTCGTGGACGGCCAGGGAAACTTCGGCTCCATCGACGGGGACAGCCCCGCGGCCATGCGTTACACCGAATCGCGCATGGAAGCCATCACGGCCCTGATGCTCGAGAGCATCGAAAAAGAAACGGTCGACATGGTGGACAACTACGATGGCAGCCTGAAGGAGCCCACCGTCCTGCCGTCGGCTTTTCCCAACCTGCTGGTCAACGGTTCCTACGGTATCGCGGTAGGCATGGCTACCAGTTGCCCGCCCCATAATCTCCGGGAAGTGTGCGATGCCATCATTTATTACATCGATAATCCCGATTGCGACAGCGAAGACCTGATGAAATTCGTGCTCGGCCCCGATTTCCCGACGGGGGGCATCATTTGCGGTACCGCCGGCATCCGCGAGGCCTACCTCACGGGACACGGCCGCGTGGTCGTGCGGGGCCGGGTGGCCATTGAGGCCAGGGAATCGGGACGGGACAAGGAAAAAAAACGGCTCATCATCAAGGAAATCCCCTACCAGGTCAACAAAACCTCCCTCATTGAAAAGATCGCCGAAATGGTAAATGCCAAGGCCATAGACGGCATCACCGACCTGCGGGACGAATCGGACCGGGACGGCATGCGCGTGGTCATCGAGTTGCGCAAGGACGTCGTGCCGGACGTGGTGCTGAACCAGTTGTACAAGCACACGCCGCTCCAGAACAGCCAGAGTATCCTGATGCTGGCCCTGGTGAACGGCGCGCCGCGGATTCTCACGCTGCGGGACATGATCCACTACTACGTCCGGCACCGCGTGGACATCGTGGAACGCCGCTGCCGCTATGACCTGCGCCAGGCGGAAGCCCGGGCGCACGTGCTGGAAGGCCTCCTTAAAGCCATCGACCATATCGACGAAGTCATCGCCATCATACGGGGCAGTGAAAACACGGAAACCGCCCAGGTCAGGCTGATCGATCGGTTCGGATTCTCGGTGGTCCAGGCCAACGCCATCCTGGCCATGCGCCTGAGCCGACTGACCGGCCTGGAACGGGAAAAACTCCTCCAGGAATACCGGGACCTCCTCAAGGAAATCGAACGGCTTAAGAGCATCCTCTCCAGCGAGCGCACCATTCTCGAGGAAATCCGAAAGGAAATCGAAACCGTCCGCGACAAGTTCGGCGATGCCCGCAGAACGGAAATCGCGCTGGACGAAAAGGAACTGGCCATAGAGGACATGATCGCCGACACCAACATGGTGGTGACCATTACCAACAACGGGTACATCAAGGCCCTGCCCGTCAACACCTACCGCAAACAGCGGCGGGGGGGACAGGGCATCAGTGGCATGAACCTCGGCGAGGATGATTTCATTCGTGACCTGTTCACGGCGTCGGCTCACCAGTACATCCTGTTCTTCACGAACAAGGGAAATCTCTACTGGAAAAAGGTGCATGAACTGCCCTCGGGCAGCCGGGACAGCAAGGGACGCGCCCTTGTAAACGTGTTGAACCTTGGGGAAGGTGAAAAAGTTTCGTCGTGCCTGCCGGTGCGAAACCTCGCGCAACCGGACCGTTACCTCGTCATGGTTACCCGGCAGGGCACGGTCAAGAAAACCCCCCTGAACCTCTTCAGCAAGCCCAAGAACATCGGTGTCCGGGCCATCACCCTCCACGGCAAGGACGAGTTGATTGACGTGCAGATTTCTTCAGGGTCTGACCACATCATGATCGCCACGCGATCTGGCCAGGTCAATCGTTTCCCCGAGGGAGATGTCCGACCCATGGGAAGAACCGCGGCCGGAGTGATCGGTATCCGGCTGAAAAACAGGCAGGATGAGGTGGTGGGCATGTGCGTCGTTCCCGAAGACGCCCAGGAGAAAACCGTGTTCACCGTTACCGAGAACGGCTATGGCAAGCGAACGCGGATCGCTGACTTTCCGGTACATCAACGGGGTGGAAAGGGCGTTATCGGCATCAAGATCGTTGAGCAACGGGGAGACCTCGTGGCCATGCTGCTGGTAGACGACAGCAATGATATCGTCCTGGCCAGCAAAAAGGGCAAGGTCATCCGTTCAGCCGCCCAAGAAATCAAAGTCTACGGCCGGATGGCCATGGGCTGGAGCGTGATGACGCTGAAAAATGGTGACGTCGTGTGCGCGGCGGCCCGGGCCGTGAGCGATGAGGAAGAAGACCGTGCCCTGAGCGAAGCCCCCACGGAGGTGGTCAGGGAAAACGAAAACGCGGTTAAATCCTCGCCGGAACCCCCGGTGAACGTTCTGCCCTTTGCCGCGGACGATGGAGATGAAACCGACGAGGACGCGTGATCCTCACCGGGTAGCCAGGCTGTCCGTCCCGCGCGGGTGGAAAAGTGTGGTATAACACCTGTAGACACTGCGTGCCAGTGAACAGAGGTAGTGGCTCATATGGGCGCGGGAAAAAGCGGAATAATCCATCTTTTCCACGGCGGCTTTAACCCGGCGGTCTTCCTGCTGGTGCTGTGGATGGCCCTGCCGGTACTGGCGGTCGACGCGACCTCCGATCCCGAATTGCCGTGGGATCCCGCTGGCCTGCTGACCCCGCCGGAAAAGGTGGTCTATGGATCCGACGACCGGATCGACGTGTACCAGGAAACCGATCCCGTGCGCCGATCCTGGGCGGCCGCCGTGTGCGCCCTGGTCGACAGCACCCGGATCACGCGGAACGCGGATGGCACCTACACGCTGAATGTGGTCGCTTTCAGCAAGTTCGGCCTGCCGGCCTGCCCGGATGAGCCCTTCGGGTCCCAGCCAACCTGTCCTTACTGCACGGGTTTCCTGGTGGGCACGGACCTCGTGGCCACGGCGGGGCACTGCCTGTCGGCCTCCCGCATGTCGACGGTATACGTGGTGTTTGGCTACGAGATGCTGGACCCGGTAACCCCCCGGCTCACCCTCCAGCCGGAACAGGTTTACCGGCCGGTGGCCATCCTGTCCACCGTTGGTACCGGGGACCAGGACCACACCTTGTTCCGGGTGGATCGTCCGGTAACCGCGCCCGGGGCTCATCCCTTACCTATCCGTCGGAGTGGGGCGGTACAGGTCGGGGATCCGGTTGGGGTGATCGGTTATCCTTCCGGCCTGCCCCTGAAACTGGCCTTCGGTTCGTCGACCTACGTGCGCGACACCAGCAACACGTACTATTTTGTCGCGAACACCGACACCTACGGCGGCAACTCGGGGTCTCCCATCATCAACCCGGTCCTGGGCATCGTCGAAGGCATCCTGGTTCGGGGTGAAACGGACTACGTCAACGCGGGCACCTGTTTCCGCAGTAACACCTGCGCGCCAGACGCGTGCCGTGGAGAAGACTGCACCCGGATTACCCTGATCCAGAACCTGATTCCTGAAACGGTCAGTCACACGGGCACCATCAGTCTCGACAAGGATTACTATCCCTGTGACGGCACGGCGCGCGTCAGCGTCGCCGACCTGGATCTCGCGGGACTGTCTTCGGTCAGCATACCCGTGTACGCGGATAACGGCGACGTGGAAACGGTGGTGTTGACGGAATACCCCACGGGAAGCGGGCAATTTTCCGGAACCCTTTCCTTCCAGTCGGGTTCCTCGCCGACACCGGACGACGGCCTGCTCCAGGCCGATCACGGCACGCTGATCCGCGCGGACTACCTGGACACCGGAAATGCTGACGGGCGGACTGCCGTGGTCTCCGCCGCCGCCGTGCTGGACTGCGTTGCGCCCACTCCTGGAACGATTGACGTGCTCAACGTTTTCAAGGACCGCGCCACGCTGCGCGTCACCGCGGACGAGCCGGTTTCCGTGGCCGCGCGCTGGGGAACAGCCTGCGAATCCCTCACGGGATACACCACCTCCACGGGAAGCCCGGGAACGGATCTCTACGTCACCCTGGGCGGACTGACTCCATTGACCACCTATGCTTACGTGCTGACCATCACGGACCGGGCGGGAAATAGCGTTACCGTTCCGGACGCCGGTTGCGCGACCTTCGCCACCACGGACCGCGACAGTTACTACACCGCCGTTTACACGGATGCCAGCCCGGCCTCCGCGGGTCGGTCATGGCGTTCCCTCGTGTTTGTGCCGAACAGCACGGGCGGATACGCCTTGTGTGAAGACCGCGTCGGATCGTTGCCCGTGGATCCCGCGGGGGGCACCATTCAGCCCCTGGGTGACGACGCGTACACGTCAACGCCCATCGGGGGCGCGGGCTTCTCCTTCAACGGCATTCTCTACAACAGCCTGTTCATCTCCAGCAACGGCTATGTTACCTTCACCCAGGGGGATACCGCTTCCCAGCCGGACCCGGACACCCATTTCCAGTTACCCCGCATCGCCATCCTGATGACCGACCTCAACCCGGCCGCGGGCGGATCCGTTTCCACCCGTCAACTGGCGGATCGCCTGGTCATCACCTGGCTGAACGTTCCGCTCAAAACGCCGCCGGCCGGCCTGGAGGGCACCAACGCCAATACCTTCCAACTGGAGTTGTTCACCAGCAACGTCATCCGGATGACCTGGCTGCACATCACGGCCACCAGCGCCGTGGTCGGGCTCTCCCCAGGGGGAGGCGTGCCGGCTGGTTTCATTCCCGACACCTTTGAGCAACTACCGGACTCGGCGGCCTTCTTCGCGACCGCCCGGCCGCATTCGGCCGACCGGAATGGAGACGGCGTCCTCGACCTCAGCGAGACCCTCCGGGTGATCCAGTTCTACAACACGGGATCCTATTCGTGCCTGCCCGGCACGGAAGACGGGTATTATCCCGGCCCGGGCGCCCAGAACTGCGATTTCCACGACGCCGACTACAATCCCCGGAACTGGCAAATCAGCCTGTCCGAACTCCTGCGGCTGATCCAGTTGTACAACGCCCGGGGATATCTTTACGATCCCTGGGCGGAGGATGAGTTCCGGCCCAAGTTTCTGGCCCCCTGAAAAATCCGTTGAACGCGTTCAGGCGATTTCCCGGGGCAGGCGGAATTCCATGTCTTCCTCTCGGATAACCCGTTCTTCCACGACGCATCCGGGATAACGCCCTACAAACCACGCGCGCAAGCCATCCACCAGGCGCTCGGGAACCGACGCGCCGGACGTCACCAGGACCGTTTCCACGCCTT
This sequence comes from Candidatus Hydrogenedentota bacterium, assembly GCA_018056705.1. GTDB lineage: Bacteria > Hydrogenedentota > Hydrogenedentia > Hydrogenedentales > CAITNO01 > JAGPFE01. The sequence continues at coordinate 73,284 of JAGPFE010000003.1, read as the reverse complement.
CCAGCCACGCGGGATCCAGTTTCGAGACATCTGAAATCAACTCCGAGTGAATCCCCCGGGATCGGGCGATATCCCGCAAACGGGTAGAGTTGGCGCTTTCCCGGTCACCAACCACGAGCACAAGATCTGCCTCCGGCGCCAGGGAAAGCACCGCCGTCTGCCGGTTGGTCGTGGCATAACAGATATCTTCCCGCGGCGGCCCCTGAATTTCCGGAAACCGGCTCTTGAGCACGGCGATCACTCGCGCGCAGTCTTCCACGCTGAGGGTGGTCTGCGTGATGTAAGCTACCCGCCGGGGATCGGTTACCGTGACGTGTTCGGCATCTTCCGGGGTTTGCACGAGGTGCACCCGGTCTTTTTCCACCCATCCCATGGTGCCAATGGTTTCGTCGTGTCCGGCTTCGCCGATCAGGATAATCTCGTATCCTTTTTCCGCGAAGCGCCTGGCTTCATTATGGACTTTCTCCACCAGGGGACAGGTCGCGTCGATCACCCGTAACCCGCGTTCCCGGGCCTGAGCCCAACGGTCCGGTCCCACGCCATGCGCGCTGAACAGCAATACGCTACCGGGAGGAACTTCTTCCAGGGAACGTATAAACACCGCGCCGCGCTCACGGAGTTCTTCTACCACGTGGGCGTTATGGACAATGTGATTCAGCACGTATACCGGGGGCCCAAACCGATCCAGGGCACGCTCCACGCAACGAATGGCCCGGTCAACCCCCGCGCAGAACCCCCGGGGACTGGCAACAATCAAACGCATCGGCGAAAACCCTTCCGTGATACCAGAACCGCAGGATAAACCACGGCGGAACCGGTTATCTTCCCATGCCTGCGGACCAGGCCAGCAGTAACTGGCCAACGTAATACAGGGGAAGGCCAATCAATCCGTTTACCGGGCCGGGAGCAACAAATCGATCCCGGGCGACAAAAATATCGGACACGTAGAAAAACAACGCACCCAGCACGGCTACCCAGATCCCCCAGCGCCAGGACATTCCCGAGGCCAGCGCCACCATCAGGGTAATCACCACCACGTAGGCCAGCACGGGCGCGCGCATCTCGCCAAGGCGCGGCCACAGCCAGATGACAAGCATGACAGCAGGCACGCACAGCCCGGCAAAAGATACCACCGCGGCCCTTACGTGAATTCCCTGCCAGAGAAACGCCACGGCATATACCACGTGGGCCAGGAAAAACGCAATAAGACCCAGCAGAAAAATACGGTCCGCCCCAGACAAGAGGAAATAATCGCCCCACCAGGAAAAAAACAACCCCAGCAGGATAAGCCAGCCGTAAGGCGTCTGGAAACCGCCCGCGGCAATACCCATGGCGACAAACCCCGTGGACGCCGCCATTTTGAAAAAAGCACCCGTGTTGTGGTGCCCCGTATGGTAGGCGACCAGCATGGCCACCACCGATACCAGGGTCACTGCCGTGCAGAAGATCATGGCGTTCTTTCCCGATATGTTCGCCGGGAACATACGCTCCGGCTACCAGGTCATGTCACCCGACAATTGCCAGGCATCCGCCTGGTCTGGAGCCAGCATCAACCGGACCTCCCGAACCTGACCGACCTGTTCACGCCAGACCGAGAACATGCTGTTCACCGCGTCCGGCGGCATGTTTCGCAACCATCCGAAGGACGCCAGTTCGTTTCCGGCCGCGCCCAGCGCGTCCACGCAGGCCGCCGGATCGATGCGAACCAGCAGGACCCCATTGCCGGCAGACGCCGCCGGCGCGCTTTTTTCGCGGCCAGCCAGCACCCGCGCGGCCGTAAGACTCCCCCCGAAGGCGATCCCTCGTTCTCCCGCCGGCACGGCGCACAGGGACAAGGTGGGACCCGCCAGCAACCGGATATACAGGGCTCCGTCTTCCGCTACCCGGGGAGTCCACTCGATCATGGGCGGATCCTCGGACTCAGGCTGCTTCACGTTTACCGCTTCCGCGGCCAGGGCTGCCAGGGCGTCACCGCCTTCCTCCGCCAGCCCCGCCACCACCGGCAATGGAATCATTTCGTTGACGTCCATGCCCAGCCACGCCAGCCGGAAGGAAGTTCCCGTTCCGGACAACAGCATCCGCGCGAACCGTCGGAAAAAGGCCTCGCCCGGATCCGTCGGCATGTCCGGCGTCTCCGCGATAAGCCACTCGGGCACCATGGCGGCCTCGGGCGACAGGTCCCGAACGGCCCGCAGCAGTTCCATCGGGATCATGCCCAGGTTCAGGGAAACCGCGGCGCATCCTTCGGGCGGTTCCTTCAGCGGACCACCCGCCAGGCGGCTCAGCATGGGGTGAAGCCGTTCCCGCCAGGCGGGCGAAAGCACCACCGTCACCTTGGCAGATACCCGGCCAGCCTCGAATCGCATCGACCCCGCCATGGATGTCAGGGGCAGGTTAAGCCGTTCCAGCGCGGCCGCGTCCAGAACCCCGTAAAGGTCCGCGCCTTCCGCCCGGGCGCGCCACGACTCCAGGGCGGCATCACCCGCCGCGCGGTCCGGCGTGAGGGTCAGCGCGTCAACCAGGACGCGCCGCGAAGGCGATACCAGTAACACCCGCCCCCGAACCGCCAGAAACAACCCCGCTTCCCGCAGGTGCAGCAACTTCAGCCCGCCCGCGTAATCCCGCCGGAACACCGGAAACCATGCCGCCACCTTGAGCGCCAGCGCGCCTACCCGGGTCATGCGCGTGGTCACGAGCAGGGTGGAAGGATCGTCCACCCGCGCCAGGATCCAGTAACTGGGACCGGCCCCCAGGTTATTCGCCAGCCAGCGCGGCACGGGAAGCCCATCCATGCCCCGTTCCAGCACGGACCGGGCAGGATGCGATTCCGGTAACAGCCGCCATACGCCCGACGCGCGGGCGGCGTCCAGTTTCGCGGGCAGATCCGTCACGCAGATCTGAACGGCTCCACCGGCCGGAGTCAGGTCACCCAGGCGCCACGTGTCCCGGGACAACCACCAGCCCAGCACCACCACCACCACCAAGACCAGGAGCGCTCCCCGCCCGATCGATGTGGCCCGGCGACGCAGGTCCCGGCGCCGTTTCCGGAGGTTCGCTCCATAGGTATATACCCGTTCCACGGCCATGATTCAGGGTTCCCGTACCCGGAGTTCGGTCCACGCGCCGGGACCACCCGACGCGTTCCGGAACGATACCAGGGCCCGTCCTTTCGCCGGATAGAAGATCACGCTGTGGCGGGTCTGTCCATTCCAGGGGAAATCCATGCCCGGACCCTGCTGGGACAGGGCCCGTTTCCAGTCCTCTTCACCAATGATGCGTTTCCCGCTGACGGCAAGGGAAACCGCCTCGTAGCGGGCGGCCGTTTCGGGGGTCACGCCGGCTTCAGCGGCCGATACCGCCGGCAGGTATGCGTTCTTTTCTGCGGGGCGAACGGTAACCGCGTCGCCAAAAACCACCACGGCGGCCCGGGGATTCTTGCCGTCCATACCGGCCAGCAGCACCCGGGTCTTACGAATCCACGTGGCTTCCTGTAACCGGGCCAGTGCCTCGTCGAATTTCGCGCCAGAAAGCAATATGTCCAGCACGAGTGCCTCCACGGGTGCCCCCGCGAGCACTTCCCGGATAGTCAGGGGTTCGTCCCGCTCCACGGACACCGCCAGGCCACGATCGTTCATGCCGCTGAACGCGCCCGCCACCCAGGGAAACCCGATCAGGAGGCAGGCCGTTTTCCCTTCTGGAGCCAGGCGCGTCACGACATTCCGCTCCTCCGCGGGCCAGTCGAGGTTCCGCGCGAGTGCCACGTCATCCGCGCCCGCCTTCACGCCCACCGCCGCCGCCATCGTGCACAACGGGGCCGCGAACAGGGGCTCCTTCCGGGGATCCTCGCTGAATACCGGGGCAACCTGGATCAGCCGGATGGCGTCGAAGGGCAACCCCGCGCCCTCGGCCATGCCTAACATCCACTCGTACACGCTATCCGGCATACCCTTCAACTGGTTCCGGGTTGCCATGCCCAGGACGGGCAGGGCCAGGCTGGACAGATCCAGCCAGCCCGGCAGGCGGCTCCAGAATGCCCCTTCGGGATACCACTTCCCTTCCCGGACCGGAGCAACCACGGTACGCGTGAACCGCTCCCACAGCAGGTCCGCGTAGGCCAGCCCCACCTGGTAACCGGCACGGCGCGTCGCCCCATCCAGTGACACCAGTTCACCGCCATCCATGGACGTAATCACCGGCCGGTCCGGAAGTGGAGGCTCTTCGGGAGACGCTCCCCGGCTCATCAGTTTCGCGAACTCCCGGGAAAACCAGCCTTCCATGTCTGGGCCGAAGAACGTCATGGCGGACTCGTAATGGACCTCGCTGTATTGCGACCGGGGCACGAAATACAGGAAATAACTGTTGGCCAGTCCCACGTTCAGGGCGGCGGCATATCCCCGCGCCAGGGCCTGCTGACGCAGGGCAAGCCCGATTTCCACGCAAGGCTCCCCAGGCAGGAAATGAATGATCAGATCGTTAATTTCCAGAGTACGCAAGGGGGCCTTGCGGGGCAGCATGCTGCCCGACAGGCTCAGGGGCAACTCGGGTTCAGCCACGCCCACCCGCAACGTCACTTCCGCGCACGAGATCTGGCTCATGGCCTGCTTCGCCAACTGGGCCACGGCGCGTCCCATGGCCTCCGCCCGGGCCCATTCCCCCGGCTGTCCACCCGGCGGCGGGTTGATGGTCTGGTTTCCTTCGGTACCGTTCAGAAACAGGGCCACGCATTCCGGCCGGGTCAACTTTTCCATTTCTTCATAAAAGTAAGCCGGGTAATCGCCGGAAAACAGGTAGGATCCCGCGCCGCCGACGGACGTAGGATGCGCGGCCAGGTTGGCAACGACCGCGATGGGCGCCCCATCGGCGTCTTCTACCAGGATCACGCCCATCAGGGGATCCACGGGTCCGTTGGCATACCGCCGGTTCCGGGTCAACGATTGTTCCACCACGGTCCAGCCAAGGGCGGCACGCACCCGGTTGTCGTAGGCTTCCTGCATGGCCCGCGCGATACCCTGGGCGGAGTGTTCCACCACCTCGGGCATGTATCGCCCGGAAACCAGCCGGAACGGCATCAGGCGCGTGGTGCCGCCGGGCCCGTTGTGGGTGTGGGTAGCGGCGATCAGGACGTGTTCCGGTGGCACGACATCCGGCGCCAGTTCCATCACCCGGTCCCGCAGTTCAGGGGTGATGGCCACGTGATCGATGCTGACCAGGAACAGGCGCGTGGTCCCGTCGTCCAGGTACAGCGCCCGGGCCCAGATGGGATCGTGGGTACCCTCCGAGTCGCGCCCCATGCGGGCGCCATACCCGTTCAAGGGACAGGGCATCGGGGGCGTGATGTCAACCCTGCCCGCGCCGGCTTCCAGCGAGAAGGCACCTTGATTTGCTCCCCAGCCCGCCAGGCCCACAACCAGGCACAGCAACCACCGCGAGACCGGCCTGACCCTGCGCGACGCGTGGCATAGCCTGCCTGGTAAACCGGCTGGCCACGCCCTTGATCCGCCACCGGGCGGCGTTATCCGCTTCACGCTCAAAATGTCCGCCTTACGACTGCTTATCTTCGAGTGGCGGCTTCTCGTCCGATTCTTTCTTTTCGCTGTTGACCGCCGACTTGAACTCCGCGATGGCCGTACCCAGGGCCTTGCCCACGCCGGCGATTTTTCCACCGCCGAACAGTACCAGCACGATGGCGAAGATGATCAGCAGTTCACCCATTCCGGGGGTCCACATGGCTTGTCTCTCCATTTGGTGACACTCATCCCGGCGGTTTATCCAGAAAACCCGCCGAAACCCGTCACGTTAGACTGGTGGATAGTATAGCCCGTTTCCGACGGAACGCGCCAATGCCCAAGGACTCAATCGGGATCACAGGCGTTTGCCGCGGCTCAGGAGTTCCAGTTTCAACCCGGTCCACGCCGTTCTCAGCAGGGCGATCGGTCCGCTTTCAAAGGCGCTTTCGAAAACTTTCATGATCAGGTCGAATTTCTCGGGCAGGTACGGGAACCAGTAGGCTTCCAGTCGGCTGCTGTCCCGGTCGATCATCACAGACTTGATGTTGCAGAAGGACAGCAGACCCAGATCCCCCTTGTACCGGCCGAAGCCGCTATCCTTCACCCCCCCGAAGGGCAGGGCAGGATTGGCCAGCGTGGCCAGTACGTTGTTGATCGACACGTTGCCGGTCACCAGCGCGCGGGCCACCCGTTCGGCCCGGGCCAGGTCCCGGGACCACACGCTGGCCGCCAGCCCGAAGGGCGAGTCGTTGGCCATCCGGATGGCCTCTTCCTCGGTCCTGAACGGGGTCACGGTAATGACCGGACCAAAGGTCTCCTCGCGCTGAACCGGCATGTCGGGCGTCACGTTGGTGATGATGGTGGGCGGATAGATCCGCGTCCCTGGTACGCGGGACCCACCGGTCAGGATGTTCGCGCCCCGCTTCCGGGCGTCTTCCACCTGCTGCTCAACGGTCTGAATCTGGCCTTCCGTGGTCATGGATCCCACGGAAAGCCACTCTTCCCCCCGCTTCGCTTCGGGAGATGCCAGGGTCACCAGCCGTTCCGCCTTTTCCCTGAGCACCCGGGTAAACTCCTCAAAAATGGATTCCTGCACGAAAAGGCGTTCCACCGATACGCAGGTCTGGCCGCAATTGGCCAGCCCGCCCCACAGCGCGCCATTCACCGCCCGCTCAATGTTGACATCCTCGAAAACGATCATCGGGTCCTTGCCGCCCAGTTCCAGTTCAACGGGCACAAGCAGTTCCGCGGCCCGGGCCATGACCTTCTTCCCCACCCCCACGCTGCCGGTGAAGAAAATTTTGGCCGGCTTCTTGTCGATCAGCAGGTCGGCCGTCCGCCGGCTGGCGTATACCACCTGCAGGGCATCCGCCATGAATCCGCTTTCGGACAGCATCGCCTCGTACAGGGGCTTGAGCGGCGTGTCTTTCGACGGCTTGAGAATCACGGGATTACCAGCCGTGAACGCGCACACGAAGGGCAGAAACGAAAGGTTGAAAGGATAGTTCCATGGAGCGATGACCAGGACCGGTCCGATGGGTTCGAAATAAATCCGCGATTTCTTCCCGATCAGCATGATCGGCGTGGAAACCTTCCGGTCCGCCAGGATCTTTTCCGCCCGTCGCGCGTACCACGCGATCAGGTCAACCGCCGGAAAAACTTCCATCGCGAGGGCGTCGAACAGGCTTTTACCCGTTTCCCGGGAAATGAACTCCGCGATTCGCCGTCGGTTCGCGATAATCCAGCGCTTCAACTTGTCCAGTTCGGCCAGGCGTTCGCGCACCGTCATGTTCCGGACCCGTTCGAAAGCCGCCCGGGCCCGCTCGTACACCCGGTCCACCTCCGCCGCGTCGGGTTCTGGCACTTCGTAGAGCAACTCACCCGTCCGTGGACTGCACACCCGGATCACCGGTCGATCTTCCTGCTGGCGAGCCGCTTCCGCAACCGTATTCATGGGAATACCCTCCACTTTTGAGGTTCTACCCTTAGTTTGCGGCCTGTGGAAAATCGGATGCAAGTCCGCGGGGGTATTTTTCGAGTTTTCCTGTCAGTCTTCCCGCACCAGGGCGCGCAGGTATTCCCGGTTCATCAGGGTAATGTTTTCCACCTTGATCTCCTTGGGACATACCGCCTCGCACTCGTACTGCTTGGAGCAACTGCCGAAACCCTCGCGATCCATGGCCTGTACCATGGCCACCACGCGCCGCGTCCGCTCGGGATGCCCCTGGGGCAACATGGCCAACTGAACGATCTTGGCCGCGGTAAACAGGCTGGCCGACGCGTTGGGGCAGGCCGCCACGCAGGCCCCGCACCCGATACACTGCGCGGCGTCCATGGCCCGGTCCGCCCGGTGCTTGGGAACGGGAATCGAGTTGGCCTCCGGTGCCTGGCCGGTCCGAACGCTAACGTACCCCCCCGCCTGAATGATCCGATCGAAGGCCGAACGGTCCACCACGAGATCCTTGACGACCGGAAACGCCTTCGCCCGGAAGGGTTCGATGACCAGGGTTTCACCGTCTTTGAATTCCCGCATGTGCAACTGGCACAGCGTCGTGGCCTTGCGGGGACCGTGCGGCCTGCCGTTCACCACCGCCCCGCACGACCCGCAGATACCCTCACGGCAGTCATGGTCGAAGGCGATGGGATCCTTGCCTTCCCGTTCCAGGCCATCGTTCACGATGTCCAGCATCTCGAGGAAGGAAATATCCGTGGGAATACGCTCGGCCCGATAGGTCTCGAACCGGCCGGGTTGATCCGGTCCCGCTTGCCGCCACACCTTCAGGGTGAGGGAAATCGTTCCGGGTGCCATCACTTGTAACTCCTCTGAGAGGGCTTGACCTCTTCAAATACCAGCGGCTCGACATGCCGGCGGGGCGCCGCGTCGGGGCCGGCGTACTCCCATGCCGCCACGTGGGCAAAGTTCGCGTCATCCCGCTTCGCCTCCCCATCCTCCGTCTGGTATTCCTCGCGGAAATGTCCCCCGCAGGATTCCCTGCGTTCAAGGGCGTCGCGAACCATCAGTTCCGCGAATTCCATGAAATCCGCCACCCGCATCGCCCGCTCCAGCACCTGGTTGAACGTGCCGGTCTCCCCGGGAATGTTCACGTTGTTCCAGAATTCCTCGCGGATGGCAGGAATTTCTTCCAGGGCCTCGCTTAGTCCCCTTTCGTTCCGGGCCATGCCACACTTGTCCCATAGCAGGAGTCCCAGGCGACGATGCATTTCATTGACCGTGCGCTTGCCGCGGATGGACATCAGTTTCCGGATCCGGGCCTCGGCCGACTCAAGGGCCTCCCGGACTTCCGGGGCGTCTTCCCGCGTCTTCGCGGGTCCTGTCGTAGCCAGGTAATGCCCCATGGTATAGGGAATGATGAAGTAGCCGTCCGCCAGCCCCTGCATGAGGGCGCTCGCCCCGAGCCGGTTCGCGCCATGGTCCGAAAAGTTCGCCTCACCCAGCACGAACAGCCCGGGAATCGTGCTCATGAGGTGATAATCCACCCACAGGCCGCCCATGGTGTAATGAATCGCCGGAAAAATGGTCATCGGCTCCTTGTAGGGGTCCACGCCGGTAATCCGTTCGTACATGTCGAAGAGGTTGCCATAACGCTCGCGGATAACCGCTTCCCCTTCCCGGGTAATGGCATCCCTGAAATCCAGGTAAACCGCGTTACCGCCCCGGACCCCCAGGCCCGCGTCGCACACCTGCTTGGCGTTGCGGGACGCCACGTCCCGAGGCACCAGGTTGCCGAAACTCGGGTACCGTTCCTCCAGGTAGTAGTAGCGTTCCGCTTCGGGAATGTCATTGGGATGACGGGTGTCGCCCGGCTTGCGGGAAACCCAGATCCGTCCGTCGTTCCGCAGGCTCTCGCTCATGAGGGTCAACTTGGACTGCAACTCGCCATGCACGGGAATACAGGTCGGATGAATCTGGGTGAAACAGGGATTGGCAAAAAACGCGCCTCGCTGGTAGCACCGCCACGCCGCCGACACGTTGCAGGAACGGCCGTTCGTGGACAGAAAAAACACGTTGCCGTACCCGCCACTGGCCAGCACCACCGCGTCGGCCAGGTGGGATTCCAGCGCGCCGGTAACCAGGTTCCGGACCACGATCCCCACCGCCCGGCCATTCGCCACGATGAGGTCCATCATCTCCCGGCGGGGAAACACCTTCACCCGCCCGGCGTTCACTTCCTTCATGAGCGCGCCATACGCGCCCAGCAGCAACTGCTGGCCCGTCTGCCCCCGGGCGTAAAACGTCCGGGACACCTGCGCGCCACCGAACGACCGGTTGTCCAGCAGGCCACCGTATTCCCGCGCGAAGGGCACCCCCTGGGCCACGCAATGATCGATGATCTTCACGCTGATTTCCGCCAGGCGATACACGTTCGCTTCCCGGGACCGGTAATCGCCACCCTTGATCGTGTCGTAGAACAGGCGATACACGCTGTCGCCGTCGTTCTGGTAATTCTTGGCGGCGTTGATCCCACCCTGGGCCGCGATGCTGTGCGCCCGGCGGGGCGTGTCGTTCAGGCAGAAGGTCTTGACGTTGTACCCCAACTCGGCCAGGGTGGCCGAAGCCGACGATCCCGCCAGCCCCGTGCCCACCACGATCACGGTGTATTTCCGCCGGTTGGAGGGATTGACCAGTTTCATGTCAAACTGGCAACGGGTCCATTTCTCCGGTAAGGGCCCTTTCGGTACTCTGGCATCCAGCATGGAACATTCTCCGGGCGCCGTCGGCGGTCGGTCGTCAGCCGCCGAGCAGGCGTATTTTGATTAACGCGAAAACAGGAATGGTCGTGAACCCCAGGGCCACCAGCACGCCCACGGCCAGGGCCACGCGGTTCATGACCCGGGTGGCCCGGTCGGAAAGCACCCCCAGCGTCACCCACAGGCTCGAAAACAGGTGGCTGAAATGCAGCCCCACGGCCCACACGGCCACGATGTACGCGATCGACCGGACCGGGTTCGAAAAACCGTTCAGCACCACGCCATACAAGCCCAGGCTTTCTCCATGGATGATCGAGCGGGGCCCCGTCTTGTCGGCCAGGGTGAAGTCATTGATGTGCAACACCACGAAACAGGCGATGATAATTCCCGTGTAGATCATGGTCGGCGTGCCGAGGGGCCGGTCCGCGTTCCGCCGGGTCACGTTGTAGGCCACGCCCCGCGCGGCGCGATTGCGCAACTTGAGCGAGATGGTGGCGCCGATATGGGTCACCGCCGAGGCCAGAATGATCACCCGGGCCAGCCACAGCAGGGGCCCGAGGGATTGCAGGTGTTCGGCATAACCGTTGAAGGTGTCCGGACCGAGGAAGATCAAAAAGTTCCCCGCCAGGTGGCCGAAGATGAACAGCACCAGGACCAGCCCGGAAATGGCCGCGGCCAGTTCGCGGAAGAGGGTGGTGGACAGGACGCGTTTCCAGGAAAACAGATCGCTCATGGCAACCGTGCCTTTTCGAAGTGACCCCCGCGATGGACTCGCCGGGGCGTTTCGGCGGCAGGTACCGGGACATCACGGGTCCCGGTACCCGCCGACCATGCTGCGAGGTCGGTCGGGGGTATTATATAAGGAATTAATTCTTTATTGCAACTTTCAGGAAAAATTTCTTTAATATGCCCCGACCGGCAACCCCACCACCCCCATCGGGATACCCCTGCCATCGCCCCCACGTCCAGGCGCGCCCCCAGAAAATCCGCCATCCGAACCGCCTGGACCCCCGGATCCCGCAACAGCGCGCGGTGACTCAGCCAGCACACCTCCATGTGCCCCGCCATCCGTAACCACTCCACCACCTCCCGCAGGTGACTCGCCAGCAGCCGGGACGATCGGCGATCCGCCTCCGTGATTTCCCCGCCCCCCCCTGACAGCATCCTACGCTGCGACACCGCCACCTCCAGCGGATTCCGCGTCACGAACAGCACCCGGTAACGCCGATCCACGGGAAGCCAGGGCAACAGCGACGCGATCACCTTTACCGCCCGGCCCGCGGCTTCTTCCACCCACGAAACATCCCGGCGGGTTCCCCGCACCGGCGCGTACTCGTAATATCCCCCTGGATTATGCCGGTCCGCCGGGCGCGCGCCATCGGTCAGCACGGGAAAACCACCGGCCGCCAGCATGGCCATGACCATCGATGTCCCTGATCGAGGCAGGCCACTCACCACAACGACCGCGTCGGTCGACCCCGGATTCACCCCTGGGACCCGATCTCCCACAAGGGGAATATATCGATCCACCGAATCACTCATGCCGGGTATAGTATAGTTTTCAGCGACGCTCATCTCCAATCAGGAATTATTGCAAAGACACGACACGGATGACGCGCTCCCCGCGATATCCCATAACACGGGAAGACGATCGCTTGTTCCGCGCGCCATCCGGATCAGGGAGGTCCCTTGGCCCAACCGTCAGATACCATGGTCACCGCTTCGCCACCCGAACCGCCGGGAACGGGGATCCGGGAGATTCTCCGGGTGTCCGGACCCATCGTGCTGGGCATGCTGTCCTACACCGTGATGGGCTTCATGGACCGCGTCATGATCGGGTGGTTGCGCTCCGAAGACGCCCTGGCGGCGGTGGGATCGGCGGATATCGCCGCCTACACGCTGAGCACGCTGGCCATGGGCTTTACCAGCATGACCACGGCCTTCGTGGCGCAACGGTACGGACAGGGAAATCGCCCGGATTGCGCCCGCTACACCTGGCAGGGCATCCACCTGTCCCTGGCGGCCGTGGTACTGGCCCTGCTGCTGTATCCCCTGACTTCGCCCCTGTTTGACAGCATGGGCCACGCGCCCGAAGTCGCCGCGCTGGAAAAAGCCTATTTCCGCGTGCGACTGGCCGGCTATTATTTCGTCAGCCTGGTGGCAGCCCTGTCCGGCTTTTTCCAGGGTATCGGGCGTCCGGCGGTCACCATGTACGCCGCCCTGCTCGGCAACGCGGTCAACCTGGTCCTGAATTACCTGCTGATTTTCGGAAAATACGGTTTTCCGGCCATGGGCGTGTCCGGGGCAGCCACGGCAACGGTAATGGCCATGGGCACCCAGGCCCTGCTCCTGATGGCGGTATTTCTGTCACGGTCCAACCGGGCGGTATACGGTACCCTCCGGGGGTGGCGGCCCAGCCTGCCGATGTGCCGGGAATTGGTCCGGGTAGGCGCGCCCGCGGCCCTCGCGATGTTCCTGGACGTGGCCAACTGGTGGATCTGGATTTCCTACATCATCGGCCGGTTCGGTCCGGTACAGATGGCGGCCAACACCATCGCCCTGAGTTTCAATTCCATCACGTTCATGCCGGTGATCGGCATCCACCAGGGCATCGCGGCCATCGTGGGACAGTGGATCGGCCGGGGGGATCGTCGTCGGGCGCGTTCCAGGGCCTGGACCGCGGTGTGCCTGTCCGTGGCTTACATGGTCACCGCGGGCATCCTGATTGCCGCCGCGGGAGGTGCGCTGACCCGAACCCTTTTCCGTCCGGACAATCCCGAGGTCGTTCACCTGGCCCATCGCCTGCTGATCCTGGCCGCCTTTTTCCAGGCTTTCGACGCCATCAACATCACCCTGAGCGGGGCCTTGCGGGGCGCGGGCGACACCCGGTGGATCATGTGGGCCACCGCCCTGCTGGCTTATGGGTTCGGGCTGCCCCTCTCCGCGGGGTTATCCATCGGGCTGGGCCTGGAAACCTTTGGCGCGTGGATCGGGGCCACCATCTTCATCATGACCCTCAGCGTGTCGATCATCCTGCGATTCCACGGCGGAAAATGGGAGCGTATCAACCTGTTCAGCGAAACCACGCCACCAACATGAAAACGGACCATCGGCGCCCATGAATAGATTTTCGACCTGACGCGTCTTTCCGATAATGAAACCTTCGGAAAAGGAAAGTCCCCATGCTTGCGCGAAAAAATCTTTTTAGGACCGCGTTCCCACGGGTACTGGTCGTGCTCCTGGGGATTACGGCGGTAGTGGAAATTGGATGTTGCTCCACGAAGCGCTGGCAGGCGCCTCCAGAAATCCAGCGTCCCGTGGATAAGGCCATTCAACCGTTGATCTGCCGACATCGGTCCATAGGAATCGTTGTGGGCATAATCAAAGATAATGAATATTATACGATAAGTTATGGCAAGACCAGGTACCCGTTCGGAAAAAAACCGAACGGAGACACGATCTTTGAAATCGGATCCATCTCGAAAACTTTTACGGGGATCCTTCTGGCGCGACTGGTGGAGGAGGGCCTTGTGAAACTGGATGACGCCGCGGATAGGGGCATGCCTTCCGGATGTACCCTGCCCGCATTCGAAGACCGGAAAATCACGTTTGCCGATCTTGCCACCCATACTTCCGGCCTGCCGCGGCTTCCTGATGACCTGGAAAAAACAACCGGATACAATCCAGCAAATCCTTACGCCCACTATACCGAACAAAACCTGTATGACTTTCTGGCCCGCTGTACGCTCAGCGGCAAGCCTGGCACCAGGTATGAGTACTCCAACCTGGGGATGGGGTTGCTGGGACACTTACTCGGACGAATAAGCGGAAACGGGTATGAGAACGCGTTGATCCACTATGTCACTACTCCCCTGGGCATGAAGGACACGAGCATCACGCTTTCTGAATCTCAGAAAAATCGCGTGGCCCAGGGATACAGCCTGTTTCTGGATTTCGATTTTGTGGGATTGCCCACGGCTGTCGAAAACTGGGACCTGGGCGTTTTTGCCGGCGCGGGAGGAATCCGAACCAGCATGAACGACATGTTGAAATTCCTGGCCGCGAACATGGGCATCGGGGAAAACCCGATCCAGTCGGCTGTCGCATCCAGCCTTCAACCTCGCTTCGAGGTCAATGATCGACTCCGCGTAGGGTTGGCCTGGCACCTGGCTCAACTGGAAGACGGCAGCGACACCCTCGTTGTTCATGATGGGGGAACCGGGGGGTACCGCAGTTTGATCGCGTTCCTGCGCGATAAAAAAATAGGCATCGTGGTTTTGAGTAACTCGGACGCCGATATCAACGAAGCGGGCTTGGCCATTCTCGCGTCTCTCGCTGGTCTTGACGTCTCTCTCCTTAAATTTCAGAATTGAATGGCAAATCGCGCCACGCGGTTCAAAAAACAGGTCCGAAAACGGGAACGAATGATGCGGTGGAATATCCTGCTGGCCACGGCGGCCCTCGCGGCATGGGTCGCCGTGGCGGAAGACGATTTCGGCGAACACCGGAAACTGGCCTACAATCGGAATGACCTTGTATGCGATGCCGGATGGGGACTGTGGGCCGTGCCCCTTCCCATGGATTACGACGGCGACGGAGACCTGGACCTGCTGGTATCGAGCGCGGGCATGCCCTCGCCGGGCCTGGCGTGGTTCGAAAACGACGGCTCGGGCATACTGCGTCCCGCCCGGATCATCGATCGACGGCAACGGCGAAACGTGACCGTGTCGTACGTGGCAAACCATGTCATTGTCTGCGAACCGGGGATCGCTTACCGGGATTTTCAGCAAAACGGCTTCGCGCGACCCGAGCCGATTCCCGTACCGCCTCCCAAACATTACGACCGGGACTGCCAGTACCGCTTCGCCGACGTGGACGGCGACGGCCGGACTGACGTGATCATCGGCTACAGCGACTGGAGGGAATATGGATGGGATGATGCGTATGACCCGTCAGGCCGATGGACGGGTGGGCCACTCCACGGCTACGTGGGGTGGGCGCGAAATGAAGGTACCAACGAGAAGCCCTGGTACGCGCCGTTTCAACAGTTCCAGACCTCCAAGGGACCCGTGGATGTCTACGGAACCCCCTCCCCGAACATGGTCGACTGGGACCGGGACGGAGACCTGGATCTCCTGTGCGGTTCCTTCCTGGATTTCCTGACATGGTTCGAGAATATCGGCCCTGATCCCGCGGCACCGGTATTCGCCCCGGGGCGACCGGTGGAGGTGGACGGGCAGCCCCTACGCCTGGAACTGGAGATGCTCCAGGTAGTAGCCGTGGACTGGGACCGCGACGGAGACACGGATCTCGTCATCGGCCAGGAGGATGGGCGGGTGGTTCTCGTGGAAAACGCCGGCCATGACGCGGGCACACTCCCGCGACTGAAACCACCCGTTTTCTTCCGGCAACGCGCGGACAAGGTCAAGTGCGGCGCCCTCGCCACCCCCGACATCGTGGACTGGGACGGTGACGGGGACATGGACCTGGTCAGCGGCAACACCGCGGGCTTCCTGGAGTGGATCGAAAATCTCGGTGGCAATCCACCCCGATGGGAAACGCCGGTCCGGCTGACCGCGGGCGGCACGGTCATCCGGTTCCAGGCGGGTCCCAACCTCTCGATCCAGGGTCCGGCCGAGGCGAAGTGGGGATACACCATCCCCACCGTGGCTGACTGGGATGGAGACGGCCTGCCGGATATTCTCTGCAATACTATCGTGGGCAAAATCGTGTGGTTCCGCAACATGGGCACGCGGCAGCATCCCGAACTGGCCCCTGCCGAGCCGGTCCATGTCGCCTGGCCGGATGAACCGCCCCGTCCCCATTGGAACTGGTGGCACCCGGAACCAGGGGACCTCGTCGTGGAATGGCGCACCAAGCTGGCCGTGATCGACCTGAACAAGGACGGATTGATGGACCTCGTGGCCGTGGATCACGAGGGATTTCTCGCGTGGTACGAGCGCCTGGGACCGGAACAGCGCTACGCCCTCGCACCCGGCCGGCGGATCTTTCACGTGGCCGATCCGGAAACCATGGGGGTCCGGGATGGAGGTGGCAGGCCCCTTTCCATCGACATCAACGGAGACGGTGTTAACGACCTCCAGCAGCGTTCCCCATCGGGAGATCCCCTGTTTCTCTGCAGCGATCGCGGACGGGACCGGGCGGTGGTCCGGGACGCCCGGACCGTCTACCTTCCGGAAAACCCGGTTCCGTTCCTCTCGCCACCGGCCTCTGAACAATCCCTCCTGCGCGCCAACGGGGGCTGGGCCGGGCGATCGGGCCGGCGCACGCTGGTCATGACCGACTGGGACCGGGATGGCCGGCTGGACCTGATCATGAACGGGGTCAACGTGAACCTGTGGCGTGGCACGGGCGAAGACGGGCGGCAGGTCTTCCGGGACGAGGGGCCGATGTCGGACCTTGTCCTGTCGGGCCACTCCACCTGCCCCGCCGTGGGCGACCTGGACGGAGACGGCGTGGATGAGTTACTGATCGGGGCCGAAGACGGTTTCCTGTACTGGTTCCCGCCAGGCACCCTGAAGCCAGAAACGGTCAAGCCTTGACGGAACCATATACCATGGCGTCCCGGGCGGGGAGTTCCGACTGGCCCATCAGGTACTCGTCGATCTGGCGGGCCGCTTCCCGTCCTTCGGAAATCGCCCACACCACGAGGGACTGACCCCGACGGGCATCTCCCGCCACGAACACGCCCGGCCGGGTGGTCGCGTACCCGTCGATCGCCCGGATGGCTTGGCCGAAACGGTTCCGTTCCAGTTCCAGGCCCAGGGCAGGCGCGATTCGGTCCGTCTCGGGCTCCACGAACCCCATGGCCAGCAGCACGAGATCGCACTCGATACGCGTTTCCGATCCGGGAATTTCCCGCATCTGGCGGCGGCCTGAAGCATCGGGTTCGCTCCACTCTACCCGGACCACGTGCAAGGCACACACGTGTCCCGTCCCGTCATCTTCGAAGGATTTGGTGTTGATACACCATTCGCGGCAGTCGCCGCCCGGGGCCTCCTTGTGACTGGTCGAGGTACGCAGCACGAAGTCCCATTCCGGCCACGGGTTCCGGGGCGCGCGCGCCAGGGGAGGACGGGGAAACAACTCGATGTTCAGCACGGACGCCGCGCCCTGGCGCAGGGACGTGCCCACGCAATCCGATCCCGTGTCGCCGCCGCCGATCACCACCACCCGCTTGCCCGTCGCCGTGATTTCCCGGTCATGGATGGGTTTGCCGAGTACCCGGCGGGTCGCCTGGGTCAGAAAGCGCATCGCCGGGTAGATGCCTTCCAGGTCAGCCCCGGGAACCCCCAGATCAACCATGGTCCGGGGACGGGTGGACCCAATCGCCAGCAGCACCGCGTCGTACCGGTCCAGTTCGCTGAGCGGCACGTTCACCCCCACCTCGGCGTTGCACCGGAATTCCACACCTTCCGCCTCGATCAGCGCGATCCGGCGGCGCACCAGGTCCTTGTCCAGCTTGAAGTTCGGAATACCATACATGAGCAGTCCACCGGGCTCGTCGGACCGTTCGTACACCACCACGTGGTGACCTGCCCGGTTCAACTGCTGGGCGGCGGCCAGCCCGGAAGGCCCAGATCCCACGATCGCCACCCGCCTGCCCGTGCGGACCCTGGGCGGTTCAGGCTTGATCCAGCCCTCCGCCCAGCCCCGGTCGGCAATCTCCTTCTCGATCATCTCGATGGTCACCGGCGGCTCGTTGATGCCCAGCACGCACGCGCTTTCACAGGGCGCGGGACAGATCCTCCCGGTAAATTCCGGGAAGTTATTGGTGCTCAGCAGCACTTCGAGCGCGCCCCGCCAGTCGTCCTCCTTCACCAGGTCGTTGAAATCGGGAATCTGGTTTCCCAGGGGGCATCCGCTGTGACAGAAAGGCACGCCGCAGTTCATGCATCGGTACCCCTGGGCCTTCAGCCGATCTCCTGGCAGGGAAGTGGAAAACTCCCTGAAGTGCTTCACCCGCGATTCGGGAGGCTCGTACGGCGGCAACTCCCGGTTGAAGACCATGAATCCCTTATGCTTGGGCGGCCACATGACTTTCCTCCTTCATCGCCAGGGCGGCGCGTTCACGCTCGCGCCGTTCCCGGATCACCCGGGCAAAATCCCTCGGCATTACCCGGATGAAGTGCTTCAACTCTTCTTCCCAATGTTCCAGGATGCGCGCGGCAATCGGGCTCCCGGTATACCGCGCGTGGCGTTCCAGCATGCGGCGGAGTTCGGGCAGGCTCTCCGCGTGCAACGGTTTCAGGTCAACCATCGCGCGGTTGCACCGCCCCGGAAACACGCCATCCGGGTCATACACGAACGCGACCCCGCCGCTCATGCCTGCCGCGAAATTGCGACCCGTCGGGCCAAGGATGACCGCCCGACCGCCCGTCATGTATTCGCAGCCATGATCCCCCACGCCTTCCACCACCGCCCAGGCCCCGCTGTTCCGCACGCAGAACCGTTCTCCCGCGACGCCCCGGAAATAGGCCTCGCCGCCGGTCGCGCCAAACAGGGCCACGTTCCCCACGATGATGTTCTTTTCCGGAACCCCCGGGAAATCCTCGGGGGGCTTCACGATGATCTTCCCGCCAGAGAGGCCCTTGCCACAGTAGTCGTTGGCTTCGCCCCTCACGCACAGCGTAACACCCTGGATGGCGAAAGCACCAAAACTCTGGCCGGCCACGCCGTCGCAGTCGATCCACACGGTGTCTTCCGGCAACTGGCCACCGTACATGCCCAGCTTGTGACGGCGCGTTAATTCGCTGGACAGCATGGTACCCACCGTCCGGTTCACGTTGCGGATCTGGATACCAAACCGCACGGGTTCCTTGCGTTCCAGGGCGGGGCGGGCCTTTTCCATCAGGACATGGTCCAGGGCGCGATCGATCCCGTGATCCTGCTTTCTGGAACAGTACCGCGTGGATCCTTCCCAAGGTTCCACCCGCTCCAGCACCCGCGACAGGTCAACCTTTTTGGCTTTCCAGTGCTCGGGCATGGGATCGAACTCAAGCATGTCGGATCGCCCGATCATTTCGTTGACCGTTCGGAAGCCTAACTCCGCCATGATCCGCCGCAGTTCCTCGGCCACGAAGAAGAAATACCGGATCACGTACTCCGGCTTGCCACTGAACTTCTTGCGCAACTCGGGATCCTGGGTAGCCACGCCAACGGGACAGGTGTTCAGGTGACACTTGCGCATCATGATGCAGCCGCTGACGATCAACGGTGCCGTGGCGAAACCGAATTCATCTGCCCCGAGCAGGGCGGCAATGGCCACGTCCCGGCCCGTTTTCAACTGGCCGTCCACCTGCACCCGGATCCGGTCGCGCAGGTCGTTGCGGACCAGCACCTGGTGGGTCTCCGCCAGCCCCAGTTCCCATGGTAACCCCGCGTACTTGATGGAACTCAGCGGCGAGGCCCCCGTGCCACCGTCGTGTCCACTGATCAGCACCAGGTCCGCCTTGCCCTTGGACACCCCCGCCGCGATCGTGCCCACGCCCACTTCCGACACCAGTTTCACCGATACCGCCGCGTGAACGTTGGCGTTTTTGAGGTCGTGGATCAACTGGGCGAGGTCTTCGATCGAGTAGATATCATGATGCGGAGGCGGCGAAATCAGTTCCACCCCCGGCGTCGAGTAACGAACCTTGGCGATCTCTTCGAACACCTTGTGTCCAGGCAACTGGCCGCCCTCGCCCGGCTTGGCGCCCTGGGCCATCTTGATCTGCAGCTCATCCGCGTTCACAAGGTACTCGTTGGTCACGCCGAACCGCGCGGAGGCCACCTGCTTGATCGCGCTGCGCCGCAGCCTGCCGTCGGGATCCGGTTCAAACCGTTTCGGATCCTCGCCCCCTTCACCGGTATTGCTCCGTCCGCCGATCTCATTCATCGCGATGGCCAGGGTTTCGTGGGCTTCGCGGCTGATCGATCCGAAAGACATGGCCCCCGTGCAGAACCGCTTTACGATG
This sequence comes from Candidatus Hydrogenedentota bacterium, assembly GCA_018056705.1. GTDB lineage: Bacteria > Hydrogenedentota > Hydrogenedentia > Hydrogenedentales > CAITNO01 > JAGPFE01. The sequence goes on along the minus strand of JAGPFE010000003.1, from coordinate 53,087 downwards.
TTCGCCGCGGATTCCACTTCTTCCAGCGGCACGGGATTCCCTTTCCTGAACCGCAACAGGCCCCGCAGGGTGGCAAACGTCCGGTTCCGGTCGTTGACTTCCCGGGAAAACTCTTCGTAGGTTCGCGCGTCCCCCAGTCTCGTGGCATGCTGCAACTTCGCGATGGTCACCGGGTTCCACTGGTGGAATTCGCCCCGCCTGCGCCACCGGTAGCGACCACCCGGATCCCGGAACGGCGCGCGGGTGCGCGGCCACGCGGCGCCGTGACGCATCAGCGTTTCCCGGCCTATGTCCTCGAAATCGATCCCGGCGATGCGTGACGCCGTCCCGGCAAAACAACGGTCCACCACTTCCTGGCCCAGGCCAAGCGCTTCGAAAATCTGGGCGCACCGGTAACTCTGCAGCGTGGAGATACCGATCTTGGACATGGTCTTGAGAATGCCCTTGTTCAGGGCCTTGATGTACAGGCTTTTCGCCTTCTCGGCGTCCGGCACGTCGACGCGGCCGGTCGCGAACATGTCGTCGACCACCTCGTAGGCCAGCCAGGGATTGATGGCGCCCGCGCCATAGCCCAGCAACAGGCAGCAGTGCATGACTTCGCGCGGTTCACCCGACTCGACCACGATGCCGCACAGCGCGCGCTTCTGACGACGGACCAGGTGATGGTGCACGCCGCCGGTGGCCAGCAGGGCGGGCAGGGCCGCCATGTGCTCGTTTACCCCACGGTCGGACAGCACTAAAATCGAGTACCCTTCGTCCACGGCCGCTTCGGCTTCCGCGCACAGGCGGTCCAGCGCCCTGGTTACGCCCGCTGGTCCTTCTTCGGCCGGGAACAGGGTCGAAAGCACCCGCGTGCGGAGCCCAGGCTCGTCCAGTTCCCGGATCCACGCGGCCTGGGCGTCCGTCAGAATGGGTGCCGGCAGATGCAACTGGCGGCAGTCCTCCGGACGTTCTTCCAGGAGATTTCCCTCTCGTCCGATGGTCGTTTCCAGGGACATGACAATCTCTTCGCGGATGGGGTCGATCGGGGGATTCGTCACCTGGGCGAACAGTTGCTTGAAATAGTTGTAGAGCAATTGCGGCCGGTTGGAAAGTACGGCCAGGGGTTCATCGTTCCCCATGGAGCCCACGGGTTCCTGTCCCGTTTCGGCCATGGGACCGATCAGGATTTCCCGGTCCTCCACGGTGTATCCGAAGGCCACTTCCCGCTCCAGGAGGGTAGCCGACTCGGCCGGAAGTACCTTGCCGCTGTCCAGTCCAGGTTTTGAAGGCACGGACACCAAGTTCCGGGCCAGCCACTCGCCATAGGGATTCCGCCTCGCGAAACTTTCCTTGATCTCGTCGTCTTCCACGATACGCCCTTCCACCGTGTCGACGAAAAACATCCGGCCCGGCTGCAGGCGCCCCTTCCGGAGAATATCCTGCTGGGGCACCTCCAGCACGCCCGCCTCGGACGCCATGATCACCCGGCCGTCCCGGGTCACCCAGTACCGGGAGGGACGTAACCCATTGCGGTCGAGTACCGCGCCCACCCGCGCGCCATCCGAGAAAGCCATGGACGCGGGCCCGTCCCACGGCTCCATCTTGCACGCCATGAACCGGTAGAAGTCCTTCTTATCCTGGGGCATCGATTCGTGGCCGCTCCAGGGCTCGGGAATCATCATCGCCATGGCCAGTTGGATGGGATAACCGCCCCGGACAAGCACTTCAAAGGCGTTGTCAAAAATGGCCGAATCGCTGAAATCGGGTGTCAGCACCGGCCGCAGTTTCGCCACGTCCTCTCCCAGTAACGGCGAAGCCAGCAGGTGTTCCCGGGAAGTGAACATGTTGATGTTACCCCGCAGGGTATTGATTTCGCCATTGTGCGCCAGGAACCGGAAAGGCTGGGCCAGCGGCCATGAGGGCAGCGTGTTCGTGCTGTACCGCTGGTGCACGAGGGCGATGGCACTGACGAAATCATCGTCCTTCAGGTCCTCGTAATACCGGTCCATGGCCTCGGGCAGCATCAGTCCCTTGTACACGATCGTCCGGCTGGAAAAACTGGGCGCGTAATACGTCTCGGTCCCCGGAATCCCGCTGCCGCGAATGGCCAGCGACGATCGCTTGCGCGCGACAAACAACTTGGTCTCGAACTGCTCCGGTGACATCCCCGCGGGGGCGGCCACGAATACCTGCCGAATGTCCGGTTCATTGCGGCGCGCGAGCCAGCCTATGGCATCCCGGTCCCGGGGCACTTCGCGCCATCCCAGCACCCGCAATCCTTCCTCGACGACTATCCGTTCCACGGTCTGGATGGCAAAATCCCTGGCCTCCCGGTCCCGGGGCAGAAACAGCATGCCCACCCCGTAATGCCCCGGCTGGGGCAGGTCGAAACCCAGTTCGCCGGCCACCCGGGCGAACAGCGGATGGGGCAACTGCAACAGCATGCCGCAACCGTCCCCCGTCTCCGGGTCGCATCCGCAGGCCCCCCGGTGGGTCAGGTTCACCAGGATATGGAACCCGTCCCGGACAATCCGATGAGAGGGCTTGCCGGCAATGTTACACAGAAAGCCGATCCCGCAGGCATCGTGTTCGGTAGCAGGTTCGTAAAGATCCCGGCCCCGACCATAATCAGGAATAGGTGTCATCTCGTTCATGTCGTCATCCATTCCCGGCTGCCGGCATCTACCACGGAAATACCGGTGCCTGTTCTATTTTTCATTCCATTTGGTATGGTATTTCGCAAAACACCCCGTATTCAATAAAAATTCGTGAAATAAAGAATTTTTTATAAATTACTGTAATAAATTGATTTAAAATGAAAATATAATAAATGTAATTTAAAAATCATACGATTTTGTATCTTTTTCTCTGGGAGGCATAATGAAACGGCACACGAAGCCCAGAAAAACGCGGTGTTCTTTTTGAGAAAAATACGCAAAAGACGATTAACTGTGGCGGGCTTCGGGATGATAACTCACCACGGCCGCGGTGGTCCCGGTGGGTATGAATTCATCCGCGTCCGTGAGGCCTACTCCCAGCGTGTTGCCGGCATCCATGAGGGTATACAGCACCCGGTTCATGGACATGTCCCGCATCCCAGGGTAACCGGGAGACCACCGCTGCCCAGTACCCGGCGGCAGGCCAAGCAGTTCAAGTTGCACCTGGTGCACGTATTCGGCCATGTCCTCTGCCAGGCGGTCGGATAACCCCTGGAGATACAGGGCCGATTCACTGTCCCCCTGCCGCTTGAACTGCTCGATGACCTCGTCCACCCTGGCCCCGCCCGTGGTGACCTGCACCCCGGCCGCCCCCACCACGCCGCTGTCCCGGGGCGGGAAGAACTGCGCGCCGGAAACGACATCTTCGTCCCCCGCGCCCAGCACCGTATTGAAATGAATCCGGGCGAGTTCCTGCTCGGGAGATTCCGGGTCGCAGAGAATCACCCACTCTCCTTCGGACACGCACGGGAAAATACCGAATACTCCCGCGGGGGCCAGCCAGCCCTCCCTGGTGGCGCGAACCAGCCATTCCTGGAGCAGGTTTTCCAGTTCTTCGGACGTATGGCCCGCCCGTTCCCGCGCGGCGCGGCCCCCAAAAAGCCAGTTCACGGAAAACAGGGTTTTCCGATCGATCCGCGGGGCGAACTCGAGCAGGTCCACGGTCTCCCGCCGCGTCCGGAATCGCGGTTGCGGGGGCAGGATCACGCCGTCCCAGGACACCACGCGTCGGGGCAGGGTGGCCAGCAGGCGCGCCTCCCGTTCCTGTTTCTGCTGGGCCATTTCCGCCTTCCGCAGGAGACGTTCCCGGTTCCTGGCGTAGGCCTCCGCCCGCTCTTCCGGCGTCATTTCCATCAGCGTGTTCATGACGTTCACGCCATCCATGGCGGTCCGGCAGTAGAACACGTCGCCCCGCATGGCGAACGCGTCGTCCCGCCCCATCATGGCGACCGTGGCGGCGTGACGTTCGTTCACGGGAGCCCCGCCGATGAGGATCGGTATCTCCAGGCCCTGTTCATGGGCCATGCGGGCCACGGTGATCATGTGGTTGGAGGTCTGCACCAGCAGGGCGGACATGCCAATGGCGTCGGCACGATGTTCCCGGGCGGTGTCAATGAACTGCTGCAGGGGTACCATGGTGCCAAGGTCAATTACCCGGTAACCATAATTTTCGAGGAGGGTCTTCGCCAGGTCTTTCCCGATGGAATGCACGTCCTGGAACACCGTGCCCAGCACCACGGTACCCTTGTAGCGCACCGCGCCATGGAGATCGATACCCGCCTCGTGGCGCATGACCTGTTCCAGGAATCCCATGGCCTGGCGCATGATGTCCGCCGCCTTCAGGAGGTGCGGCAGGGACACCTCGCCCCGTCCGAAACCGTCGCCCAGGATCTGCATGGCCCGCATCAGGTGGCGGTTGATAAAGTCCAAAGGCTCGTACGTTTCCAGGGCCCTGGCCACGTACTCCACGATACGGTCGCCGTAGGCATATTCCCGGCCGCGGTAGGTAAGCGTTCCTTCGCAGCGTTGTTTGCGGGCTTCCACGATACACGTCACGCAGGCCTCTTCCGGGGGAATCGAATCGAGGTCCACGACCTGCCTGGCCTGCCCGCCCCCCTTTCGTGCCAGCGCGATTTCCTCCAGCCGCGCGAAGGCTTCCATGTCCCGGTCAAAGATCACGCGCAGGGCAAGACGGTAATGCTCCGGATCCAGGTCCTGGGGAAACAGGTAGTGGTTAGGGTTCAGGATCGCGGCGTCCAGTCCCCGTTTCCGGGCCTCGTCAAGAAACACGGAGGTCAGCACGGTGCGCATGTACGGCTTGGACGCCAAACCATTGGTCAGGTTACCGACCCCCAGGATGGTACGCGTATCCGGAAACCGTTCCTTGACCCGCCGGATGCCTTCCAGCGTTTCCACGGCGAAATTCATCGACTCGTCCGATTCGGAACCGATGGGAAACACGTTCACGTCCACGAACAACCGGTCGGGTGGCACGCCGTAGCGATCGCGGGCCCGTTCGATGATCGCCGTGGCGACCTCGAGTTTTTCCTGGGCCGTGGCGGCAGGGCCCCTTGAACTCGTGCACAAGGCCACGTACAGGGGAGCGTGCCCCCCGGTCGCCTCAATGACGGCGTCCAGCTTGGATACGCCGGGGGATACTTCTTCCAGGGAAATGGAGTTGATGATAGGCCGGCCAGGGTACACCTTGACCGCCTCGGCCAGCGCGTCCACCTGGAACGAGTCCAGGCACATGGCACCGCGGAAATCGGTAGTCTGCACGTGAACCACTTCACGCAGCGCGTCGACGGTGTTCACGACGTTGGAGTCCATGCACACGTCGATGACCTCGCACCCCAGCCCTTCCACCTGTTCGCGGACCACCTCTTCCAGAACCTCGTGATCGATCCCCCCCTCACGCTCCACGGCGTCCCGGACCTTCTTCGAGCCTCGCGCGTTCAGCCGTTCCCCCACGCGGATCAACGCCGCGGAACTGTCCAGGCGGACAGCTTCCTGCGGTCCCGACACGAACAGGCCGGGATCGGGATCGCGAGGCCGGGGGCTCACATCCCGGATTGCCTCCACGGTTGCCCGGATATGTTCGGGGGTGGTACCACAGCATCCTCCCACGATGTTGACGCCATATTCCGCGACAAATTCCCGAAGGTGTTCCGCGAACTTGCCGGGATCGAACCGGTATACCGTGCGTCCCCCTTCAGATACCGGTAACCCGGCATTGGGAATCACCGAGATGGGCACCCGCGAATAGCGGCTGAGAATCTCCACGGTTTTGACCATGAGGTCGGGGCCGATGGAGCAGTTGATACCGAACACATCGATCCCGATGTCCTGCAGGGTAACCAGCGCGGCGTGACTGTGCGTGTTGAAAATCTGCATGCGGGAGAACTGGTCCACCGTGACCTGGGCCATCACGGGCACGACGCGGCCCAGTTCGTTCATCGCCCGCTTCGCGCCAAATACGGCCGCCTTGAGTTCCAGGACGTCCTGCTGCGTTTCAAAAAGCAGCACGTCCGCCCCGCCCTCCAGCAGTCCAAGGCACTGTTCCCGGAAATTGTCGGCAATCTCATCAAAAGTCGCGCGACGCAGGTCCGCCCGGGTACTGGACACCACCCGGTTCGAGGGACCGATCGACCCCACGACATACAGCGGTCGACCATCCCACTTTCCTCCCTGCCGGTATCGATCAATGGCCGTCCGGGCCAGTTGGGCGGCACGGCGACTCAGTTGCCGACCCAGTTCTCCGTGGGATAACTTCCGGGGATCAATACATTCTGGGCCAGGCTCCCAAGCCTTCAGGTCCAGCCCACTGAAATCGTACTCCGACAAGCGGAATGCCGACGCCCCGAAACTGTTGGTTTCCACGGCGTTCGCGCCGGCTTCCAGGTAAGCCAGGTGTATCCGGACAATCTCCTCGGGCAGGGACAGGCACAGGAGATCCCCCAGCATCCGGTATTCCGTGCCGCCGTAATATTCGTCGCCAAGGCCCAGCGCCTGAACCATGGTGCCCATGGCACCATCCAGGCACAGGGCCCGATGACGTATGAAGGAAACGAAATCATCCATCCCAGGGACTTTGCCGGCCTCATTTCACCACGAAGTTGACCATTTTACCCGGCACGTATATTTCCTTGACGATCTGTCGCCCTTCCAGGTGAGGCGACACCTTCGGATCCGCCTTGGCCGCCGCGATCACCGTTTCCGCCGACGCCTCGCGGGAAACGGTGATCTTGCCACGTAACCGGCCCTGCACCTGCACGGGGACTTCTACCGTGTTTTCTTCGAGCAGCGACTCGTCCCACGACGGCCATGGTTCGTAGGCGAGGGTAGCGGCGTGCCCGAGGCGCTCCCACAGTTCTTCCGCGATATGCGGCGCGAAAGGCGAGAGCACCAGCACGAACCGTTCCGCCGCCTCCCGGCCCATCGACTCGGATTTCATGGCCACGTTCACGAATTCCATCATCCGGGCAATGGCCGTGTTGAACGAAAGGGACTCTATGTCCCGGGTAACCGACTTGATCACCCGGTGTATTTCCCGCGTGATCTCCGGGTCAGGTTCCGTGGCGGTAACCCGGGGCGTCAGCGAGCCATCCTCGGCGATAAACAAGGCCCAGACCCGCTTAAGGAAACGGTGCACGCCCTGTATGCCTTCGTCGGTCCAGGGCTTGTCCCGGTCCAGCGGTCCCATGAACATTTCGTACAACCGCATGGAATCCGCGCCGTACGTGGCCACCACGTCATCGGGGTTCACCACGTTGTACCGCGACTTGCTCATTTTTTCGATCTGGGCCTGAACCGGTTCCCCCGTTTCACGAAGAATCCACTGGTCACCCTGGCGTTCCACTTCGTGCGGATAGTGGTACTTACCGAGGCTGTCGCGATAGGAATACGCCAGGATCATCCCCTGGTTGAACAGTTTGCTGAAGGGTTCCGGCGTGGACACCAGTCCCGCGTCGTACAGCACCTTGTGCCAGAACCTCGCGTACAGCAGGTGCAGCACGGCGTGCTCCGCCCCGCCGATGTACAGGTCCACGGGCATCCAGTAGGACTCGGCTGCGCGGGACCACGCTTCCCGGTCGTTGCGGGGATCGGTGAAGCGCAGGTAATACCAGCACGACCCGGCCCATTGGGGCATGGTGTTCGTTTCCCGCCTGGCGGGACGTCCCGTTTCGGGATCCACGGTGTTTACCCAGTCCACCGCCCGGGCGAGAGGTGGCTGGCCGTCCGGTGTCGGCCGGTAGTCTTCCAGTTCCGGAAGCAGCACCGGCAGGTCTTTCAGGGGTACCGTTTTTACCGTTCCGTCTTCCAGCCGGATCAGGGGAAACGGCTCGCCCCAGTACCGCTGCCGGGAAAACAGCCAGTCCCGCAACTTGTAATTCACGGCCCGCCGTCCGAGCCCCTTTCCTTCAAGCCACGCCGTGATCTTCTTCTTGGCCTCGGGCACCCGCAACCCGTTGATCAGCGGAGAGTTCACGAGCACTCCATCCCCCGTGAACGCCTCCCGGGTTATGTCCCCGCCGGCAATGACCTCGATGATCGGCAGGTTAAAGGTCTTCGCGAATTCATAGTCCCGCGTATCGTGGGCAGGAACCGCCATGATCGCGCCATAGCCGTAGTCCGCCAGCACGTAATCCGCAGTCCAGATGGGAATGCTCGCGCCGTTCACGGGATTGATGGCATGGGCTCCCGTGAACACGCCGGTTTTCTTGCGCTCGTCCTGCATGCGTTCCTGGGCACTTTTCCGGGACGCCTGGGCCACGTACGCTTCAACTGCCGATCGTTGCTCCTCCGTGGCAATCCGCAGGGTCAGGGGATGCTCCGGCGCCAGCACACAGTAGGTCGCGCCGAACAGGGTGTCCGGCCGGGTGGTGAACACGGTGAACTGGTCTCCCGTTTCGGCCACCTTGAACTCCACGTCGGCGCCCTCGCTTCGGCCGATCCACTCCCGTTGCATGGCCTTGATGCCTTCCGGCCAGTCCAGGCATTCCAGGTCTTCAAGCAGCCGTTCCGCGTACGCCGTGATCCGCAACATCCATTGCCGCATGAGCCGGCGCTCCACCGGATCGCCGGTTTCCACGTACCGTCCGTCCTTGACCTCCTCGTTGGCAAGCACGGTTCCCAGCGCGGGACACCAGTTCACCGGGGCTTCGACTTCGTACGCCAACCCCCTTTCAAAAAGCACGGTGAAAATCCACTGGGTCCACTTGTAGTACCGCGGGTCGGTCGTGTCGATCTCCCGGTCCCAGTCGTACGAAAGCCCCAGCCGCTGAATCTGGCGACGAAAGGTGTCGCAATTCTTTTTCGTGATGATGGCCGGATGCTCCCCCGTGCGCACGGCGTGACGTTCCGCGGGCAGACCGAACGCGTCCCAGCCCATCGGGTGCAACACGTTAAACCCCCGCATCCGCTTGTAGCGGGCCACGATATCCGTGGCGGTGTATCCCTCGGGATGCCCCACGTGCAGCCCCGCGCCGCTGGGATAAGGAAACATGTCCAGCACGTAATACTTCGGTTTCGTGGGATCGACGTCACTCTTGAACGTTTTGCGCTCCAGCCAGTAGGCCTGCCACTTGCGTTCAATCGCGTCAAAATCGTATACACCGGGATGACTGGTGGAACTCATGGGAAAACACTCCCCGCGTGGTCGGCTCACGCATCAGGTAAATTACTGGTATAGGGTATCATACGTCTCCCCGTCCGTGCCATGCCGCGGCCCGCGGACGCGCCCGGAAAGGCCCCGGCGCAACACGGTTCTTTGATCGTGGCATTGCCTTTTTATGCTTGGCGGCAACGATCCGGGCCTCCGGAAATATCCGATGGTCGTAGTCCGGCCCAAGAGGTCTCCTCCCATAGTTCATCGAAATGACAGTAAGCGCCGCATGGTACAACTGTACCGAAGGGGTACGCGTAAGAAAACGCTCCCTGAAATGCCACGGCGTGCTTTGACAACTTTTTTCATGTGAGTGGTGTCATTTCGAGCAGTCATGTCATTTCGAGCACACGCTGTCATTTCGGCCAGCCTCCCTGTCATTTCGCAAGTCATGCCATTTCGAACGCTCATGTCATTTCGAGCGAAGCGAGAAATCTTTAAGATTTCTCAGTCGCTATGCTCCTTCGAAATGACATGCTTTCTTCGGGCGGGGCGGGAATAAGGCGTTTATCATGATTTCACCGTGTTGCTGTCATTACAAGCGATTCATTCTGATCATTTCGACGGGCATATCATTTCGAGCCAGCGATTGTCCGTTCCAGTTGGCGTCATCCTTTTAATCGCGCGTTGTCATTCCGAGCATGACCTTGTCACTCCGAGCAAACGTTGTCTCCCGAGCCACGCTGTCATTTCGGCCAGTCACCCTGTCATTTCCCACAGTCATGCCATTTCGAACTCTCATGTCATTTTGAACTCTCTTTTCATTTCGAACTCTCATGTCATTTCGAGCGAAGCGAGAAATCTTCCCCCGTCCTAAACTCAACGCTTTCCATTCCGAATTCATACGCATCATCAGGCTTCTTTCCCCGTCAACGCCTTTTAATTCTTTTTTTTGTGTGTGTGCCTTATCCCTGAAACCGGGACATGGTTCCCCGCGATCCCTGCCGCCATGGCATACTATGTGGAGGAATACACGCGGGCCATGTCCCTGAACGTCGAAAATGAGGGGGGCTCCCCAGGTTCCCCTGAAAACGTTCCCGTTACGTCCTTCCGCCAGTTACAGGTCGCGTGGGGCGTAACAGGCTTGCTGTTTCTGCTGTTCAACCTGTTGTGGTGGCCGGCGGAATATCGCCGGCTTGCCGCGGATCCCGAGCGCTTTCCCGAGCAGGCCAAGGTGCTCAGCCAGTCCGGCCAGCGGGATCAGGCGATCCGCCTGCTCGAAGAGGGCCTTTCCCGTTTCCACCCGCCCGCGCCGGAACCATGGAACGCTTACGCGGGACTGGTCCGTGGACCAGCGAAACTGCAGGCTTCTCTCCGGGCGGGATGGCTTACCTGGCGGCGGGAACAGGGAGAACCGGGCCAGTTGCTCGACCTCACCAGGAAGGCATGTACCGCGTGGCCGTGTTGTGGCTGGACTCCGACGTCGGAAGAACTGCCGTCTACCCTGGCCCGTTCCTGGCGCGTAGCCCTCGGTCTGCCGGACACGGTGACGCTCGCTCCCCGGGACCTGCTGGCCCTCGCCTGGTTGTCGGGGGGACGGGTCTCCTGTGACGGGATGATCGGCGCGACGGGCTTTCTGGCCAGTGAATTGCTTGTTGCCTGGAGTCCGGGCTCGGACCGGCAAACGGGCGTGGTCATGGCCGTGGGCAACACCCTTTACACCGACGCCCGCCGGGGGATGCACGTGGCACTGCTGAGGCCCGGACTGGATCATCCCGCGCCGGAATTCCTCCACTTCGATTTCTGGGACGGTGAAGAGACCTCGCGCCAGTTCGTTCAGCGCCTCCGCTCGGTACCTGTCGGCACGGTTGCCCTGTTCGCCGTCACGCTGGACAGTCGACTGAATTTCACGGACGAGGCCGAGGCGTGCCTGGCGGAATTCGGTATTCCCGGTGAAGCGTGGGAAAATGGACGACTCGTATCTTTCGGCCTGCGTCACGCCTTCTGTGCCATTGGCGCGCGTGGCGCTCCGGCCGGTTCCGCCATGGCAGCCTGGTCTCCCCATTCCTGGCGCGGCGTTCCCGGGCATCCGGTGTGTTGCGTCGTCATCCCGGAGCGATTGTCATGATCTTCCCCGGACCGGCCGAATACCTGCTGACGACCCTGGTGGCTTTCCTGGTAGCCGCCCTGGCTACCCCGATGTTCAGGTGGATCGCGCGACGTTACAACATCCTGGACCATCCCACCCAGCACCGGAAGATTCACCCGAGGCCCACGCCCTACCTTGGCGGCCTGGCCTTTTTCGCGGCCTATCTCGTGGTGCTGGTCGAATCCATCTGGCGACGGCCGGAACTGATCGCGCCCGTGCATTACCCGCTGGCCGTACTCGGCGCGGTCATTATCCTGCTGGGCCTTGCGGATGATATCTTCAACCTGTCCGGCGCGCCGAAACTACTGGTCGAACTGATGGTGGGAGCCCTTTTATATTACTGGGCCGTGGGGGAACAAGGTCTCGCCAAGCCACTCCACGCCATCATCGACCTCGGGCCGCTGGCGCCCCTGATCGCCGCTGTCTGGGTGGCCGGCGTCATGAACGCCATCAACTTCACCGATGGGCTGGATGGCCTTGCGGCCGGGCTGGTCGCCATCGCGTCCGCCATGCTGCTGGTCGTGGGCATCATTAATGAACAACCCGCCACGTGCCTGGTCATGGCCACCCTGCTCGGATCCACATTGGGCTTCCTGCTCTACAATTTCCATCCAGCCAGCATCTTCATGGGGGACGCGGGTGCCCTGTTCCTCGGATTCATGCTCGGTGGCGCGACCCTCGTGGAACAGCAGAAAGGAGCGGCCGTGGTCGCCCTGATCGTGCCCGTGATCACCATCGCGCTGCCCATCGCGGACACGCTGCTCAGTTTTCTGCGACGCCTGCGCAGGGCCCGTGAGGGCCGTTTTTTCCACCCCGACCGCGAACACCTGCATCACCGGTTACTGGCCTTGGGGCTCGACCAGCGACGCGCGGTCATGATCATGTATGCCTTTTCCCTCCTTATGGGACTTTTGGCTATCCTGGCTGGCATTCTTCCCAGTCCCTTCAAGCCCGGTGTGCCATTCGTGGCCGCGCTGTTTACGGCTGCCGCGGTGGTCTGGCTCCACCGCATCGAGCAACGTCGACGCGCGGAACGGCAGGAACCCGGCCCCCGCGATCAGGCCTGACCTGTCGCCGCGCTGGGCACCTGCCTCAACCGGCCCTGTCTACCCTCGAGCACGGCATTCCACCCTTCATGCCGCGCCATCCTTGCAGAAAAGGAGCGACCGCCGCCGGGATGGATCCGGCGGCGGCGCAAGCAGGAGGACGAGCAGGTGAACAGGCGGTAACCCGACAGGCTGGCGGTAACCCGACAGGCTAAAAACTCACCTGGGTTTCAATGAAAACGTAGTCATAATCATCATCGCCCGATCCACCCCAGGCCAGCAGGCCATTACCAATGAATCGATTGGCGGCCAGCCCATCATCCCCGAAGAAATGCACATAGCCGGCATTAAATGACAGGTCCTCACTGTAGGCGTAACTGCCATACAGGCCCAGTTCCAATCCGATGTTACGATCTGCCCACTTCTTACCAAACAGGCCGCTGGATAGCAACGCGCGTTCATCCGCCATGAAATATCCGCCAACCAGTTGCAGGGTAACTGCTTCCGTGGGCGCAAGGTCCAGGCCCAGGCCATAGTAGTAGAAATTGCTCTCATCGGTATTGGCGAAAAACTCGGTGTATTCGTAATTTGAGAATAGCCGGTTGAACGGAAGGGTACGATCATTGGACCAGGGGCTGTTATCAGGATCCCCGCCATCCAGCCAGGAGAAGCGGGCAAATACCCGTGGCTTCCAGGCCATGTCAAAGGTGTACCCCGCCATGGCGAACACGCCAAAACTGTCGTATTTCACGTCCGCTTCGCCGAAACCGGCAGGACATGCCGAAGGCAGGCCGTCCACATCTCCAAACTGGTAGGCTCCTTCCACTTCGTAATCAAACGCGCCAAACGCGCCCGCCGCCCGGATACCCACCGTGTGCAGGTCCACGTCGTAAGCCGTCAGGTAATTGTCGTCTCGAACATACAGCCAGTACGCGTCAAACGTATGGTTCTCGATAGACGTCAGCGTGGCGTACACGCCATAAAAGTCCAGGTCATCGGACGCGAAATCCCCGTTCACGCGATCCCCGAGTTTCGCGGCGAACGCGTCAACCTGGAAAGATTCATCTATCCATGACAGCCGGAACGCGTCGAAGGACAGTCCCTGGTAAAAAGAGGCGGCATCATTCACGCCCACCAGCCACTGGCTGCCAAAGGCCAGTTCCTGCCGGCCCGCCCGCAGTCGGATGGGAGTACCCCACATGTTCCGGGCCTCGATGTACGCCTGGTAAATTTCCACGTCGTCCGAACTGTCAGAGCGGCTATCCGCACCTCGCAGGTAATCCGACCGGAAATCTTCGCCCCACAGGTCAAAACTGTCCAGTTCGACAAAGGCCGTCACTTCATCGGTCAAATCAGCCTTTACGCTCAGGCGTGTCCGTTGCTCGATGTATGACAGGTCCCCAAGGCTATCCAGGTTGTAATAATTGCCGCGGATACGCAGGCTTCCCCCCACTTCCACGTTCTGCAGTTCAGCGTACGCCGGCAAAACCGTGGCCACAATCAGCAGCATCGTCAGTACTTTCGAACTTCTCATGGCATGATCTCCTTGTTGTTGAAAAGATACGATCAACCGAGTTCCGCTGTCTTGTATGCGTGATCTCCAGAACCAATCCCGCGCTTCCAGCACATCCCTCCTTTCCTGCGGTGCTTGACGGGTTCCAGGGAGGTTTTCGTTGCTTTCCGCGCGTCTCCTCTCGCGGGCCGGGAAACCGGGATCACGGCCCGGATTCCCGGCACCGCCTTGGGCTGACGCGGCCCCCATGACGCAACTCCCGTGCCACGTCATACCGCTGGATGTGTGCAATATCGTTTCGACCCGAATTACATATAAATCCTTTTTTTTAACTATTTAAGAGAAAAACCATGAAAACGCTCCGGAATGAAAACCTTCAATTCTTACAAGATGGTAAGAACGCGTGGGGAGAAACGACCGTGCGGTAAGCCGCCTACCTGCCTGATCCCAGAAAACATATAAGCCTGAACCAGATAAAAGTCATCATCGGGGCGTGCCATTATGTTTTTACCTGTCCGACCGCTCCCATCAGGGAACTGGCCGCGCGTTACGATTCCAGTATCCTTCCCCTGGCCTCAAAACAAGAACCCCCGGCCGGGGCTACCCGACCGGGGGCAAAACATCCGTTGAAATGGACCTCAGAAGGAGATCATCATTTCGGCGAAGACATAGTCATAATCGTCGTCATCGGCGATACCAGCGTTGGCCAGACCGTTGTTGGCAACAACCTGGACATCATTGTCATCCGCCGTGGAGAAGAAGTGGGCATAACCCGCGCGGAAAGCCAGGTCTTCGGTGTAGTTGTACTTGCCGACCAGGCTCAGTTCCCAGCCCAGATCGCCGTCCGTGCCGTAATCTTCATCCGCGTCGAAATACTTGCCGGCCAGTTTCAGGGAAACGGCTTCGGTCGGCATGGCTTCGATCGCGAGACCATAAACGAACACGTTGCTCAGGTTGGCCGCGCCGGCGTTGTCCAGGAAGTAACTGTATTCCTTGTCGCTGAACAGCCGGTTGAAGGGCAGTTCACGATCATTGGACCAGCAACTCTCATCCGGGTCGCCGCCGTCATACCAGGCAAACTGAGCGGACACGCGGGGCTGCCAGGCCACGTCGAAGGTGTAGCCCAGATCAGCGTTCACCGCCCAGGCACCATATTCAACGTCGGCTTCGCCGAACCCGAACGGGCAGGCCGAGGGCTGGCCATCCCATTCGCCGAACTGGTAAGCGACTTCGACGTCGAAATCAAAGCCGCCCATTTTGCCCGCGCCGCGCAGGCCGACCGTGTGGAAATCAAGGGTTTCATCATTGTTGAGGTCATCGACCAGGTACAGCCAGTAAGCGTCGATCACGACATCTTCGATGCCCAGGTACGAACCATAGACGCCATACAGGTCGATGTTATCGGACGCGAAATCGCTGAGGAGATTTTCAGCCAGTTTCGCGGTGAACACGTCAACGCGGAAAGCGTCGGTCACGTACGCCAGGCGGATGGCGTCGAAGGACAGGCCACGGAACAGGGCTTCCGTGTCATTGTTGCCCAGCAGGAATTCGCTGCCGAACACCAGTTCCTGGCGGCCGACCCGCATCATCAGCGGGGTGCCCCACATCTCGCGGGCTTCGACGTACGCCTGGTAGAACTCCACGTCATCCGTGCTGGCCTGGCGGCCATCGGCGCCGGTGAAGTAGTTGGAGCGGAAGTCTTCGCCCCAGATGTCATAGCTGTCCAGTTCCATGAACGCGGTCACGTTGTCCGTGAAGTCCGCTTTCACGTTCAACTGGGTGCGCTGTTCGTAGAAGGAGATTTCCTGATCCTGACCATCGTCAAGGGACCAGTAGTTGCCGCGGATGTGCAACTTGCCACCCACTTCCACGTTCTGCAGTTCAGCGGTCGCGATGCCGCCCAGCGTCAGGACGAGCGCCGCCAAAACGACCATCTTCATCGTACGCATGTACGTATTCTCCCTTTATGGTTGCATTGACCCATGCTTCGCGCTTCGCGTCTTCGCGAAACGCGGATACCAGAACCTGTCTGGCATCCCGTATATCGCCACATCTTTGCCCGTCCCGCACGGAGTTATCGGCCCCTACGGCCTTCCACGCGCATCCCTCCTTTCTGCTCCGGGTTGTACGGTCCGGGGATGGCAATGCCTGATTCAGTACGTGTTCGGCACGATGATCCGTACCGGCCACGACATAAAATTAAACTCTCCCGCACTGTCAGACGTAACGTCCCAATCAGTGCACCTCTACTACTCCGCAATCAGGGGACAGTTTACCATTTTTTTCCGCCAAAGTCAAGTCTTTTCTAAACTTTTTTCGACCATGGATTGTGTTTTTTACGATATCAACACCAGGAAAACGCAATATCTTGCGTTTTATTCAATCTGAACGGACGCTGTGCCCACCCGGATGACCACTTTGCCCAGTGGCCCCTCGGCCAGTCGATCGAAGGCGGCCTGAACCGACTCAAAATCAAAAACCCGATCTATCACCGGTTTTCTGCCTGTCCTAGCCAGCAGGCCCGTAATCTCCCGCCAGGCATGGTCCGCTTCCTCCGGCGCGTACGCGCTCACGCTGAGCCCTTCCACCCGGAGGTTCTTGTGAATCAGCAGGCCGATGGTGACCTCCGCCGTGAGGCCGGCAAGCAATCCCACCACCATTACGCGGCCATGGGGAGCCACCATCCGCAGGCAACGGTCCAGCCAGGGGCCACCAAGATTTTCCACTACGAGGGAAATCCCTTCGGGAGCAACCGACTTTACCTGCTTCTCGATATCCGGCGCGGCGGCATCCAGGGCGACGGCTGCCCCCAGGGAAACCAGGGTATTCCGCTTGGCGGGATCCCGGGACAGGGCCAGCACCCTTGCGCCAAGCCCAGAGGCCAGCATTACCGCGGCCGATCCCACGCCCCCGGAAGCCCCGGTCACCAGTACCGTTTCGCCGGACCGCAGTTCCCCACGTACCCGTAACGCCCGCCATGCCGTAAGCAGCGTCAGCGGCCCCGCCGCGGCTTCCTCCATCGTCCAGCCGTCAGGAACCGGCGCGAGCCAGGCATCCGGGACGGCGCAATATTCGGCCAGCAGCCCCGGGCTGGAGATGCCCGTCAGTCCACCCAGCACGCACACCCGATCCCCCGCCTTAAACCGGCCTGAATTCCCAGGCTTGACGACCACCCCCGCCCCATCCCGTCCCGGGGTAAAGGGCGGTTTACCCGCTCGGGGATACTGTCCCTGAACGAGGTACCGGTCTGCCGGGTTCAATGCCGCTGTTTCCACGCGGACCAGGGATTCATCGGGCCCCGATTCCGGATCGGGCACTTCTTCCAGCACCAGGTTACGGATATCGCCCGGCTCGTGAAACCGCCACGCGCGCATGCTCTCTACCTCCCATGGTTCAGTACGTCATTCTGAAGTCATAAATCTGATAAATTCAAACCTCGCGCCTGGTTTTTCTGTTCCCGGTCAGCCTTCGGAACCACGCAGATGTTCGCTACAATAACTCTGGAGCAGTGCCATGTCATGAAACGGGTCTGGATACTGGGCTGGGATGGAGCGGATCCTGGTCTCATCGCGCGCTGGGTAGACGCGGGGCACTTACCTCATCTCCGGAGTCTTACCGCGGCCGGGGGCTACCTTGGTCCCCTGGAAGGTGTAACGCCACCGGTCACTTTCCCGGCATGGACCACCTGCGTTACCGGGGTCAATCCAGGTCGGCACGGCATTCCGGATTTCACCTTCATTCCACCGGGAACCAGGATATTGCGATTCCTGACCGGGGCTGACCGGCTGGTTCCCGCTGCCTGGGATTATTTATCCGACGGGGGCGCGCGATGCGCCGTGCTGGGCGTGCCGGCCACCTGGCCCGCCACGCCCCTGAACGGCGTCATGATCTCGGGGTTCGATTCGCCCATGGGTGGCGCCGTCGCGCGTTCCCACGTGTACCCCGAAACGCTGCTGGACCGGGCCCGCGCCTGGCGGTACGCCGACGCCGATGAGCATTTCACCGACCGTCCCGGATGGCACCATCGGTTCGCGCGACACCTCGCCCGTCGACTGGAAGACAAGTGCCGCGTCGCGCTGGACATCCTGGAAGACGAACCCTGGGACTTCTTCATGTGCGTGCTGGGCGAAGCAGACGCCGCTTCGCACCATTGCTGGATGTTCATGGATCCGGCAAGTCCCCGCTTCCAGCCGGACGAAACGCTCTCCACCGTTATACTCCGGATGTACCGGCAACTCGACGTTTTCCTCGGACAGGTCATGAAGCGCGCGGACGACGAAACGCTGATCATGGTGGTATCGGATCACGGCTTCACCGGAGCGGGCATTCACCAGGCCAGCCTGAACCGTTTCCTGGAGTCTCACGGCTGGCTGCGGCGGCGGGCGCATCCCGCGGCTCGACTCAAACAGGCCCTGCTCCGGGGAACGCCGGCACGATGGCGAAGCGCCCTCGCCCGATGGTTTCCCGGCAAGGTCATGGGACTTGAAGCCCTGGCACGGTTTGGCGGCATCGACTGGACCCATACCCGCGCGTGGTCCGAAGAACTGGCCTATTTCCCATCCGTTCGACTGAACGTGGCGGGACGCGATCCCGGCGGCCTCATCCCGCCCGCATCGCGCCGGGACACCACCCTGGAACTGTGTTCCCTGCTGGAAACATGGGAACCCGTGAAACGCGCCATCCCCCGATGGGAGGTATACGACGGCCCCGCGGCAGATCGCGCGCCGGATATCCTGATCGAGCCCGCGGAGATCAATGGATACCCCTGGGTTTTTGGCCGCTGGCATGGCGGCGACGCGACGCGGATCCTGGATCCCAGCGCTTTCACGGGAGGAAGGGAACAGGGATTTAATGGCGTGCACCGCAACCCGGCATTCCTGGCCATGAACGCCCGCTGCCGGCGGGCCACTCCACGTCTCACGGATATCACGCCTACGATTCTGGACGCGCTGGGCCATGCTGTTCCCGACCTGGAAGGATCCAGCCTGCTGAGCGCGGTTGATCAAGATCCGGACACGCCACGAGGCCTTTTTCCGGCAACCCGTGATACCCGGCGTTTCCTCACGCCCGAAGAGGAAACCGAACTGGAAGAGCGCCTCCGACGGATGGGATACCTGGAATAACCATTCAAGACGCCGGCGGGTCGGGCGGCCTGGATTGCGCGGCAGACCCCGCCAAGGGTAACCGGCGCATCTCGAAACCCCGGACCAGCACGTACGCGATCAGGGCGAAAATAAAGAACACCAGCAGCATCCACGCGATACTGGACAGTGTGTCCACCAGCGTTCGATACACCTCCAGGATCCAGCGTTCCGGCGTCAGCCGTAACGGCTCCGCGTCCACGCCTTCCCGGGTAATATACCGTTCCAGTTCCGAGATCCGCACGCCGCCCGACACTCCTACCACGATAATCGCGAACTCGAGATACCGGCGCCAGGCCCCGCTGATTTCGGACGACACCACCCGGTCCAGGATAGACTGGATCGGGTGCCGGAATACCCGGCTCACCCCGTAACTGGTTGCCAGCGATATCAGCAGGGTCACACTGAGCAGCGCAAAAAACATTTCCTGTTCTCCTGCGGATTTCCTGTCACATTAATATTGTACTGGATATCGAATCCGGGGATTTCCGGTTTTCCCCCCTGAAGGCGTAAAATATTGAATAAGGTATAAGGAATCGTTGTTAAGTATTAAGTTTTCATCTCCGGTCTCCGTAACGGCCCGGAAAGACAACAGGCAGGACTGACCGTGAAATATCTCGTGCTCATCGGTGACGGCATGGCGGATCACCCGCTCGAGGAACTGGGCGGGAAGACCCCCTTGGAATCGGCCTCCACGCCGGCCATGGACGAACTGGCCCGCCGGGGGGTAATCGGCCTGTATTGCCCGATTCCAGAAGGCCTGCCGCCCGGTAGCGATATCGGTAACCTGTCCCTGTTCGGGTACAACCCGCGCGAAGTATTCACCGGGCGGGCGCCCATCGAGGCCGCCAGCCAGGGAATTCACCTCGGGCCGCGGGATGTAGCGTTCCGTTGCAATCTCGTCACCCTGGCCGATGGGGTCATGGTGGATTTCACCGCGGGACACATTTCCTCGGAAGAAGCGGCGGAACTGATCGGCGCGCTCAACGACGCCCTGGGCGCGCGCTTCGGCGTCCGGTTCAACGCGGGGGTGAGTTATCGTCACCTGGCGATCTTTCCAGGCGGCACGCGGGATACCGAGACCCTGGCCCGGGTCGCGTGCGAGCCGCCGCACAATATCACGGGGCAGGCATACACGCCATACCTGCCTGCCGGACCCGGTGGAGATGTCCTCCAGGAAATCATGGCCGCGTCCCGAGATGTGCTTGCCGATCATCCGGTAAACCGAAATCGCGTCGCATCGGGTAAATTGCCCGCCACCTCCGTCTGGTTATGGGGACAGGGCCTCGCGCCCAGAATGGCCCCCTTCCGGGAAACCCACGGATTGAGCGGCGCCGTCATTTCAGCGGTGGATCTCGTGCGCGGTATCGGCGTCTGCGCGGGCATGGAAATTATCCGGGTTCCGGGCGCGACGGGCTGGCTGGATACCAACTACGAGGGAAAAGTTGCCGCCGCGCTCGACGCCCTCGGTCGGCATGACGTGGCCTATATCCACGTTGAAGCCCCGGATGAAACCGCTCACCAGGGCCGGGTCGACCTCAAGATCCAGGCCATTACCGATTTTGACGCCCGGGTGGTCGCGCCCTGCCTGGATTACGCCAGCCGACAGGGCGATACGCGCCTGCTGGTCGCCCCGGATCATTTCACCCTGATTTCCACCAAGACCCATGCCGGAGGGCCGGTACCCTTCGGTATCGCCGGCCCGGGTATTCCCAATTCCGAAGCCGCCGGATATTCGGAGGGTATCGCCGCTTCCAGCGGCATATTGATTCCGGAAGGATATACCCTCGTCCGTCGGTTTTTCCGTGAAGCAACCATACGTTTCTGAATCCGGACGAAAAGCGCGTTCCACCCGAAAACGTCCGGTAACGGGGTTCAACCATGAAACAGAAAAAGCAACAGATATACGTTTACGATACTACCCTTCGAGACGGGGCCCAGGGCGCGGGAGTCAAGTTTTCCGCCGAGGACCAGGTCCAGGTGGTCAAGGCCCTGGATCTGCTGGGGTTTCATTACATCGAAGGTGGCCAGCCGGGATCGAATCCCAAGGCTGTCGAACTGTTCGAACGGGTCCGGGATCTCAAACTCGAAAACGCCGTAATGGCCGCCTTCGGGAGCACCCGTCATCCCCGCAGGGCCGTGGAGGACGACCCCAATATCCAGGCCCTGCTCGACGCCAAAACCCCGGTAGTCACTATTTTCGCGAAAACCTCCCGCATGCATGTTCGGGAAGTACTTGGCGTATCGCTCGAGGAAAACCTGCGCATCGTCGAAGAATCCGTCCGTTTCCTGGCCGCCCATAAACGGAACGTGTTCCTGGACGCCGAGCATTTCTTCGACGGCTACTTCGACGATCCCGAGTACGCCCTGGCCGTGCTGGCCGTCGCCCTGGAAGCCGGCGCGCATTCGCTGCACCTGTGCGAAACCAACGGCGGACGGTTGCCCTTTGAGGTCCAGGAAGCCACCCGGGCCGTCCGGCAGCGTTTTCCCGACGCGATCATTGGTATCCACACCCACGACGATACCGGGTGCGCGGTAGCCAACACGCTCATGGCCGTCCGCGAAGGTGCGGTCATCGTGCAGGGCACCATGAACGGCTACGGGGAACGCACGGGAAACGCCAACCTGTGCACCATCATCCCCAACCTGCAGCTGAAGATGGGGTATGCCGTGCTGCCGCCCGAACGGCTCGCGCGACTGACCCGGAAGTCGCACCTGATCGCGGAACTGGCCAACATGATGCCCCGGGATTTCGCGCCCTACGTCGGCCGGGACGCCTTCACCCACAAGGGGGGCATGCACGCGGACGCCGTGCGGAAACTCAAGACCAGTTACGAGCACATCGATCCTGCCCTGGTCGGTAACCATACCCGGGTCACCGTGAGCGAAGTGTCGGGACGGTCCAGCCTGATTCAGAAGGCCGCCGAACTGGGGATCACGCTGGAAAAAGACAGCCCGGCCACGCGCCGCATCCTCGCCAAAATTAAAACCCTCGAAAACGACGGGTTTGAATTCGAAGGGGCCGACGGGTCCCTGGAACTGCTGATCCGGCGTGAACTGGACCACTTCAAGCCCTTTTTCCGGACCATTTCATTCCACGCCCGGGTCAACCAGAACGGCTCCGGCGGAGAGCCCATTTCCGAGGCCACCGTCAAGGTGGAACTGCCCGGCGGTGTCATCGAACACACGGTATCCGAGGGACACGGCCCGGTGGACGCCCTGAACAACGCGCTGCGCAAGGCCCTGGAGAAATGCTATCCCCAGATCGCCGAGGTGCGCCTGGAAGACTTCAAGGTGCGCATCCTGGATGGTAAACTGGCCACCCGCGCCAAAACCCGGGTGCTGATCGAATCCGGAGACAACGAGGAAACCTGGAGCACGGTGGGCGTATCCGAGAACATCATCTCGGCGTCCTTCATGGCCCTCGTGGACAGCGTGGAATACAAGCTTTTCAAGGCCCTGTGCAAAAGCAGCCTCTGACAGAAACGGGGACGCCTTTTTACGGTATCATATGGAGTAGTTATCCCTGGTACTGGCCCGGTGGAATATGTATGACGCGTATTCGGTCAAAAACGGGGGGCATACGTATGATGACACAGGCCATGGTATGGTTGCCGGTGGTGATTACCTGCCTGGTACCAGGAGAGGTGATTGCCCAGCCGGTCACCCTGACGCTCGCGCGGACGGTTGAACCGGCGGAATACACGCCGGGCCAGGAAGTCGTGGTCACCCTGACCATTACGGCCAGTGGCTCGGGAACGGTCAACGCCCTGGGCGGGGTGGAAATCCTTCCCGGCGGCTGGCAGTTCAAGTCCACGACCCCGGGCGAATCGGCCGTGCCTCCCATTATCCCCGGAAAGACGCCGGGCAGGATCGAGTGGGCGTACATCAGCGTGCCTGCTTTCCCGATTCGTTTTTCCTACCGGGTCACGGTCGCCCAGAACAGCAAGGACTCCCAGCAGATCTCCGGGTACCTGCTGTATCGACTTACGGGGGAAGAAATTAAGGGGCCCGACGTGGTCACGGCCATCCCCCAGAAACAGGAAGCCACCATGACCGCGCAGCAACTCCGCGCGATGCTGAGTGCTTCCCTGAACGGCGTGGACACGAACCGTGATGGCTTCATCAGTTTCGAGGAAGCCACCGCCGCGGTCTCTGGCCTGTCCCGGGACCTCTTCAATCAACTGGACCTGGACGGAGATGGGCAACTTTCTTACGCCGAACTGGGGGTGGCCATCCGCCAGGGATGCGGGTGCCTGGCCCGGTTCGCGGGCAAGCAACCGGGTTTAACACCCTTTCCCTGGAGCGATCTGCTCGTGATGTTGACGGGGCTGCTGGGCCTTGCCATGGTTGCCGCGCGGCACTGAGCATCCGTCCCGCCAGCCCCCCTTACCGCGCCGGTGCCTCCAGCATGACGGCGGACAAGGGCGGCACCGTAACCGGCAGGCGGCCATCGTCCGCAACCTGGGCCGGCGTCGCGGTGCCGTGGGGTTCCCGGGCCAGTTTCAAGCCTTCCCGGTATTCCCCGGGGATAACCACACGGACCTCCTGGGGGGTGTCCGTGTAGTTCACCAGGAACTGGGCCGTCCGGCCACCGTGCAGCCAGCGGGAGGTCAGCAGGGACGGCATGGAAATCTGCTGATCCCGGGGCGTGATGAACGGGATGTCCCGCGTGCCTTCCACGGAGAAGGGCTTGAGCATCCGCCCCCAGGCCAGGTAGGGCTTGCCTCCGAATCGACGCCACGCGTTCAGGTTACGCATCAGGGTAATCACCGTGTCGTGATCGGGCCCCTCGGCGTCCCAGTCGCCACTCCATTCCCAGCAGAGTTTCCCGCCCCCTTTCAGTATGCCCGTGAGCAGGTCGCCCGCCACGAAGGACATGGCTACCCGCTGGTGCAGGTTCAGCGGCGAGCGCTTGATGTCCACGAAAACGTGGGTCGCGTTCTGGTTGCCCATGAAATTTACCACGTACTCGTGGTTCACGAAGGCGTACGCCGGCACCGGCGTGCCCGCGTGCAGGTTCAGGTAATTCCGGTTATCGTTCATGAGCAGGTAAGGCCGGAAAGGCTCGCCGGCCGCTCCTTCACAGCCGATCACCGTCCTGGATCCCGCCCGCCGCAGGCATTCCTGGATGCGACGGTACAGGTCGGACATGGCCTGGTTCTGCCAGATGCCCGGACCGGGCGGGTGACCATGGGTCTTCGCGTAACACCGGTAGCAGGAACCTCCAAGATTCTGATCGAAATACTGCAGGTAGTCCACCCCGCTCGGCAGAATCTTCGCGATTTCCCGGACCACCACGTCTTTCACCCATTCGTTCGCCGGACACATGTCATACCCGATACGCTGGGCCTGGGGGCCACAGCAGACCCCGTTCTCCGCGGGCTTGCCTTCGGGATCCCTGACCACGATATCCACCAGTCGTTTCTCTTCGAATTCCCGGCCCATGTCGTAAGAGGGATCCGTGTTGCTCCGGATGGTATAGCCGGTACCACTCGCGTAGAGCCCTGCCAGATGGCCCTTTTCGTGGAGGGCGGCGATAAACCGCTTAAAGTCCTCCGCGTCTCCATAGGGCGGCCACACGTATGGCGGGGCCCATGGCGCCGAGCCTTCCCAGTGCATCAGCAGGGCCATCACGGGACTGTCCAGTTCTTCGGCCAGCCGGAACAAGTAGGGCAGCGCGTTGGTGTATGGATAGTACTCGTTGGGCGTCATGTCGCCAAGGTCTTTCGTGCCCCGCACGGGATAACCGATCACCACGGGGGACTCGGCGTACCACGCGGGCACGGCCGGGTTATCCTCGAACCGCGGGGGCGCGGGCATGTCCGAATGTTCCAGCCAGTCCCGGTAGATCTCCGCGGCGTCGTACCAGTCTCCCCGGAAACCACCCAGGACCACCTCGTACGGCAGCGAATACGCCACGTCGGGAACGGCATTGGTCAGGTGCCGCAGGTCAAGGAAGATGCCGCCATCGGGATGATAGTGGTACTCGATACCTTTTGGATGCCCCTCGGCGTCATGGGTGGCCAGATACAGCCCCGCGTCGGGCCCGTAATAAGCCATGAACTGCATGGGACACGACGAAGGGTACAGGCCAATCCACCCCATGGAAGGATGCTCGATCGGGCGCCATTTCCACCACCAGCTTTCCCGCAGGGACATGTCTTCCACCACCACGCCTTCCATAGCGGGCCAGAACAGCCGGGCATCGCCCCCCTGGCCGACAAGCCGGTCTGGAACGACCACGGTGGGAAAATCGATGTGCTCCAGTCGCTGCCCGGTCTCGTTCCGCGTGGCAATATGCCAGTACGTCATGGTGCCCGACTTGGGGCAACGAATGGTCACGGTAGCCGAAACCGGCAGGTTCCGCAACTGTTCATATCCGATTATGATCCGGTCCTCGTCTGCGCTCGATTCCCGTTTCAGCGTGACGGTCGAGGCTTCCAGGGCGCTGAGGTCGGTAGCGACGCCGTTGTCATCCCGCAACCGGATACCGAACAGGGCCCGGGGCTTGCCGCAGTCATGAATCAGTTCGCGGCCGAACGCGGTAAACGACACCAGGTCACCCGTTTCCGGATGCACCCGTAACGCGTAATGTTCCTGTCCCACTTGCGCGTCCTCCGCGGACAAAGCGGCCATCCCGAGCATCATGGTCCCCGCGCATACCCCAAAAAATATCCAACTTTTCATGGCCTGTCTCCTTCTTCCCCTATGGTACAGGATGCAGATCAAAACTCAAAAACTGGAACGTCGTAGCAGGAAAAACCTATCGGCGTTCCAAGCTGGAAATCAATAGAAAATCCCGCGGACCAGCCTTCCTCTCTGGGAGGATATTCCGTCCGCGGGAACCTTTTTCATGCGGACAAGGACTCGCCCTGCCGCCCAGTTATGCCCGGTTTTTTGTCCGGGAATCCTGTGACGGGAGCCCTTGCAACCTCTGAGGCTCAGGTTCAGATGACCTGCTGCTGGCTGAGGGTCTTGACGCCGATTTCCTCCCACTCGTCGCCGCCCGCGGCATTGCCCCCGTCCTTGGGCGCTTCCGCCGCGGAAGCCGATTCCACGACCAGCACGCTGCCACCAACCAGCTTTCCGGTAACCGTCACCTTCCCCTTTAATTCGCCGGATAGTAACGCCGCGGCCGCCTTGGTCGGCACGTAGCACAGGATACGACCGTTCCAGGCGTCGCCCAGGCAGTTGCCCGCCTCATCTGAAACCGATTCCACCTTGAGGGCGTACAGTTTCCCGAATTTTTCATCCCCTTCACCACCGCCGGCCGCCGCCAGTAATTCCACGTTCTCACCGGTAACCTTGACCACTTTCGCGTCACAGGACTGGGCCGCGTCTTCCGCGAGGGCCACCATCGCGGCGGGAACCACGGCCATCGCCAGCAACACCACGAACACGCGCTTGAACATCTCGGTACTCCTTTCTCAGCAAACACTTTCCCCGAAGAACTGTTGTACCCAGAATAACGATGGTTTTCAAAAAAAGACGACTCAGGCCGTCGGTGCTTCCACCTTCGGCAGGCTGGACAAGCCCTTTTTCAGGGCTTCTTCGTCCAGTTCCAGGTCCACAAGGTCGCCCTGCAGGTAGGCCGCGTACGCGGACATGTCAAAGTGACCATGACCGCTCAGGTTGAACAGGATGACCTTGGATTCGTTCGCCTCCCGGCAACGGATGGCCTCATCCACGGCCGCGCGGATCGCGTGGCTGGATTCCGGGGCAGGCACGATTCCCTCGCATTTCGCGAACAGGAGCGCGGCTTCGAAACAGGGATTCTGGGGCAATGCCAGGGCATCCAGTTGACCCAGGTGCTTGAGATGCGCCACCTGCGCGGCCACGCCGTGGTACCGCAATCCGCCGGCATGTATCCCCGGTGGCACGAAATTGTGTCCCAGCGTGTACTGCTTCATGAGGGGCGTCAGGCCACCGGTGTCGCCGAAATCATAGGCGAAGGGACCGCGCGTCAGGGTGGGACACGCCGCCGGCTCTACCGCCACGCACCGCACCCTGCTCTTGCCGGCAAGGCGGTCGCGCAGGAAGGGAAACGCGATGCCCGCGAAATTGGACCCGCCCCCGCAGCAGCCGAATACCACGTCCGGGTATTCGCCCACGCTTTCCAGTTGCAGTTTCGCTTCCTCGCCGATGATGGTCTGGTGCAGGCACACGTGGTTCAGCACGCTGCCCAGGCTGTATTTCACCGACCCGCCGCTCATGGCCGCCACTTCCACCGCTTCGGAGATGGCCATGCCAAGGCTTCCGGTGGTGCCTGGATTTTCGGCCCGTAACTTCCGGCCGATTTCCGTGGTGTCGCTGGGACTCGGGATGACCTTTCCACCGTAGGTCTCCATCAGGATCTTCCGGTAGGGTTTCTGCTCGAAACTCACCCGTACCATGTAGACCACGCACTCCATGCCGAACATGGCGCACGCGATGGACAGGGCCGTGCCCCACTGTCCCGCGCCGGTCTCCGTGCTGAGGCGCCGCACGCCCTCTTTCAGGTTGTAATAGGCCTGCGCGATGGACGTGTTGATCTTGTGGCTACCCGAGGGTGACACGCTTTCGTTCTTGTAATAGATGCGCGCGGGTGTCCCCAGGGCTTCTTCCAGGCGCCACGCGCGACGCAGGGGGGTGGGCCGGTAGAGCCGGTACTTGTCCATCACCTCGCCGGGAATGGAAATGTACCGTTCCGCGCTCATTTCCTGTTCGATGAGGCCCATGGGAAAAATCGGGGCCAGATCCTCGGGCACGACCGGCTTCAGGGTTCCCGGATGCAGCACGGGAGCCATCGGTTCGGGCATGTCCGCGTTGATGTTGTACCACGCGTCGGGAAGACGCTTCGCGTCAAGAGGGATGATGTAGTCGCGCATGGAAAGTTCCTTCAGCCGCGCGCGGGCGCCGGCATACTGGGGAAATCGGGGGAATTGTAATGGATTTCGTGTTCCAGCACAAAACCCGGAAACGCACGGGTTATTGGATCACCCCGATCCAGTTACCGGAACCCGGGCAACCCAACCGGAACTTTTCCGCATCTCGCTCGAGCGGTTCCGGTTTGCCCCATGTCGCTTTTTCCACGTCGATCCAGAGAACAGACGGCTCTTTGGAACTGACCAGGTGGGCATCGAGCCAGATCTCCGGCATGGGGTCCTGGCGAGGCACGAATATCACCGCGCCATCTCCAGGCGCCACGCTCAACCAGGCCAGTCCACGGTCCCGGGACAGCGGTTGATCCGCGGGAGGCGCCAGTTTCCAGAACGGGATCATGGACTCCACCTTCCGGGCGGCCCGCAAGGATGCCACGGCCACGTCGTTCAGGCCGAGACCGGAATCCGGGCGGTGAAACCGCGCGCTCGCGCATCCCGCCAGCAGGATCCGCCAGAACCGCTCGATGCCGTCCTGGGTCGTGTCCCCGAACCGGTTGCCGTCTGCCCCATAGATCTTGGTGTTGTTCATGGGCCGGGGATGAAACGCCAGGTAACTCCGCGCGGCCAGAAGCCGTTCCCAGTGGGTCCAGCCTTTCACGTGGTTGTTCTGGGACACATCGACGTAACCGTAAAGTTCCGGGTGATCGTAGGTACGCCGATGCGTGGCATGCGTGATGTCCCATTCGTCCCACATCTCGGTAACGTAAACCGTCTTCCCGGCGGCTCTTGCCTGCTCGTGGATGAAACGCGCCCAGTACTGGGCCCACGCTTCCGCCCCGCTGGTCTCGTTATCCACGCAGTAGAGCACGTGGTCATACTTCAGGGTATACGACAGCATCCGCCGGACAAAGGCCTGCTGGTACTTGAGCACGACCTGGTTATTCTCCAGCTCGGGCACCGTGAAGAAAAACGGCTGGCGATTGGCACCAGGATGATCGGGATACCGTTCCGCGAACCCGGACGCTTCGAACGTGTAGTTGACGTTATTCCGGGGATTGTAGGGGTGATTCCACCACCGGTCTGACCCGCCCGCGTCGGTGTAATCGAACCGGTCCCACACCTCGATCTGCACAAACACCCGGCGCCTGGCCGTTTCCCGAAGCATTCGCTCGAACCGGTCCCAATACTCGGGGTTCCACGCGTCCAGGTCATACTTTCCCTCGTCCAGTTGCCGGAAGGGGTACACCTCAAACCCCTTGTCTTTCCGGTCACTCATGGTATTGCGGATCACGTTGCCCCCGGACGCGACCAGCCGGTCCAGCTGGGCCTTCAGGTCCGCCTCCGGCCATTGAAACAGGTTATCGTCATCGCTGCCGCCAAGCAGCAGCACCGGTTTCCCGTGGTAACTCCAGTACCACGGATTTTCAGGCCATGGCTCAATGCCTCCCCGCGCGCATGCTTTCGGCGTAACCGCCAGGCCCCCCGCGAGGAGGACCAGCAGTATGCCCGCTCCCGCCAGGGAAGCGGAACGTTCCACGCGCGTGGTTCCGGAAAACACCCCACCCGTGATCAGGTTGACAATATCGACCCTTCGCACGGCTTCCTCCTTGTCTGGAGCCATTTTACGACCCCATAATAACAAGAAATATAATCGCATGACACGGAATGGTTTAACCAATAAGAAGGAATGCGTCATGCTTCGAAATCTCACGGTGACCCTGCTGCTCACTCTCCTCATGGGACCGGTATGCCACGCGCGGGAGTGGCATGTTTCGCCCGCGGGAGACAACGGCAATAGCGGCGACGCCAGCGCGCCCCTGAAAACCATCCAGGCCGCCGCCGACCGGGCCATGCCGGGCGACACCATCGTCATCCACGATGGGCTGTACCGCGAACGCGTGGATCCGCCCAGGGGCGGCACCAGCGACACCGCGCGAATCGTTTACCAGGCCGCGCCGGGCGCCCATCCAGAAATCCGGGGATCCGAGATCGTGAAGGGCTGGGAACGCGTCGCCGGGGACGTCTGGAAGGTCACCCTTCCGGCGGCGTTCTTCGGCGATTTCAATCCCTTCGCGGATGAAATCCGGGGCGACTGGTTCGATGGGCGGGGACGGAAACATCACACCGGCGCCGTTTACCTGAACGGGGAATGGCTCATCGAGGCCGCGGCCCGGGAAGACCTCTTCCTGCCGCCTGGCCAGAAACCCGCCTGGCTGACCCTGTCGGACGACTACCTGCTCAACGTCGCGTGGTGGCGTCCCGGAAAGGACACCTCCGCGCCAACGATATCCGTGGACCATATCATCGACCGGAAGGGCACGCGCAATGCCCCCTGTGACGAGGGCGGCGAATGTGTCGGATTCATCCGGGCGAACGACTGGATCCTGTTCGACGAGGTCGACCTCGGGCAAAACCTTGACGCGCTGACCCTGCGGGTGGCCTCGGCCACCCGTGGCGGAATCATCGAAATCCGTCGCGATGGCCCGGAGGGCGAAAAACTGGGCGCGTGCCGGGTCAATAACACCAGTGGATGGCAAAACTGGCAGTCCCGCGTGGTTCAGATCACGCCCCTTTCCGGAAAGCAACGCCTGTGTTTCGTCTTCCGCGCGCAGGAGGTAAGCCGGCGTGAACTCGAGGCCCCCCTGTGGTTCGCGGAGGTCACCCCGGACGCAACTACCATATGGGCACAGTTCCCCGGGGTGGATCCTAACACGGAAACGGTTGAAATTAACGTTCGGAAGGCCGTTTTCTATCCATCCCGCGTGGGCATCAACTACCTGACGATCCGCGGCCTGACCATGCGTCACGCCGCGCCGAACTGGGCCCCGCCTACCGCCGAGCAGGTCGCGCTCATAGGCACCAACTGGAGCAGGGGGTGGGTTATCGAAGACAACGTGATCAGTCACTCGGTGTGTTCGGGGATTTCCCTGGGCAAGCATGGCGACGCGTTCGACAATACCTCCGAAAACACCGCCGAGGGTTACGTGGCCACCATTCACCGCGCGATCGACCGGGGCTGGAATCGGGACCATATCGGCAGCCACATCGTCCGGCGGAATCACATCTCTCACTGCGAACAGACCGGTATCGTCGGCAGCCTGGGCGCGGTGTTCAGCGTGATCGAGCAGAATCACATTCACGACATCCACGTCCGGGAACTCTTCACCGGCGCGGAAATGGCCGGCATCAAGCTGCACGGCGCTATTGACGTGATCATCCGGAACAATTACATCCATGACACCTGCCGGGGCCTCTGGCTGGACTGGATGGCCCAGGGCGCGCGGGTCACCGGAAACGTCTTTGACGACAACCGTTACGAAGACCTCTTCCTCGAGGTCAATCATGGGCCAGCGCTGGTGGATCACAACGTGTTCCTGTCGCCCACCAGCCTGCTGACCGTCTCCCGGGGTATCGCGTATGCCCATAACCTGTTCACGGGACGGATGAATATCGCCCGCTACGATAGTCGCCTTACCCCTTACCACAAGGCCCATTCCACCGAACTCGCCGGCATGCACGACAACATCTGTGGCGATGACCGGTACTACAACAACCTGTTTATCGGGCCCGCCGACCTTACTCCTTACGACCATGAATCCTGCCTGCCCGTCTTCATGGGGGGCAATGTTTTTCTGAACGGGGCCCGGCCTTCCAGGCACGAGGCGGATCCCCTGGTCCTGGATGACGAGCAGGTCCCCGTGCCCGAAACCGATGTCAGCCCGGATGGTACCGTCCGCCTGCGGATCACGTTTCCCCCGGCATGCCTGGCCCCGGGAAACCGTTCCCTCGTTACCACCGACCTCCTGGGCAAGGCCAGCATCCCCAGTCTGCCCTACGAACAGCCTGACGGAACCCCCTATCGCCTGGATTACGACATGACCGGCCGCATCCGCCAGGGAGATCATCCGATCCCCGGACCTTTTCAGCCGGATGCCCCGGGGGCCCAGTCCTTCACGATGTGGCAACCGCCCGTCCCCCGGTAACGATCCGCGCTTCTCGGCGCCTGTCGGAACGTCGGGGCAACCGCTTGTTCTGCCCTCGAAAGACGGGATATGGGTATAATGTAGCCTTCTGATCTTGTTAGAAAAACAAAATCCGAGTGACAGGTGGGTCATGGCTGAAATTGGAACCCCGCAACGCCCCTTGCGCGTGGCCATCGTGGGCAGCGGCCCCAGCGGATTTTTCGCCGCGGAGACCCTGCTGAAATCCCTGGTGGTGTGCGCCGTGGACATGTTTGAACGCCTGCCGGTACCCTTCGGACTGGTGCGCGGCGGGGTCGCGCCGGACCATCCCAAGATCCGGTCGGCGTCGCAGGTGTTCGAAAAAACCGCCGAGCACGAACGATTCCGCTACTTCGGGAACGTTACGATCGGTCGAGACCTGCCCATCGAGGAACTCCGGCACTTCTACGACGCGATCCTGCTGGCCTACGGCGCGGAAGGAGACCGGCCAATGGACGTGCCCGGCGAATCCCTGCCGGGCAGCCACGCCGCCACGGCCTTCGTCGGGTGGTACAACGCCCACCCCGATTACCGGAACGAGCGCTTCGACCTGTCCTGTGAAACTGCCGTGGTGGTCGGCATGGGCAATGTCGCCATGGATGTCGCCCGGATGCTGGCCACGCCGGTGGACATACTCAAGACCACCGACATCGCCGATTACGCCCTGGACGCCCTGGCGGAAAGCAACATCCGTGAAATCCACATCGTGGCCCGCCGCGGTCCAGCCCAGGTCAAGTGCACGCTGCCCGAACTCAAGGAAATGGCCGAAATCCCGGGCGCGACGCCGATGGTGGAACCCGATGAATTCGCCCTCACCCCGGCCTGCCGGCAGGAAATCGACGCCTCCCCCGGCCTCAAGCGGATCATCGAGGTGCTCGAGGAATACAGTCACAACCGCCCCGGGGATGGGCGTCGTGTCCGGTTCCGGTTCTTCCTGGCACCTGCCGCCGTGCTAGGCGGGGACCGGGTAGAGGCCATGTGTTTCGAGCGCACCCGCCTGGCCGGCGAGCCCGGACGTCAGAAAGCCTGGGGCACCGGAACACTGGTCGACATCCCCTGTGGCCTGGTCTTCCGGAGCGTCGGGTACCGGGGACGTCCCATGCCGGGCGTGCCGTTCAACGAAAAAACGGGCACGATACCCCACACCGGCGGCCGGGTTGAGGACAACGGCCGGGAACTCCCGGGACTGTACGTCGCGGGATGGATCAAGCGGGGACCCACCGGCGTGATCGGCACCAACAAGCCGGACAGCCTGGAAACCGTCAAGACCCTTCTCAGTGACCTGGAGCGACTCACCCCGTGCGCCGAACCCGACAGCGACGCCGTGGAACGTCTCCTGAAAAATCGGGGCGTCCGCGTGGTATCCTACGCGGACTGGAAGCGCATCGACGCGGCCGAGGTTGCCCGGGGAGCGGCCAGGGGAAAGCCACGCGAGCGGTTCAGCAGGATAGAAGACATGCTGGCCGTACTCGACAACTACCAGCCATAACCGGGAGACCGCGTCATGCTGTGGATTCCGCTGACCCGTTTTGGCAACGCCCGATCCGTCCGGGAGGTGCTGAACCGCGTGGCAGGCCGGTTTGCCCTCCTTGAGCGTAAAGGTCCCGACCTGACCGGAACCTCGCGGGTCCTGCTGGGATGCGGTCAGCCGGAACTGCTGGAACCCGCCCTGGAGGCTACCCTGAATCGGGTCACCGCGGAGACCCTCCTGCTGGCCGACGCGCTGGACGCGCGTGAAGATATCCCCCCGGGGGCTACCTTCCGGACCGCCGCCCATGCCGCCCGGTTTGCCCGCGCGCTGAACCTGGATCCCGAACAGGCCTGGCGGATTCAGCAGGCGGCCCTGTGGCGCGGCGTTGGAAAACTGCTCCTGGACAACGACCTGCTGCTCAAGAAAAACCTGCTCACCTATGAAGAGTGGCTGAAAATCCGGACCTATCCCGCCCTGGGCGCGGACCTGCTGATCCAGCGGGGCCTTGCCGACGCGACCATCGCCGAAACCGTGCGGCATCACGCGGAAAATTACGATGGAACCGGCTATCCAAATGGCCTGGAAGGCCAGGCCATTCCCTTTGAAGCCCGGGCCCTGCGCGTGGTGGACGTGTTCTGCGCGATGACCAGTCCCCGCCCCTACCGTGGAGGCCACGCCACGGTAGCCGATGGACTGGAATACCTTCAGCAGCGCCGGGGCAGCCAGTTCGACCCGGACCTTGTCGACCGGTTCGTGGCGGCCGCGCCGGATATCGCGCGGGAATGGCCTGAACGCTGACTCAGGACCCGGCCCGGGCGGCC
Organism: Candidatus Hydrogenedentota bacterium; assembly: GCA_018056705.1. Classification (GTDB taxonomy): domain Bacteria; phylum Hydrogenedentota; class Hydrogenedentia; order Hydrogenedentales; family CAITNO01; genus JAGPFE01. The sequence goes on along the minus strand of JAGPFE010000003.1, from coordinate 18,997 downwards.
ACGCTCAGGCCCTCGAGAAACCGTAACACCGCCGGATCGTTCCAGCGCGCCGACCCCGCGTGGCGCAGGACCACGCGTCCTTCGGCGTCGATGACCACCGTGCGGGGCACGCCGCCGGCATAGTCGGGTGGAAGTGGCGCCGCCGCCCGCCACACGGGAAAGGTGCACCCCTGCTCCCGCAAGGCCTGGGACACCTGATCGAACCCGTGGACGGCCACCGCGATCAGCCGCACCGGTGGATCCCATGCCCGGCAGGCCTGCCACACGTCCTCCCAGAACGGCAGTTCCGCCAGGCAGTCCGGGCAGGTGGGACTCCACAGGTGCACCACCATCGGCGCGCCCCGGTAGGCCTCGAGCGTAATGGGCTGGCCGTCCGGATCGACCAGCTGGAGGGACAAGTCCGCCATGGACGCGGTAACCGATTCCGGCGGCGTCAACCGGGCCCGCTGGCGCGCGATAGCCCAGTCCTGGAACAACCACGCGGCCCCAACCACCAGGACCACCAGCAGGATTACCGTGCCCAAACACCCGGTGGCCATTCCCAGAAAAAAGGCCCCGCGCCACCCGCGACGCGTGTCCTTCGGGGGATGGGAGTCCCGCGTCTCCGGTAAAACCGGTTCCATGGCGGTTTCTTCACGCATGGCTATCGTCTCGCTGCCCGGGCCATTGCTGCTGTGGCTCCGACGGGGCATCGGCGCTGGCGCCATCCGACGCGGCGGTGTGGTCCAGCCTTTCCAGTTCCTCCAGCCGATCCCGAAACACCCGCTCGTGACCACGGTCCGTGGGCGTATAGAACCGCCCCCGGCTTACCCCGTAATCCTGCGGCACGTACCCGCCGGGATAGTCATGCGGGTACAGGTATCCCTCGCCCCGGCCGAGGCGCGCGGCTCCCGGGTACGACGCATCTTGCAGGGATCTTGGCACGGATACGGCTTCCCCCTCCCGCACGGCCTGCTGCGCGCGCTTGATCCCCAGGTAGGCGGCGTTACTTTTCGGGGCACAGGCCACGTAGGTGGCCGCCTGGGCGAGAATGATCCGCGCTTCGGGCATGCCAATCCATTCACATGCCTGGAACGCCGCCGTCGCCACGACCAGGGCCAGGGGATCCGCGTTGCCCACGTCTTCCGCCGCGGCAATACAGATTCTCCGCGCGATAAACCTTGGCGTTTCGCCCGCCTCGAGCATGCGGGCCATCCAGTACAGCGCCGCGTCGGGATGGCTGCCCCGCATGCTCTTGATAAACGCGGACGCCATGTCGTAGTGGGTATCTCCCGTGCCGTCGTAGTGCAGCAGTTTCCGTTGCGCGCATTCAACCGCCAGTTCCGGGGTCAGCCGCAGGGTTCCGTCCCGGGGTTCGCCTGCCAGCAGGCAGAGTTCCAGGATGGTCAGGGCCCGGCGCGCGTCCCCCTCGGCACACCGCGCGACGTGTCGCAAGGCTGACGGATCGGCCTCCACGACCAGGTCGGGAAAACCCCGGTCGGGGTGCGCGAGCGCGCGTTCCAGCAGGCGGACAAGATCCTCTTCTTCCAGCCGTCGGAACTCGAACACGAGCGACCGGGAAAGCAGGGGCGCATTAACGGAAAAAAACGGGTTTTCGGTGGTCGCGCCAATCAGGACGATCCGTCCATTTTCCACGTCTGGCAGCAGGGCATCCTGCTGGGCCCGGTTAAAACGGTGGATTTCATCAATAAACACGATGGTTCCACGTCCATCCTCCAGGCGCCTGCGATCGGCTTCGGCAATCAGCCGGCGCACGTCCGCCACACCGGCCGTCACGGCATTCAACGGGGAGAACGCTCCCTTGGTGCGCGCGGCAATCACCCGGGCAAGGGCGGTCTTACCCGATCCAGGCGGCCCGTAAAGAATCAGCGAGGTGAACCGGTCCGACTCGATGGCGCGGCGCAGGGGACGACCCGGCCCCAGGATATGATCCTGTCCGACAATCTCGTCCAGGGTCCTGGGCGATACCCGGCGCGCGAGGGGCGCCTCGGCCCGATGGCGTTCCCGCAAGACGTGTTCAAACAGCGGTTCGTTCATACCCCGTATTGTAAATGTTTTGCGAGGTAACCTGTCACCCCTGCTCTAAACCTTTTCCGCGAACAACGTCATTGGGCAAATAACTACCCGCACGCCGGGCGGGTGTTTGCCGGATCGTGCCCGTCCGTGTTATGAAATAGGCGCGAACGTAAGGAATGATCCCATGACCACATCAGATGTCCCCGGGGTGTTTTTTCCCGACGCGGGCACCGCGCGTCGCATCGCGACGCAATGGGGCACACCCGTGTTCGTGTACGACGAAACCACCCTCCGACGGAACGCCGGGGCCGTGCTGGCTTTTCCTTCGGCCTTTGGCCTGACCGCCCGATTTGCCATGAAAGCCCTGCCCAGCCGCGCGGTACTCCGCCTGTTTCACGCGATGGGCCTCCACGTGGACGCCAGCAGCGGGTTCGAAGCCCGGCGCGCCATGCTCGCCGGCATTCCCGCCGGGCACATCCGGATTACCGCGCAGGAACTCCCCGCCGACCTTGCGGACCTTGTCCGGGCCGGATGCCTGTTCACGGCCTGTTCCCCGCGCCAGCTGGAAGTCTATGGACAACTGTTTCCCGGCTCGGAAGTCGCGCTGCGGATGAACCCGGGCCTGGGCTCCGGACACAGCAACCGCACCAACGTGGGCGGGCCGGCATCCAGTTTCGGGTTGTGGCGCGATTACGCCCAAAAAGCCCTGGAAACCGCTGCCCGCCATGGCCTGCGGATCACCATGCTGCACACCCACATTGGATCCGGTGCCGACCCGGAAGTATGGGTGCGATGCGCGGACCTTGCCCTCGACCTCGTGAAGCAGTTCCCGGACGTGGCCACCCTGGGCCTCGGCGGCGGCTACAAGGTCGCCAGGATGCCCGGCGAACACACCGCGGACCTGCGGACCATCGGCGAACGGGTCGCGGAAAAATTCCGGCTCTTCGCCGAACGCCACGGTCGGCCCCTCCACCTGGAAATCGAACCGGGAACCTATCTCACGGCCACGGCGGGCGTGCTGCTCTGCTCGGTAATCGACGTGGTAGACACCGGTCCAGGGGGATACCGGTTTATCAAGACCGATGCCGGCATGACCGAGAATCTACGGCCTTCGCTCTACGGCGCCCAACACCCCATCCGGATCCTGCGCGATCCCACCGCCCCGGTCGAAGAAGACGATTTTGTCGTCGTGGGGCACTGTTGCGAAAGCGGCGACATCCTGACCCCCGCGCCAGGAGATCCTGAAGCCCTTGGCCCGCGGCGGTTACCCGTGCCCGAACCCGGTGACCTGCTGGCCATGGGCGCGTGTGGCGCTTACTGCGCGGGCATGGCGGCCAAGAACTACAACAGTTTCCCTGAAGCCCCCGAAGTGCTGTTGCGCGCCTCGGGCGAGCCCGTGCTCGTCCGGCGACGGCAAACCCTGGAACAGGTGGTTGAAAACGAACTGGACGTTTCCCTGGAGTGACCGGACTGAACCCCGCTATCAGGGGTTCCGGCTCTCCCCGGGCGGGTTAAACATCTCTTCCAGCGCGCGGGTCAACCCTGCCAGGTCGTGACGTTCCGCGGTCCGGGCAATCGGCAAGCCAGCCGATCCCGCGGCAAGGCTCGTCTGCGGTCCGATGGAAACATAACGAACGCCCGCCGCCTCCATGCGATACCGCAACGCCTCCGGAACCGCGCCCGCGAACGCCTGAACCGTTGACGCGCTCGTAAAGGCCACAACCTCGGGCTGGAACGCTTCGAGCATGGCCGATTCCGTTTCCGTGATCGTCGACCGGCAACAGGTGCGATAGGGAACCAGCCGGGTCACTATCGCGCCCATTTCACGGAGTCCCTTACACAGGGTATCCCGCGCCTGTTCGCCTTGAACCACTACCACCCGACGTCTTGGGTAACGGGCCACGCGATCCCGCAGGGTCTCAAGGAAAGCCTCCGCCACGGACTCATCCGCCGTGATCTCCACGCGAAACCCCTGTTCCATGGCCGCCCGGCCCGTGCCGGGGCCGATCACCGCCACGGGAACCCTCTGCCAGAACTCCAGGGGAAATCTCTGGCCGGTCGATAACGACGCCGCGAAGGCCCTCGGGCCATTCGCGCTCGTGAATACCAGCAGGGAAACATCGTCGGGATCGGGCGTGGCACAATACAGCAATTGAATCTCGATCAGCGGAAACTCCAGCACCACGGCACCCCGGTCTTCCAGCATTTCCCGAAACGTGCCCGCCTGGTCCCGGGCCCGGGTGATCACCACGCGCCGGCCCGACAGGGTTCCCCCTTCCCGTTCCCGAAGCTTTTCCACGGCCGCCGAAACCAGGTCTTCCGGTCGATCCATGGAACCTTCGACCTTCACCCGCCAGCGGTCCCGGAACACCCGCAACACCAGCCGGTTCCCATCCGCTTCGCAGGCTGCGCCTACCGGCACGGCGCATCCCCCGCCCAATGCCCGGAGGAATGCCCGTTCCACGGCCGTTTCCACGGCCGTGACCGGGTCATGAAGGGGTGCCAGCAGGGCCAGTACCTTGGCATCATCCGCGCGGCATTGCAGCGCCAGGGCTCCCTGCCCCGGCGCGGGGATCATGGTATCCACCGGCAGGGGCACACACCGGTCTGCACGCAACAGCCCAAGCCGGGCAAGTCCCGCTTCCGCCAGGAGGATGGCGTCGTACCGGCCTTCCTCCTCGCGACGGATACGCGTCGGCACGTTGCCCCGCAGCGATACAACCCGCACGTCCGGACGAATCACTGCCAGCTGGGCCGCTCGCCTCGGACTTGAAGTACCTACCACGGCCCGGGGCGGCAGGGTATCCAGGGTCCAGCCCCGCGCGGAATACAGCACGTCACGCCGGGCAGGACGGCTGGTCACGGCCCCCACGCGCAACCCATCGGCGTCTTCCACGGGCAGATCCTTGAGGCTGTGCACGGCGAGGTCGATCTTCCCTCCCCGTAATGCCTGCTCCAGTTCCCGGGTGAAAAGGCCTTTCCCCCCGATCTCTGGGAGGGGCTGATCCAACTCCCGGTCTCCCCGGGTCGTCATCACCTGGAACGTGATTTCCAGCCCCGGCCATGCCGCTTCCAGGGCCGCCGCCACCTCCCGACTTTGCGCCAGGGCAAGGTCACTCCCCCGGGTACCAATCACCAGGCGACTCAGCATGCCGGATCATTGCCCCCTTCCCCGCGATCCTCCGAAACCATTTCGTCCCGGCGCAGGTTGAACAGTCGTTCCACCGCGTCAAGCAGCGCTTCCGGATCCCCCTCGGCTGCCGCGGTTTTCAGGACCTCCAGGGGACGATGAAGCAGGGTGGCGACCAGCCGTTGCGCCAGTTGCTCAACTATTTCCCGTTGTTCCGGGGGCATGGCGGCCAGTTTTCCCCGCAACCGGCAGAGTTCCCGTTCCCGCGCCGATTCAAAATACCGGGTCAAGGCCAGCACCATGGGCTCCGCGGTAAGGCCCCGTCGCCACGCGCCAAATCCCTTCACGGCTTCCTCCACCAGGCGTTCGGCCTCGGTGATCGCCCGGGCCCGCTGCTGCTGATTGAGCCTCGCCTGGTTTTCCAGGCTGTCAATGTCGTAGTAAAACACGTTTTCCAGCGCGCCCACGGCGGGGTCCACGTCACGGGGAACGGCAATGTCAATCAGCAGGATGGGCGCGCCACGACGCCGCGCCATGGCATCCTGAAAGGCGTCCACCCCTAGAATGGGTTCGGGCGCGCCCGTGGAACTGATGATGATATCCGCCCGGTGCAGGTGATTCCGCAACACGTCCAGGGGTCCCGCTTCACCCCGGAAGCGACTGGCCAGTTCGCGAGCCCGCTCGAACGTGCGGTTCAGCACGATCACTTGCCCGATACCCCGTTCCATCAGGCGGGACAGGGCCGCTTCGCTCATCGTCCCCGACCCTATGACCATCGCCGTCTTGCCGGCAATATCCCGAAGCACCGTTTCCGCCAGGTCCACCGCCACCGACGCGATGGAAACCTTGCCGTTCCCGATCCGGGTTTTCTCGCGCGTTTCCTTGCCGGTACGTATGGCCCGCTGGAACAGGGTCCCAAGGACCTTGTCCGTCACGCCGGCCTGCCGGGCCTGCTCGTAGGCCGACTGCACCTGCCCCAGTATTTCCGTCTCGCCCACCACGAGGCTGTCGAGGCTCGACGCCACGCGAAACAAGTGCCTGACCGCGTCTTCCTGCGCGTGTTCGTACACTGATTCCGCCAGTGAAGGCACCCGTGGGGCACCCACCCGATGATGCATCCAGCCCATGACCAGCCCACGAAGTCGCGCGGCGGGCAACTGGGTCCGGATATACCACTCGAAACGGTTGCAGGTCTGTAACAGGGTGACGCCGGCACGCGCGTCCCCCGCTTCCACCAGCATCTGTCGAAACGAAACCAGGACGTCGGCAATCTCACCGGCAGGCACCATGAGGGCCTCGCGCAACGCCAGTGGACTGCTGTGGTGGTTTAATCCGTATACGTACAGGGACATACCGCTTTTCCGGCCGGCCCCCCTCGACCGGCATCGGCGGCATTGTATCACGCTTCTTTTCAGCGGCGCACCCCGCGACGACGGCTTCCGCGGACACCGAAGAACCCCAGCAGCAACAGCAGGACAGCCGTTCCCGCCACGGCCACCAGGCCGGCCGGAACCGATGCCGTGTCCAGCAGGTCAAGGGGATCGCTGCCCCAGCGCAACTCCTCCCGGTCGCTCAACCCGTCCCCGTCGGTGTCTCGCTGGAACTGGTCCGTCCCAACATAGGATTCAAGACCGTCAGACAGGCCGTCGCCGTCCGCGTCTCCACCCCATCCCGTTGGCGTGAACTGGATACTCCGCGTGACCACCATGGTGTTATCCGGAACTCCGGATACACTGAACCGTACCGCGGTGATGGTTCCGGTCCATCCTGGTAACGCGGCCAGTTCAGCCTCGTAAAAACCCGTCGACCCGGGGTGAACGGAGTTCAGGGAAAGTTGAACCTCTTGCTCGTTGCTCCAGTCGGGCTTGTCCGACCGTTGCCATGCCATCCACACGCTCGTCCCCAGGGGAACATCCAGACGAACACGAACCCGGGCCGCGGAAGCCGCGGGAAGATGAAGCGTGGTGTTTTGCAAGACCAGCGGGGCGCCGCTGAGACGCGCGGCATACCGCCCCGGTTCGATATATGCCACTTCTCCTCCCCCGGCAATTTCCCAGTCCATGTCCCATCCAACCGCCGGAAAGGCATAGTTCATCAACGTGGCCAGCGGCGACATGGGGCCAATATTACCCGCGGCGTCCATCGCGCGCACGCCAAACTCATCCCGCCAGTCCACGCCCTCGCTGAAGGTCCATTCCGTCAAGTCCGTCTCGCCGGACTGCGTCCCGTTTCTGAAAATCCGATACCGGCTCACCCCGACATCATCGTAAGGCGGCTCCCAGCGTAACACGGGGTGGCCAGAACCGTCCCATACCAGCATGACGCGGCTGACCTGTTCCGGTGGCTCGCGGTCTACCGCTATGAAACGATAATTCCACCGCCGATTGGGTGCGCTGTCTCCATCCACGCCCAGCACCGAAACATCACCGTATGCCGGAATGTTGTCCGCCCAGTGAAAATCAAAACCGGGCAGGCCGGAGCCTTTTCCCAACAGGACACGGGATACGGCCAGTTCCAGTTCATGGCTGCCCAGCCGCAGATCTGCCGTTCCAACCGGAACCCATGCCCCGTCATTCCAGATCTTGACGGTAGTCTGGCTTGAGGAAAGCACCTCGTCATTGATTACGGCGTCATATCCTAACCACCCTGTTGTTCCATCCTGGTCCAGGTCCAGCAGCAACAGCATCCATTTTGGGTCTGTCCATGACGACAATGGATTGGCCGTTTGTGCGTAGAAGTACAGGTTGTTCCCGTCAAAGGCCGCCTTGGCCGATATGATATCGTTGCGGCCCGAAAAATTCTGGTAAATGAGCGATCCGTACCCGTGATGATCGCGATGAATGATGTCTCCCACCGTGTCCCGGTATTCAGGCTCCACGTCAGCCCAGTCGTCAAACATGCCGTCAAGCGTAATGGCGCGCGGGCCGTTGGACGTGGGTATTGGACGCGCGCCCTTGTATTTTCGAATCCACGAGGCCAGCTGGTAATAGTAATTATCGGTATGTCCGCCCCGCATGGGCTCACAATCCCTGCTGTACTCCTGGGTGTATTCATCGACGAACAGGCCGCCGGGGTAGTAGCAGTCTGTGGCAGCCGAGTAACCACCCCACGCATCAAACCGCAGGGCAATCCATTCGTTCCAGCCGGTGACGAAGATGAACGATGGATCCACTTCCAACGCTCGACGCCATTGCTCATCAAAATTAAGTCCCCAGTTCACGGCATCCGGACGGGGATCCTTCGCGCCATTGTGCCAGCTGCGTCCCATGGCACCTTGAACGTGGCTCATGGGGGCGGGTCCGGGCGTGTTGGGCAGGGCGTTCTGCGCCACCCCCACGCTCATCTGCTCGGGGCTCCCGGATTCATCAAAAAACACGTGCTGGGGATATACCTCCAGCCAACTCCACTGATTGGGCCCGGAGGGACCCATCCAGTAATCCGGCATGGGTTTCCGGAACGTGAAGAAATCCAGAATTTCCGGGTCATTGATGTCCGCTGGATCCGCCAGGATCAGGGGCTTTCCTTTCCACATGAACCACAGGTCCCGCCATTTTCCGGGCTGGTACAAATCATTCCACAACTGGTCAAACACCGGCGCGGGATTCCAGAAAGGACAGATAAATGCTATGTAGGGCGTGCTGTTGCCCTGGCTCCGCATCGACTCGAATTCCGCGCACAGGGCCTCATATTCCTCACGCCAGGTGAAGGGAGCATTAGTCGTGTCGAAAAAAATGACGTCCACCCCAGCGTCGGCCAGCATACTGGCATGTTTTCGGATCACGAAAGGATCCGTCATCACGTAATACCCTAATTCCGGTTCGCCCCAGTGGTACGGTCCGTTTAACGACGGCCACGTGATCGGGGTGCCTTCTGGTATACCAGCCACGATCTGGCTGAGATTGTGTGGTCCGTCAAGGTAGTGAATATGCCAGGTCCAATAAAAAATTCCAACCCATTTCCCGGGCCTTGGTGAGCCAACTTCCTCGTGAACGGGAACCGTCCGGCCAAGGGCATCCGTTGCCACCCACGTGTCCGGGTAGATATCGCGCGTTGGTTCAGCGTAACAGGAAAAGGCCACGCAGGAAAAAATCACCAGCGCGAAAAACAGCCACTTAACCATGGCACGTCCTCCATGCTCCCCCTGAAAATGCTCCCATACCCCGGTTGCCTGCCTGCAGTCAAATAAACTGTGTTTATTATATCAAACGGGGCTACGTTGTCTCAGGCGTGCCGTAAACCCACGCGAGCCCCCAGCAACAGCAACAGGACCAAAAAAATCCGGCCGCCAACCGGCACCGCAGCCGTGTCCAGCAGGTCAAGGGGATCGCTGCCCCAGCGCAACTCCTCCCGGTCGCTCAACCCGTCCCCGTCGGTGTCTGCCCGGGTCGGATCCGTCCCATGGGCCAGCGTTTCATCGCCATCAGAAAGTCCGTCTCCGTCCGAGTCCATGGAAAAAGGATCTGTCTTCAGCAGGTATTCTTCCCCGTCCTTCAGGCCGTCACCATCCGCGTCCGCGTCGGGACCTTCCGGGCTGAACCGCGCCAGTTCCAGCGCGGCTTCCTGCCCGGCGGAAAGGCCTGTCACCACGATACGGGTCCGGCTGATCGTTCCCTGCCACTCCCCGTTCGCCGAAAGATCCACGGCGAACACCCTCGACGTGGTCGCCTTGCCGGACCATGCACTCAACATGACCCTGCGGGCACTATCCCACGATGGCGCGTCCGCCCGCTGCCACTCCAGGCGCGCGGAAGCCCCGGAAGGTAAGTCCATCACCATCAGCGCCCACGGGACCGATGCCGCCGGCATCGTCACGGCCGGTCCCTGGACGCGAAGCGTTCCACCATCGCTTGCCGCCACGAGCCGGCCCGACTCCACCCGCTGTGACGTCGCCCCGCTGACCGCTTTCCAGCCCATGCCCCACCCCGCGACTGGAAAATCGTACTGCCCCAGCCGGGCCGTGGGAGAGAGTCCGCCCTGGTTGCCCGCGGCATCCACGGCCCGCACGGCATAGCCGTCCCGCCAGTCCATACCCTCGTCCAGCATCCACGCCGGCTCCGCCGTCTCTCCCACGAACACGCCATTCCGGAACACCTCGTACCTCCACACGCCAACGTTGTCGCGAGGTTCCGCCCATCGCAACGCGGGCCTTCCATCCTCCGCCCACGTCAGCATAACGGGAGATACTGGTTCCGGCCCGACCCGATCCCGCGGCCCGATGGTAAATACCCCCGTCTCTTCGGGGCCCAGCGTGACCTGTAACCGTATCGCGTCCCCTGCCTGGTACCAGTCCGCCATTTCCCTGCCCGTTTCCGTCACGCGCCATACCTCTTCCGGGGTAATCCAGTCCGGGAGCGTGAACTCCACCCATCCGCTGGCGGATCCCCTTTCGTAGACCGGTTGCAGGGGCGTCGATCCGCCGACACGGTAGTTGTTGTTAAGCACCACGGCCACGGCCCCGCCGGGACCCGCGAGCAACCGCGCGATTAACGGCGCGTCCGGTTCTACCGCGGAAGGCTGCAGCGGTTCCCCGTAATAACAAAGGGTCCGAACCGGCGCGAACTGCCGATACGCCCGCGCGGCCATCTGGACGGCGGGAGCGTATTCCTCTCTGTCCTGGTCCCCTGGACCATAGTCGAACCAGAACACCGACTTGGCGCCTTCCATCACGTGCGCCCAGAACTGGTAATTGACACCCCAAGGTTCAGGTTGACCCCACCACGTGGAAGAACACAACTGGGCCCAGGACCATATCGGCCGGGGTTCAACGTTACGCTTCAACAGGCGGGTCCATTCCAGGGCTTCTTCCATGTCCGAAACACGGATCAGCCACGTGCCCGGAATGTTCGTGAACGCCCCGAACATGGCGTAATGATCCATGCACGCGATGTCCGTGAAGGTCGCGTATTCGTTGTATGCCGCCGTGGTGGCCAGGTTGATCCACGTGGGATGACCCGGATCGTTCTGCCAGATCAGCCGGTTCTCCTGGGCAAGGATGCCGGATGGATTTTCACCCGGCGACAGGTCCGGCTCATCCCGGAGAAACCACCCGTGGAAACCGGTGGCTCCTGCCGCGGCCTGAACCGTGGTGGCTGCCAGGGTTCCAGCACCGTAGGTCAGCGAATGTGACAGGAACGCCGTTTCCGCCAGTTCACGGACCGTGTCGTACCGTTGGCCGCCCGGCAGGTTCGCGTTGATACCCAGGGCCCGCGCCTCAACGGTCCGTCCGGGATCGTCGCGCAGGTCCGTGCTCCAGGTACCCAGCAGGAACTCCGGGCGCGTCACCCTGACCAGACCACCGGCGCAGCAACTCCCGGATCCCGGATCGGTTACGTCGTGCCAGATCAGCCGCGAGGCCAGGGGCGTCAACGGAGCAATCGGGGCACTCCAGCGGGCCCGGAAAATCCGCAACCCGCCCGCGGGCACGATCCAGGATCCCCCAAGGGCTTCCAGTCGACCTGGTTGCGTGGGCGTGGCCACTTCGCCGTTGAGCCGGATCTCATCAACGCTTACCGTCTGGGTACCATCGTTCCGGGCGTAAAGATACACGGAGCGGAAATCCGGCGATACCAGCACGGCCCCAAGCCGCAGCACAGACTCGCCGCACGCCACCACGTTGGACGCCACCTCGCCATGCTCTCCCAGGACGGTCACCGTGACCTCCGCGCCCGGTTCCATGGGAGCACCGGTGCTCTTGACCGTCAACGTGGCCACGTCTCCAGGCGCCACGGTTTCCGGCCAGAATCGCCACCATTTCACGCCCGCGAAGGATTCCGGGGCTACGCCGTTCAACTCTACTCCCGTCAGCGACACGGGTTGCGTGCCCATGTTACGGACGAATACTTCCAGCACGCCCCCCCCGTCCACGGGCCAGGACTCCACGTATGACGTGCTTGCCACCGCTGGGTGGTATACCGATTCCGATTCCACGACGAATTCCGCCCGCGCGCGGGGGATCATCATGAGTCCAAACACAAGAAGCAGCACATGGAAAGGTTTCACGTCTGTATCTCCGGTGTATCGCGTGGAACACTCGTGAAACACCCCCCATACATGATAGTTCCCGGCAACGGCAGGCGTCGTTACCGGGAACCGTGTGTGTTTCAGAACAGTTCAGGCCAGGGCCAGCGTGGCAACAAGCGTGTTCCCCCGCCTCAGTTCACACGATCGGGCAAAAACCATCTCCACTTGCCGGTCTGTTACCTTGGCCTCTGCCTCCACTTCCACGCCATCCATCAGCACCCGGGCAGACCGCAATGATTTCCCTTCGGGCAGTTCCAGGCGCAGGCGATTGAGCCGGGTCTCACCCCACGCGCAGGCCACGGTGTCCCGTTGCTCGCCGTTTTCACGAACCTGTTCCAACGTAATCCACGCGTCCGGAACGGTGTACACCGCGCGAAACCGATCCGGGGTCATCTTCGGGGCAAACCCAAGGATACCCTCCGGACCGTGACAGTAAAATCCACCAAGGGCCAGCCATACCCCCCAACTGGCAAGGGCGCGCACGTAATGGTCGCCGCACTCGACCTCGTTGTAGGGATTTGCCAGCGAGGGGTGATACCGGTCATGCACGGCCCGGCATATCACGAGGGCCTCTTCCAGCATGCCTTCATTCGCCATGTGGTTGGCAACCTGGTACTCGATGCCGGTCCAGACCTCCTCCCGGTACAGCACGCCCTCCTTCATGTGGTTCCCCGCGGGCCACGTGCACACGATCAGGCCGGCGTGACCGGGCGTGATGAACCACCGGAAGGGAGGATACTTATCGTTGAACGCCTTGACGTCCGGGGCCCAGTTGTACTTCCACACGGACCGCAGGGCCTGCCGCACCTTCCCGGGATCATAGATATACCCCAGTCCCACCTGGTGCGCCCAGCCCTGGCCGAATACCTGGTCCGACAGGCACCCGTCCGCGTACTGGTACTGTGGATGCTTCGACAGGTCCACGTCCTAGATGAAATATTCGCCGTTCCACAGCCGTTCCTCGGTCAGTTTCCTGCCCGATTCATACACGCGGGCGCATTCCTCCGCGAACGGCAGGTCTCCCATCTCCCGGGCCATCGCTTCGCCCGCCCGCAACGCCGCGAGGTACAGGCTGCCCACGAACGTGTTCGCGCCGAAAAAGTTGATATCGAAGGTATTGTGCTGCAGGTCCTCGATCAGGCCATCGCCGTTTTCGTCGTGGGTCATGGAAAACCGCAGCGCCTTGCGGATCCGGGGCCAGTTCCGCTGGAGAAAAGAACGGTCCCTCGACATCAGGTGCTCGCGATACGCCTTGAGCACCGTGCCGCATTGCCCGTCCGCCGCGTAGTTGTCGTCTCCGCGGAATCCAACGAGTCCCGTGTCGTCGTGGAAACCGCCCCCCTCGTCCCGGCTGCGGAAGTCCTGCATTTCCCGCACCCGTCGTTCGAGTTCAGGAAACAGCCGGGCCATGCCGTGGGCGTAATTCCACACGTGGCTGCAGTTACCGTGGCAACACGTCACCCCTTCCCAGCCGTGTATCCGCCCGTCGTGCCACCATTCCATGCTCCCCGTGCCCAGGTAACTGATGGTGGAATGCAGCCGATCGATGAGCCAGTAGGGCAGGGTTGAATCGTACAGTCGATCCCGCCACAGGCGCGTGTCGCCGGCCAGCCTTGGATAATTTTCCAGCAGGTAGGTCGCCACCGCTTCCGCGTCCGGGAAACGTACCGAGTAATAGTTGCGCTTGCCGCTCGGCTTGCGTGGAAAATGCCAGGTAAGGGCGAAGCGGAAGGTATAGGTGTTTCCCGGCCCCAGGCGTACTGGCGGGGCTGCCAGTGCCACGCCCCGCTGTTCATCGTCGGGATAATCCTCGTCGCCTTCTCCCGTATTCAGTGGCATGGGCCACGATGCCGCGCGCAGGGCCTTACCCATCCATGTATCGGGCTTCGCCGCGTCCCGCTCTTCGACCGCCAGGCACAGGCTGCCCCAGTCGGGATACTGGTCGGGGGTCATGCCCTCCTGATCCATCGGGCGGTCACAGAACACGATCTGATCCACGTTGATGTGGCCCCACCCGCCCTTGGCGTCGTCCACGATTTCAATACGGGCGGTCTTGCCTTCCAGTTCCCGCGTATCCCAGGATGTCCACCGCAACTGTTCTTCCGGACGACCTGCCGCGCGTCGCGCCACCTCCCCATCCACGATCAGGCGAACCTCCGTGCGTTCCGGGTGGGGCCCCGCTCCCAGCAGGAAACTGATGAACCGCCGACTCACCGTGAACTCCGGGGAAACCAGTTTACCCGTCAGGTCATCGTTGCCACTGTAAGATCCGGCAAACCCCTTCCCTTCGAACCCACTAACCGGCTGCTGATTCTTCGCGGGACCCGTGGCCGGTGCCTGGCCGAAGGCCTCCCCTTCCACGGTCCACGCGCCGTAATCCGAACCCTCGAAATCGGCGAACACGATATTCTCCCTGGGAGGCGGCAAGGCCGCCAGTTCCTCTTCGGTTGGCGTTCGCGCCCCCAGCACTGCCAGCACGCGCTCGGGCGTCCGGACCCACCGGATGGTGCGGCGAACCCCATCCACCGCGTGCCTGCTCTTGTGGAAAACCATGTTTTCCAGCAGTCCCGCCACGGACACCTCGATGGGCCATTCCGTGTCGTTGTGCGCGGTAAATTCCATGATCGTGGCCGGCAGGGCGGAATCTTCCGCGTTCAGCGGAATCCACGGCGTGAAGGCTTCCAGGGATACCCACACGGGCATGGAAGGATCCCGGTAGGTCACCGTGCCGATCGGGAATTCTCCCCGGAACGACACGGACGCCCACGCTTCGCGATTCAGCAGCCGGACCTGTCCCTCACCGCCATCATGACAATACAGCAGCGCGAACTCCTGGAAAAACGGGCGGGCGGGCGCGCGGCGCTCGTAGGTCGATCCCGTGTTGCCGATCCACCGGGACACCGCGTCATTGAAGATCTGCCAGTCACCCAGCCTGCCGTCGCCGCACAGGTACATCTGCCCCGACCCGATGCCGCCGCAGGGCATGCCGATGGGTTCCAGGTCTGCCCCGGTAAACACTTCTTTTTCGCCCCGTTCGAAGAGGCTCCGCACCCAGGCGGGATCCAGCTTCTTATCTGCCGGTACCGGGTGGTCCGGGTCGGCCTGGAACGGCCCGGCCATGAGGGCGCGATGCGAACCCGCGGCCAGCACCGTGAGCCCGGCTATTTCGATAAACTGCCGCCGGGTCAGGCCGTGCCGCGTTGTTTTGTCCGTCGTGTTCTCACATGCGCACCTGCTGTTCTTACCACATCCCGACATGACAGGCTCCTTTCTTTCCCGAGTCCCTTTCCAAATTTTGGGTAATCGATGGCATAATTTAGCCTCTCCTGAAACCTTTACACAAAAAATGGTTAACCCAGAACCACTCCCGCGCCATCCGCCGCGCGCGTCACGTAGGTCTCCCCGGAACGACCCGTCGTCGCTGCGTACTGCCGCGCCAGCTCCGCGCAAAACCGGTCCGCGTCGTCCCGGAGCACCAGGCTCACCGTGCACCCGCCAAAACCCGCCCCCGTCATCCGTGACCCCAGGCATCCCGGTAACGACCGGGCAATCGACGTCATCGCGTCCAGTTCCCCGTTGGTCACCTCGTAATCCTCCCTCAGGCTGCGGTCCGATGCATTCATCAGGATCCCGAAGCGGGCCAGGTCTCCTCCACTCAACGCCTCACAGGCCTCACGGGTCCGCCGGTTTTCCGAAATCACGTGCCGGGCCCTCCGGTATACCACCTCGGACATGCCGTCACGGGCCGATTCCAGGTCCGCCTCGGTGAAATCCCGCAGGTGCGTGCCTTCCCGGCCGGTGCGTTCCCGCAATGTCCGGACCGCCTCGCCGCACTCGGCCACCCGCTCGTTGTACTTTGAGCCCGTCAGCCCCCGCGGACAGTTCGTGTTGGCGATCACGAATACCGCCTGGTCCATCACCACCGGCACCAGTTGACGCTCCAGGCTCCGGCAATCCAGGAACAGCGCGTGATCCGCGCGGCCACACCGTGAAATAAACTGGTCCATGATGCCACTGCTCAGCCCCAGGAACCCGTTTTCCACCCGTTGTCCCAGCCGGGCCGCTTCGGCGTCATCCAGCCGGAACCCACCCAGGCCCTCGAAAAACGCCAAGGCCGCCATCTCGAGGGCAGCGCTACTGCTCAACCCGCATCCCAGCGGCACGTCGCCCATGATCACCGCCTCGGCGCCGGGCACCGGGTAGCCCAGTCGTTCGAGTTCCAGCGCGACCCCCAGCAGGTAATCCGCCCACGGCGCGCCGGCCTGCCGCGTGATGCGCTCGAGGGAAAATTCCCCTTCCTCGTCGAGGTTCTCCGCCCGCAACCGCAACACCCGCTTATCCAGCGCGCGCCCCGCGATAACCGTGTCCCGCTCGATCGCCATGGGCAGCACGAACCCATGGTTGTAATCGGTATGCTCGCCAATCAGGTTCACCCGGCCAGGCGCCCGCGCGATCACCGTGGCCTGGCCACCAAACCGCTCCGAAAAGGTGTTCCCGCATAATGCCGCGTTGACTGCCATTTCCCATGCCTCCCGGTGACTTGCCACCTCGCGTTTAAACCACCCGTTATTTCCCCGGTTCCATCGTGCCGGACGTAATCCATTCCTCGTTGAATCGAACGTGCTTGATCGAACTGCCTTCCGTCCCTTCCACGCGCCACGAAAAAGTCAGGTGGAACGTGTCGTCCTTCGCCTGGATGATCGACGGGTACGAAAAACTCCCCTTGTTCTCTTCCGTTTCTTCCACCACCCGACGGACCGGCCACGTCCTGCCCTCATCCTCCGACAGGTACACGGCCAGGCGATGGCGCCCCTGGAACGTGTCGTTGCAGACCAGGAGCCACCTGCCCGAGCGTGACACCAGGGCTTCCACGCTGGACCCCGGGTTACGGATATCCAGCGCTTCCACGGGCCCCCACGTCAGGCCATCGTCCCCGCTTTCGCTGACCCGGACGAAATGCGGAAAGCCATTGTCCCGCATGAAGGCGACGATGGTTCCGTCCCGGCGGCGCGCGAAACTTGGCTGAATGTTGGCAATCTTCAGGGGATCGGGATCAAGGATGGGATAACTGAATTGCCATGTTTTTCCCCAGTCCTCGGTCCAGGCCGCCAGGCTGCAGTTGAACACGTCCGAATACAGGCCCAGCAGGATTCGCCGCTCACCTACCATGATGGGGTGAATCCGGGTCATCCATCCCAGCCGCTGGTGCAGTTTTATCCCGGCTCGTCGACCGGCTTCCTCGATCTCGCCCTTTAATTTCGGCTCTATCTCCAGCAGCGGATCCAGGACTTCCAGCCCCTTTTCGATCACCGCCCTGAACTTCGCTTCGAGGTCCCGAGGTCGCGCGTGCACCACGTCCTGCCATTTCCAGGTGGGGGCCCCTTCTCCCTCGTAGTCCTCTGAAACCCGGTATTTGAGCAGCGAGCCGCCCCACTCGTTGTCCTGCACCGTGATCCAGAACAGCCACAGGGTACCCCGCGGATCCACGAACAGCACGGGGTTGCAGTCCGGAAGATCCGGCGTGTCGGCCATCTCAAAGGGGGCGGACCATTCCTTTCCCGGCTTCCTGCGGGCCCCCAGCAACTTCACATCGTCCGCGGTACGCTCGCCGCTGCCGTGGAACCACACCGCCAGCAAGTCACCGCCCGGCGTCTCCACGATCGAGGACCCATGGTTGTGCCAGGGTTCCGGAGGAAAAATCAATTCTCCCTCGAACAGCGGCGTGGCCAGGATTGCCGTAGTCAGCAGCAGGGCACTCACCATCATGGGATCTTCCTTTCTCCAATCTTGATTCACTCCGACACGACTCCTATTGTATCGGCATCGGCCCGTGGATTCCACCCGCCCGCCACGGCAATCCGATGGGAAGTTACCCGAGATCGATCTTGTCTTGGGACACCTGCCTGTCATGGCGACGACACGAGGACTACTTGAAAAAGCCATCCGCGCGACTGGACCTTGTCATATTGCCTCCGTCATGCATGTCACCCCGTTGTGATTGCGTCCCAGACTGCATGTCGAGCTCTCTTGTCATTTCCCCTCTCGTGTCCTTTCCCCCTCTCATGCCCTGCCCCTACCCCGCCTTTTTGACCTTTTGCTTCATTTCGACTTTTCCGTCATTTCGACCCACGCCTCATCTCATTTCGACTCAACCCTTTTCTCATTTCGCCTCCCCTCCCGTCATTTCTACCCCTCTTCCAGTCATTTCGCTCTCTCCCGTCATTGCGACGCCGCCCCTCTTGCATTTCGATCCACGCCTCATCTCTTTTCGACCCCCTCCTGTACTTCGACTCAGTCTTCTTGTCTTTTCGACTCAGCCCCCCTGTCATTTCGCCCCCTTTCTCTCATTTCGACTTAACCCTTTTCTCATTTCGCCCCCCTTCCCGTCATTTCTACCCCCCTTCCTGTCATTTCTACCCCCCTTCCTGTCATTTCGACCCCCCTCCTGTCATTTCGCCCCCTTTCTCTCATTTCGACGAACGAAGTGAGGAGAAATCTTTCCGGCCTATTTTCGGAGCCATAAAGATTTCTCGCTTCGCTCGAAATGACAACTTTTTAAACCGGGATACACCGTTCTAACTGATTCAAACCTGCTCTGCACGGCATGCGTGGACCACGCTTGGCCTGCGGTTCGTCTCGTTTAACTGATTCAAACATACGCACGACATGGCACTAAGGCCGTAACGGGCACCGCCTCGCGCAACGCCACGAGCCCTTTCACCAACGATAATTCGACACCACCCCTCCTGTCATTTCGCTCTCTCCCGTCATTTCGACGCCACCCCTCTTGTATTTCGATCCACGCCTCATCTCTTTTCGACCCCCCTCCTG